>JAHDWN010000027.1:0-61903 GCA_023382675.1 Anaerolineae bacterium
CGCCGCTGTTGTTGGGATGAATGCCGTCGTAGGTATCTGCCCCCACATTGAAGCCGCTGAACTGATCGACGAGGACGACGGGCGACTGGGCGCTGTTCTTTTGCGCTGCCAGCGTCGCGATGGCGTTGTTGAGCGGGCTCACATTGCTGAACTGGTTGGGGATGATCTGTGCCAGCAGGATGACCACGTCAGGCCGCACGCCGCGCAGGACATCGATGATCTGGCCGAGTTCGTTGGTCGTGCTGGTGACGCTTTGCCCCTGGAGGATGTCGTTGGTGCCCAGGTGGATGAGGACGACCTGCGGTTGATAAGCGGCGGCCCAACCGGGTAGCTGAGCCAGCACCTGATCCGCGCGCCAGCCCCAATGTCCCTCGTGATTGAGGTCGAAATCAGGGTTGGGCGGCGGGGCGGCGTAGTTGCTGGTCTGGCTGCCGACGAAATCCGCGCCGTAGCCACCAGCTTGAATGAGCTGCCACAAGGCGCGCCGGTAGCTGTTCTGCTGGCCGCTGCCCTGGGTGATCGAATCGCCGACCGGCATGATGGACGTTATCGTACCGGATTGTGCCAGCGCGCGCGCATTGCCAATGAGATCGAGGGCTGTGGTTTGCGCAAGGCTGGGAACGATCAGCAGCAGGAGGACGACCAGAGCCAAGCCACGCAGCATCGATGAAAAGCGCATACAGCCTCGTCGCTATTTGAATCGTTACAGGGTTGCCACGCGCCGACGTTTGCCTCCGCTCGCCAGCCCCTGAAAGCCGCAAACCAGGTTGCTTCGGCAAGCGCGCTCAGGCAATTGGCGCGAGTCTCCATGGTACAGCAAAAACCCGGAAGGAGCTTCAAAATTAGTAAACTCTAACGCTCATTTGCGCTCGTCGTGGGGGCAGGCGGGCTGGCATTGGCGGCACTCTCCAGCGCGTTGTGGTACCGACGAAACATGGCTTGCCCAGCTCGCGTTATGATGTTCTTCACAATCGAGAATTATCTTTGTCACTTTGCGGGCGTGCTTCGCTGTCAAATATGCTAGGCTACCTTAGAGGAAAAATGTCAATCGTTATAGATTTCAACGCTGCACACATTCTTTTCGTCGCTCCAACGCCACAAAATCCGAAGGTAGACCCTTTCGGCGTTGTTTGCCGCCTGAAGAGATTTAGGAGAAGCCGCAATGTTGAATACAGTGTTCGGTATCTTTCTCGTGCTGCACGGATTGGTGCATCTGCTCTATCTGGCCCTGAGCCGCCAGTTGTTTGATCTTGACCCGCCGCTGGTCGGCTGGCCGGAGCGGTCGTGGGCGTTTTCGAGCGTGCTGGGCGACGTGAACACGCGCCTGCTGGCGACGGTGCTGTATGGGGCAGCGACGATCCTGTTCGTCGTCGGGGGTGTCGGTGTGCTGGCGCGCGCGGACTGGTGGTCGCCGCTGGTGGTGATCGCTGCCGTGTTTGCCTCGGCAATCACTGTGCTGTTCTGGGATGGGCAGTTTCAGCGGCTGCCGGATAAAGGCTTCGTCGGCATCGTCATCAACATCGCGATCCTCGTCGTCGTCTTCCTGATCGAGCGCGGCACGATCACGCTCTAGGTCGAGACAGCGTGGCGAGGTAGGGGTGTGCTTGGTGCTCAGGTAGGCGATGAGTGACGAGGCATGAGCAATGCGTGTGCTTGATAGTTTCTAGCCGTGCCGGAAGACATGCGCGCTTGAGCTATCGCAGCGGTAGACGAATGATCTGGTTATCCCATTCGTTGGGTTGACTGGCTTCGATGAGCAGGAGCAAATCATCAATCGCAGCCCCAATCGACGTACCCTGTCGAATAAGTACCACACCCGTCATTGATCTGCCCGAAGTTACAAATGTCTTGAACTTCGGCTCGATGGTACGGATGTCGCTTGTGACAAGCAGATAACCTTCATTTGTCGCCCACTCCAGGATGGTGTCGTCGTCAACTGTCCGAAGTCCTATGTCCTGTACGCGGGTGATCTCAGCTGTAGAGCTGCGGAGTCTCAATCCGCGAATAATGTCGTTGTCGAAATTCTCGTCAAACAGGAGCTTGATCGCCATCGCGCAGGTCGCATTTCACGTGGATGATGTGCGCCGGGCGAGCAGGCGCTCACGGATTCCGGTTTGTGGATAGTCTGCGTCGATGCGGTCGTCGATTTGCTCTTGTACCCGTTCACTCTCAGCGAGATAAGCGTCCAGTGGCTGCCTGTGCTGCAAGTAGTAGGCAATCACCGCATAGACATCCGACAATGAGAGAGTCGGGTATTTCTGCGCAATTGTTTCGGGCGTCGCGCCGTGGTTGAAGTGATAGAGCACAGAATCGAGAGTCACACGCGTCCCGGTGATACGAATCACGCCTTCCGGGGTGTACTCAAGAGGAACCGGCGGTGCCTGGAACTCCATAGGTAGCCTCGCGAATAATCTCGTTGTCTCCAGCATACGCCCACGCCCTGTCGCTGTCAACGCGGCGTGAATTCACATCGCTCGCCAGACATAACAAGATGCTTACTTGACACGGATCGAAAATCCGTTCTATTATTGCGCAAGGGTCGATGGTGTGCGAGGTATCAACGCATGGCATCTCTACCGCTGCAAACCTATGACTTCAAGGCGCAGTTGGCGCTGGGGAAGCAGGCTGAAGCTTTCCTGGACCGCTACTTCTCGCGCTGGTTCACCATCCGGCAGGTCGATGCGCAGACCGAGCGGCGCGATGGCTACGACCGCGTCTTCACCCGCAAGAACAACGGCGAACGCCTCAAGATCGAATATAAGGCTGACTGGCAGGCTGCCGAGACGCACAACGCCTTCATCGAGACGATCTCCGTCTACGAGGCGCGCACGCCCGGCTGGGCCTACACCTCGCAGGCGGACATGCTGATCTACTACGTGCCGCCGCTTGGCGTGATCCACATGCTGCCGCTGGAGGTTGTGCGCTTCATGCTGCCGGGCTGGAAGCTGCGCTATCGTGAAGTGCCCGCGCCCAACGAGGGCTATCACACCTATGGCGTGCTCGTGCCGCTGGCACAGTTCGCCAAGTTTGGCCGCAAGCGCACGGTGCGCGCCGTTCAGCCCAGCTTGTAGGATCGCCAATGGCTCAAAGCCACTGGCTGGCGCTGCGAAGCCTGCTTCAGCAGGCTGCCAGAATGCACTGAGGATTGACCAGCCACCTTCCAGGTGGCTTCGCTTGAACTTAGCCCGATGCTTCGAGCATCGGGTGGGCGATCTGTGCCCTCTATCTGAGATTACAGCTTGTAACCGAACTTACGCAGCAGGCCTTTGCGCCAGGCGATGCCCTCGTCGTCTTCGATGCCCTTGCTGGGGAAGCCATCGATCACACCCAGGATGCCGCGCCCCTGCTCGCTCTCGGCGATGATGACTTCTGTCGGGTTGGCCGTCGCGCAGAAGATGCGCACGACTTCCGGCACGGCCTTGACCGCGTGAAGCACGTTGATCGGGAAGAAGCCGTCGCCGAGGAAGAGGATGAAGCTGTGCCCGGCGGAGAGCGCCAGCGCGTTCTGCTTTGCCAGCGCGATCATCGCCTCATCGGTGCCTGTCCAGCGGACGAGACACGCGCCGGAGGCTTCGCAGAAGGCCAGCCCGAACTTGATGTTGGGCACGGCGGTCACGAGCGCCTCGTGCATGTCTTCGACGGTCTTGATGAAGTGGCTTTGCCCCAGGATGAAGTTGGTCGCTTCCGGCTTTTCGATCTGGACGGTGCTTAGGTTCAGGGACATGGATGCTGCTCCCTAATGTGGTCATGCGCTATCAGCGGAATATACCATACCGGGTTAGCGCATGTGCAGCAGGTGTTCGATCTCGTCCGCGGCCCGCGTGACGCCGCCGGTGGCTCGAAACGTCTCGCCCATCTGCTGCGCATTTGCCTTGAACTTCGGCTCGGTCAGCAGCCGCGCCGCCGACGCGCGGATCGCCTGACTGGTCACCTGCCCACGTTTGAGCATCAGGCCCGCCTCCAGTTCGACCACGCGCATGGCGTTCAGCGTTTGCTCTGCCTGCTGGGGAACGACCAGCAGCGGCACGCCAAAATACAGGCTGTCGTGGATGCTGTTCAGACCGCCATGCGAGATGAACAGCGCGGCGCGTTTGAGAATATCGACCTGCGGCACCCACGAATAGATGGCTACGTTTTCCGGCAGCGCCCCGAATGACTCCGGATCGAGACGCTTGCCTGTCGTCATCATGACGAAATCCTCCCCACCGGCGAAGGCGTCGATGCAAGCCCTGAAGAAGGCCGCGTTTTCGTTGTTCAGTGTGCCGAGCGAGACGTAGATCAAACGCCGACCCTGGACTCGATCATAGGAGAAGGGCGCGCTGGCCGGGGCTTCGTAGGGCGTCCAGCCGACAAAGCGCACGCTGTCGTGGACGGTATCCGCAAACGGCTGATACTCCCTGGATGTGTAGTGGATCGAAATGTCGCCGAGGTTGTTCAAAATCCCCACAAAATTCAGGGGCGGCAAGTCGTATGCTTTCGTCAGGCGGTTGGCGCGCCGGTTCGCGTCAATACCCTTGTCCAGGTCGCGCAGGATCAACGGCAGTACGAGCGGCAGCAGCTTGAGCATCGTGGCGGGGGGTGGGGTGGTCAGCGGCGCGAGTGCCAGCGACGCGACGGTGGGCAGCTTCAAGATCTGCGCCGTTAGACGACCCCAGGAACACATGCTGTCAAACATCACGTAATCGGGCTGCGAGTCGCGCGCGTGCGCCAGCAGTTGGGGCAGCACCTGCTCGCTGGTCGTGATCATGGCCTGGGCGACGCGCTGAGGCACGCTGCCGCTCAGACCTTGAGACGTGAAGTAGTCATTGCCAATATCGCTGTAGGCGTGGAACGTCGCCCCTGCGGACTCAACGGACGTCCGGTATTCTTCCGTGACGAAGTACGTGATCTCGTGCCCACGCCGAACCAACTCCTGCACGACCGGGAGTGACGGCGTGACGTGTCCATGACCAGGAATACTGAAAAAGAGAGCTTTTGGCATGATCGCGTTCCCTTGAAGGTTAAGTGGTCAAGACTTCCTTTTGCGCAGAGGCGTAACCTGGTCAAAGAGGCCGCGATGATTGCGTTGTTGTCTGTGAGAAATATTCCCTTGGTTGGTGTCACATGGCTGCGACGATGGCGACGAGAATGGCCGCCACGAGGACGAACGAAAAAAGCCGACCGAGCATCGTCACGCATCCATCATCACTCTGATCTTCCATATCGAGTCCTTTCCTTTCGCAGCATTCGTTGAGCGGGTTTGCTAAATCTGGTTGGATTGAGACGGCGGCGGGCGCGCCGTTACCTCCGATGACTTCGTTTGCGCATCCCTACGGCTGCCCGCTACATCCACACATTCTCTGTGTCCTCCGTGCCTGTGCACAGCAGGCAGGCCTCCTTTAGGGTTGTGGTTCCAATGCGCTCAAATCTGAGCGATGATCGCCTGGGCGAACTCGGATGTGCTCAGCCACTCGCCGCCGCCGGCGATGTCCGCCGTGCGCGCGCCGCACGCCAGCACCTTGTCCACCGCTGCCTCGACTGCGCGCGCCTCGTCCTCCAGCGCCAGACTGTAACGCAGGAGCATGGCCGCGCTCAAGATCGTGCCAATGGGGTTGGCTTTGCCCTGCCCGGCGATGTCCGGCGCGCTGCCATGCACCGGCTCGTAGAGGCCGAAGCGCCCGTCGCCGAGCGACGCCGACGGCAGCATGCCCAGCGACCCGGCCAGGACTGAGGCTTCGTCGCTCAAAATGTCGCCGAACATGTTGCTCGCCAGCAGCACGTCGAAGCTGGCCGGGCGCGTCAGCAGGTGCATGGCGCAGCTATCGACCAGCGCGTGCTCAAGCTGCACGTCGGCGTAGTCCTCGTGGACTTTCGTCACCGTGCGCCGCCACAGACGCATCGCCGCCAGCACGTTGGCCTTATCCACCGACGTGACCTTGTTGCGCCGGATCTGCGCCGCGCGGAAGGCGACATGCGCGACGCGCTCGACCTCCGGCACCGAGTACATCTCAGTGTCGTAAGCCGTGTCGCCGTCGCCCTGCTCCTGGCGCGCGCCGAAGTACATGCCGCCGGTCAGCTCGCGCACAAAGAGCATATCGACGCCTTCGAGCAGTTCCGGGCGCAGCGGAGCATAATGCGCCAGCGCCGGATAGGCCTTGACCGGGCGCAGATTGGCGAACAGCCCGAAATGTTTGCGGATGCCGAGCAGCCCTTGCTCCGGGCGCACGGCGGCAGCGTCATATTTCGGCAGCCCGACCGCGCCGAGCAGGATGGCGTCGCTGCTTTCGGCGGTGCGCAGTGTCTCCGGGGGCAGGGGGTTGCCGGTCTTATCGATGGCGCTGCCGCCGATCAAGGCTTGCTCGTAGCTGAATTCGTGCCCGAACCTGGCGGCGACCGCGTTCAGCACGTTGACGGCCTGAGTCGTGACCTCTGGCCCGATACCGTCGCCGGGGAGGACGGTGAGGGTAGCTTTCATTGTTTGTGTTCCCTGATGATCGTGAATTATCCAGTGCAGGTCACAACCATAGCACGCCGCCGCGCAATGATCCAGCAGTTGCCCTCCTCTTCACGTGAGTGTGTAATACCACGACTCACAGCGTTTGTGAAAAACCTATAGGGATCGTTTGTACTCGACAACAAGACACAAACTATACTTGGGGATGTAGATCGTTTAGATGTTGCCGAGGACGCCGCATAAATGCCAATCCACGTCGGGTGGGATGACCATACACACGCTGCTGTTCGCTTCGATCTCCATGGTTACTGGTCTTGGGCGGCATTTGTCGGTGCCATCGCCCAGGCGAATACCCTGGTGGAAAGCTGCGAACAGGATGTTGCCCTGATTTTCTATCCCGACCGCGCCGGTGCCTGGCATCTGTCGAGTGACTTTCTATCGCAGTTACGCCTGCTGCGGCAGAAGCGTCACCCGCGCATCCGCCGGCTCGTCGTCGTCCTGCACCGTGGTGATGCGGTCGTTTGCAACATGATCAAAGTCCTCGCCCGTGTCTTGCCCCCGACGTTGCAGCCGGTGCTCGTCGAAACCCTGGCCGACGCACGCCACTTTCTCGCCGCGCAACTGCCTTCCGCCAGGGCATCATACTAGCCTGACAGTTTAAACTTCCTCTGTAACCCATCCCAGAAATCATCATCAGGTTATCGGCCCTGGGCGCAGGTTTAGCGTATTTGCGCCTGCCAGCCTATACGTTTGTTTGGCCGCATGTCGCCCTATGATATTTACATGTTTTATTAAATTTCGATGTAGTATGGACACCTCCTAGGTTTATTGTGTAAATGCGTGAAAATGCGTGTTCATCAAGTGGGCGGGCATACGCCAAAGAAGGTAGAGGGATGATTGGCATCTCAGTTCTGTGGGATGAACGTGCAGACAACATGCTGCGCATGGACATCTCTGGGACCTGGCTGTGGCCGGACATTTACGATGCCCACCGCCAGGCATGGGAAATGGTAGAGCAAACGGGACGGCCAGCGACGCTCGTGTACAATCTCGATTTGTTCGCCTGGCATCAGTACCCAATCCACAGTGTAGTTGTCCCCATGCAAAACGTCTACAAAATGCATCATCCCAATGTGATCCAGGTGATAGCTATCACCGGAACGCAGAGCGTTTTTGTGCGTTCGATGGTGCAGATGCTGCTGCGGCAATTACCTCAACTGCATACGCTGAGCCTTGCTCGCGACCTCAACGAAGCGCGGCAAATTACCGCGCAGGTCACGGGCATACCGACAAAACCAGGCACCGGGACTCTACATCCCCCGTCGATTGCGTTCACCTGAGCGTGTAGACGGGGCGCGAAATCGTCACGGATCAAAGCGGTCTCTACTTACGCGCATGTGCGCCATGCCCATGATTTGTGGTGCGCACTGCGCGTGCCCTCAATTTGCCCCATGCCAATTCGATCCGGTAAGGACAATCGTCACTGCCTGTCTATGACCATGATCGACACATGATCTGACACAATAAGGGCTGGCGTGTCATCGCTGAAGATGTAACAGCGGTGACGGTCGGCTTTCGGCCTCTGACCGAACCTCTCATCTGAGTTTGACCAAGAACACAAGAAAGAGTCATTCATGCAAAAGACGATCCTGGTTCTCGGCGGAACGGGTATGTTGGGCGTGCCGGTCGCGCGGCGACTCAAGGCTGACGGTTTCGAGGTGCGCATCCTGGCGCGCGATCCGGCCAAAGCGCAGGCGCTGCTCGGCGATGACTTCGCGATTTGCGAGGGGGATGTCACCGACTGCGCCAGCCTGGAACTGGCGTCAGAGGGGTGTCACGGCGTACACGTCAGCGTCGGCGGCGACTCCGAGTATCGCGCGGCTGAGAACGTCTCCAATCAGGCGCCCAGGCTCGGAATCAAACACATTACCTATGTCTCTGGCTCAACCGTCCGGGAGCAGAACGACTGGTATCCGATGGTGCATCAGAAATTGATGGCCGAAAGCGCGATCCAGGAGTCCGGCGTGCCGTACACGATCTTCTGCCCGACCTGGCCAATGGAGCAGCTGCCGCGCTTCGTTCGCGATGGCCGGGCGATGCTCATCGGCGACCTGCCTGCGCCCTATCACTGGTTCGCGGCGGATGATTTTGCGGCGATGGTGTCGAATGCTTTCCAGCGCGAGGCAGCGCGCAACAAGCGCCTCTACGTCCATGGCCCGGAGGCCATCACGGTCAAGTCGGCGCTGGAACGTTATTGCCAGACGTTGCATCCCGAAATCAAAGGTGTTTCGGCCATGCCGCTCTTCCTCGCCAGGCTCATGGCAGCTGTGACCGGCAACCAGATGCTCAAGTTTGCCGCCGGCCTGATGGACTATTTCAGGAAGGTCGGCGAGCCAGGCGATCCGACGGAGGCGAACGAGCTCCTGGGTGCGCCGACGACGACGCTCGACGCCTGGATAGCGCAGCGACGGAAGGCCATGGCCTGAACGGCAGCCGGACAGTCACTTCATGGCGGATGTCCGGTTGGCCTTAGATCGTCTCTGGCTGATCGACGGTGTGAGCATCGCGGACGTTGCCGGTGTTGAGCGTGCCCGCCGGTTCGAACAGGAGGATGTGTACCTCGTCATTGGCGACCGGCTTGTGTTCGACGCCGCGCGGGACGATGACGAATTCGCCCTCGCCGATTTCCAGCTCGCCATCGCGCAGCTTCATCGTCAGGCGGCCTTTGATGACCAGGAACAACTCGTCCTCATCATCGTGATGATGCCAGACGAACTCGCCCTGGAGTTTGACGAGCTTAACATGCATGTCGTTGACCTGCCCGACGATCCTGGGACTCCAGTGTTCGCTGAATTTCGCCAGCTTGTCTGCGAGGTTGATTTTAGTCAGCATGAGGTTGGCTTCTCCTTCTGCCTCGTCGAAGAATCGCTCGGTCGGCTTACACCTGTCTGCCGGTGCGACATACTATTCTAGACTATGTGCGTGACACATGCGTCTATAATCGGAACAGGTATCGACCACAAGGCTTAAGGAGGCGACCGATTATGCGCGACGAACTGCCGGGCGATGATTTTCCCGCGAATCCCTTCCACAAACCCGGTTACATCCTTGAATTCAATGACGAATTCGATGGCCCTGAAATCGATACCGACAAGTGGCTTCCATATTATCTGCCACACTGGAGTTCGCGAGCCGCATCAGCGCCCAAGTATACTTTTGCGGATAGCTGCCTCGTACTGCAAATCACGCACGATCAGCCACCGTGGTGCCCCGAATTCGACGGCGAAGTGCGCTGCTCGTCGATCCAGACGGGCACATTCTCCGGCCCGGTCGGCAGCTCGCTCGGGCAGCACCGGTTCAGCAGCGCCTGTGTCGTCCGAGAAGCACAGGCGAATGTGCGTAAATACACGCCTCAGTTTGGCTACTTCGAAACGCGCGTCAAAGGCCTCACGACCAGCGCCAATCACGTCTCCTTGTGGATGATCGGCTACGAAGACTCGCCCGAACGGTCTGCGGAAATCGCCCTGTTTGAACTGCTGGGCGCGCGGACGGGTTCGACCTCGTCCAGTGTCCGCTACGGTGTTCATCCCTGGGGCGATCCGAACATCCGGGATGAATTCTTCGAAGACACCTTTGACATCGACACGGCCCACTTTCACGTCTATGGTCTTGAGTGGACGCCGACTCAGCTCGATTTCTACATCGATAACGTCAAATTGCGGACGATCCACCAGTCGCCCCAGTATTCCATGCAGTTGATGCTCAGCATCTACGAACTGCCGTTTGCGGATGCGTGGACAGGAGCCCTTAACCCGAGCGATCCCTATCCCAAGACATTCACCATCGACTACGTCCGCGGCTATCAGCCAGAAGCGGGCTATGGCACGGGCGTGTCCAGCGCTGGCTGAGCGCTTGCCTTATCGATCAAGCTGGAAGGGCACGTCGATGATGACACGACCGCTGCCGTATTTGCGCCGCTGATAAAAGAGCGCCACCCGAATCATCCAGGCGGTTTGATTGTGCAGGAGATTTTGCCACCCATGCCTGGGGATGAACTCCGGCATCACCAGGACGGCTTGCTGCCCATCGTCATGTTCGCGATCCGTTTGCTCTAGAAAATCCAGGATTGGGCCGACGACTGAACGATAGGGCGACGGTACCACGACCAACGGCACACCCTGTCCCCAGATCAGCCACTGTTGGCGGATATGGTCGGTTTTTCCTGGATCAAGCTCGACGTAAACCACGGTCACATTATCTGAGATTGAACAGGCAAATTCCAGCGCCTTGATTACCCCGCGATGGACACCAGACATTGCCAGCACTACTCGCTGCAACGGCGGGGGATGAATGCTGGGTTGCAGTCCACTCAAAGAAAGCTGCGGACGCAGGAGGCGGTAATGATGTTCGACTGCTCGGAACGCAAACACGAGAACCACAATCAGCAGCGCAACGATCCACGCGCCGTCCAGAAACTTGCTGACGGCCACGACCAGCAGTGTTATGGCGGTCGTGATCGCACCGACGCCGTTGAATACCAGCTTCCACTGCCAGCCCGATCCGCGCAGTCGCCACCAATGGATGACCATCCCGATCTGGGACAATGTGAACGCCAGGAAGACGCCGACCGCAAACAGGGGAATGAGCGCGTGCGAATCGCCCCCGAAAATGACGATCAACACGGAAACGAGCGCGCTCAACAGGACGATCCCGTTGGAGAATACGAGCCGATCCCCGAGCGATGAAAGTTGGTGTGGCAGATAGAGATCCTTTGCCAGCAGGTCGGAGACCCGTGGAAAGCCGACATAACTGGTATTGGCGGCGACGAGCAGGATCAAAAGGGTAGCAACCTGGATAAACACGTGGGGAAACCCACTCCCCACAATCCGCCGTGCCAGCGCCGACAAGATTGTCTCCTCTGATCCCGCGACAACGCCGAAGTGTTGAGTCAGGCCAATGCTGCCGAGCAGCAGTACGCCCATCAAGACTGCCATGACCGCCAGGGTCAGCCGAGCGTTTCGGGCCTCCGGCGTCTTGAAGATCGTGATGCCATTGCTGATAGCTTCGACACCCGTGAGCGCAGTGCAGCCAGAGGAAAAGGTGTGCAAGATCAGCACGACGGTAATCGGTTCGGTCGCGGGGAGGGCGGCGGCTGGCAGCGTTCCTGTGCCCTCGATGAGCGCGCGCCCAAGTCCATAGGCGATCATCGCCAGATAAGAGAAGACGAACAGGTAAACCGGGATTGCCACCAATGTCCCGGATTCGCGCAAGCCGCGTAGATTCGCCACGGTGATGATCGTCAGCAGTACCAGCGCCAGGGCTGTGCGCTGCGGCCACAGCGACGGAAAGGCCGAGGCAATCGCAGCTGTGCCTGCGGTCAGGCTGACCGCAGCCGTCAGCACATAATCGATCAGTAGGGCAGCCGCAGCGATCAGGCCGGGCAGTCTGCCGAGATTCTCCTTCGCCACGGTGTAGGAACCGCCCCCGGCAGGATAAGCCAGAATGGTTTGGGCGTAGGACAGCGTAAGGATGGCGAGCAGCGCGGCGATAGCCAGGGCAATCGGCAGTGAGAAGTTTAGCCCCACCCAGCCCGCTGCCAGCAGGCCAAGATAGATCTCCTGGTTAGCATAAGCGATGGAGGACAGAGCATCGGGTGACAGCGCCGCCAGTGCCCTGACATTATCGAGGCGAGTCTCTCCAGATTTGAAAGTGGGGAGGGGATGACCAAGCAAAAGCTCGCGAAGTCTTGACATGACAACCGTTTGGGCAAACCAGGGCACAGCTGCCGTGTTCTGTGTTATGCATCCACATTCATCATACCCGACATTGTGCCCCTGGATGCCAGTCTTTTTGAGCAGTGCGCGCGATGTTCAGGGCAAGAGGCAGCGAATATGCCTCCGTTTGCTTGTTCTCTCATGCCGTGAGTCAATCGGTTCTCAGCCTTGCCTCCAGCCTGGCTTTGACCGCCGGCCACTCGCTGTCGATGATGCTGAACATGGCCGTGCTGCGGTGATAGCCGTCGGGCGTGATCATATGATTGCGCAGGACGCCCTCGAAGACCGCGCCGAGCTTCTCGATGGCACGGCGGCTCTGCGCATTGCGGTCGTCAGTCTTGAGCTGGACCCGCAGCGCAGCCTGATCTTCGAAGGCGTGGCGCAGCATCAGGTACTTGATCTCCGGGTTGACCGCGGTGCCCTGGTAGCCTTTGGCGATCCAGGTGAAGCCGATCTCGACTGTGCGGTGCGCCGGTTGGATCTCCAGGAAGCTGGTGACGCCGATGGCCTTGCCGGTCTCCTCGAGGACGATGGCGAAGGGACACCAGTCCGGTCGCGCGCGCACCATCTCGATCAGCGCGCGCCAGCCCGCCGGGGTGAACTCCGACGGCGGGAAGTGATAGGCGAACAGATCCGGCGTCGCGCTGGCGGCGAGATCCTCGGCGTGGCGGGCGTCGAGCGGTTCCAGGCGCACGACCGCGCCGGACAGGATGATCGGTTGGATGTCCATCAATTTTCCTCGATAGCGACGGCGATAGCATTCAGTCGATGTTTGGGCGGCACGGCGCTGTTGGCTCTCTGTTTCCGCTCAGGTTGATCGCGCCTGGGGGCAGATGTTACCGCAGCTTGACCAACTTCGTCCAAACGGCGCATTCGGAAATGGGGGCAAAGCGCCATTTCGCCGCCGGGGAATGTAATTCCCCGTCTAAACGCGCGCCTCCTGCGGAGGCTTAGTAGCGTCATGATGGTTGGCACAGCCCTCGGAGAGGGCGTTTCGGTAGCCCGTCCCATTTCATGGGCGGGGGTGCCCCAGAATCCGAATACACCCGCCAAACCTAAGCTGTCATTCGGCGCGGTTCTGCATGCAGCAGGAAATTCGTTATACTCGAACCGAAAACTCAGAGCATGGGCTATGGAGCGCAGGCAGCGACACCCGCACTGCGGGACGCTGAAGGAGGTGCCCGATGCACGTGTCGGACTGCATGATAACCGAAGTATACACCATTGGCGTCGATGCGACCTTGAATGACGCTGTCCGGATCATGGCCGAGTACAGGGTGGGCACGCTGCCCGTCGTTAACGCAGATCGCCGCGTTCTGGGCGTGCTCTTGTTGGACGACATTCTGCTTGAGTTCATGCCCGATTTCGTCGGCGTGTTGCGTTCGGTTGACTTTGTTCAGGATTATGGCTTCCTGGAAGGTGGACACCCTCCGCCCGGAATAGCGGAAAAGCCGGTCCGGGACATTATGCGACCGCCTTATTTCGTCCCCGTCGACAGCGGCCTGATGGCGGCGATGGTGCTGATGCACAAACATCAGGTTACAGACGTGCCGATTGTGAACGAACAGCAGCGATTGGTCGGGCTGGTTTCTTATGTGCGGGTCGGGAGTTTGTTTCTGAAGGGCTGGCTCAGCCGCCTGCCGCCAAAGGAGAAGTGATTCCTGGTGTGAACGAGTTGATTGCCATCGCGATCTTCGCGGCGGCGCTGGTCTTCTTATTCCTGGAAAAAGGCCACCGGGTCGTGGTGACCACTGTGGCTGCCTCGGCCATGGTGCTCGCTGGCCGCGTGTTCGGTTTTTACGATGAAGCATTGGCGCTGGAGGCGGTCGAGTTCGAAACGCTCGCGCTGCTGATGGGGATGATGGTGATCGTCGCCCTGATCCAGCCGACGGGATTTTTCCAGTACGTCGCCATTCATGTCGCACGGCGCAGCGGCGGCAGCCCGGCGCGCCTGCTGCTGATGCTCGGCATCACGACCTCGATCTTCTCCATGTTTCTGGACAATGTCACGACGGTCGTCTTCATGGCGCCGATGACGTTCCTGATCGTCGAGTTGATGGGCATTTCGCCGATTCCGCTCCTCGTCTCGCAGGCGATCTTCTCAAATATCGCCGGTATGGCAACCCTCGTTGGCGACCCGCCCAACATCCTGATCGGAACTGCCTCCGGGCTGACGTTCAATGACTTTCTGATTCACATGGGCCCCATGGCCCTGGCAGCCTGGATTTCGGCCTACCTGGTCTTGCGCTACCTCTTCCGCCGCGAGCTGACGGCGGCTAATCCTGACGCGCTGGCCGCGCTTCAGGGCCTCAAAGCCGATCAAGCCTTGACCGGCCCCGCCGACGCCAGGCGGAGTCTGATCGTGCTGGCCGGCATCGTGATCGCATTTTTGCTCGAAGGGCCGCTGCACGTGACCCCGGCTTTCGCCGCGGTGGCCGGCGCAGGCATTGCGCTGGCCTGGACGCGGCAGGACGCCAAGGCTGTCCTCAAAGATGTCGAATGGGACGTGCTGCTCTTTTTTGCCGGGCTGTTTGCGATGGTCGGCGGCTTGAAGGGTGCTGGCGTGTTAGATCGAGTTGCCGAAACGGTGATCGCTTTGCAGGGCGTCTCGCCGCTGGCGCTTGGCCTTGTGATTATGTGGGTGATGGTCGTGCTTTCGGCGCTGGTCGATAACGTCCCGATCACCATCGCCATTATCCCGGTTGTGCTTGCCCTGGCAGCGGAGGGGGTTGAGGTTCGCCCGATCTGGTGGGCGATTGCGCTGGGGGCTGGTCTGGGCGGCAACGCCACGCCCATCGGAGCGACGGCCAACGTGGTCGTCATTTCCATCAGTGAGCGTTCCAACCAGCCCATCACGTACCGGCGCTGGCTCTCAATCGGCCTGCCGGTCACGCTGGCGGCGGCGGCGGTGGCCAGTGTGCTCTACGTGCTGCTGTACGCGTTCTACAGCGCAAGCTGACCACCGCGCAGACCCCACAGCCCGTTCAGTCGCCGATGGCTGTTTCCTCGACGTGCTGCTCTTCCGCGACACTGACGCCGTACTCGATGCTGTCGATGAGCGCGTTCCAACTGGCGTGAATGATGTTCGTGCCCGCGCCGACCGTGCTCCAGCGCTGCGTGCCGTTCTGCGTGTCGATGAGCACGCGCGTGATCGCCGCCGTGCCGCTGGCCCCGTCGAGGATACGCACCTTGTAATCGGCGAGCTGGAAGTCGGCCAGCTGCGGATAATACGGCACCAGCGCCTTGCGCAGCGCCAGGTCGAGCGCGTTGACCGGGCCGTTGCCCTCAGCCGCCGTGTGTACCACGTCGCCTTTGATGTCGATTTTGACCATCGCCTCGGACGTTTGCCCGCGGCCTTTGCGATCCTCGACGATGACGGTGAAGTCGATCAGCGTGAAGAAGGGGGTGTAGCCCGGTCGGGCGCGATGCAGGCGTACGGCGACCGAGGCTTCCGCGCCCTCGAAGACGTAGCCCTCGTTCTCCAGCCGCTTGATCTCGCTCAGCACCGCGACGGCCTCCTGCTTGGAGACATCCAGCCCGAACTCCTCAGCCTTGCTCAACAGGTTGCCCTGGCCGCTGAGATCGCTGACGAGCACGCGCATCACGTTGCCGACGAGCGTCGGGTCGATGTGCTGGTAGCTGTCGACGTTGCGGCGGATGGCGGCGACGTGGATGCCGCCTTTGTGGGCGAAGGCGCTCTTGCCGACGTAGGCCAGGTGATCATCCGGCGCGAGGTTGGCGATCTCGGCGACCGTGCGCGACAGGAAGGTTAACTGGCGCAGGTTGACCGGCTCCGGCAGGCAGCGCAGGTTCATCTTGAGTTCGAGGTCGGGGATGATGCTGCACAGGTTGGCATTGCCGCAGCGCTCGCCGTAGCCGTTGATCGTGCCCTGGACGTGTACCGCGCCCGCGCGCACCGCTTCGAGCGAATTCGCGACCGCCATCTCGCCATCGTTATGCGTATGAATGCCGAGCACCACATCGGCGAACGTCTTGCGCGCCGCCTCGAAATACTGCGCAATCTCCCAGGGCATCGTGCCGCCGTTGGTGTCGCAGAGTACGAGCGCGTCCGCGCCGCCGTCGATGGCCGCCGCCAGTGTGTCGAAACCATACTCGTAATCGAGCTTACAGCCGTCGAAGAAATGCTCGGCGTCGTAGATGACCTCTTTGCCCAGCGCCTTCAAATAGCGCACGCTCTCGCGGATCATGCGCAGATTCTCGTCCGCTGTCGTCTGGAGGACGTCGGTCACGTGCAGCATCGACGTCTTGCCGACGACCGTCACGACCGGCGTGTGCGCATCCACCAACGCCTTGATGTTGGGGTCGTCCGCCGGGTCGCTGTTTTTGCGGCAGGTGCTGCCGAAGGCGGAAATGCGCGCGTGCTTGAGCGGAATATCACGCACGGCGTCGAAATACGCCGCATCCTTGGGATTGCTGCCCGGCCAGCCGCCCTCGATGTAGGCGACGCCGAACGAGTCGAGCAACTGCGTGATTTTGAGCTTATCCGCCAGCGAGAGCGAGATGCCTTCCCGCTGCGTCCCATCGCGAAGTGAGGTGTCGTAGATGGCGATCTGTGTCATGGTCTGCCCTTAGCCTTTAGCTGTTAGCCCTTGATGCAAAACTATGCAGGATTATTGGAGAACTGAGCCCCAATTTCGGGATGGCTATCGGAACTCCACGAAATCAAAAGGCGCAGAAATTGCAGACAAGCATTGAATGAACTTTCCGTGTACACCATTGACTTGTGCCTAGATATGCTCATCAATGAATTGCCTAAGAGTGCGTTCGATTCCTTTTGGGAATTCTGTTCCGTGTGCTTTCTGATCGCCCATATAGACAAGGCATCTTCGTTCATCCTTCAAGAACAGCGTGTCATACTTTGAAAACCACTCCAGTAGATGCGTATGAAGCTGTAATATCTCTTGTTCCAACTTATGAGACGGAGAAGTTCGAGCCTGTACAAAGTCAAGTGCTTCAGAATTGCTATCTAACCACTCTAGTAGTTGTTTGTTTGCTTGACGCATTGCGCCCATAGTCTGCGCGCGCATTACAGAAAATATCTCGAGTTCTTCAGGTGACATTTGATCATGCAAGTGTGAGAAGAGTTCGTCATATCCAGATTGGATTAACCGCAAGTATTCAGTACTGAATCGCTTTGCTAGAGAGTCTGCAAGCCTGCTCCGGAGACTACGTTGACTATCGAAGACAGCGTTCGAAACTCCTAAATGTCGATAGAACTGTTCAAGCTTGGTTATCATGGTATGATGGTGACGCGAAATCTCCTCCTTATGCTTTTCTCGCGTATCGCGTCTATTCTTGTACCAGACCCCAATTGTCCCGAACAAAGTGGTGACTAGTATTACACCCAACCATTCAGGGATTCCGCTAAGCAGTCTATTGATCTCCCCTTGGAAGTCCATACATCACATCCATTCCCATGAGCCATACTCTGGATAGGGGTAATCACTACCCCTATCCTCTGAAGGCCGCCCTTACACGCTCAGTTCGCGGGTGTTGACGCGCGCGGGATGTTCGGACTCGAATTGGCTCACGGCCTCGTCCAGGCTGAGCAGGTAGCCCAGTTGATCGACGCCGTTGAGCAGGCAGTGCTTGCTGAAGCCATCGATGGGGAATTCGACCGCGCGCCCATCCGGCAGCGTCAGCGTCTGCGCTTCGAGATCGATGCTGACCTCGGTGTTCGGATCTTCCTGCGCCAGGCTGATCAACTGCTGGTGCGTCTCCTCGTCGACCATGACCGGCAGCAAGCCGTTCTTGAGCGCGTTGTTGCGGAAGATGTCGGCGAAGTAGGTGCTGACGACCGCGCCAAAGCCCATGCCCAGCAGTGCCCACGGTGCGTGCTCACGCGACGATCCACAGCCGAAGTTGTGGCCGCCGATGAGAATCCGCGCGCCCTGGTACTGCGGCTGGTTGAGCACGAACTCGGCTTTCGGCGATCCGTCGGCGTTGTAGCGCCAGTCGGTGAAGCAGGCCGCACCCAGCCCTTGCTTGTCGGTGACTTTGAGATAGCGCGCCGGGATGATCTGGTCGGTGTCGATGTCGTTGATCGGCAGGGGAGCTAAGCGACCCTGTACCGTTCTTATTGGATCCATTGTCTTTCCTTTCGGAGTACTCGGTACTTGGTACTCAGTACTCGGTTTTTGGCCGTGATAGGTTGACTAGTTCTTTCTCTGTCGGTCAACGGATGTACGTAAAGCGTTGACAGTTCGTGCGACATCAGTCGCTTGATTCATGAGATCCTTGAACTCATCTTCGGATAGGTATCCTGCGTCAAGTGCGACATAAAGCTGGCTGCGTACTTCGGCGCATGAAGCCTTTGCCATAACCAGGAAGTGATGAAACTCGTTCGGATTCAATCGCTCAAATCCTTCGGCGATATTGGACATGATGGATACAGACGCACGCCGAATCTGGTCGCGCAGACCATAGTCACGGCTGAAGGCATCGAGCCTGGTCATCACGTAGACTTGTCTCGTGAGTTCCCGTGCCTTTTGCCATGCAATCAACTCCTCGAATCTGGCAACTCCTGCCATCCTGATCCCTCACGACCACTTCTGCTTACCAAACCAAATACTGAGTACCGAGTACCAAGTACTGAGTACCAAGCGTCACACCGTGACGTCTTCTCCCACCACCGTCCGTGGGTCCGTGACGACGCCGTGGAGAGCGGTGGCGGCGGCGGTAAGCGGCGAGGCGAGGAACGTGCGCCCACCCTTGCCCTGACGACCTTCGAAGTTGCGGTTGCTCGTGCTGACGGCGTACTGCCCAGGTTGAAGCTGATCGCCGTTCATGGCGATGCACATCGAGCAGCCGGCCTCGCGCCACTCCGCGCCCGCCGCCTTGAACACCTCATCCAGCCCTTCGGCCTCCGCCTGCGCCTTGACGCGCTGCGAGCCGGGCACGACCATCACGCGCAGGTTGTCGGCGACCTTGCGCCCGCGCAGGATCCTGGCCGCCTCACGCAGGTCGCCGATGCGGCTGTTGGTGCAGGAGCCGATGAAGACGACATCGACTTTCTTGCCCAGCAGCGGCTCGTTCGGCTGCAAGCCCATGTAGGTCAGCGCCTTGTCGAGCGCCAGCTTCTGGCTGACATCGCCCGCCGCGTCCGGATCGGGTACGTGTGCCGTGATCGGCATCCCCATGCCCGGATTCGTGCCGTAGGTGATCATCGGCGTCAGCGCGTCGGCGTCGAGCACGATCTCGTTGTCGAAGGTTGCGCCGTCGTCGGTCGGCAGCGTGCGCCACTGCGCGACCGCCGCATCCCAAGCCGCGCCCTGCGGCGCCTGCGGCCGCCCGGCGATGTACTCGAAGGTCGTGTCGTCCGGCGCGACCATGCCCGCGCGCGCGCCGCCCTCGATGCTCATATTGCAGATGGTCATGCGACCTTCCATGCTCAGCGAGCGGATGCCCTCGCCCATGTACTCGAAGACGTAGCCCGTGCCGCCGCCGACGCCATTCTTGGCGATGATCGCCAGGATGATGTCCTTGGCCGTCACGCCCGGATGCAGCCTGCCGTTGACGCGCACCGCCATCGTCTTCGGCTTGTATTGCAGCAGCGTTTGCGTCGCCAGCACGTGCGCGACCTCGCTCGTGCCGATGCCGAAGGCCAGCGCGCCGAACGCGCCGTGCGTGCTCGTGTGACTGTCGCCGCAGACAATCGTCATGCCCGGCTGCGTCAGACCCTGCTCCGGGCCGATGACGTGGACGATGCCCTGGTTCTCGGTGCCGAGGGCGAACAACGGGACGCCGAAGTCCTGGCAGTTCTGCGTCAGGAAGTCGAGCTGGTACTGTGCCTGCGCATCGGTGACCGGGATGATGCCGTCCGCGCCACGCGGGGTGGTCGGCGTGCTGTGATCCATCGTCGCCAGCGTGCGATCAGGCCGCCGCACCTTGAGGCCGCGCTCGCGCAGGACGGTGAATGCCTGGGGCGATGTCACCTCGTGGACGAGATGCAGATCGATGTAGAGCACCGCAGGCATATCTTTGCCGCCCGCCTGCACCAGGTGCGCGTTCCACACCTTCTCGAATAGTGTTTGGGGATTGTGTCCGTTCTGACTCATCTTTTCGTGTTACTCCGTCTCGATTTGACTGCTGTTGAGCCGCACAGGCGCGGGGATCACGCTTCACCTCACCCCAAATGACGGACGCCCCGTTGGGCGTCCCTACGGTGTGACCTCTGCGCCTCTGGGGTTCAACTGCCTTCTGTGATGGTCGCCAGCGCCGCCTCGACCGCCGCCACCGCATGGATGGTCGTCGTATCGAACACCGGCACGGCGCAGTCTTGCTGCTGGATCAGCAGCCCGATCTCGGTGCAGCCGAGGATGATGCCCTGCGCGCCATCCGCAATCAGCCTTTCCATAATGCGGACGTAAGCCGCTTTTGACTCGACGCGGATGTCGCCCAGCACCAACTCGTCGTAGATGATGCGGTTGACTGTCGCGCGGTCGTCCGCCCCCGGCACGAGCACGCGCAGCCGGTGCCTCTGCTCCAGCCGCCCGCGATAGAAATCCTGCTCCATCGTATAGCGCGTGCCGAGCAGGCCGACCGTCGCCAACCCCTGCCGCTGGATCTGCGCGGCGGTCGCATCGGCGATGTGCAGCAGGGGAATGTTCACCGCCGCCTGCACGGCATCCGCCATCTTGTGCATCGTGTTCGTGCAGATGATGATCAGGTCAGCGCCGCCACGTTCGAGCCGCCGCGCTGCGTCGATCATCATGGCCGTCGCTTCGTCCCAGCGCGCCTCGCTCTGCAAGACCTCGATCTCCGCGAAATCGACGGAGTACATCAGCGTTTGCGCGCTGTGCAGCCCGCCGAGCCGCGCCTTCACCGTCTCGTTGACGATCCGGTAGTATTCCAACGAGCTTTCCCAGCTCATCCCGCCAATCATGCCGATGGTTTTCATCGTCTACGCTTCGCTCTCCCACATCGCTCGAACTGTTTCTCCCGTTTCATAGATATTGGGCAGTGGTGTTTCCCATAGGGTCGGCACATGCAGCCTGAACTTCGGCAATAGCGGCGTCGTGTAGTTGCCGCCCGTATCTTCGGTATTCCGGAAAAATGTCCCCGACTCCACTTGGCGGAAAAAGACCGCATTCCGTCGTGTCGGATCAATGATCCAGTACTCCTGCACGCCAGCCTTTTCGTATTGCACGAACTTCGCCCCATAGATATCGGATTCACTGCCTGGCTGCACCACTTCAATCACGAGATCAGCAGCGCCGTCAAAGTATGTTTGGGTCATTTTGTGGGCGTTCTCATTGAGAATGAGAAACACATCCGGTTCACGAGCAATCATCTCACTCAGCTTCATCGTGAACTTGAGACCACGCGTGAAGCCAATTGGATTCAGGGCGAGGTAGGCATCGAGTAGGGCGTGCAGGTAGAAGCGCATGTCCTGATGCTCAATGGTCACAGGTGCAGGGCGAAACACCATGCCATCGACAAACTCGATGTGCTGACCCATAAACAGGTGCATACACTGCTCAAATGTCAAACCAGTCGCTAACACGGTAGCCTCTGGTCTCAGCCACCACTCATCGTACATGCCAAACCTCATCACCCATTACTCATTACGCATTACTTACATCCGTCTCCCCACGACCAGCGCGCCGGGAATGCTAAGGCCGTAATCCGCACCAATGGCGAAGAATTCCCGCGCTTCTGCCGGGGCGGCGTCGAACAGCGCGCGCAGTGCCTCCACCAACAGCGGCGGTGTGCCAATCCGCTGCACCCACGCGTCGAATTCGAGCGGCTGCATCCAGCCATAAACGACCTGCGGATCGAAGCGTGCGTCGTGCAGCATATCGCACCACTGTTCGCGCGTATGGTCGCGCACGTGCGAGGGATCGCGCACCAGTTCGATGGTCTGGAGCCACGTGTCCAGCAGCGGCGAGTCCGGCGCGACGATGTCGCTCAGGATGAACGAACCGCCCGGCTTGAGCACGCGGTGAAACTCGCGCAGCGCCGCCAGGGGTGTCGCCCAATGATGCGCCGAATAGCGCGAGACGACCAGATCGAATGCGCCGTCGGCGAACGGCAGCGCCGCCACGCTGCCCTGCTCCGTGACGACGTTGTGCAGGCCGCGCTCTGCCGCCAGCCGCCTGACCTGTTCCAGCATCGCCGGTGTCAGATCGTAGGCGACGACATGCGCGGCGTGGGGTGCGAAGGCCAGCGCCGTGTGCCCCGCGCCGCAGCCTGCGTCCAGCACGTGTTCGACGCCCGTCAGCCTGGCAAGCTCGACCATGCGCGCCAGGTCTGCGCCCTGCGCATGGACGGGACTCGTCGCGTAGTTGGCCGCCGTACTGCCGAACTGCTGCTGTACCGCCTGATCCAAGGTTGCTGTAGACATAGGCGAAGCGATCTCTCCTACATCTGGCGTGCCAGATTGCTTCTCTGTGATAACAATGGTTCGGGGGGCGCATCATGATGCGCCCCGATCGTTCCCACTGCCATGTTTAGCCTTTGCGTCCGCCGACGAGTTAATTCGTCGGCTAGCCGAAATCAAGCGCACTGAAGGCGCTCTTTCAAGACACCAGTTCTGCCAATCCCTGTGTGACTTTATACAGGGAGCTATGTTCCCTCGAACCCAGAACCCGGAACCCAGAACTGCATCTCCGCACCGTGAACCGTGAACCATGTACCGTGAACCCAGAACTGAGCACAGAGTACCGAGCACTGAGCACCAAGTACGACTCCTAATCCCCGACACTGACAGTCGCAGCTTCGCCCTCGGCCTTCATGTCGCGCAGGCCCATGCCCGCAATCATACGGTTGAGCGCGCTCAGGTAAGCCTTGACGCTGCTGACGAGGATGTCCGGGTCGGCACCGTAGCCGCCGAATGTGCGCTCGCTGTCCGGCGGGGCAATGCTGACCGTGACCTCGCCCAGGGCGTCGATGCCCTCGGTGACGCTGTGAACGCTGTACTCAAGAAGACGGCACGGCGCTTTGACAATGCCGTCGATAGCCTTATAGCACGCATCCACCGGTCCGACGCCGACGGCCGCGTGGACGAACTCGCGCCCGTCGTTGTTGGTCAGCTTGACCGTCGCCGTCGGCATTCCCATCGTCCCGGCCACGACCTGCATGTCGTCGAGCTTGAAGAATTCCTGTGGCTTGACGTGCTCCTCGGTCATCAGCGCGACCAGATCAGCATCGGTCACATTCTTCTTCGCGTCTGCCAGGTCTTTGAAGCGCTCGAAAATCGGCACCAGCGCCTCGCGGTCGAGCTTGTAGCCCAGCTCTTGCAGGCGCACGGCCAGCGCGTGCCGCCCGCTGTGCTTGCCCAGCACCAGCCGGCTCTTTTCGACGCCGACATCCTCCGGCTTCATGATTTCGTAGGTGCTGCTGTGCTTGAGCATCCCGTCCTGGTGGATGCCCGCCTCGTGGGCGAAGGCGTTCTTGCCGACGATGGCTTTGTTCGCCTGCACCATCAGGCCGGTGTAATTGCTGACCATCCGGCTCGACTTCATGATCTCGCGCGTGTTGATATTCGTGCGCAGGCCGTAGTAGGGCTTGCGCGTTTCGATTGCCATCACGACTTCTTCCAGGCTGGTGTTGCCTGCGCGCTCGCCAATGCCATTGATCGTCACTTCGACCTGGCGCGCGCCCGCGACGACACCGGCCAGGGTGTTGGCCGTCGCCAACCCCAGGTCGTTGTGGCAGTGTACCGACCAGATGACATCACTGCCCGGCCCGCCGCCCGGCGTCTCAGCGATCAGATTGCCGATCAATTCGCCGAACTCCGCCGGGATGGTGTAGCCGACCGTGTCCGGGATATTGATCGTCGTCGCGCCGCATTCAATCGCCAGCGTGCAGACTTCGACCAGGAAGGCTGGATCGGTGCGCCCGGCGTCCATCGGGCTGAATTCGACATCTTCGCACAGGCTGCGCGCCAGCGTCACCATCTTGCGGATCACGTCCAGCGCTTGCGGTTTCGTCAGTCCGGTCTGATATTGCAGGTGGATGTCCGACGTGCCCAGGAAAGTGTGGATGCGCGGCTTGGCGGCGAACTTAACGCCCTCCCAGCAGGTGAGGATGTCCTTCTCGACGGCGCGCGCCAGCCCGGCGATGACGGGGCCGTCTTCCGTGCCCACGTCGCTGGCGATGCGTTGTACCGCCGCCAGATCATCCGGCGACGCGGCGGGGAAGCCCGCCTCGATGATGTCCACGCCGAGCTTGGCGAGCTGGCGCGCGATCTCCAGCTTTTCGGCGCTGCCCAGGGTTGCGCCGGGGCTTTGCTCGCCGTCGCGCAGAGTCGTATCGAAAAAGCGGACGACGTTGGGGTCAATCTTGCTAGTCATCGGGAGTGATCCTTTCATGAATCAGGTTCGGTAATCGCGAGCGGCTAAGGTCAGCAAGACCATCTTCAGTCATGCGATCACCCCCTTTCTAACTACGCCGGGTTCGTCGGCTTCCATCACGCTTTGTCCTTATCTGCCCTGTCATGAAAACGATAGCGATCCACATCGCTCACGGGCACATAACCGATCTGCTGGTAGATGTGATTGGATGTCGGGTTGAGCTGGTCTGTATACAAGAAACAGAACTGTTTCCCCCGGTCGAGCACTATCTGGCTGACCGCTGCCGTACAGGCGCTGGCATAGCCCCGGCCGCGTAGTTCCGGAGGCGTATACACCATGGCGACGCGCATCCCGTTCTGCGTCGGGCCAGTGTAGACCGCCATCGACACGACCTGCCCGCCATCGATCCAGACGCACAGGCCGCGCTCCGCCGGATCGCTGGCGAGCATCTGGTCGACAATCTCGGCTGCGCGGGCTTCTTCGCCCAACGCTTCGTTGTAAAACGACGATGTCCAGGCGATGAGCAAGTCCCGATCTTGCGCTGCTGCCACGCGGGCGTATCCCGTTGGCGGCTGCTGCGGCGGATGCACAGCGTCCAGCTTGTACAGGCGCATCGCCGTGATGCGCCGGAACTGCCGTCCACTTATGCGCGCCCAGGCCTGCGCAAACGCCAGTGCGTCCGCGGCATCCGCCGTCACGCCCACAAGCCACGGATCGAACTGGTAGAGGTCGTCCACGATCATGGCGACTGCGTCCGGCGGCGGATCATACGACAGCAGCACTTCATGTTCCGGATCGGTGCGCAGCGCGGCAGCGACAATGGCGTCACCGTCATCGACGGTCGCCATGTACGCGCCGCTCTCCTGGCCGCGCCGCAGCAGCGCCGCGCTCAGGCCAAGTATGATGTTGTGTTCAGCCTCGCGTCGCAGCAAGAACGACTCTGCCAATGGCCAGAATGCCTCGATGGTGTCGTAACGCCTCAATCTTAGTGTCACAATCGTCACCCGCTATCGACTATCACGCTTCAAATCCAGCGCCATCATCTCGACATCGTAGTACTGATCGTCGATCTTGAAGGCGCGCCGGTTGACGCCATAGCTGACGAAACCTGCCTCTGCATACATGCGCCGGGCGACTTCGTTGCCGACCGTCACTTCCAGATCGAGGATCTCGATCTGCGGCTGCTGGCGGGCGTAAGCGAGCGCCGCATCCAGCAGCCTGCGCGCGATGCCCTGGCCACGCAGCTCCGGCGCGACGTAGACACGAATGATGGTCGCCCGGTGGCGCAGCTTGAGCCAACGCCCGATGCTCACGCCGATCAGACCGACCAGCTTGCCGCCGACGAACGCGCCAAACGTCGGCGCGATCTCGAGCATGGCGGCGAAGTGGGTTAGCGGCTGATCCACTTCCTCGCTGTACGAGACCGTAAACGCATCCGGGCTTTCTTGCAGTGCGCGCAGGCGCACCGCTTGATACGCGGCGGCATCGTCCCTGGTCAACAGCCGGATGTGAACCGTTTGTGCCTGCACCATCATCTACGCTGCTTTCACGCCGTCACCAGCATCCGCGGCAATTGGCCCTATCGGATCCACAGTCACAGATTGATATGAATCGCGTTTGTTGCCGCCAGCGACGAGATGAATTTCACCGGTCGCCTGGGCGAGGCAGCGCCTCGCCCCTACAAAAACGTCATTCATTCTCATTCTGTCGGTTTACTTAAGAGCCGACAGCCTAATCCGACTGTTTGATCCGCTTGGCGTGCAGGAACGGCATCATGTCGCGCAGTTCCTCGCCGACCTGCTCGATCAGCAGGCTGTGCTCACGGTTGCGCCGCGCCTTGAAATTCGGCGAGCTGCTCTTGAACTCCTTGACCCACTCCTCGGCAAACGAGCCGTCTTGAATCCGCGCCAGCACCCCGGCGAATTCTTCCTTGACCATGTTCTCGACCTGGTCGCCGATGGTGTAGCCGCCGTATTCCGCCGTATCACTCACGCTGTACCACATGTAGCTCATGCCGCCTTCGTACATGAGATCGACGATCAGCTTGAGTTCGTGCAGGCATTCGAAGTAGGCGATCTCTGGCTGATAGCCCGCCTTGACCAGCGTCTCGAAGGCGGCGCGGATGAGCGCCGTCACGCCGCCGCAGAGTACGGTCTGCTCGCCGAAGAGATCCGTTTCCGTCTCTTCCTTGAAGGTTGTCTCGATGACGCCCGCGCGCGTGCAGCCAATCGCCCGCGCATAGGCCAGCGCCAGCGCCTTAGCGCTGCCGGTCGCGTCCTGATGCACGGCCAGCAGACCCGGCGTGCCCGCGCCTTCTTTGAAGACCTCGCGCACGCGGTGACCGGGCGCTTTCGGCGCGACCATCGTCACGTCGATGTTCGCCGGCGGCACGATCTGCTTGAAGTGAATGTTGAAGCCGTGCGCGAACATCAGCATCGCGCCGGGCTTCAGGTTCGGCCCGACCGACTCGGCGTAGACCTGCCCCTGGATGGTGTCGTGGATCAGGATCATGACGATGTCGGCGGCTTTGGTCGCGTCCGCCACGCTCATGACCTGGAAGCCGTCGGCCTCAGCTTTGGGCTTGCTGCGCGTGCTGCCCTCGTGCAAGCCGATGATGACTTTGCAGCCGCTCTCCTTGGCGTTGAGTGCGTGCGCGTGCCCCTGGCTGCCATAGCCGATGATCGCAATCGTCTTGCCGTTGAGCAGGCTCAAGTCTGCGTCCTTGTCGTAGTACATTGTTGCCATGTGTGTCCGTCGTCCCCTTCTGAGAATGCAAATGAGTAGATTAGCGGATTAGCCGTTAGCTGTTGGCTTTCGGCGGTCGGCTATCGGCTTTTCGCCTGTGGCTTCTGGAATCTATCCTTTAGCCTGCTCTCTCACCTCACCGCCCGGCCCCCTCACCGTCTACGGAGAGGGAGAGTCGAAGCGCAGCGAGACGGGGGTGAGATTCTTAGCTAATAGCCGCAGGCTAATAGCCAACAGCCTAAACATGATACCCGTTGGTCGAAGGCTGGGCGGCGCGCTCGTAGCTGCTGTCCAGGATGCGCGTGCCGCGCCCCATCGCCACGACGCCCGTGCGCACCATCTCGACGATGCCAATCGGCTCCAGCTCGGCGATGCACTGCTCGACCCGGTCTTCCTGGGCCGTGATCTCGACGATGGCGTATTTCGGGCCGATGTCAACGATGCGCGCCGGGTAGCGCTCGACAATCGTCGTCAGCGCGTTACGCGATTCGGCATCATCCGAGCGCACCTTGACCAGCGCCAGGTCGCGGCTGACGTGCAGGTCTGCGCCGACGTTCGCCACGTCGATCACGGGCACCAGCTTGAGCAGGTTCGCCATGATCCGCTGTGGATGCGCGCGGGCGCTGTCAACGACAATCGTCATGCGCGAGATGTTCTCGCGGTGCGTGCGCCCGACGCTCAAGCTGTCGATGTTGAAATTGCGGCGGCGAAACAGGTTCGTCACGCGCATCAGGACGCCGGGTTGGTTTTCGACCAGCGCGACGATGGTGTGTTTACTCGAAGTATTATCTGGCATCGAAGCCACTCCTCAAAGTTGATCTCAATCTCGCTCTACTGTTCCCGCGCCCAGACTCGAGATTTGGACGCCGAACGAAAAGTTGAACCACAGAGACACAGAGGGAAAGGAGTTGAACCGCCAAGCCGCAAAGGCCACAAAGAGGTTCGTTCCTGACCACGCTCATCACCTCATGCCTCGTTCCTCATCACTCAGTCCGAGTGCCGAGCGCCCGCCGACGGCTGAAGCCCGTCGGCTAGTCAAAATCAAGCGCACTGAAGGCGCTAGTAAACGGTGTGCTAACGTCTGGATTGTTCTCGCTTCATGTCTTGCGTTCATGAGCATCCTCTCTCCAGAACTCAGAACCTAGTACTGAGTACCAAGTACTGAGTACTCAGCACTTGAACACCCGTTATTCCTCGCCCGGTTTTGGACGGCGGATCATCGCGTCCAGGTCTGCGCCAGCGGGCACCATCGGGTAGACCATGTCTTCCTTTTCGACCACGAACTCGATCAGAGTCGGGCCTTCATGGCTGCGCGCGAAAGCAATCGCTTCTTCGACCTGCTCGCGCCTGGTCACGCGCATGGCCGGGATGCCGTAGGCCTCGGCCACCTTGACGAAATCCGGGCTGAACATATGCGTCTCGTTGTAGCGGCGCTCGTGGAACAGCTCCTGCCACTGGCGAACCATGCCCAGGAAGCCATTGTTGAGGATGGCGATGTTGATGTTGACGTGTTCCTGCATGGCAGTCGCCAGTTCCTGGATCGTCATCTGGAAGCCGCCGTCGCCGACGATGGCCCAGACTTCTTCGTCCGGGCGTCCGAGCTTCGCGCCGATGGCGGACGGCATGCCGAAGCCCATCGTGCCCAGACCGCCGCTCGTGATCATGGTCGAGGGGCGGATGTGCGGGTAATACTGTGCTTCCAGCATCTGGTGCTGGCCGACGTCCGTCGTTACCAGGGCGTTGCCGCCGGTGAACTTCCAGATGTCGTTGACGACCTGCGCGCCGAGCAGACGCTCACCTGTATCGCGGCGCAGGATTTCGCGCTCGTCGGCGTCTTCCTGCCAATCACGAATCCGGTTCAGCCATTCCGAATGCGCGGTCGATTGCACGCCCGGCAGCAGCTGCGCCAGCACAGCTTTGAGATCGCCGGCGATGCCCACGTCTACCTGGATGTTCTTGTTCAGTTCGGATGGGTCGATGTCGATGTGGATCTTCTTCGAGTTGGGCGAGTAGGTCTTGATATTGCCCGTCACGCGGTCGTCGAAACGCATCCCCAGCGCGATCAGCACGTCGGCTTCCTGGATGGCGAGGTTGCTGGCGGCGACGCCGTGCATGCCCATCATGCCGATGGTCAGCGGGTGACCTTCCGGCATCGCGCCTTTGCCGAGCAGCGTCAGCGTCACCGGGATCTGCGCCTTCTCGGCCAGTTCGCGGACTTCGCCAGTTGCGCCGCTCATCATCAGACCATGCCCGGCCAGGATCAGCGGTTTCTTGGCGTTGTTGATCAACTCCAGCGCCGCCGCGACCGAAGCTTCGCTCGCCATGGCCGGTGGACGATAGCCCGGCAGTACGACCGGGGCGGTCGGGTATTCCCACTCGATCTTCTCGTTCTGCACGTCCTTGGGCACGTCGACCAGCACCGGGCCGGGGCGGCCTGACTTGGCGATGTAGAACGCCTCGCGGATCGCGTCCGCCAGGTCGTGGATGTCCATCACCAGGTAGTTGTGCTTGGTGATCGGCAGGGTGACGCCGGTTACGTCAACCTCCTGGAAGGCGTCCGTGCCGATGACCGAGCGCGGCACCTGGCCGGTGATGCAGACGATGGGCGACGAGTCCATCATGGCGGTGGCGATGCCTGTCACCAGGTTGGTTGCGCCTGGGCCGCTGGTCGCCATCGCCACGCCGACCCTGCCGGTCGCGCGCGCAAAACCATCCGCCATGTGCGCTGCGTTCTGTTCATGGCGCACGAGCACGTGATGCAGCTGTGGATACTTCGAAAGCGCGTCATACGTCGGCAGGATCGCGCCCCCCGGATAGCCGAAGATGTATTTCACACCTTCTTGAATAAGACATTCGAGCAGGATTTCTGCACCGCTCAGCACACGACCCATAGGTTTGTCTCCATCCCCGTTAGCGGCTCTTCAAACGCGAATCTGTCAAAAAGCGATGGCGCGGTACGCCGCTCGCTCCCATCCCTCGATCAATCCCCGGCCACCGTTTGCTTGATCGGCGTCAGCCAGCCGTGTCGGTCTGGCGCGCGCCCGCTGGTGACTGCGAAAAAGGCTTCCTGCACGGCCTGTGTGATCGGCCCGCGCGAGCCGCTGCCGACCTTGATGCGATCTACCGAGCGCACCGGCGTGATCTCTGCCGCCGTGCCGGTGAAGAAGATCTCGTCGGCGATGTAGAGCATGTCACGGCTGATGGCTTCGTAGCGCACCTCGTAGCCCAGCTCCTTGAGCAGGGTGATCGCCGTGTCGCGTGTGATGCCAAGCAGGATCGACGAGGCGATGCCGGGCGTATAAACGACGCCGTTCATCATGACGAAGATGTTCTCGCCCGCGCCCTCGCTGACGTTGCCGCTGTAATCGAGCGCGATGCCTTCGGTGAAGCCGTTGTCATGCGCTTCCATGGTGATGAACTGGCTGTTGACGTACTGCCCGCCGATCTTCGCCATCGAAGCGAAGGTATCCGGCGCGATCCGCCGCCACGAGCTGACCTGGACATCGACGCCCTGCTCGATGGCTTCCGCGCCCAGGTAGCGCCCCCATTCGAAGGCGAAGAGCACGACGTCGGTCGGGTTTTTGCGCCCCTCGACGCCGATGGGGCCTGCGCCGCGAAAAACGAGCGGGCGGATGTAGCACGCGCCCAGGCCGTTCTTGTTGATCGTGTTCAGGATCGCCTGGTTGATGTCATCCTCGCTGTAGGGGATGTCGATGCGGGCGATCTTCGCCGAGTTGAACAGCCGGTGCGTGTGCGGCTGCAAACGGAAGACCGCCGGCCCCTGTTCGGTGGCGTAGCAGCGTATGCCTTCGAAGACGCTGCTGCCGTAGTGCAGCGCGTGCGTGGTGACGTGGACTTTGCAGTCATCCCAGGCGACGAACTCTCCGTTATGCCAGATCCAATCCGAGCGCATAATCTCTCCCCTTCGTAAGTGAGCCTCTAGCCTTTAACAATTAGCCGATAGCGCGTGAACGCTCGGCTGGTGACGGTGTGCGAACTGCGGAAAACAAAACGCGCTTTCCGTTTGATTGCCCGTCTGGGGCACGGAAAGCGCGTTGGGCGCTGCACAGGGGCTGCCCGCATCCGCGTGGCAGCGTGGCATCGCGGCGGCAGCCATGAACGGGCGCGCCTGAGCGCGTCGTTGGTCTGCGGGGTGGGGTCTGCCTTCGTACATGGTCGCTGCCTGCCTGTTTGCCTGCCCTCTGATTCCCTGAACGAAAAAGCCCCCGCTTGGGGGGCTTCTTACTAGTCTGTCTGCTGCACTTCGTCAGCCGCCGCCCAAGCCGTTACGCTCCACCCGTAATAAGGAGGACTACGATGCTAATAAGGACGACGAGAAGCTTGTGCGTTTGATTCATGAGCTTTGGAAAGATTTCACATACTTGTGTAGAGCGTAACGAATGTAAAGTGTGTTGTCAAGGGGTTGGTGGGACAATTTTGGAAAGGGTGCTCAATGCTCGGTGCTCAGTTCTGGGTTCACTGTGCGCCGGATGGGCATGAGGAACGAGGTGATGAGGGGCAGGGCGGTGATTGTGCTCTTAAATGGCATTGTCAGATACGACGTGTGTTGTGCATGGTCTGAATCGAGCGCCTTTAGCGCGCTTAGATCTAGCCGACTGGCTTGAGCCGTCGGCGGCGCTCGGCGTCGTCCGTCCAGTGCGCCGGATTGTGAACGATGTAGGCGCAAATCTGGTCGTATTCGCGGCGATTGCGGATGATGTGTTCGTAGTAGTTGCGCTGCCAGGGGCTGCCTTCAAGCAGATCCGCCGCAACGAGGCGGCGCGTGGCGGCAGATTTGAATTGCCCGATGATCGCGCTGAGCGACCCCGCATCCGGCCCACGCGGGCGCGCCGCCGAATCCTGCATATCGTCTGTAGGGGCGACCCGCCGGGTCGCCCTCCGCCGGGTCGCCCCTGGCGAATTATCCAGGTCGATGATCCCGTGCAGGTGGTTGGGCATAACGACGAAGGCATCGAGCGTCACCGTCGGGCGCACGACGGCGGTGTACAGCCATTCGTCGCGCACGATCTCACCCAGGGCATTCAAAACCATTTCGCCGTCGATCACGTCGCCGAACAGGCATTGGCGGCGCAGAGTGCAGAGAGTGACGAAATCGGCACGCCCATCGCGATAATCGAACCCGCGCAGGCGAATCGACCTGCGGTGATGACGATCGGGGTCAAATGGCATCGGGCGGTGTCTCCGCGTTTGTCTCGTGAGGGCGACGTGGCGGGTGTGGGCGACCCAGCAGGTCGCCCCTACCCCTCATCCTCCCCGCCTTCCGCATCCGCAATCCCGCGCAGCATCTTGTCCGCGTCCTCGATGTAGCCCATTATCCGGTAATAGCGTTCGGCCTCGCGCCAGCAGGCAACCGCCGCCGGCATGTCGCCCCGCAATTCGAGCGCCATACCGAGATGGCGTTGGGCTTTGGCATGGTTGTACGGGGCCTGTTCTGGCGTGAGAAAGCGCAGCGCTTCACGATAGGCTTTGATAGCGAGGTCAAGGTTTTCTTCCCGATTTTCGATCTCGGCCAGATCAACCAGAACCAGGCCGACATTTTCTTGTGTGAGACTGTAGTCGAGCGGCGCGGCCTCCGGCGTCCTGTAGAGGAGTGCTAATTCGTATGCTTTCACTGCGCGCCGCAGGTTGCCCGCCCGATCTTCGACCGCCGCCAGGTCGACATAGGCATTGCCCAGGTTGTTCTGCGTCATGGCGTAGTCGAGCGGCGCGGCTTCCGGCGTGCGAAAGCGCAGCGCCTGCTCGTAGGCCGTCACTGCGCGGCGCAGGTTGCCCGCCCGGTCTTCGAGCGCCGCCAGGTTGCTGTAGGCAGTGCCCAGGTTGTTCTGCGTCGTGGCGTAGGCGAGCGGCGCGGCCTCCGGCGTGCGGAAGCGCAGCGCCTGCTCAAAGGCAGCCACCGCCCGGCGCAGGTTGCCCGCCCGGTCTTCAACCGCCGCCAGATTGCGGTAGGCATTGCCCAGGTTGTTCTGCGTCATGGCGTAGGCGAGCGGCGCGGCCTCTGGCGTCCTGTAAAGGAGTGCTAATTCGTATGCTTTCACTGCGCGCCGCAGGTTGCCCGCCCGGTCTTCGAGCGCCGCCAGGTCGCGGAAGGCAGCGCCCAGGTTGTTCTGCGTCATGGCATAGTCGAGCGGCGCGGCCTCCGGTGTGTAGAAGCGCAGCGCCTGCTCGTAGGCGACGACTGCCCGGCGCAGGTTGCCCGCCCGGTCTTCGACCGCTGCCAGGTTCTGATAGGCAGTCCCCAGGTTGTTCTGCGTCATGGCGTAGGCGAGCGGCGCGGCCTCCGGCGTCCTGTAAAGGAGCGCCTGTTCAAAGGCCGCCACCGCCCGGCGCAAGTTCTCGCGGCGGTCGCCCAGGGGGTGTTCTTGATAGGCGACGCCCAGGCTGTTCTGAGCGTTTGCGATCAACGCTTCATTGCCCCCAACTTGCAAAGATGTCAGCGCACGTTCGATCCATTCGAGCCGCTGCAGGTATCGCCCGCGATTGGCGAGAAATGAGCTCACCGCATTCGCCAGCCAGAGCGCAGCCTCGGCACCCTCGCGCATCGCCCATTCGAAGGCGGCTTCCAGGTTGGCGCTCTCGACATCCAACCCAAGGTAATCCTGCTTGCGGTCGTGCTCCCGCGCCATCGCCTTGTAGAAATCATAGTGTGGACGCTGGGCACTCTCGTCCTCGCCGCCGACCTCGGTGGCCATCGGGTCGACGGTGTAGCGGCCTTGGGCATCCATGCTGACGAACTGCCAGCGCTGCAAGCTTTCCAGGGCGGCGGCCAACGCCGCGTCATCCCGGATGGGTGTGGACGTAGGGGCGACCCGCCGGGTCGCCCGTACAGCGGGATCATCCTCGCCCTCGTCGCCCACCACGCACAGCGCCCGCGCAGCCTCCCAGGTGAAGCCGCCCTGAGTGACGTTGAGGCGGCGCAGCGCCCAGGCCGGAGCGTCACCCTCGGCGGCGCTCATCTCGCGCAGCGTGCGCCCGATCATATCGTCGAGCGCTCCCTGCACATCGGGGTTGTTGACGTCCGCCAGCCAGCCGATGACGACATGCACTTGTTGGTGGCTCATCTGCCCGACTGCCCATTCGATCAGCTTGGGGTGATTGCGCCCTTCACGCGCGATGTCGTCGGCGCGCTCGGCGATTTTTTCCTGCCTGGCGTCGTGGAAGCGCGCCATATCCGGCACGGCAGCGGCGGCCTCTGCCTGCGCCAGCGCTGCCGGGTGGACGTGCCTGCCGCCGCGCAGTTCGCGCCAGGCTGCCCGGCTCGTGAGCAGGATCTGCGCCCCGGCGGCGTGCAGCGCCTCAATCCGCTCGACAAAGGCCGCGCGCCGCTCCGCCTGTTTGACCGACTCGGCATTGTCGAGCACGATCAGCAATTGCCCGCCCGCGCGCACGAGATCGAGCAGGGCGGGCCAGTCGGTTTCCTTCGGTTGGGCGTAGTGCGCGCGCAGGAGTCCAGTCAGTTCGTCCTCGGTCGTCGTCTCGCCCAGGCGCAGCCAGATCGCCTCGTCCACGTCCGGGCTGCTGGCGACGATCTCGGCGGCCAGCCGCGACTTGCCCAGGCCGCCGACGCCTTCGATGGTCGTTGGGGCGGCGCGCAGGCAGGTGAGCGCTTCGTCATAGGCGGCCTCGCGCCCGCGCATGGGGATGGCGATCAGCTCGCGCGGAATCGGCTGATGCGGCGGTGTCGTGAGCTTGCGGCGTTCGCGCACGAGCGGGCTGTCTGCCGGATCGAGCGGGACGCTCGCACCCAGCGCTTCAATCAGTTCGCGCATCCCGCCGTCGAAATCGTGCGCCAGATCGACGTACTGGATCGTGCCCAGCTCTATCGGGACGTCTTCGACTGGCATCGATTCGACCAGCGCGACGTAGAAACCTTTCTCGCGCTGGTCGCGGTGATGGAGCAGGCGCGTCCATTCCGCCCGGCACCAGCGCGACTGCTTCGCCGCATACGACAGCAGCAGCAGGCCGTGTTGGCAGTCTTTGACCGCCTGCTCAATCTGCTCACCCCAATATTCACCGACCGGGATGCCCTTGCGGTGATCCGCCCAGGGGATCAGCGACGCGCGCTCCAGCGCCGCGCAGACACGGTCGCACATGGTATCATCGGCGGTGGCATGGCTGACGAAGATTTGGCTCATGGGCATCCTCCGGCGCGCGGGGTGTGTGTTACCGGAGATTGTACGCCTGTAAGAGCGGCGTGGCAAAGAGCGGCGGGCGTTCGGAAATGGGGGCAAATGCGCCATTTCGTCGCCGGGGAATGAAATCCCCCGTCTAAACGTGCGCCTCCTACGGAGGCTGTTCGGCGCGATGACTGCTGAAACAGCCCTCGAAGAGGGCGTTTTCATAGCCCGTCCCATTTCATGGGCGGGCGCGCCCCAAAACTCGAATGCACCCGGCAAAGCGGGTTCGAGCTTCCCCTCTGCACAAAGCCGTGAGCCGGTGCTATGATTCGCCGCGCGCCGCCCTGCGGAGATCATCATGCTCAAACTGCTCAATCTTGCGCTGCGCTTCCTGCTCGAAATCTGCATCCTGATCGCATTGGGCTACTGGGGATTCAACAGCAGCGATGAGACGCTGCCGCGAATCGCGGCTGGCATTGGCGCGCCGCTGCTCGCCGCCATCAACTGGGGCATATTTGTCGCGCCCGCCTCGCGCCGCCGCCTGCAGGATCCGCTGCGGCTGCTGGTCGAGATCGTCATCTTCGCGGCTGCCGTCCTGGCGCTGGCTGCTGCCGGTCAGCCAACGCTCGCCCTCATCTTCGCTGTCGTCACCGCCATCAATATCTCGCTCGTTCGCCTCTGGAAGCAGTGAAAAGGCCACCGCCATATGAAGATCGATCAGAATGCGCCGCTGCACGCGAGGAAAGACGTCCTCATTCATGCGCCCATCGAGCAGGTCTGGGCGCTGCACACCAATCTGCAGCGCTGGCCGGTCTGGCAGCCTGATGTCGCCACCATCACCGTCGAAGGCGACGTGGTCGGCGGGACAGTTTTTCGCTGGAAAGCCGCCGGTCTCAACATCACGTCCAAGCTCCAGGTGGTCGATCCGCCGCGCCAGATCGGCTGGACGGGCGTCTCGCTCGGCATGAAAGCCATCCACCTGTGGACGTTCGCGCCGGAGGGCGACGGCACGCGCGTCACCACCGAAGAGTCGCTCTCCGGCTGGATGCCGACGCTGATCAGGCTGTTTTCGCCCCGGTTCCTCGAACAGTCGCTGGAGAAATCATTGCAAACGCTCAAGAACGCCGTCGAACGCACACCAGGATCACCCGCAGCGTGACCGATGACACGCGCCGCCAGCAGCGTTTCAGCCATTACAAAGCCGCCGCCAGAGGGCTGGCCTGGCGCGCCTTCGCCTGGATACTCTTCAGCCTGGCCGGGGTTGCGCTGGGGGCGCTGGAAGCCTTCGGGCCTGGGGGATTCAGCCGCATGATCTTGTATGTCGCCAGCGCGGGGCTGATCGCGGGGGTGTTGGCGCTTGCGCGGGCGTTCTGGTGGCTGCAGGACAGCGCGATCAACCGCGTGCTCGATCAGGAAGATGCGCGCGCCGCTGAGGCGCGGTCACGCTTTTATTAGAATTCACGCCCTACGGCAGCGGCTTGTGCGCCAGGTCGGCGATCGTCTCCGGGGCGACCCGCCCCCAGTGCAGCGCGACCGCGCTCTCGACCTCGTCACGCACATCCAGCGATGGGCTGCTGCCGAGGCTGTCCGTCCCCATGTAGACCGGCACCCCAGCGGCTATGAATTTCTCCAGCGGCATCCGGCCGCAGCGCAGGCGCAGATTGCTGCGCGGGCAGTGGACAACAGGGCTGCCGCTGTCTGCGATCCGTCGAATGTCGGCGTCATCCACCTGAACGGTGTGAATCAGCAGCGGGCGTAAAGCCAGCGCGCCGGTGTCTTCCAGATATTGGATGGGTGACACGCGGGGCGACGGGAAATCCACCGCATCACGCCGTCGCCGCTCACTGATCGGTCCCGTGCCGTGCATGAACCATTCGTATTCCTCGGCGCTTTCCGCGGCGTGGATGCACAGCGGCAGCGCCTCCGTGCGCGCATAATCCAGCCCGCGCCGCCAGTAGTCCGGGAGCAGCGAATACGGCGCGTGGAGCGAGAGGCCAATGCGCAGACCGTTGCGCTCATGGGGTCGCCAGCGCTCGACGAGCGCGCGGGCGCGCGCAAACTTCGCTTCGCCCTTCTCCGGGGTCGTGGCGATCATCTCGAACCAGATGATCCCGCCCAGGCCGGATTCCAACAACGGCTCGACGCTGTAGCCGGTCGAGGAGATGTCGCCGACGCTCGTCGTCTCGGTCGTTAACAGCGTGGCGATGCCCGCCTCGATCCCGGCACGGATGGCCGTCTCGCGCTGGTCGCCAACGGCGCGCTTGGCCGTATCGAGAGTCTGAGTGATCCACTGGCTGAACGTGACGCCTGTCACAGCAGGGCGGTAGGGGGCCAGCCAACTCTGTTCCAGGTGTGTATGGGCATTGACGAGCACGGTCGAATCCTCAGGCAAAGTGTGATGATCTGCTTGGCGCGGCGATACCTACGGCGCGGGCGAGCTGCCGCTCAGATCGGTGTGATCGGGGTCGATGTCGAGCGAGAGTTCGGTCACGTTCGCGCCGCTCATCTGCCGCAGCTCCAGCAGCCGTATACACCACGCAGCCAGCAGGAACATGAAACGCCGTGCGCCTTCTGACATCGTCTCCCAGGTGACGGCACGCAGCGCTGCGAAGGCCAAAGCCAGCCAGTATTCTGTCCAGTCATCCGGTTTCGCCAGGCACTCCCTGGCAATGCCACGCAGGGCCTCGATTGCCAGGAACGCCGGGTCGAGCTGCGCATCCGGCGCGACGGGTGGGGCAGGTGGCAGCCCGGCAGCGCGCGCGAGCGCCCGCCGCGCATCGGCCCAGCTTGCGCCCAGCCGCGGCATGACCAGTTCGGCGTGCAGGCTGACTTCGAGGTTCGCCCAGTCGAATAGCGTGTGACCGTCGCGTGTATGCGCGAAGTCGATCAGGAAGGGGCCGCCGTTCGGGCCGAGCAGGATGTTGCCCAGGTGCAGATCGCCATGGATACGGCTGATCGATCCCTGCACGTGGCGGTCGAGCAGCATGTCATAGGCCAGCAGCGGGTTGGGCAGCCGTTCGTCCGGCGGGAAGACCGGTATGGTTCGCGCCAGGGGATCGAAATCCGGCGCGAGCGCGCGCACCGCGTTCAGTAGCGCCTCGTGGCGCGTGCCATAGACGCGCCCGGCGATCATCTCGACCGGTTCGCCGCGATAGAGCGTTGATTGTTCCAGGTCGAAGCCGCGAATCTCGATGCGATTGGCGCGCCGCGCGGCCTCGCCGCCGGTGGCCGCCGCCAGTTGGATGCGCTTGAGATCGCGCTCGGCCTTGTAGAGCGCGAATCCGGTGACGACCACGACTTCGCCGTACTCGACCGTGCGAAAGAGGCTGCGTCGCACCGGGTCACGCAGGACGTGCGCGCCCTCCGGGACTGGCGTGTTCGACGGCAGCATCTCCAGCGTCAGCAGCGGCGGCAGCAGCCAGTCGTATTCTTCCCACGCCTGGAAGCGATAGGGACGCCGCTGCATCCACCAGGTGCGTCCGAACGCGGGGTAGAGCGCCTCGCGCAGCCACTTGCCGAGCTGTTCCGGCGGCAGCGTCAGCGCCGAGATGGGCGCGCGGTCTTGCCCGGCCACAAACGTGTATTTCAGCCCGGCCAGGCCAGTTGTCTCTGGGGTGGTCGGGCGGTCTTCGAGCCGGGCGGTCAGCGGCGGCAGCGTTGTGCGCACATGCTGCTCGTAGCGCCGCGCCTCGTCCAGGATCGTCTCATCGCGGTCGATCTTGACGACCACCGGCGAGTCTTCGATGCTGTCCGGCTGCACCGGCGTCACCGCCAGCACCAGCGATCCGCTGTGCCCGCCGGTCAGCCGCCGTTCGATGCGCAGCTGGCTGTAGCCGTGGAACATCCGCCGCAGCACGAACAGGTGCTCCTCGGTCAGCGCGCCTGATGCCGGGTCGTAATCCGGTGCGAAGTCGATCTTGACGTAGGGCTGCGTGATCACGCGCGTGGCGGAGTACGCCATGACGTCGGTCGCGAACGCCTCCAGGTCGATGCCGAGCGTGCGCCAGACGCGCACCGGGATGCTGTCGTCCTCTTCGAGCACAGCGCGCAGGAGTTCGCGCTCGGTGATTTCGGTGCGCCCGGCCTCCAGTGCCAGGTCTTGCGCGATACTCATGACCATCTGGCAGCGCGGGCTGTTGGGCATCCCCGCCCACAGCCGCTGGGTGCTGCCTTTGCCGCTGTGGCGGCGGATGGCGTCAATCACATAGTCGGTCTTGTAGCCGTACTGCTCCAGCAGGCTGGCCGCGATGCCGCCGCGCAGTTCGAGCGCGCCGGTCACAAGGTGCTCGACGCCGATGAAATGATGATTCATGCGCGCGGCTTCCTGCCGGGCGTTGATCAAGATGTCGCGGAGTGGGGTGTCGCTCACGGGCGCAGGTGCTTTCCGGTCGCCTGTCGGTATTGCCTATTATACCGGGATTCGGATTCTGCGTTGCGTACGCCCGACCTGCGGTGTGACGGGGGCGGCGTGTCCGAAGCATCGCCCGACTGGAAGATGGCTGGTTCTTGAGATGCGGATGCGACCACATGCACGAAACAGCTCCGTTTGCATGGGCCTACCCCAAAATGCCAGCGTGAGGCATTGAGCCGCGCGCGACGGTCAGAATTGCGCTGGTCTGCGCGGACATATGTGTCTTGGCAGCGTGAAACATCCGTGCTAAAATCCGCCCTAGAACACCTGTGCCATCACCGCCGATAGGGAGTCTCACATGCCGGTCAAGCTGACACGCAAGCAGGCGCGCGCCGTGCTGATTGCCGCCCAGGACTTACTCGACATCCCCGCAGCCGCGACCAAGGCCGACGTGCTCAATACGATCCACACGATGCACGTCCTGCAGATCGACACCATCCACGTCATCAACCGCAGTCCGTACCTCGTGCTCTGGAGCCGGATCGGGGATTTCGAACTCGATTGGCTGACGGATCTGCTGGCTGAGCGCAGGCTGTTCGAGTACTGGTCGCACGAGGCGTGCTTCCTGCCGATTGAGCATTATGGCTATTACCGCCGTCTCGCCCTGGAGAATCAAAAGGGCTGGATGATCCACTCGCGCACTTGGCTCGACGAGAATCCGCACGCGCACGCGGAGGTGATGGCCGCCTTACGCGAGAACGGCAAGGCGCGTTCGTCAGATTTCGAGCGCACGGACGGCCAGAAGGGTGGTTGGTGGAATCGCAAAGATCAGAAGCATGCGCTCGAATGCCTGTACAACCTGGGCGAGGTGGTGATCGTCGGGCGTGAGAAGTTCCAGCGCATCTATGCCCTGCGCGAGCACGCGCTGCCCGAGTGGGACGACGCGCACATCCCCTCTCACGAGGAGACGCTGGACGACCTGACGGCGAAAGCGGTCGCCGCGCTCGGCGTGACGACGCCGATCTGGGCGAACGATTATTTCCGCAGCAACCGCCGTGAAACGCTCAGTTCAGTGGATCGTCTCTTAGAGCGCAGGGTGCTCAATACGGTCGCGGTCGAAGGCTGGGATCAGCCGCTCGTCTATCATGCCGACAACGAAGCGCTGATCGAGCGCGCCGCCGCCGGTGATCTGCAGCCGACGCGCACGCATCTGCTGTCGCCATTCGATCCGATCGTTTGGGATCGCGCCCGGCTGGGAGCGCTGTTCGACTTCGACTACCGCATCGAGTGCTACACGCCCGCGCCCAAGCGCAAGTACGGCTACTTCTCGCTGCCGATCCTGCACCACGACGAGATGGTCGGGCGCTTCGACGCCAAGGCGCACCGCAAGGACGGCATGTTCGAGATCAAGGCGCTGCATCTCGAACCGGGCGTCACGCCGGACGATAATCTGCGCGACGACCTCGCCCGCGAACTCAAGCGCTTCGCCGCCTGGCACGGCACACCGGAGGTGAGGATAGCGTTTGTGAATGACAAGCGGTTCGGCAAGGCGCTGGCGAAGGCGATGAAGTAGGGGGAGCGGGGTGGGAGGAGCCCGTGCCTAACCAGAAGAAGCCGGAAGTCAGCACAGAACACTTGATCTGAGGATTCGTACTGTTTGAGGTAGGCACTTTTTCTTGTCTGTTTGCGAGGAACCAGCTGATACGAAATAGCAGCCACTCAAAGGCCACATTATTAACGGTCCGGCAAGCTTTTTGCAATTTCAATTTCGCGTACTCAGTAGAGCCTTATCTATTTTAACCTTACTGTGAGCGTATAATCACCTATCCCTTCCGCGACCTGAATCATATAGAGGTCGGTTGAGAGAATTCTTATGTCATTGAGCGATGCAATAAAGTTGTTTTCCTGTCCGCGAGCGTTGCTGTAATCCCATCTATTACCATCTCGGTCACAAAAGCTAAGGTAGGTTCTAGATGAAGCTGATCTTAGCTCTATATCAACTCTTTGGTCTGCCGATAAAGTAATCAACCAGCGATCAAAACTATTTCTACTAAGCGTACCTTGAACTGACTGTCCTGCAGTAAGAGTGCCGACAGTCTCTCCAAAGTAGCTTTCAGTTACAGTTAGCGTGTACAGACCTATCCCTTCTGCAACCCTTATCATATATAAGCCACCTTCCAAGATACGAATCCGCAATATACCTCCATAGTAAGTGTCATTGATGTAAGCGGAATTTGCGTTTGTATTGTCAAGATCCGGGGGAATTCTCCAAAAAGATCGGTATGGGCGCTCATAGATCACCCTCATGCGACATCGGTGTAGATGTTGCTTGTCGACCTAGCCACGCAGGTGGCGTCCAACGGCATATAGGATGTCTTCATGCACGACTCCAAAGAACTCATCCCAGTCGATACCACTGGCCGACGGCTCGCGCTCACACGCACAGGGAGCGGCGCGCCAACCGTCGTGCTTGAAACGGGGCTGGCAGCCGAGGCGAAGGAATGGGAACCGGTCTTCCAGGCCGTCAGCCAGATGACCGCTGTCTGCCGTTATGACCGCGCCAATCGCGGGCAGAGTGACCCCGCGCCAATCCCGCGCACCTTAAACGATCTTGCTGCCGATCTGCACGCGCTGCTCGTGAACGCCGCCATCTCGCGACCCGTCGTGCTGGTCGGTCATTCGCTCGGCGGGCTGATCGTGCGGCTGTATGCGCATGAGCATCCGGAGGCTGTCGCCGGACTGGTGCTGGTCGATCCGATGCACGCGGATCAGTTCGAGCGGATCGGGCCGCACTTTCACCCGCCGTATCCCGGCGAGCCGGAGTGGTTGGCGCAGTTTCGCCGCTTCTGGACGACCGGCTGGCGCGACCCCGCCCAGAACAAGGAAGGGGTTGATTTTGTGGCGAGTCAGGCCCAGGCGCACGCCATCGACTCGCTCGGCGACCTGCCGCTGCTGGTGCTCACAGCCGGCGCGTATCTTCACGACGTGCCCCCCGGAGTGGCTGCGCAGGCGCGTGCGGCGCAACTCCAGGCGCTCTGGCATGGCATGCACCGCGAATTGGTGGCGCAGTCGTCCAACGCCAGGCACATGCTGGTCGAGACAAGCGGTCATTTCGTGCAGCGCGATCAGCCGGAGGTGATTGTCGATGCTATCCGGCAAATGCTGGAGATGGTGCGGAAGGGGCGTAGTGATTGTGCAGAGTCTGTTTCCAACAGGAAGTAACCCTGGCGCGCCACAGAGCAGGCTGGCCAGGTCTTCTGATTCTGAACCTTTTTTGGGAATTATTTCCCAATGTTGACACCTGTCCCAATTTCTCTTACCTTCGTTCTAAATTATCGAAAAAGCCCTCCCCTCTGCCAAAGCCTGCGGTGTTTTTGCACCCGACCTCGACAAGAGGGGAGCTTTTTATAGAGAGAGGTTATTCGGTGTCCGCAAATAGGACCTACGTCACTACTGACGTCGATGTTCTGTAATAATCGGGGAGAGATTGGTTCATCCGCGAATTTGGTGACAGGCAGCTTAGCATGAGAGAGGCTCACGAGACTTCACGCGGGAGTCAATTTGTGCATCATCAAAAACGCGGATGAACCGAAAGATTCCTCAAATTGGTCGGCTGAATCATCCCCGTGAATGAAGCCGAGATGCACAACGTGTCGCGAGGATCGATGGGACATCGCCGGAGATTGGAGATTTGGCGCACTCACATCCATACAAGACTGCTTTACTCGAATGCTTTTCGCTGTTGAATTGGCACGTCAGAGCAGGCTAAGCGACTGAAATCCTATGGACAGCAATGCCGAGCATCAGGAAGTCTTACGCGAACGGACAAGTTCAACAGGATGGTACACTCCCAGTTGGGTTGACCAGTTCACCGGCAGGATTGATCGGCTACCGCTGCCGAACTGGGCATTCTATCTGGCCCTGTGGCTGCTACTTTTCGCTGTTGAGACCTTGATTCACTGGAATGACGGCAGCTACCCACCCGGCGTCTTTTACCCCTTTCATCTCGTCTTGACGGGCACGATTCCCTACACGCTTGCCCTGATCGACTACCTGGACAAATGTGCCGAGATTGCCCTCCACAAGTTTCAACCGGCGCTAGTCGTAAGCGATGCGGAATTCACCAAGCTGAGTTATGAACTCACCACGCTGCCTGCACGGCAGACGCTAACGGCAAGCTTGATCGGCGTTGGCATTGCCGCGCTGACTCTGATCCTGGCGCCGGATGACTGGAGCCGTCCTGCGGCCTTCTTGACCTCAAGCTTCACCCAGGGCTTCAACATCATCCTGGCTGTCCTGATGTGGTGGGTCGTCGGTGCGTTTGCCTACCACACCCTGCATCAACTGCGGTTGGTGGATCGTATCTACGCTAAGCACACCCGTATCAATCTTTTCAGGCAAATCCCACTGTATGCGTTTTCTGATCTTAGCGCGCGCACGACAGTCGGTTTGCTTCTCCCGCTCTACGCCTGGTACGTCGTTCTGCCCGACACCTTTGCCAGGACGGGCAATGTAATTTCGGCAGTGGTGGCAAATTCGATTGCAGGCTTAATCTTTGTCTGGCCGCTTCTGGGCATTCATCGGCTGCTCGCGGATGAAAAGAGACGACTTCTGGCGGAGAGTGCCCAGCGGCAGGAAGCCGCGATTGTCGAGTTACACGAACGGATGGATGAAGATAGGCTGGAAGGAATCGACTATCTGGTTAAGGGTATGGAGGGCCTGGAAATAAATCACAAGGCGGTCAGTCGCATCTCCACCTGGCCCTGGGCACCGGAAACGCCGCGAGGACTCGTGGCTGCGCTTTTGTTGCCTTTGATTGTGTGGTTAGGTCAGTGGTTTTTGCAGCGCATCTTAGGATCATAAGGGGTTTGAGCGGATTCGTGCACGCCAAAAATAGGCCAGCAAGTCAGCCACCGTGTTGACCGTTCAGTTCGTGAGCCTGCAAAAACGGGTATGTTCAATGGGAGATACTTCAGTGAATCTAAAGAGTCTAGCGCAAACTGTTACTCTCCTTATGGGGCGCCTTCCGCAGCCATTCCCGCAAGACACCGCAGGGCTGACGGAAGCAGCAGAAACGGAAATCGTCGAATTGCAGAACGGCGATACCATCGACCTGCGCGCGACCATTGTCCGCAAACAGGTCGGCGATGCCAACGTCAAGATGTTTGCCTACAATGGCTCAATCCCCGGCCCAACGTTGAAAGTCCGCCAAGGATCCGAGATTACCGTAAATTTCACCAATGACACGGAACTGGAAACGACGATACACTGGCACGGCCTGCGGCTCGATAACCGCCATGATGGCGTTGCCCAAGGCATCCACCACGGTCTCCAGCCGCCCGTCCCCGTCGGCGGCAGCTGGAGCTACCGGCTGCGCTTCCCTGATCCCGGTGTGTACTGGTATCACCCCCATATGCGCGAAGACTACACTCAAGAGCTCGGCCTCTACGGCAACATCATTGTCTTGCCGCATGATCCAGACTACTGGCAGCCAGTCAACGACGAATTTGCGCTTGTCCTGGACGACATTCTGATCGAGGGTGGCAAGATCGCACCCTTCAGCCGGACACTCCCGACGCACATTGCGATGGGGCGTTATGGCAGTGTAATGCTGGTGAATGGGGCGACCGATGGCAGGCTTGAAGTAAGTAAAGACGAGGTGGTGCGCCTCTATCTGACCAATACGGCTAACGTCCGCATCTTCAACGTTCGCGTCCCCGGCGCGCGGATGAAGCTGGTCGGTGGCGACAGCGGGCGCGTTGAGCATGAGCAGTTCGTTGAAGACGTGATGATTGCGCCATCGGAGCGGGTCGTGGTGGATGTCCATTTCGACACTTCCGGGCAGTTTGTACTGGAGCATCGTACTCCCGATAAGACTTACGCACTCGCAAGCATCGAAGTCAACGATCAGCCTGTCGAGCATGTGTATGCTCATCAGTTTGGCACACTGCGTCACAACCAGGAATTTGCTGCCGAACGCGCACGGCTAGAGACGCACTATGAGCGCCCACCGGATAAGACCCTCTCGCTCGTAGGTGAGATGCCGGGCATGAAGCATGGCGCCCATGTCATGGAGCCGATTGAGTGGGAAGACACGATGGCAGCGCACAATCGTCTTACGACGCCGCAGAACATGTTTTGGAAGTTGGTTGACGGCGAGACAGGGAAAGTCAATCACGATATCGCGTGGACGTTCACCGTGGGTGATTGGGTCAAAATCCGTATCATCAATGACCTGCACTCCGACCATCCGATGCAGCATCCCGTCCACTTCCACGGCCAGCGCTTCATTGTAATCAGCCGGGATGGTGTGCGCAGCGAAAATTTGATGTGGAAAGACACGGTACTGATCCCAACTGGACAGACCGTGGACATTCTGATGGATGCCAGCAATCCGGGCGTGTGGATGGCCCACTGCCATATTGCCGAACATCTGGAAAGCCACATGATGTTGACGTTCGCCGTACAAGCGAAAGATCCAGGGGCGGATGCGCATCTTCGCCACGATCTGATGGATGACAGGAGTCAATAACCTCACTCGTGTTTTGTTTGCGGAGGTCTCTTGTAAAGAATTGATTTTCGCGGTTGTGGTTGATGACCCTGCGCATCTCGCGGGCAATTGTACAGCGCGTACAGTCGTCTATACCGCCTCGTCGCTGTATAGATGGATCAGGTGTAACAAGCGGCAGTCGCATGTCCGCGTCCGCTGCCTGCTCCAGCACCCCATCACCGTCAACAAAACACGGGAGCCGCGCTCGGCTCCCGTGTCGATTATCGCTTCGCTGAGGGAGACTAGCCATCCCAGGGCTGCGGCTCTTTCAACTGAATGAAAGTGCAGACTGCGCCCATCGGGTCGGCAACTACCGCGAACTCGCCGATGTCGCCCGCATTCGTTTTGCCCATCAAGACTTTGCCACCGTTCGTCTCGACTTTGGCGATGGTCGCGTCAATATCGGCGACGGAGAAATACGCCGACCACACCGGCGGCATCTCGCCCCAGTTTGCGTCCATCTGCATCGCGCCGCCGTTGGCGCGCCCGTTGTTGAGGAAGGTGACGTAGCCGCTGGCGGGGTCAACGCTGGTTTCCCAGCCGAACAGCTTCGTATAGAAGTCTTTGGCCTTGTCCAGGTCGCGGGTCGTCAGTTCGTTCCAGGTCATTGCGCCGGGGGTGTTGACCAGGCTGGCCCCAATGTGGTTCTTGGGCTGCCACGCGCCCACCACTGCGCCGGTCGGGTCCTGCAACAGCATCATGCGCCCGCTGTCAAAGACATCCATCGGCTCCATGATGACGGTTCCGCCAAGTTCCTTTACCTTCGCGGCAACCGCATCAGCGTCATCGACGTTGACATAGCTGGTCCAGACCGACGGCATCCCCTCCGTCATCACCGGTCCCAGCCCGGCGACATTCAAACCGTCCTGCCTGAGCATGGTGTAGAACATATTCTCGCCCAGCGGCAGATCCTCAGCCTCCCAGCCCATCAGCGCGGTGTAGAACGCCTTACTCTTCGCGGAATCCGTTGATGAACAGTCTGCCCAGGAAAATGTGCCATGCGGATATTTCGTCACCTTGAACATCGCTCGTCCTCCATTCTGCAAATCGAATAGAAAATATGTTCTAAGACAGTGTAACTGAAGTCTCGCTGAATGTCATCAGGCAATGTTTGACTTTGTGCCGGTGTCACCGCTTTCTAATGTTGTGTTCTATCTAGTGCAATTTCAGGGCACTGTGACTACATGTGTCCCCTCCCCTCCTTCCCCTCCCCATCGCGATGGGAAGGGGAAGAACCGTCAGGTTCAGGGGTGGGGATTGGCGGTTCGCGCTTGCGCGCGCATTGTGGCATCACGCGCGGACATCTGGCCTGGGCGATTTTGCTCATGGATGGGTTGCCAGCGCTGGTGAAGACGTTACAATCCGAGGCGCGAATTCACCTGAACAGGGATGGGGCAGCATGGAAAAGAGAAAGATCATCCTGGACTGCGATCCGGGGCATGACGATGCCATCGCGATCATGTTGGCGGCGAACAGCCCGGCCATTGATCTGCTGGGGATCACGGTCGTCGCCGGCAATCAAACCCTGGACAAGACGCTGATCAACGCGCTCAATGTGTGCCAGTACCTTGATCTCGACGTGCCCGTCTACAAGGGCTGCGGACAGCCGATGATCCGCGAGCAGCTGATTGCGCCGAGCATCCACGGCGAGTCCGGCCTGGATGGGCCGCAGTTCGGCGCGCTGACGAAGCAAGCGGAACCGCAGCACGCCGTGAACTTCATCATCGACACGCTGCTCGCGTCCGCTGGCGATGTGACGGTGGTGACGACCGGGCCGATGACCAATCTGGCAATGGCGATGCGGCTCAACCCGGACATCCTGCCCAAGATTCATGAACTCGTGCTGATGGGCGGCACTTATCAATTGGGAAACATGACCCCTGCCGCCGAATTCAACGTGTTGGCCGATGGTGACGCCGCCCACGTCGTCTTCACCTCCGGGCGCAAGATCACAATGGCGGGGCTGGATGTCACGCGCAAGGTCTTATGCCTGCCGTCGATTGTGGAACGCATGGGCAGGATTGATACCAAGGCGGCGAGGTTATTTGTCGACTTGATGACGTTCTTCAACAAGACGCAAAAAGAAGTTTTTGGCTGGGATGGTGGCCCGCTGCATGATCCGGTGACGATTGCCTACCTCATCGATCCAACGGTGTTGACCCTGAAGGAGTGCTTCACCCAGATCGATATTCGCAGCGAGCAGAGTTATGGGCGCACGAACTGCGACATCTTCGATATCTTCAAGCAGCCGCCGAACAGCTCGATTGCGCTGGACATCGACATCGCCAAGTTCTGGGACATCATCGAAGCGGGCATCCGGGCGTATGCCTAGCGGGTGATAGGCACCCGTGCGGGGATCACGCTGGTTTGTCACGTCGTGCGGCGGGCTAAAGCCCAAGTGTCAGGGTGGTGGCTCGCCCACGCACATCAACAAGCGATTCGTACAGTATTGAGGTATGCAGATGCGCCGGTTTCACGAGCCTTCCTTGCGTCATGGCGGAACTGGTATTTAGGTGATGCCTGCGTACATCCTCACCAGGTGTTTAGTCCCAGAGTATCGAGGTACAGTTTCCCGTATGGGACAGGTACTTACATGGCAGCGCCAGCAGTAGGCACGTGCCCGCGTCCGCCTTGCCCGCGACCTCAATCAGAAGCAGTCGTCAGTCACGTCAGAACACCGATGCTGGGGAATCAGTTCCCATTCTTCTCTAATATGTTCCCCGGATGTTGATAGTTCACTGCCTGACCGGCACTTGAAAGCCTCAGCCTTGGATCGCATCATCGAGCGCCGCAGAGGCGTATACTATAAAGGTCTTTCGTGTTGTCGGCGCGCTCTCTGGTGCGTTGTTGACTCCAGCTTCCGCGCTCACCGCATGAGCGACGTTTACTAGCCATCACACATAACAGAATATGCCGAGGGGCATGGCTCATGGACACTCAAATCTTCGCCTTCGTCAGCTCCAAGATGCTTGAACTCGCGCCTGAACGGCAGGTCGTCTTTGAGTTACTGCCCACGCTCGGCAGCGGCCTGGTCAACCTGCGCGCGTGGGCCTTCGAGAACGACGCGCCCGCCAGTAATAACAACATCCGCCAGGTTTATCTGGACGCCCTTGAGAATTCGGCCCTCTATATCGGCATCTTCTGGAATGCATACGGCGAATGGACGATTGACGAATTTGAGCACGCCACGCGCTGGGGTATAGACCGTCACATCTACGTCAAAGATGTCGAAGTGAGCCAACGCGACCCCCGCGTCACCGAATTCCTCAACAAATGGGCGGGCGTGACCTCTGGCATCACCGCCAGGTGGTTCAGGACCACTGATGAGCTGAAAGCAGGACTGCGCGATTCGATAGAGCTGTGGGCGCGAGAACGCTTCGGACGCCGCACCAATGCTGACGGACGCCTTGTCCGCCACCCTGATGACTTCGCACGCCGCCCGAAAGCATTTATCGGACGCGAGCGAATGCGCCAGGAGGTTCGCGCGTGCCTTGACGCCGGGCAAACTGTGCTGCTTCAAGGGCTGGGTGGCGTGGGCAAGTCTGCACTCGCCGCCGAAATTGCTGCACAGTTCGTCAACGTCAAGCCGATTATGTGGCTCGAAGCGGGGGACAGCGCGCCCGATGTCCTGCTCGAAACCGCCGCGCGTGCCATCAGTGTGGAAGCTGCCCGCCAGGTCGCAGGTACAGAAAAGCTCAATGACCGGATACAGATCGTGCGTGAGCACCTGCGCAGTGCACGGTTAGGCCTGCTTGTCCTCGATGATCTGTGGAACGAGCGGGCGTTGAACGCCCTGCTGCGTGCGCTGCCGAAGGACCTGCCGCTGTTGGTCACGTCACGCCGCCGCTATCCGCTGGACGCGCTGTTCGATGTGGAGACGCTGGCGCCGGACGAAGCGCGCCGCCTCTTGGCGTTACATGCCGGACATGATCACGCCGATGCCGACGAGCTGTGTATGCAGTTGGGCAATCTACCGTTCGCGCTGGAGGTTGCGGGAGCGACATTAAAAGTGAACCGCTGGACACCCACCGAATTGCTGAGGCGGATGGAAAACCGCCTGCCTGAAATGCAAATGCCACTGACGTTCCAGGAAGAAGGACGCCAGAGTGTCAAAGCTCTGCTTGATACGAGCCTCAACACACTTTATCAGTCGGACAAACTGGCGCGCGCAGTCTTCCTCGCGTTCGGTGCATTCTTCGCTCCATCCGCAACTTCGGAACTCTTATCGCTCTATCTGAACCAGGGCAGTCTCGACAATGCTATGCGCAAATTGGAGGAATACGCATTGGTGACTCGTGTGGCTGCCACCGACGAAAGCAGAGAGTATTACCGTATTCATGATCTTGTCTATCGATATGCGGCGGCACAAGTCATCTCTGATCAACGTAGTAGGGCACTTGATTCGTGCCTCGATTATATGAAGCGTCACCGAGCGGCATCACCGGGAGATTTCTCCGCACAGAGTTCGGAACTGGACAACTTGATGGGTGCAGCAAATTGGGCATTTTCCTTGGGCGAATGGGAAAAAGCCGAACGCTTTGCGTGGGATCTATTCGGCAACAGTGAATTCCTGGATTTACGCGGCCTGTACACAAAGTCCGTGTCCTTGTTGGCACAAGCAGCTCAGGCAGCCCATCTACGCGGAGATAAGCAATCTGAAGGGAGGCATCTCGGCAATTTAGGCAACGTGTATCGTGCCTTGGCAGAGTATCAGAGAGCTATAGAGTATCATCAGCAGGCGCTCGTTATCAGCCGTGAAATTGGCAACCGGCGGGATGAAGGGAGCGATCTCGGCAACCTGGGCACAGTCTATAGTGATCTCGGAGAGTACGACAAAGCTCAGGAATACCTTCAACAGGCATTGCTCATCAGCCGCGAAACCGGCGACAAAGACCGCGAAGGGAACTGTCTGGGGAATCTTGGAGTAGCCTACCTGCAATTGGGGCAGTATCGGCACGCTATTGATTATTTCGAGCAAGCTCTTACGTTTGCTCATGCTCTTGGCAGCACACGTCGTGAAGGTGAATGGCTTAGCAGACTGGGTGCAGCTTTTATGTATCTGGGGGAATATCAGCGAGCAATCGAATACCAGCAAGAAGCGCTGATCCTGGCTCGTCAAATTGGCTACAAACGTGAGGAAGAGGGATGTCTTGTCGCTCTGGGTAACATCTGGATGCGGCTGGGACGTTACAGCGACGCCTTCGATTGTTACCAGCAGTCACTAGACATTGCTCGTCAAATTGGCAACAAGCATGGAGAACTTAGTAATCTTGGCAATATGGGTGGTGTCTACCTGGCTGTGGGAAATCACGGGCAAGCGCTTGATTATTTTCAACAAGCCCTGGTACTCAGCCGTGAAATCGGCGACAAACACGGCGAGGGCGATTGGCTCGGCAACATAGGCACCGCCTATTTCCGTCTCGGAGAATTCTGGCAAGCCATCGATTATCACCAGCAAGCGCTCAAACTCAGCCACGAAATCGGCGATCTGGATGGTGAGAGCATTACACTCAACAATCTTGGCAATGCCTACCGCAGCCTGGACGAATATGAACAAGCTATAGAATATCACCGGCGGGCGCTGAACACTGCTTCCCAGATCGGCAACAGGTATATACAGGGGGATGTACTCAGTGATCTTGGAATTGCCTATCGCCGAATTGGATGGTACGAAGAAGCCCTTAGCTGTTACCGTCAGGCACTGGAGATTAACCGCCAAGTCAGCAACAGACTGGGTGAAGGCAACGTCCTCGCGAACTTAGGCAATATCTACCTGAACCTGGAGCAGTGTGACAAAGCACTGGCCCACTATCTGCAAGCACGCGAGGTGTTTGTCACGCTCGGTTTGCCGGACATTATTGCACAACTGGATCGCAGTATTGCCGACGCGCGAAAAAGACGGCGATGATCGGCAAAAATCCCCGGGGCACGCTTAGATACGAGCTGACCTGCACGGATCCCCTCACGCCACCTCGTCGGCGTAGAGCAGGATCGGTCGGCTGCCGAGCAGCGCCAGCAGCAGGCGCGTGCCCGCGTCCGCCTTGCCCGCGACCCCAAGCGCTCCGCTGCCTAGCAGCGCACGCCTAAGATCAGGCTCACGTTCACCGGCGACAAGAAGTTCGGCAACGCTTTGGTGGAGGCAAGGTGGCAGGATAAGGGGGAGTTTGGGAAACTGGTGGAACTGTCCCTTACCTCTGGGAGCCTTGACCCGCCACAGGGCACTTGGGCTGGGGATTCTTATTCCGATCCGGCTTAAAATGAAAGGCCGGCCAGTCTACTCCATTTTCATGCTTGGAGGTGAACTCCGTTCATCACGACTTAACAGAATTAACTCACTCTACTGACACATGAAGCTGAACCTAGCCACGTATGCGGGTTGCCATCCCAACACCAACCCAAGTTAGGATGTCTTTTACCATCGATCCAGATTGCCGGAACTCGCTTGTCACCCGAATAGCGAGATGCTAACAGTGAGAAGCAATTATTCTTCATCAAAAAATCCGGATGTTGGGTAATAATCGCAACACCCTCATCAATTGTCAGAGGAGATCGCCTAGCTTCGACAATCAATTTCATGGCTTCATTCGGCGCCAAATTGATATTAGCCTTACCTCGATCAATGTCTACCATGAGATACACCGGCTGATTGGGTAAGCTCACCGCCTCAATAGGTTTGAAGTCTTCAGGCTCATGCGGGAACATCTTGGTTATGGCTTGCCTGCCTTCCCATTCAATCCGTGCCATTGCCTTTTTTGTGGATACAAATTCACTTTTGACAACTATCACAAACGGGAGAAGGCCTTGTTCCAGGTCTTTCTCTGAGGCTTTCAGATCAACAACAATAGCCCTTAATGGCTCGATATGTTTGAGAAATCCTCGTTCGGATAACTCAGCAGCTTCAGGGTAGCTTTTGTGTAAAAGAGTTGAAACCTGACGGTCAAATTCCATCACCATTTGAGTGGCAAGTTTGCTTTCCATGATCTTCCCATGCCTTTAATCGTTTTGAAGCATAGACAACTTGTTCTAATCGGTCAATGGGCCAATTCGGGACTTTAACAACACGCAGCTGAATTAAAGGAACTGATGGGTTAATGTAATCGGTGAAAGGTGTATCAGGGGGCGCATGATCTGACCAAAATCTCTCCAATTTTATGCGCTGTGGCTGGTGAAGATTTTGTTGCGGCTGAACTGACACGTCGTGGATACATTGCCTCGATTACACTCAGAAATACGCGCGGCATTGACATCTTGGTCTCGAATGAGATCGCTTCTCGTCAGGTCGGGCTTCAAGTCAAGTCTAATCAGGGGAATTCGCGAAAATGGATCCTGAATTCAAGAGCCGAAGACTATTTCGCGGACAACCTGTTTTATGCCTTCGTGAATCTCAAGGCCGATCAAGAACGTCCCGACTTCTTCATTGTCCCAAGCAAGGTTGTAGCCGACACTGTGAGAGAAGGACATGCACGTTGGCTGAAGGAACCTGGAATCCACGGTCAACCGCATAATGATTCAAACGTGCGCCAGTTTCGAGACGTTGACGGAAAGTATCTCGAAAAATGGTCTTTGCTGGGCTTGGACTAACGCAATATTGGCGCAGATGCCTAGTTATGGTCATGGTCGAGTACAAATTCCCCGAAGTATTCGGCTGAGATATTCCTTGAGCGCAAACCCACACCAACGCATCTCATTTCACGCAGCGCCAGCAGCAGGCGCGTGCTAATCTCATGGTGGGGCCGTGGCGGATGAATGTCGGGTGATACAATTGAGGACAAAAGGTTCACAAGCCCAGGCTGCGCAAGGACACGATCCGATGACGATGCAACGCGATCCCGAAAACAGCGAAGTCAACGCTCTGGCAACCTTTGCCAGCCTCGACGACGCTCATATCCTCGAAATCGGCAGTGGGGATGGTCGCCTCACCTGGCGTTATGCTCAGCGCGCACGTTCGACGGCGTGCTCCTCGCCTGGTCTTTGTGATGAATTGCTCATGCGGGCATGGTTCATGCCCTGAACGAAATCTGGCGCGTGCTTATCCCAGGCGGCACTCTGACTGATCTGCGCCCCTTCGGCGCGCGCTGGCCGGTCGAGATTGTCTCCGGCGTTGACGTCTGGACGGCAGGGCTGGTCGATGGCAGCCTGGACTTCCCGGACGATCTCGCCGCCAACGCTGCCACCGAACACGTGGCTGCGGCCGGGTTGTTCAGCCGCGAACACAGCGGCTCGTTCGAACTCTTCACCTACTGGGACACCGCCGCCGAGTACAAAACCTATCTGGATGCGCGCAGCCACGCCATCCTCCCGCCGGAAACCCTGGCCGAGCTGACGCGGTTGCAAATGCAGCATGGCTCGGATACGCGCGTCCGCACCCGCCAGACCATGATCATTGCTCGCTATCGCAAGCTGGCGCGGGGCTGATCCGTCCCCGGCAGTTTGTCTGTCATGATTGGAGATGATTCTCCGCCGATAGCGCTCATAGCACCTCGTTGATATAGAGCAGGATCAAGGTCGTTGCTCTAAATCGCATCTCAACTTGTCGCTCTATAACGATCTTCATTGAAACGAGTTTTCAGATCCTCCGTTGGGAAATCCAACAACAATAGTGACCAGTAAATCAACCAGTATCGGATTCGCCCAACATCTTTCCAGCGTTCAGAGAATTCATCAGTGAATCTGCCTTGATGAATGTAGCTATTTCTCCTTTGAATCATGTTGTTTAGCTCGTCGGAAACCACAGCATCTTTAGGCCAAAACTGAGTCATGTCAATCTTGAATTTGCCTGCGATACGCTCGATTTTCCCCTGTAGAGGACGTCTTCGAAATTCCCCTATCTTTGCGTAAAGATCCTTGCGAAGTTCGGTTTGGGCGTCACCCTCAAAATTCTGGCGAATTGTGTTCTCAAGTATGGACCTCAAGCTTCTCAGTTGTTCTTCGGTCAACATGTTCCTTTCGGTTTCGCCTGCAAATTCGTTAATGAACATTTCAAACGTAGTCCACAGTAGTCCGTATTGCACATCAAGATAATTCGTTTCGTAGGTTGCATGCAATATTCTGACCACTTCCAAAAGCTTTTCTCTCTCATGCGAACGTAGGCCCTTAAATTTGGAAACCATGCGATTGAACACGCCATTACGCAGCATATCAGGGCTAACTAGAGGATATGGGGTTGTTTGAGGGCTATTTTGCGGAGGAGCTTCAACCGCTCGGCGCAACTCAACTGGAAATCTCTCTGACAAATCACCTTCACGCATCTCTGGAAACCGGATATGCCCATGATCCCACATCATGCGGTTGCCACTGAGGATGGACAATAACCAGCAGACCTCATCGAACTCAGTTTCATGATCCTCTTGCCAGATTCGAGATATGAGCTCCTCAATTGAAATGTCTAGGCTTTCATCGACTTCTAGCCTGATCGCCGGTATTTGTACTTCCATTCTGGCTTTGTTGCGGCCAAGCACATCTTGATAGTAGTGATAAGTACGAACTAATTCTGCTTGTCCTATGCTCATCTCCCACGCAATCCCAGTCAGTTCATCTTCTCTATGCAATTTGATCTCGCGATTCTCGGGGGATGTATCTTCGGTCAATTGGATCAAATTGGTGTGAGGCAGATAGAGATAAACTAGTCTCTGACCCTCTCTAGGAATGGTGAGATTTCCCTCAATCATTAGCTCGGCGAATCCGTCGAACTGATCTGGATGTGGGGCACCTGATATACTCTGTGTGATATTAATCGACGGAAACCAAATACAACCGGTCTTGCCTCGGTCTTTTGTGCGCACAGAAATCAGACTGTCACTGCCACGAGAACGTATCCAAGGATCAATGAAGCTATCTCTCTCTGGAATCACCGAAACCGAAACTGCACCCGGAGAATCTCTTGAATACTCATAGGTAACAAGAGCTGGTACGGATCGTCCGTTTCCAAGAATGTCGCCGTAAATGGTTGCCTTGTCTGCTGCCTTAAGCATCAGATACTCTCACTCCCGTAAGACAATATGCACTCGATGGTAGGTTGTGGGGAAGTAGCGACCTACATCCTCGCGGACAACAACTTATTCAACCTCGTCCCCATACAGCAGGATCAGGTAGCTGCCGAGCATGGCCAGCAGCAGGCGCGTGCCTGCGTCCGCCGCGCCGAGCTCGATGCGGATGCGCGAGGTGATGCGCTCGCCGCCGCCGCTGCTCAGCTTCATCAGGCAGCTGCCATCGCGGCCTGTCCACTGCCAGACGGCCTCGCCCTCGTCGCCGAGCTTCTCCCAACGCACCTCGCCGCCACCCGGCAGCTCCAGGCGGCAGCCCTGGTGATGCAAGATGTAGCGCGGCGCGGAGTCCGGTGCGTCGGCGGGGCGAATCTCGAAGCGGCGCGTCAGCCCGCCGACGTGCGCAATCGTCCAGCGTTCACCGGCGGCCTCCGCCTCATCGACCTCGCGGAACAGCCCGGTGCGCGTGATCGTCGCGACCACGTCGCCCGTCATCGTCCGCAGTTCATACGTGTGTTTGAACAGACTGGGCTGCACCCAACGCAGGTCTTGCCCTTTGAGATCGGCGATTGTTTTCATGGGCTTCATCTTTGCTTGTTCATGTCGCCGGACGCGCGCCGTGGACGGGTGATCGTCCCCTGCATCCGACCGTGTGCCGTCGGGCGAGCGTCTTCTCTCCATTATACGCTGTTGAGCGCTGCCGGTTGCTGATCTGGCGCGGTTTCGGTCTGGCTGTTGGTTGGGTATGAGGCTCAGGTTGCGCACAATGACTTGAGTCAGTTTCTGGGGAACGCCCGCCCATGAAATGGGACGGGCTATTGATGCGCCCCCTGCGGGGACTGTGCTAGCGGTCACAACACTTACGAGCCTCCGTAGGAGGCGCACGTTTAGCCGGGGGGATTTCATTCCCCGGCGAGGAAGCGACACATCCACCTCTGTTTCCGAATGTGCCCCACGCGCCCGCTGCACTGAGCCAGATGCCATGTGCGCTATACTCTGGCGCATGTTCGACATGCAATTGTTCGATGTGAATGAAAGCAGGCTATAGACATGAAACGTTGGCTACTGCTTGTTATGGTGCTGCTGTGGTTGGGAGGCTGGCAAACGGTGAGCGCACAAGAGTCCCCGTCCTATCGCATTGTCGGCTATTTCGCCTCCTGGGATATTTATGCGCGCGGCTATTTCGTCACGGACATCCCGGCGGAACACTTGACGCACATCAACTACGCCTTCGTCAACATCTCCGAGGACGGCGAATGTGCGCTCGGCGATCCCTGGGCGGATGTCGAGTATTCGTATCCCGATGACACCGACGCCGACCCGGTGCGCGGCAACTTCCATCAACTGCAACTGCTCAAGGCGGCGCATCCACATTTGAAGGTGCTGCTCGCGGTGGGCGGCTGGACATGGTCGGGGCGTTTCTCCGACGTGGCGCTGACGGACGAGAGTCGGGCGCGTTTCGCCGCATCGTGTGTCACGATGATGAGCCAGTACGGTTTCGACGGCCTCGACATCGACTGGGAGTATCCGGGCGGCGGCGGGCTGGAGACCAACGTCTCGCGCCCGGAGGATGGGCACAATTACACGCTGCTGCTGGCTGAACTGCGCCGCCAGTTGGATGCGCAGGGCGAGGCGGATGGCGGCGCGCACTATCTGCTCACCATCGCCGCGCCCGCTGGCGCCAGCAACTACCGCAACATGGAACTCGGTCAGATCCACGAGTCGCTCGATTGGATCAACCTGATGGCGTATGACTTCTTTGGCGGCTGGAGCAGTGTGACCGGGCTGCACGCCGCGCTCTATACGCCGCCCGGCGCGCCCGCAGGCACGATCAGCGCGGACATGGCGGTGCAGGCGTATCTGGCCGCGGGCGTCCCGGCGGACAAGCTCGTGCTTGGCGTGCCCTTCTATGGGCGCGGCTGGCGCGGCACGCGGGATCAAAACGATGGCCTGTTTCAGCCCTACGAAGACAGCGCCGGTGAGGAAGGCTCGTTCCGCTACCGTGACCTGAGTCTCTTCCTCAAGACGATGCCGCGCCATTGGGATGCTGATGCACAGGCTGCCTGGCTCTATCTGCCTGGGAACGGCCTGATGATCAGCTACGACGATGCGGAGACGCTGCGCGCCAAAGCGCAGTACATCATCGACCAGGGTTTGGGCGGCGCGATGTTCTGGGAACTGGGCGGCGATGACGACGAGCACACGCTGCTCAGCGCGCTGCACTTGGCGCTCAACGGGAGCTGAGATCCTGGCGCGATCCCGACGCCTTGCCGCCGATTGCGTCTGCCGCTCAACCGGGGCACGTGATTGCGGGTATAGTCTACAACGGAGGCCAACACGAGCAGTGGGGGAGAGGAGAGCGGTACATGAAACGTAAGCAGTTCTGGTTACGCGCTGCGCTCCACGTCGTGGCGCTGTTGGCGCTGGTCTGGGTGTGGAGCGCGTCGCTGGGGTACCCACTCGTCCAGGAGGGACAAGCCGACCGGGTGCTGGAAGCGGGCAAATGGGCCGTTCGCTTCTTGCTGTTCAGCCTGGCTATGTCTCCGCTCAACACATATTTGGGCTGGCGGAGCGCCATCGCGCTGCGTAAACCGGCGGGTTTGTGGGCGTTTGGCTTCGCGTCGCTGCATTTCGCCGTATCGTATTTGATATCATCGCCGCGTGGGACGTTTCTGGAGTTGCCGCTGGCTCAGTTCATCAGCTTTGGCGTGATCGCGCTGCTGATCCTGGGCATCATGGCGCTGACCTCGAACCGCTGGGCGCAAAAGCGGCTGGGCAAGAATTGGAAGCGCCTGCACCGCCTGGTCTACGCGGCGAGCAGCGCGGTCTTGCTCCATGCCTGGCTGGCGCTGGAAACCAAACGCGCCTTCGCCGATCCTTTGCTCATTAATGAACTTCGGCTCTATATTGGCATTCTCGCAGTGTTGCTGATCCTGCGCCTGCCATTTGTGCGCCAGATCCTGCGCGGCGGCACGCTCACTCTGGTGCGTCGCCCACGCGAGGCGTGAGTTTCGGCTTCTTGGAGCCGATAGCCGGATAGTCGATGGCGATTGGCTGTCGGCATTCGGCTATCGGCTAATTCGCTAGTTTGCAAGTGTGCTGATCTGATTTTACACATCGTCTGCCTGAATGCGCAGCCAGGTGCGCCCGATGCGGAAAAGCTGGCCCGGCGCGAGCATGACCGGCTCGGTCACACGTGTCTCCTCGTCACCATCGGAGACGAATGCGCCGTTCTTGCTGCCGCAGTCGTGCAGCCACCAGTGCCCATCACGTAGGACGAGTTCGGCGTGCTCGCGCGAGATGAAGGTGTCGCGTTGCAAGACCACGTCGCGCGATTCCTGGCGGCCCACCGTGAGTGTCCACGTCTTGCCGTCGGAGATTCCGTCGCCATTTTCGGTGGCATAGGTGAGCGTGCGCCCGTCTTCGACGCCGGACATGATCATGAGGGTGAGGTTGGCATCCACAGCAGATGGTTTCCTGTTTCATCCTATAATGATCAGTATAGCAGAATGCTACCCGCGCGCGCTGATCTGTGGTTCAATAGTACCGATGCCGAAGGGAGAGGAGGGCGCTCATGCTCGTCCACCAGCGTAAATACACACTCGAGGAATATCGCGCGTTTTGTGATGCGCCGGAAAACGCGACTCGCCTGTTTGAACTTATCGACGGGGAGATGGTCGAAAAGAAGGGGAGCTTCAAACCGTCTGCAATTGCCTCAGAATTCAACTTCCAGATCAAAGATTATCTCAGGCAGAACCCGATAGGCTACGTGACCGGCGAGGCAGGTGGCTATATGCTTGCTCCGGGCTACGTCGTCATGCCGGATGTCGGCTACATTGCGAAGGCGCGGCTGCCGGAAGTGCCGGAGCGTGAAGCCCCACTCGCGCCCGATCTCGCTGTCGAGATCAAGTCGCCGACGGATAGCAAGCGCGAGCTGCGCAAGAAAGCTGAACTGTATCTGACGCATGGGACGAAGCTCGTCTGGCTGGTCTTCCCCGATGAGGAACAGATCGAAATCTACACGCCCGACCAGGATGTGATCGAAATCGGTATCGACGGTGTGCTCGATGGCAGCGACGTGCTGCCCGGCTTCACGCTCGCCGTGCGCTCCGTGCTTGGATGATGTTCTTCGACTTTCCCGCGTAGCTCAAACATCTTCACCCCGCCGCTCACGCACCCAACGCTGCCGCAATCGCCTCGACGGTCGGCTCGACATCCAGGATCACGTTGGGATTGACGGCGCGCACGTGTTCCAGCCGCCCAGCGTGATAATCGATTGTCGCTTCTGGGTCTTTGAGCACGTGACCGGTCAGCACGGCGACGACCGTCTCGTGCGGCTTGATCGTGCCCGCATCGACCAGCTTCTTCAGCCCGGCCAGCGATGCACCGGACGCCGGTTCGCAGCCGATGCCCATGCCGTCCACCAGCGCCTTGGCCGTCATGATCTCCTGATCCGTCACCTGCTCGACGACGCCCTCGGTCGTCTGCACGGCACGCACGGCCTTCGCGTAGTTGACCGGGTTGCCGATCTTGATCGCTGTCGCCAGGGTGTCGGCGTGCATCGGCTCCAGCCTGTCGAAGCCGCGCGTGAACGCCTGGTAGAGTGGGTTGGCGCCCTCCGCCTGGATGATGGCGATGCTGGGCATCCGGTCGATCAGGCCGAGCTTGAACAGTTCGCGCAGACCTTTGCCGAAGGCGCTGCTGTTGCCCAGGTTGCCGCCGGGCACGACGATCCAATCCGGCGCCTGCCAGCGTAACTGCTGAAGCGTCTCGAACATGATCGCCTTCTGGCCTTCGAGGCGGAACGGATTGACCGAGTTGAGCACGTAGACATTCAGCCGCTCGGAGAGTTCACGCACTAGCGCCATATTCTTGTCGAAATCGGCGGCGATGCGCAGGCAGGTCGCGCCGTAGGCAATCGCCTGCGCCAGCTTGCCGAGCGCGATCTGCTTGTTCTGGAACAACACGATCCCTCGCAATCCGCCGTAGGCTGCGTAGGCCGCCAGCGAGGCCGACGTGTTGCCCGTGCTGGCGCAGGCGACGCGCGTCATGCCCAAGCGCTTGGCGTGGGTGACGCCGCCCGTCATGCCGCGATCCTTGAACGATCCGGTCGGGTTCTCGCCCTCGTGTTTGAGATAGAGTCGCTCGATCCCGGCCCATTGTGCCAGCCGTGGCGCGTTGTAGAGATTGGTGTTGCCTTCCGGGTGGCTGATGATGGCATCATTGGCTACGTCAGGCGCGATCAGCTCCTTGTAGCGCCAGACGCCGCTGTTGAACGGCGCGTCGAGTGTGCCCAGGCGGCTGTCGAAAAGTTCGCGCGTGGCGACGCCTTTCAGCGCGTCCAGATCGTGCTCGACGTCGAGCAGGCCGCCGCAGGCTTCACAGGTATACATGACGGCGTCGATGGGATATTGCCGCCCGCAGTCCATACATTGTAAGATTGAGCGCATTGTGTCGAAGCCTTTAGCGGTAAGCCGTTAGCCCAAAGCCTATAGCCATTAGCTGTTCGTGTAGCGTATTCGGGCCGTGCAGAAAATCTGGCCTGAGTGTACGCATAAACAGCCAAAAGCTAAAGGCCAAAAGCCGATAGCCGAAAGCGAAAAGCCCACACCCAG
>JAHDWN010000027.1:61913-73529 GCA_023382675.1 Anaerolineae bacterium
CAAAGGCCTGCCTGTGAGTTTCATCAAAGCCGCCGCATTTGCCCCGGCCACCGTCGCCAACCTCGGCGTCGGGTTTGACGTGCTCGGCCTGGCGCTCAACGAGCCGGGCGACATCGTCATCGCCGAACGCCGCGATCTGCCCGGCGCTGCCGTGCGCGCCATCGAGAACGACGGCGGCAAGCTGCCGCTGGAAGCGAAGAAGAACACCGCCTGCGTCGCCGCCGAAAGCGCCCTGCGTTTGATCGGCGCGCCGGCGGGCGTCTGGCTGACGATCCAGAAGGGCCTGCCCGCCGCCAGCGGACTCGGCAGCAGCGCGGCCAGCGCCGTCGCCGCGGCGGTCGCCGTCAACGCGCTCTTTGGCGAGCCGCTCCCACGCGGCGATCTGCTGCCTGCCTGCCTGGATGGCGAGGCGGTCGCCAGCGGCTACCATCCTGACAACGTCGCTCCGGCGCTCTTTGGCGGCATCACGCTCGCCACCGGCCTGACCGCTAACCAGATCCGCCAATTGCCCGTGCCGGAAAAGCTGCACCTCGGACTCGTCACGCCGAATCATGCCGTGCCGACGGCGGAGGCGCGGGCGGTGCTGCCGCCGCTGATCCCGCTCAAGGCGATGGTCAACCAGACGGCTATGATCGCCGCGCTGATTGACGCGATCCACCGCGGCGACGTGGCGGACATGGCCTACTTCATGATGCGTGATGGGGTGGTCGAGCCAGCGCGGGCGCACCTGATGCCCAAGCTCGACGAGGTGCGCGAGGCAGCGCGCGAAGCGGGTGCGCTCGGCCTCGTCATCAGCGGCGCAGGCCCGACGCTGTGCGCCATCTGCGAGACGGAACGCAGCGCTCAACTCGTTGCTGCTGCCATGAAGCAAATCTACGATGATGACGGCATGGGCGCGACGGCCTATGCCACCCACGTCAGCACCCAGGGCGCGCGCGTTGTCAGCACGGAGTGAGACTGTTCACTATAATCCGTACCTGTTGCGCAGATGCTGCAACAGTCTGGTGAATGCTTGCTCGTGATCTTCTTGATAAAACGGTATGTAGTGGATACCACGTAACCGATAGTTCAATTCCGCCGGCTCGAGAAGGAGTGGAATTATCGGCCTATTCTCATCACGAAAGAATTGCCACTCATCTTGCACATTAACAGAATTCATTGAATCAGGTGTGACAACTACAAGCATCAGTGTGCATTCTTGCAGTCCTTGGTGGATCGTGGTCGTCCAATTTCTGCCTGCCACAATATCTGCAGTATCGATCCAGAATGGAATGCCGTTGTTTGAAAGAAACGCAACAAGTTTCAATGCGAATTTTGATTGTTTTCGCGAGTAGCTTATGAATACTCTCGCATTCGTCTCGGTCTTCGCTTGTATAGCTGGTGCGACCCTCTCGCCATACGATTCAGGATATTTGAGGCGCTGATACCAGTCCGCGTATTTCAAGTAGAGTAGATCATCTGCCCCACGAACCATCTTTAGAAAGTTCAGCTTTCCTTTGAGAACAACCTCAAACCTTCTTACTCCAACGGAGTTGCTGACCTGCTGATTGTATCTTTTTTCAAATTCGGCCTGGGCAGCTTCGAGTCCATACTTTTCCCATGCGTGCAGCATTCCTCGAATCTGACGTATGAACTTCCGCCGGGTATTGAGACGTTTATTAACGATCAAGCCTGTCACTTCTTGGCGGTGTTTTCTTGAAAGAAGACGCCCCTTAGTTGGTTGAAGTGTAAATCCATTGCCTTCAATCACTTCAAGCAATTCTTCTCCAGCTTCTACTCGTACTGACGAGTCTACATATTGTGCGATTGCGGATGGGAACTCTGATCGTCGAGTAGAGAATGTGATATCGTCCGCATAACGTGTGTAGATACAGTAGTGACGCTTCGCCAATTGCTGTAGTTCACTGTCCATACGCGCACAGATCATATTGGAAATGATTGGTGAGGTTGGCGCGCCTTGAGGAAGTTGATTCTCGTGGCAACATAGTTGAGCCAGAAGCGTCGCAACGTGCTCATTGAGATAATAAGGGTAGGCACCAAACATTCCCCTAACGCGACCAAAATTTATCGAAGGGAAAAAGTCTTGTATATCAACATTGCAGACATAACGTTGCCCCAAATGTCTCATCGCATTTGTTACGATGCTTTTTTCAAGTACAAAACCATGAGTGGATTGTTTAGGCTCGTAGACGCAGTGTAAAACTGACAGAAGTCTGCGCTGAATTTGCTTTAAACCCCTAGTTGGTGTCAGTATGTGACGTGTACCCCCCGAACGTTTAGGAATATCAAAGCTCTTGTACTTGTTTTCTGAAGAAAGATGGTACAGATAGAAGAATAACGATCTGCGATCTACATTGAGCAAATCTGCAAGATCTGATTCTGTCTGGAGCTGAAAGAATGCCTCGTGCAGTTGTTCTCTTTCAGCGGAATCTGGTTCGGCCTTCATAACCTGCTAGTTGTAATTGATCTCATTGGTGATGGGCACCTGTAGACGAATTCCTGCTTATTGCTAGCAATACTAGCTAACTAGTTAGTTAGATAGACAGTTATCGGTACGCCAGGTAACATATGTTACAAGTGGTAGTACAGTGCTACGCATAAGGCTGACAACGATATTGACTGCAGTATCAACAGCCAAAAGCAATTCCGATCTACAAGCGCCCAAACCCATTATACCGCAAGCAACTCGGATTTTTGACGCGATATTAGCGAATCCAAACGAGAATAATCTCATTACGCGCACGTTTGCTCAGAGGGCGCACGCGTGGTCAGCATGGAGTGAGGGCAAATGTACGGGTCCATCGCAAACGAATTGCACATCTATCCGCCTACTCCACAATCGCGCCGCAGGAGATGTTGACCTCGGTCGCGGTCATCGTGCGCGCCAGATCCGAGGCCAGGAAGGCGGCGACGTTGCCGACATCCGCCAGTGTCGCCATGCGTTTGAGCAGGGTGGTCGGCAGCAGGCTGTTGATGATCGCGTCACGCTCCGGCAGATCGGCGGGGATGGATTCGGGGATGCCGCCGGTCTTGATCGTGAGGACGCGGATGCCATGCTCGCCGAGTTCGATCGCCCACTGGCGGCGCAGGCTTTCGATGGCATCGAGGGCGACCTTGAAGCCGCCAAGCCCGGGCTGCGTTTGCGGCCCGCCGCCGCCGAAATACAGGATGACGCCCGACTTTTGCTTGACCATGTGCCGGGCTGCTGCCTGCGTGGTCAGGAACTGCGTGCGCGTCGCGGTCAGGATCGGCTGCAGGAAATCATCGACAGAAATCTTGGTCAAGGGCTTCTGCACGTCGCCATAGGCGATGACGTTAAACGAGATGTCGATGTGCCCTGTCTGCGCGGACACCGAATCGACAAAGGCGTCTACGGCGCGCTCATCAAGCGCATCGACGACGCTGACCTCCGCGCTGCCGCCGTGCGCGCGGATGTCGTTGGCGACCTGATCGAGCGTGGTCTGCGTGCGACCGGCGAGGAAGACCTTTGCGCCTTCACGGGCAAAGGCGCGCGCGACCGCACCGCCAATCGCGCCGCCCGCGCCGTAGATGACGGCGACCTTGTTCTCCAACAGCATGGCTATCGCTCCTCTCTGCGCAAACCAGCGTCAGTTTATCCCCGCACCTGCCGGGAGGGTATCACCTTATTATGTGGGCTAAATGCGCGCAATGATCTGATTGTGAAGGCTGAACACGCGGACCGTGCTGATGAGTCTGCCCAAAAATGCGTGCGCCAGACTAGAATGGACTCCCGATGGTGTCGCTAATGCAACATCTGTTGCATTCTGGTGGCTGGATGGACAGAATCAACACGCGCGATTTCGAGGAGAGCAGCCGGAAAGCGACTGCGCTCGATCTGTTGGCGCGCTGCCAGCAGGCCTACACGCGCTTCGCTACCCGTGTTTACACCCAACAGGGCATCGCTATGACAGACAATACCGAGGCATAAGCAGTCATCATGAACGATCAGTCGCCGACGCTGCTCCAACGCTGGCAGGAACGTGTGCATACACTCAAGAAAGAGGTCTACGCGCTCTATCTCGCCTATCGCGACCCGCGCACCCCCTGGTACGCCAAAGCGTTCGCCGCGCTGGTGGTCGCCTACGCTTTCAGCCCGATTGACCTGATCCCCGATCCGATCCCGATTCTGGGCTATCTCGACGATCTGGTGCTCGTCCCTCTTGGGCTGGCGCTTGCCCTGCGCCTGATCCCGCCCGCGGTGATGGACGACGCGCGAATGAAGGCTGAAACGACGTTATGTGAAGGCAATTCGGTCAGCCTGATTGGTGCCGTGATCGTCGCGGCCATCTGGATCGCGCTGGCGGCTCTTGGCATCGTGTTATTGCTACGCCTGTTCCAGAGTCCAACATAACGGCGACGGCGATCCGTGTCCGATCAGCCCGCGCTGCTGACGATTGAATTGGCGTCCAGCAGCCGCCGGAGCAGCGCATACGCTCCGGCATGATTGGGATCGTAGGCGAGGGCGCGCCGCGCGTAGGCGATAGCGGTCTCGTGGTCGTCGCATAGCTCAGCGGCAATCGCGAGCGCATCGGCGCTGACGTGCCCATGAATTTCATATTCAATCAGGGCACGCGCACGTTCGCGCTGACCCTGTTCAACGAGCGATTTGATGTGTTGGAGAGACATTCGGCCCCCTGTCTAACCGGCATCTCACACGTATCATAAACCCGGTCACGCACAAAAGTTGCATTGTTCACACATGCTTGGCGCGGACTTAAATCACGGTTAAAGAATCGGGCGGAGAGCGCTCTGGCGGGGCAGCAGATGCGCCCAGGCAGGCGCGCCGTGTATAATCGCGCCATTCTCATTGCAGTCGAAGAAAGCGAAGTTCGCATGACACAGACAGTTCACAATTTCATCAACGGCCAGTGGGTTCCCGCGCAGTCGGGCGAGACGTTCCCGTCGTACAACCCGGCGACCGCAGCCCTGCTGGCGCAGGCGGCCAAAAGCGGCCCGGCAGATGTCGCCGCCGCGGTCGAAGCCGCGCGCAGTGCCTACAAGAACTGGCGGCTGACACCTGCGCCGCGCCGTGGCGAAATCCTCTTCAAGGTTGCGCAGGTCCTGACCGAGCGCAAGGAAGAACTCTCGCGCCTGATGACGCAGGAGATGGGCAAGATCCTGAGCGAGGCGCGCGGTGACGTGCAGGAAGCCATCGATATGGCCTACTACATGGGCGGCGAGGGCAGGCGGCTGCTCGGTTACACCGCGCCGGTCGAGATGCCGAACAAGTTTGGCATGGCGATCCGCGATTCGGCGGGCGTTGTCGCGCTGGTCACGCCGTGGAACTTCCCGGTCGCCGTCCCCAGTTGGAAGATGCTGCCCGCGCTGGTCGCCGGTAACGCCGTTGTCTGGAAGCCGAGCGAAGAGACGCCCGCCATGAGCGCCGCCTTCGTCCAGGTCTTCGCCGATGCCGGGCTGCCGCCGGGCGTGCTCAACCTCGTGCTCGGCGCGGGCGACGTGGGCGCGGCACTGGTCGAGCATCCCGCCGTCCGCGTCGTCTCGTTCACGGGCAGCACGACGACCGGCCTCAAGGTTTACAGTGGGGCGGCGGCGCAGGGCAAGAAGGTCAGCCTGGAGATGGGCGGCAAGAACGCCATCATCGTGCTCGACGACGCCAATCTCGATCTGGCTGTGCAGGCGATCACGTGGAGCGCGTTCGGCACGACCGGCCAGCGCTGCACCGCCACCAGCCGCCTGATCGTCCAGCGCGGCATCAAGTCCAAACTGCTCGATGCACTGGTCGCCAAAGGGCGGTCACTCAAGGTCGGCGACGGGCTGGACGAAGCGATTGACGTTGGCCCGCTCGTCAACGAGAAGGCGCTGGCAAAGGTCGAACACTATGTCCAGGTCGGCAAGGGCGAGGGCGCGCGGGCATTGATCGGTGGGGTGCGCATTGAAGCGCCGGGCTATTTCTACCAGCCGACGCTCCTAGACAACGTCTCGCCGGAGATGGTCGTCGCCCGCGAGGAGATCTTCGGCCCGGTGCTCTCGATCATCGAAGTGGCTGACCTCGACCAGGCGATCGAGATCAACAACAGCGTCATCTACGGCCTGTCGAGCAGCATCTTCACCGAGAACGTCAACGCGGCCTTCCGCGCCATCCGTGATCTCGCGACCGGCATTGTCTACATCAATCACGGCACGACCGGCGCCGAGATCCAGTTCCCGTTCGGCGGCACGCGCGGCACGGGCAACGGCATGCGCGAGGCCGGGCAGACGGCGCTCGACAGCTTCACCGAGTGGAAGTCGGTCTACGTCGATTTCAGCGGTCGCCTCCAGCGAGCGCAGATCGACACCGACGCGGTGCTCGGCGAGCTGTGATTTGCGATAGCGTAGGACATCGACAGAATAAATTTGATCGGTCGTAGGGGCGACCCGTCGGGTCGCCCAGGGAGAGAGGGCGAGGCAGCGCCTCGCCCCTACAAAAACGCCGTTCATTCTCATCTTGTTGGTGTACTAGGGCTGCCCTATCGACACCGTACTTCCCGGCTTCACGATGGCCGTCAAAGACATCTTCGCTGACCCCGCCCACGCGTAGGGTAACCGGCCAGCCTATCCCACCAGTCGGCTAACCTGTTCATCCGCTAATACTGCAGAACCGCGTTGTCTCGACTTCATGCCAAAGACAACGCGCAGTGGATCAGCGCGCCGAATGATCAGTTCGTAGAGTCCAACCGTGACCACAAATGAGCCAATGACAACGACCAGCAGCTTTGGTGCGATGGCGACATCCCACTGGATGACGAAGAACGCGATGAGCATGATGATGGGTTGGTGAAAAAGGAAGAACGGCAGCACCGCTTCCTGCCCGTACTGGAGCCACTTATTGCTGAAATCAAGAAAGCGCATCCCCACGAATATTACGAAGAGAGTCCAACACCAGCCACAGATCACAAGGATAGTCCAGGCGAGGTAGAACTCCGGTATCCAGGGCATCGAAACCCAGCTATACGCATCGGTGAAGGCCAAAAGTCCCAGCATCAGCGCCATCGCGACTATTCCCACGCTGAGGATGAGCCGCCAATCGCGCCGGATAGCACGTGCAAACCGTTCATCGGTATACAGCATGTACCCGCTCACAAAATAGCACAGCATGTACAGAAAATCTGCCCAGTTGTGTTCCCCCTCATAAAAGAGAACCCGCAGAGGCAGCTGAACCGCGAGAAGTGGAACAATGGCGAGCAATATTCCGCCGCGATGATCACACAGTCCGGCCAGACGCGACAGCCATTTTTGTCCGGAGTTTCCCTTCATGTATCGGATAATGGGCAGCGCAAGCAGAGAATATGAGAAGAGGAAACCGAGAAACCACAGGTGGTAGCCGGCCCAACCGAAGATTTGTGGGCCGATGGGAATCCCGCGGCTGCTTACGAACTCGTGGAAGGCGTTGTTTAACAACCCCGTTTGAACTTTGTGCGTCCACTCAAGGTAGAGCATGACGGGGGTGAGCAACAGACAACCAAAGATAAAGGGAACTAACAGCCGTTTGAAGCGCTCATTCGCAAACTGGCGCATCGTCCGATGCTGAAGCGCAAACCACGTCCCCGTTCCGGCAACCAGAAAGAAAAAGGGCATCCCCCACGGCGCGAAAAAGAGCAGAAATGCAGTCAGCGGAAGGCTCAACTCTGCATTCTTGATATGCCAATCTGTCAGATCGAAGGGACGCATCGTGTGGTAGAGAAAGACGCCAAGAATTGCGATCACGCGAAGCCAATCTAGATAGTGCAACCGAGCTTTTGTCATGGTGGTACTTCTCCCACATGAGCATGAGTGAAGTCATTAAACCGGGGAGTTGGAGGGAGGAATTCTTCGGGCTGCCAGGGATGCTTGAGCTTCTTCCCACAAACAGCGGCTAGCTCTGATCGTATGGCTGAAAGGCGTGTTGCAAAAGTGACAGATGTCACATGCGCCGTCATCGGGCGTATGCGCGGTCCCTGCAGGCCCATCTGCTCATCCGCTAACCACGTCTCCCAACGGACGACCTCTTCAAGCGGTTTGCGCCCGCTGAGTCGGCCGGAACGTGTTCCGGTGACGGTTGGCCGAGCGAGATGAGCAGTAGAAGTTCATCCGCTCCGGGTTGTTGAGGAGTGCCTTGCCGTCGGACTGTTCGCAGATGTTGGCGATGCACGAGCCGACGCCGAGTTGATACGCCGCTGCCTGGCCCAGATCGAAGTCGTTTCAGTTCATCTACTTTTTCGCGCTTTGGCCGCAACTATGGCACTATTGACCCTGCAAACGGCAGACGCCAGGCTCCAAAGCACCACTTCATACGAATTTGGGGAATTCTATAGTCTGGCGGCAGCCGTTCTTGTTGTTCACTAAAATAGGATGCATACTTCGAAGCTTGGGTTCGATCATGCCAATACGAACTTCATGGTACGACCCTGAAGAGACCATTCGTTACTGGAAATTCGATGACGATTGGGATTGGGGACAATTCTTTGTGACACTCGAGCAGTCGGTTCAGGCGGTCGAGGCGCGGCCCTGTCGCGTCGATACCATCCTCGATTTGCGCGACACACATCTCAAAGTCGGTGGGCTGGTCGACAATTTTCGCAAGTCACTGCGTATTCATGCTCGCAACGTCGGCATTGCAGTCGTAGTCGGCGGCCCGTTCATTCGCGCGGTCTGGACGGTGCTCAGCCCGTTCTGGGACGGCGCCAACGAACGCTATCTCTATGCGCCGTCGCTGGATGCTGCCCTCACGATCATTCGCCACAGCCGCCGGGATGATCCGTCGATGTGTACGAATCAGGCGCGGCAGTGACGGGCGGTGCTGGGTTCACGGTCGGAATGCGGGTGCTCAGTGCTCGGTACTGGGTACTCAGTACTCGGTGCTAGACGCGGGCGCTCGGCAAGACGTCCTCTGTGTCTGTGTGGTTTCATTACGTTCCCCTTTGCGTTTTTGCGCCTGTGCGCAGCCTGCGTTTAGCAGGCAAGCCTCATTTAGGGTTGCGGTTCAATTCCTTTTTCCATTTCTCTGTGTCCTCCGTGCCTCTGCGGTTCCAGTCCTCGATGCGATTTTGTCGCCAATTGCGAACCTGAATCGCGTTTGCGGGTAAATGACGTAAGCGCTACTGCATCCCAGGGTTCCTGTCATGAGTAATCTGACTGTACATGCGGCCTACGAGTCTTCCGTGCGCGATCTGGCCGCGCTGTTGACCCGCGCCTTCAGCAACTACATCCGACGCGGCATCGTCATGGACGGTATGCTGCTCTCGCGAATGATCGCCGCCGATCATATCGATTTGAGTCTGAGCCAGGTCGTGCTGCAAGGCCATCTGCCGGTGGGCCTGGCGCTGATCGCCCGACGTGGCTGCACGAGCCGGGTCGCCGCCATGGGCATCGTCCCGGAGGCGCAGGGCCAGCGCATCGGCACCTGGCTGTTGAACCAGGTTATCGAGCAGGCGCGCGCACGCGGCGACCGGACGCTGACGCTCGAAGTCATCGAGCAGAATACCTATGGCGTGCGTCTCTACGAAGCGGCAGGCATGAAGCCGATCCGGCGGTTGTATGGCTTTCTCGGCGCAGGGCTGGCGGGTGAGGCCGCGCCGCTCGAAAGCGTGGAGCCGTATGAGGTCGCCCGGCGCATGACCGCCTTGAGCGCCTCGGATCTGCCGTGGCAGTGCAGCGGCGAAACGCTGGCGACCCAGGGCACGCCCAATGTCGGCTTCCGCCTGGACGATGCCTATGCCCTGATCACCAACCCGGCGGCGGACACGATCACCATTCGCGGGCTGGTTGTCGCGCCCGGCTCACAGCGACGCGGCCAGGCGACCCGCCTGGTGGCTGCACTGCTGGCGGCGCAACCGGGCAAGACCTGGGGCGTGCCCGCCTACTGCCCGGAAGAATACGGCGAGATCTTCGTCCGCAACGGCTTCAGTTACGACACGATCAACCAGTTTCAGATGATTGTGCGCTTGCAGGAGTCCTAGCGTTCGCCGTCACGCAGGCGGCGCGTATTGCTCAGTGCCAACAAGCTGAAGACCTCATAGCATCCAACACACTTCATGAGTGACATTTAGCACTCCGGATTGTATCGGAAGATGTCGTACGCTTCGCTATGAGTATGTTGATAGAGTACTAGGGTGCGAATGCATCATTCGTATGCTGCTGTTCCGGAGAATGGACTATGAAGATCCTGGTTATCATTAACGATGCCCCTTACGGTTCCGAGAAAGCCTACAATGCTTTTCGGCTTGCGTTGACCTTGCAGAAGGAACATGCCGGCGTCGACATCTGGATCTTCCTGATGGCGGACGCGGTTACTTGTGCGCTGCCGGGTCAGAAGACGCCGGACGGATATTATAACGTCGAAAGAATGCTGCACGGACTGGTCCGCAAGGGCGCACAGATCAAAGCCTGCGGCACTTGCGCCGATGCGCGCGGTCTGCGCGAGCTTCCGTTGGTAGAGGGAGCCCAACTCAGCACGATGAGTCAACTGGCGACCTGGGTTGCCGAAGCAGATAAAGTGCTTACGTTCTGAACGGGGATGGACGAAAAGATTGGAATGTCACAGTATGGATTCCATCGTGCTATCTATCTTCGCTTAGGAAACTGCGAAAAGCGGTTACGAACTTCTGCCAGGCGGGTTCGTGTTCCGTCAAAAGGTGATTTCTACTGTCCAATGCAACGAACTGGGCATTGGGAATCAGCGAGGCGAGGAGACGACCCTCCTCAAAGGGAACTGCTTCATCTCCGCGTGAATGTAAAATCATCGTTGGGACTTTGATTTGCGTTGCTAGTTGGCGCACGTCTATGCGATGCATTTCACTCTCCAAACGCACCGCGTTTTCTGGAGAAACGCAAATGCGCATTTGCGTCTCCAGAGCATGAATTTGTTCCACTGCTGCCTGGGGAAAAAGCTGCATGGCAAACACCTGCCGAAAGGCAGGGTTGTCCCGTCCCCATCCAACTCGCATCAGGCTAATCATCAGCTTCTCTTCTTCAATCTGCTCTGTGGTTAAGTCTCGATTCAACCAGCCCCGCGCATAGCCACCGTGTACGATGAGGTGACTGACCTTTTCAGGGTGACGCGCAGCATAAGCGACAGCAACAGCGCCGCCCTGTGACATCCCAAAGACAGGAAACTGCCGGACACCTGCTGCGTCCACGACTGCTTCGAGATCACGCACCCACGCTTCAAACGATACATCTTCAGCATCCCAGTCTGACAGCCCGGAACCGCGTTCGTCGTAGGCGATGAGTGTGTGCCCATGGGTCATTTCTTCGAGCCAGTGCAGCCATACGGGGCTATTCCAATCATGTTCCTGATGGCTCATATAGTTGGCGGCTTTGACCAGTGGCGGGCCGTTCCCAGCAATCGCATAAGCAATTCGCGTGCCATCAAAACTGCTGGTGAAATGAACGCGCTGCTCCACCTCCCGGCGTCTAGAAGTGGCCGGCGGATGACCAGTCTGAACCGCTGGGGAAGCGGGGGCATCTTTCGTGCCCAGGAGTCCCAATGCTGTAGCCCGAGCGATGGCTTGTGTCCGGTTACCAACCCCAAGCTTGTTGTAGATCTGACGATTGTACCATCTGACTGTATTCGAGCTGAGGAAGAGGGCGGCGGCGATTTGCTGGTCTGAGCGTCCG
>JAHDWN010000027.1:73539-96171 GCA_023382675.1 Anaerolineae bacterium
TGTTCCAGGATTTCTTTTTCACGTTCCGTTAGCTGATCTGATGATGTCGGGTTTTCCTCCATGCTAGCGTCTCCAAATGATGACCATCCTTGTGCACTCATCGTGGTAGTCATTCATCCTACTCTATCTGGGAGACCATTTCCATTCATGTTTCCATTCAAATGAGTGGAGACGGGCCGGCGAGTTCCACCTACTCTTTGGGATAGAAAAGGAAGAAGCTGATAGGAGCGATTGATATGAGTGAAAACGTAATTCAGGAACTCGGCCTGAATCGGGAAGCATTGCGGGCGGCTATTCAAGAGGAGTATGGAGCCGTCGCGTTGAACCCACAGCAGGGCTTCCATTTCCATACCGGTCGTCCACTCGCCCAAATGCTGGGTTATCGTGATGCGTGGCTGGAAGGCATCCCCGAACCCTCCATCGAATCGTTCGCCGGAACAGGCAATCCGTTCAGCATTGACGCAATACAAACTGGTGAGCAAGTGGTGGATGTGGCATGTGGAGCAGGCATTGACAGTTTGATCGCCGCCAAAATGGTGGGTCCTAACGGCAAGGTCATTGGGGTGGATATGACCCCGGCTATGCTGGCGAAGGCGCGCCACAGCGCGGCAGCAGCGCGGCTCGCCAACGTAGAGTTCCGCGAGGGATACGCAGAGTCTTTACCGGTGCCGGACGGTTGGGCGGATGTCATTATCTCCAATGGCGCGCTGAACCTGATGCCAGACAAAGCGGCGATCCTGAAAGAGATGGCGCGGGTATTGAAGCCCGATGGTCGCCTGCAAATTGGAGACCTCGTCGTGCAGAAAGCGGTGCCAACCAGCGCCAAACGAAAGATTGATCTGTGGACGGGCTGCATTGCCGGTGCTGTGCTGGAAACCGAGTTGCACGCCACCGTTGTCAAAGCAGGCTTTGTCGATTTCGAGATTACCTGGCGGGACGCCGTATTCGATGGCGCGCCACAGCAATCCAGCGCTGCGAACTTTGGCACTCTGGGCATCAATTTTCGCGCGCGGAAAGCGGTCAATCAAGCCGAATGGGATGCCGCGCTAGAAGCACTCTCGGTAGCGGAATTAGCCGAAGCGCATCCGGTTGCTCGTTTTGAGGCGGATGCTTTCTATGATGCGGGCGACAAAGGCTGTGCAGACGGCCCCCTCGACGAAATCGCGGCATTGCTGCAACGTCTGTCACCTGGACAGACGCTGGAAGTTCGGGCGACAGCGCCAAGTGTGGCGGCAGATTTGCCCGCCTGGTGCCGACTGGCAAAACAGGAACTCGTCACCCATCAAGGGGATCGCTACTTAATTCGGCGTGGATAGGGAAGCCAAACGACGGAGGGCTAATTCATGGGACACGTCATGGTTCACAATACGCACGGCAAAGATGATATCGAGCGGGCATCCCTGACCTTTGTGGTTGCCAACACCGCCTTGAGTTCCAGCCAGCGAACCACCGTCTTGCTCACGATTGAGGGGGTTTGGGTTGCAACGAAAGGCTATACCGACGGCGTACAGGCGAACAGCTTCGCGCCTTTAAGTGATCTGATGCAGCAGTTCGTCGCTAACGGCGGGGAATTGTGGGTGTGTGGTGCTTGCGCCAAGCCGCGTAACATCACCCAGGAGCAGTTAATTGACGGCGCGCAGATTATCGGTGCGGCTACTGCGGTCGAGGCTCTGGTCAACGGGGCGCAAACGCTCAGTTTGTAATCGTCAGACGCATTTGTTGAGTTCCTGAATGAAGAAGGAGAAGGAATCATGGTATCGCAGATCGCAAGCATGGTTAACGGGGTCAATGTCGATCAGCTTGTTGGGACGGTGAACGCTATCAAGGGAAACCCTGAGCTGGCTAAGTTCAAGTTCCGGTCAGAGACGGAGTGGATTAGCGGTGGACACTCCCGCACCACGATTCAGAGTTTTTACGGCGCGGGGTCTGAAGACGCCTCCCGTGTTCAGCCCCTGATCCTTGAAGGGGATGAGCCGCCTGTCCTCCTGGGGCAGAATGCAGGCGCAAACGCGGTTGAGGCCATCCTGCACGCGCTGGCTGCCTGTCTCAGCGTTGGATTCATTTACAACGCCGCCGCTCAAGGTATCAGCGTGGAGAAGCTCGATTTCAGTCTAGAGGGGGATCTTGACCTCCATGCGTTTCTGGGATTGTCCGAGACGATGCGCCCCGGCTACGACAACATTCGTGTTTCCTACCGGGTCAAGGCGGATGCACCACGCGAGAAGCTGGAGGAACTGTGCGACTACGTGCAGAGGACGTCGCCCGTACTGGACATCATTCGCAATCCGGTGCCCGTGACCGTCACGCTGGAAGCCTGACCGCTACACTCAAGAATAGTGTGTGTTGGCTGCAGACGGACTTCGTTCTTCCGGCGAGTGTGCTGGCACGGGCACACTCGCCTTGTCAGATGTGTCCTCGCAGTTTGGCTTGTCCTACGCACCTCCTGGTAAATGCTTCCTAATCCCAACGTTGGACGATGATTCCTCGTTTACGATAGAAGGGACGAGATAACGCCCGGCCAACCTTGGCATTCGGGCGAGGGATCAGATTCCTCTATGACTCACGCTGCACATGCAGATGATATGACGCTCACGGCGCGCACGGGCGTGCGCGGCTGGCTGCCGCCGCTGGTGCTGGCTGTCGGCTTGATGCTGCTGTTGCTGCCGGTCTTCACCATCGAGACGACCGAGACCTGGGATCAGGGCTGGCACTTCGACTACGCGGCGCAGTGGTACTACACGGGGCAACCGCCAGAGATCATCCCCCACATCGGCTATCATTTGCTGTTGATTGGCCTGAAGAACCTCGCGCCGGGGCTGGAGTTTCGCGACCTGGCGATTCTGGTCATGATCGGCGTCTATGCCTGCACCGGCTTCATGACCTATCGTTACCTGCTCGCCGGAGGGTGGGGCGTGACTGCGGGGCGACGCTGGCGTGCTGCTGGACTGAGCGCCGCGCTGCATCTCGTCGGGCCGGTCATGCTGCTGACGCTGCTCAACCAGAACATGTACTTCGGCTACGTGACGCCGCACACCTACCACAACCCGACCACGATTGTGCTCAAGCCGCTGGCGCTGATCCTGTTCTTCATCAGCCTTTATGGCCTGACGCACGCCCACTCACCGCTGTGGCTGATGCCGCTGACGCTCGTGATCAGCGTGGCGTCGGTTATGGTCAAGCCGAATTACGCGCTGTGCCTCGTGCCGGCGGTGCTGCTGCTGATGTTCGTGCGACTGGCACGGCGCCAACCCGTCGATAGCGTCCTGCTCTTCCTGGGGTTGGTCGCACCGACGATGATCACGCTGGCGATCCAGATGGAGGTCATGACGACATCGCGCGGCGATGTGGTCTTCGCGCCGCTGCAATCGCTGACGATCTATGGCGAAACACTGCTGGGGCAGGTGGTCAAACTACCGCTGTCGCTGCTGTTTCCGCTGGCCGTCGCCGGCGTGACGTGGCGCGCCTCGAAGGGCGACCCGGCGTTCCAGACGGCCTGGCTGGCGCTGGGTTCCGGCCTGGCGCAGTACTACCTGTTCAATGAGACGAAGCACCCGCACGGGGGCAATTTCTGGTGGGGATCGCAGATCGCGCTCTTCATCCTGTTCATCGTTTCCGCGCGGATCGCCTGGCGCGCGCCGCTCCCCGAAGGCCGCCGCCGCTGGCTGTGGGTGGCGCTGGCGCTGCACGTGATCTGCGGCCTCATCTGGTGGGGGCTGCATGTGGCGCAGCATCAGATCGGCGTGTATGACGGGCGCGTGTGGTGGTGATAAGACCCCGACACGGCCTGCAAGCGCCTGGCGAAAATGACCCGCGCCAAGGGCGGCAAATTTTGCTCATATAGATTATAATTATTGTCGTTGTTTCGTGAGCCAGATGCTGCCGGTGCGCGGCCAGACAAGCGTCGCAGTTTCCCCGCAGCCGAGAGTAAGGAACCCAACATGAGTTCGATTCATGAGCAAGTGATGGCCGCCTTGAGCACGGTCATCGAGCCGGAGCTTCACCGCGACATCGTATCGCTGAACATGGTGCGCGATCTGTCCGTCGAGGGCGGCACGGCGAAATTCACCATCGTGCTGACGACCCCGGCCTGCCCGCTCAAGAACGTGTTTCAGGAACGCTGTGAGGCCGTTTTGGTTGGCAAGGTGGCGGGCATCACCGCGGTTGACATCCAGTGGGATGCGCAGGTGCCGACGGATAAGAAGATGTTCGGGCGGCTGGACGTGCCGATCCGCAGTATCGTCGCCATCGCCAGCGGCAAGGGCGGCGTCGGCAAGAGCACCGTCGCGACTAACCTGGCCGTGGCGCTGGCAGAGGCGGGCGCGCGCGTCGGTTTGATCGACGCCGACATCCTCAACCCCAATCTGCCGATGATGACCGGGCTGAGCGCCGGCCACCCGCGCGTGGTCGATAACAAGATGCTCCCGATTGAGGCATACGGCGTCAAAGTCATGAGCACCGGCTTTATCACCGACCCAAGCAAGCCGCTGATCCTGCGCGGGCCGATGCTGCACAGCGCCATTCGCCAGTTCTTCACCGACGTGGAGTGGGGCGAACTCGACTATATGATCGTCGATCTGCCGCCGGGGACGGGCGACGCGCCGCTGTCGCTGGCGCAGTCCTTCCCACTGACGGGGGTCGTGATCGTCACGCAGCCGCAGGATGTGGCCGTCAGCGATGCGCTGCGCAGCGCGGCCATGTTTGAAACGTTGAGCGTGCCGGTGCTCGGCATTGTCGAGAACATGGCGGGCGATTTCTTCGGCAGCGGCGGCGGCGAGACGCTGGCCGAGCGCCTCAAGGTGCCATTCCTGGGGCGTGTGCCCCTCAACGCCGAGGTGCGCAAGGGCGGTGATTATGGTCGCCCGGTCGTCGCCTACCAGCCGGAGACGGACGCTGGTCAGGCCTTCCTGGCGCTGGCGCAGCAGGTGGCCGCGCGCGTGAGCGTCGTCATGCTGCAATCGGCGGACGTCATCCCGCTCAACGTGATCGGGTAGGGCAGTTGGTGCTCGGTACAGGGTACTGAGTTCACAGTGTGAAATGCAGGTGCTCAGTGCTCGGTACTCGGTGCTCAGTTCTGGGCACTGGGTTCTACGTTCACAGTACACGGTGCGGGGATAGGTGATGAGGGTGCTCGGAACTCGGTTCACAGCTCGCGGTGCGAGAAAGCACGACTGAAAGAGAGCGCTAAGTCGATGGCCGGCGGGGTAATCCGTCGGCTACTGATCACACTCACATCCCCAGTTGGGACCTTGGCAGATCAGTTCTACGGTTCTGCCATCCCTGACGTAGTGCTTGAAGACCATGCCTGGTTTGCGGAGATCGTCAGCCGAGACTTCTATCTCCATCTGGCAATCTCGTCGAACGGCTTCCTCGACACTGGAAGTCTCCATTTCATCCGCGAGTCTGGCATAAAGCAGAAATAACAGTATCAGCCCCAGGAGGATCAGGCCAGCAATACCGAGCAGCTTCGGCGCTCTTCGCATTTGAGTCGATCCTTATCCGATCACGTGTCGACCTGGCTGACCGCTGTCCAATTCATGTCGTCTACGGAGCCTCTGGTTTCTGTGCCTAGAGCTGGATCAGAGCGAACATGATGAAGTACATGTCAACTAGCGATCCGGTTTGCTCGATTCAGGAACGCCTGGCCGTTCTCTGAGATAACCAGGCCAGGTTGGAAATTTGCCCAACCGAGCTAAAGTAATTGCCCAACGCGCCGGCATCGACAAAGACGGTGAATACCGCGCTGGACTCAGTGTGTGTCGAGATCAAGGCGACCCAGTTCCCATCCGCCGACCATGAAGGAAGATTGTCGAGACTCAGATTCTGGTCAGTCCACTGCCTCGTCTCACCCGTGATCACATCAATAACATAGAGACCACGCGCGCCGTCACGGAGTGAGACCAAGGCAATGCGGCTGCCATCCGGCGACCAGATGGGGACTTTAACACCGGCCCCAACGTCGAAGAGGTGGCGTGGATTACCCGTGCCGACATCCAGTGCGTAGAGGCCACGCGTGCCATCATGTTCCGACAGGAAAGCAATGTGGCTGCCATCCGGCGACCAGGTGGGATTGGAATCAAAATCAAGGCTGTTGGTCAAATTGTGTAACGCGCCGTCGCCCACATCTGCCACATAGATCTCGTTGTTGCCATCACGGTTTGTTTGGAAGGCCAGGCGGGTGCCATCTGGCGACCAGGCCGGACTACCATCGAATGCAGTATTGTCGGTCAGATTGCGCAACTGGCCGCTGACGACATCCGCGACATAGATTTCGTTGTTGCCATCACGGCTTGTCTGGAAGGCCAGATGGATACCGTCTGGCGACCACGTCGGGCTGCTATCAAAAGCAACGTTGTCGGTCAGATTATAAAGCTGGCCGCTGACGACATCCGCGACATGGATTTCGCTATTGCCATCACGGCTTGTCTGGAAGGCCAGATGGGTACTATCTGGCGACCACATCGGACTCACGGTACGTGTGAGTTGGTCAGCTAGTTCGTGCAGCTCGCCTGTGGCCACCTCGATCACAGAGATCTCACGGTAGTCACCTGAGTCCAATGTGATGGCAATGCGGCGGCTGTCGGGCGACCACACAATCGTCGGAATATCAGTGCAGATTCTGAACTCAGGGAATTCGGCAAGCTGTTGTGCATGGCGTCCATCGAGATCCATCACCCCGATGATGCTGGTGTCCCCGCGCTGCGTCACGACACCTATGTGCAAGCCGTCTGGCGACCAAATCCATTGTGATAGCTCTGCAGGATCGGGTAATTGAGCCAACTGCACGAAATGACCGCGATTGACATCAGTGATGTAAACTGCCTGGCCACTGTCACGTGTCTCGAAGGCCAGCACAGCGCCGGGTATCGTCTGCCCTACCACCAGCGTCACGATGACCACGAGAGCGGTGGTGATCCACAATGCGACGGAAGCCAACACTATGAAAGAACGCATCGTTGTTCTTCCTTCCAGCCATAAAACGCCAGAGGCTTTATCCAGGCTGCTGGATGCATCCCCGTCGTGAACTTCCTGGCAGCAGCACACCGCACTTAGCCAGTGTGCCTTGCGACCACGCACGATTTTGTATACAAGACAAAAAACACCTTCGCCATGCCGGGGTTTCTCAAGCCTGATGTCTCTGCTCGATCCACGACTCTGGCATATGGAGAAAAAGGAGCAGGATTGCCAGGGAACTCAGGCAGGTAATGCATCGAAGCGTGCTATTCCTCGGCGAAGAGGCGGGCGAAGCCTGAATAGGGCGCGAGCGGGATCACGTCGAAGCGGATCAGAGACGCCTGCACGAGCGGCAGGCTGTTCAGGATGCGCCGGGCCTCGTCTGCGTCGGCGCATTCGAGCATGAGCACGGCGGTGTGGGCGTCCGCGTCGAAGTAGATCTCGCGGATGACGCCCGCCTGCATTAACTCCCAGACGCGCGCTGCCTCCGCCCGGAGATACGGCTTGAAGGCATCCGGCGCGAGGCCGGGCAGTTCGCGTTCCAGCGCCAGGATCTTCACCGCGCAGCCTCAGTCATCCAGCCCCAGCACCTTGATCGTCTCGTCGGCGCTCTTGACGCGGTTGTAACGCCCGATCAAGAGCCAGAACATGAAACTGAGGATCAGCGCCAGCACGAGCGCCAGCAGCGCCTCGCCGCCCGCGTTGCGGTAGTTGATGTAGTTGTAGGTGAAGATCAGCGCCGGGATGAGCGGCAGCGTCGCGATCAGCCGCTTCTTGGGGTCGATGCGCTGGAAGATCAGCAGGATGAAGACAAACAGCCCGAACAACAGCAGGAAAATGCTCCAGTTCATACCGACACACCTCGATCCTCTCGACCTGGAAACATGGGGAGGATTTTAGCATGAATGGGGCAGGAGATGGGTACTTGGTGCTCAGTTCTGGGTACTTGGTGCTCAGTTCTGGGTACTGGGTACTGAGTTCTGGGTGCTCGGTGCTCAGAAGGTGATGAGGTGCGAGATGATGAGGAATTTGTGATACGTGATGAGTACTGCCGTTCGGCCTAGCGCTCGCTTACGTCAAAGAGATCGTCTATGGCAAGGCTGAAGCCGGGGATGAGATCTCCGCCGCTGAGGACTTCACCCTTGAGGTAGTGGTCATAGTTGCCATCTGCGAACAAGACCTCGACGAACTCTTTCTTAGTGTAAACGAGCCAGACCTGCTGTGCGCCATTCTGAAGATAATATTCTGCTTTCTCGCGCATCATCTTGGGATAGTCGTCCGGCGATTGAACCTTGATGCATAGGTCGGGAATCTGGGGCACAGCGCCAGTTTTCACGACCGGTAGTACACGCTCAGCGCGGGTGAAACTGATGTCTGGCAGCCGGTCATTGTAGCGATCTTCGACATTGGCGCGTGTCCGCGTTTCAGCAGTGACCCGACCGAGTTTGCGCGGCACGATGAAGTTCCAGAGCGTCACCAGCAGGAAGTCACGAATGAGATTGTGGAATTCGGTGGGCAGCTTCTCGACAATCTCCCCGTCGATGAGTTCAAACAATCGATCCGCGTTTTCAGGCCGTTTGAGAAAGGCCTCGAACGCAGCGATTGTCTGGCGTTTTGTGGTGGCAGGTGAATCGCTCATCGATCTGTGTGCGCTCCGTCCAGGTGATCGTGTCGATCATACCACGAACGGGTGAACGTTGGGGGACTACAACAAACACCCGACCATCGCACGGTCGGGTGTTTCTTCACTGCGTGTCTGGCTGAGTGTCGGCCTCGTCAGTTCTTCTTCGCTGCCCAGGCGCGATGGCGGGCGAGGGCTTCGGCGCGGCGTGCCTGGCGCTCGGCTGCGATGTCGGCCTCGGAGACGGTCGACTCGGCAGCTGCGGCAGCCTTGGCAGCGCGTTCGGCTTCGGCGCGGGCGCGGGCTTCCGGGTCTTCCGCACGCAGCATGAACCACGGCTGTTCCATCACTGGCTCACCCGATTTCTTCTTCGCCTTGATCACGTCGGGGTGTTCCCAGCCGCCGCGCGCCTGCGCTTCTTCGGCGGCGGTCGTCGGCGCGATATTGTAGTAATACTCGTAGGGCTTGCTCAGCTTCGGTTTGTCGTGGATGTGCGTGCCCGTGCGGTCGAAATCGGCCAGCTCGTAGTCGTGATCCATCTTGATTGCATCGAACGGGCAGAATTCGGCGCAGTAGCCGCAGTTCATACAGATATCGATGTCGATGAAGAAGGCTTCCGGCTCCGGCACCGGGCGCTTCGTCACCGGGTCTTCACTGCGGACGATCCAGATGCACTGCGGCGGGCAGACCTTGGCGCAGATGCCGCAGCTTGTACACCAGTCTTTGCCCGGCGCGTCCGGATGATCGTCTTCATTGACAACCAGGAACGGCACGAAGCGGAAGCGCTCCGGGACGGCAATCTTCTCGTCCGGGTACTGGACGGTGAAAGCGCCCTGCGCCTTCAGGCCCTGGCGGACTTCGAAGTTCTCCATGCCGAGATATTTGCGCCCGCCATAGCGGATGTCGTCCACATAGGTCTGGATAAAGTGCTTGAGCGTGACGCCCAGGCCTTTGAGAATGCCAGTTCCGTTCATCAGCGATCCGTCTCCCCCAACACGATGTCAATGCTGCCCAGGATGACGACGACATCGGCGACCTTGTGCCCTTTGCACATCACGCCGAGCGGCGTCAGGTTGATGAAGCTGGGTGCGCGCACATGATAGCGCCAGGGATTCTGCGGGCCTTTCGGGTCGCCTTCGCTGACGCAGTAGAAGCCAAGCTCACCCTTGGGATTTTCGACGCGGCCATACGACTCGCCAACGGGCACACGCGGCATGTAGATGGCCTTGTTGCCACTGAAGATGTCTTCGCCGTGGGTGGCTTCCAGGCGCTGGAGCACCTGCTTGAGAATCCGCACGCTCTCGCGCATCTCGTCCAGGCGGATGAGATAGCGGTCGTAAACGTCGCCGTTCGGGCGCACGCACACGTCGAAATCCAGCTCCGGATAGATGCTGTAGGGTTCGGCGCGGCGCACGTCGTAGGGGACGTTGCTGGCGCGCAGCAGCGGGCCGGCGGCGCTGTAGGCAATCGCCATCTCCGGCGGCAGAATGCCGACGCCCATGGCGCGCGTCTTGATGATTTCGCTTTCCGTCAGGAAGTGATCCAGTTCGTCAATCGACCGCGGCAGGCGCTCGTTGATGAGTTCGGTCAGGAACTCCATCGTGTTGTAGTCGCGCACTTTGTCGTTGACCGTGACTGCCGTGCTGTGGATGCGTTCTGGCAGGTCTTTGGCGACGCCCTGGAAGCGCATGTAGTTGCACATCATACGGCTGCCGGCGGTCGCCTCGAAGAAGTCGAGGACTTTCTCGCGCTCGGCAATCGCGTACAGGGCGGGCGTGAAGAACGCGCCCAGGTCGTTGAGCAGGAAGCCAATCGCCCACAGGTGGTTGACGATACGGGTGAGTTCCACCATCAGCACGCGGATGACTTCCGCACGGTAGGTCGGCGGGGTGTAGCGCGCGCCCTGTGCCAGCAGCTTCTCCACCGCCTGGACGTAGCCCATGTTGTTGCCCATGCTGCTGATGTAATCGAGCCGGTCGGTGAACGGGATGTTCATCAGCCAGGCGTTGCGCTCGCCGATCTTCTCATGGTTGCGATGCAGGTAGCCCATGACCGGCTCAAGCGCTTCGATGGTCTCGCCGTCGAGTTCGGCGATCATGCGGAACACGCCGTGCGTACTCGGATGATGCGGCCCCATGTTGACGATCAGCCGGTCGGTCTTGATGTGCTCGCCTTCCTGGACGATCTCTTGCACATCGACGCCCAGACCCATGCCTTTGTAGAGCGAATCTTCCGAGACATCGGTCAAGCGGCTCAGGTCGAGGTCTGCCGGGTAGCGCACGTTCTTGCCAAAGACGTTGAGTTCTTCGGCGCGACGCACCCAACCTTTCGGCCAGCGGCTTTCGAACGGCTTGTGCTCTTCTTCGTAGTAGGCTTCCTGCCAGTCCTTACGCATCGGGTGGCCGTCGAAGCCTTCCCAGAGCAGGATGCGCTTGAGGTTTGGGTGGCCGGAGAACTGGATGCCGAACAGATCGTAGGCTTCGCGTTCCTGGAAATCCGCGCCCGGCCAGACGCTGACAACCGATGGGATCTCGGCGTTCTCACGCGGGGTCTGTGCCTTGAAGACGAGCGGCGGGCCGCCCGCGGTGCGATAGGCGTGATAGACCATCTCGATGTGGTCGGAGATGCCGAGGTAATCGACCGCCGTGGCGCTGGAAAGATAGTCGTAGCCCAGGTCATCACGGATGGCGTGGGCGATCTTCGTCAGTTGGCTGCGGTCAACGACGACGCCGCCATAGCCCTGGCGGGTATCATCCTGCACCGCTTCCGGGTATTTGTCTTTCAGCCAGTCGATAGCGCCCTGCGTATCCAGCGCTTCGGTGGGCACGGGCATGATTGCCTGGTCGGTCATGATTTAGCCCTCGTTTCCTTCGGCAGCGGCCTTGGCGGCGCGTTTGCGTGCCAGCGCGGCCTCGCGCTTGGCGAGGCGGGCTGCCTTCTCCGGGTCGATTTCTTCGGCGGTTTCGGTCGACGCGGCGGCGATGGCCGGTTTCTCTTCCACCGGGGCGACGGCTGGCTGCGGCACAGCCACCGCCGGGAGTTCACGCCGCCCGAAGGGCAGTCCCTGTGCGGCCAGCATCGCCTGCTGGCGGATCAGTTCCGCCTGGCGCGGATCGATGATGTCCGGGCCGAGCACCGGAATCGGCACGGCATCGCTGGGGCCGACGCCGTACCAGGGCACGTCGTCGAGGTTGGCGAGCGATTCACCGTCGAATTTCTTTTGCAGCGAGATCAAGCCATACATCAGTGCCTGAGGCGTGGGCGGGCAGCCGGGGACGTAGACATCGACCGGCACATACTGATCGATGCCGCTGACGACGTTATAGCCTTCTTTGAAAGGCCCGCCGCCGCTGGCGCACGCGCCCATCGCCATCACGTACTTCGGCTCCGGCATCTGGTTGTACAGACGCACGATGGGCACCACCATCTTCTTCGTGACTGTGCCGCTGACGATCATCAAGTCCGATTGGCGCGGGCTGCCGCGCATGACCTCCATGCCGAAGCGTGAGAAATCGTAACGCGACGCAGCGGTCGCGATCATCTCAATCGCGCAGCAGGCAAGCCCGAACAACATCGGCCACAGCGACGAGCGGCGGCTCCAGTTGTAAATCTTGCTCAAACTGGTGATCGCGACGTTGTTCTGCATGTCTGCCGGAACGGGAAATTCCGTGTCATGCAGTTCCCGTAAGTCGAGTGTGCTCATCCGGCGTTTGCCTCCTCGTACCACTCTCGCAGGATTTCGCTCAAAATACCATCGTTAGCCAGTTCGGGATCGTCAGCGAAGTTCGGCAGTGCGACGATATACTGCTGCAACTGCTGTAACCCGATGCTGTCCAGATCGGCGTCCGGGTAAGCTTCGATCAGATTGAGGACAATCTCGTACGACGCCTCCCAGTAAAGGGCATTTGCGCTAGGCTTCACAGTTAGACTTTGTGCATTTTATCGCAAGTTACGAACACGCACAGTAGCAAAAGCTACTTTTTACGATAATTATTGCCAACGACATGCTTTTGAACCGCAAAGGCTCAAAGGCCGCGAAGAATGGCTGTGTTTACTTCACGGACGCGCTGTTGCACACTGCTACGATTTGCGTCCAAATGATTGCGCATCGCGCAGGGTAATGCTACCTTACTTGTCCGCAAAGCTCAAAAAGAAATTTTCCACGCAGGTACACATTCTATCCAACGAGGGAGGGCAGTGATGGTACAGATCGGCTTGATGATCGAAGGGCAGTGGGGGCTGACGTGGGAACGCTGGCGGGCGCTGCTCAAGGCCGCAGAGGATTACGGCTTTCAATGTGTCTTCCGCTCCGATCACTACACCATCGGCCCGCCGGATATGGACTCGCTGGAGACGTGGGTATCACTGACGCTGGCGGCGACCGAGACGAAGCGGATCGAATTCGGCACGCTGGTTTGCCCGACGACGTTCCGGCACCCGGCGCTGACGGCGCGCATGGCGGCGCAGGTGGACGATCTGAGCGGCGGGCGGTTGGTGCTCGGTCTGGGGGCGGGCTGGCATGAGCGCGAGCACAAGCAGTTCGGCATCCCCTTCTACGACAAGGCCACGCGCTACGCCATGCTGGAAGATGCGCTCGAAGTCACGACGCGGCTGTTCAAGAGCGAGACGCCCGTCAGTTACGCAGGCGCGCATTACCCGCTGGACGAGGCGATCTTGCTGCCGCGTCCGCAGCGCGCGGGCGGCCCGCCGATCCTGATCGGCGGCAACGGCATGAAGAAGACGCTGCCGCTGGCGGCAAAGTATGCGGATGAATGGAACGGGGTGCATATCGCGCCGAATGGTTATCGAGAACGCGCGCTGCACCTGGACGAACTGCTGGTGGAGTATGGGCGTCAGCCGGGCGACGTGAAGCGCTCGCTGATGACGGAGCTGATCCTGGGCAAAGACGAGGCCGATTTGCAGCGCAAGCTGGCTGCGCATCCGGGGCAGGCCGACAAGCTGCTGGAGCCGTCGCAGATTACGGGGACGGCGTCTGCTGTCATCGATCAGATCGCGGCGTTTGCCGATGTGGGTGCGTCACGGCTCATGCTCATGCACCGGGATCAGACGGACATGGCGACGCTGGAGCTGCTGGCGCGCGACGTGCTGCCACAGTTCCATAAGTAGCGAGAGAGAGCGTATAGTACTCATTGGCGGTGGGGTGTTTGTACGCCGTCCTGCGCCTCGAACACCACGTCCACGTCGATATCCGCCAGCGTCAGCCTGCAATCGATTGACGTTAGCTCAATCGCGCCGTCTGCGGTATCCAGCACGGCGATGCGCCAGCTATCGTCGGCCTGCCTTGCCCAGTGCTCGATCTGCTGGCGCGTGCTCGAAATCAACACATATTCGCGGAACGCCGGGATCGAGCGGTAGTGGTGGAACTTGTCGCCCCGGTCGTAGGACTCAGTCGACGACGACAGCACTTCGACGATCACCGTCGGGTTGAGCAGCGTGCGCGGCCTGTCGTCGTTGAACTGGCGCTCGCCACAGACGACGGAAATATCAGGGTAGGTGTACAGCCCGGATGCGGTCTTGACGCGCATGTCAGGCCCATTCACCTTACATGGACGGCCTTTGAGCTGATTCATCAGGCTGTTGTGAGTGTTGCTGAAGATGTCGTTATGCGCAGGTTCTGCACCCGCCATGGCGAAAATTTCGCCGTCCAGAAACTCGTGGCGAATCTCGCTCTCGCGTTCGAACGCCAGATATTCGTCCACCGTCCATTTGCGCTTCACATTGACTGCCATCACAGCGCCCTCGTGCCTGCCGCATCTATCCTACCATGGATACACGGCTTCGGGGCGGGGTGGCGGGTTACGATGTGCCCCTGGGGGTGACTGCGCCGCGTTGCTGCCGCGCCTGTTCGATTACATGGTAGGCATCCGTTTGCAGGCTGACGAAGTACACTTGATGGCGCGCATCAGGCAGGAACTGGATGACCAGGTTCAGGAGTTTGGTCAGGAAGTCCTTGGCGCCGACCAGGACGATGGAATCATGCCGGGGGTGTCGTTTAGCGAGGATATTGCGAAAAGTCGCGATCGCGTTCGAGGGAATGCTTTGAGCTTCGGATGTCAGGAAGATACTGTCAACGATGCCATCAACGCCGTCGATCATGGTGTCGACTTCGTTCTTGGCAGCAAAGAATTCCTCCCACGTCCAGGGTGAAGAAAACTTCCAGACGACGATGTTTTTTTCAGGGTTATCCCACTTGACTTCGATCACGATGGTCTGCCTTTGTCGAGAATGTGAGGTGATCGTGTACCGACTGCTGGTTGATTATCGGAGTACACTTATTTGTCTGTTATAAATTGTAAGATATCTAAAGGTTGAGATGTATGAAATAAGTGTGAATTTTGCTTTTGAATCGTTTGGGGAGATGCGGCGGCTATGCGCACTGCCGGTGAACGGCCCGCATCCTCACAGCCGGGGTGGCTATAACTACGGTGTAGAGTGATAGGGGCACGTGCGCCGTGCCCCTGCGTGATGTTGACGAAGCTTCGCTGCTATTTGCCGCTCCTGCGCGCCTCGCTTATGCCCGCATGGAACACCAGCAAATACTGGCCTTCCGAGCCTTCGTAGCTGCTCATCAGGAAGGACAGGAAGTTCTGATCGGGGTCTTCACTGAGCGACAGATCAGACAGGTCGAGGCTGAGGTAGGTGTCGTACTGCCAGCCGGGCAGGGTGCCGGTGTTGATGGTGACCGTCGAGTTGCTCAAATCGACGTAATCGCCCCAGCACAGGTCACTGCCAGCGTCATCACAGTAGATCTCGTTGCCGCGGTTGTCGGTCCTGACGTTCAGGTCCTCATCAACCATGCTGATAATCGGGTCGACGCTCGACTGCCCGCGCGTGATCATGTAGACATCGAGCGGCACGCCGGATGCGATCATGCCGGGGGTGAGCCGCACCGAGAACGGATCGCCCGCGTTGTCGGCGGTTGTCACCGCCATGCCTTCCAGGATCAGCAGGAACTCGCCTTCCTGGTCGCCGTAGCCGCCGACCACGAGTGAAATATCCTGAAAGCCTGAGCTGGAGTCGTGGTTAAACGTGACCTGCGCGCTCAGGTTGGACGCGGGGACGCGGCCGGTGGTCGGCAGATCGGCGGCATAGCGACTTGCCGATGATTCGTCGTCACTGCACAGACCGTTGCCACCTTCGCCGAGGACGGCCAATACCGGGTCGAAGCCGTTGATACCGACCGCGGTCGCTGTGTAGTCGTAGCCTGCGCGCATACTGATGACTTGAAACTCAATCCCGTTGGTGAAACTGGTGCCGTTATCGCAGTTGACGGTGAATTCGCGGACATCCTGCGCCTGAACGGCCACACTTCCCGCGACCAGCAGCATCGCGGCCACTGCAAATAAAACCATCGCACGCTTCATAGAAAAGGCTCCTCCGATGATGAATAAAGTGAAAGCATCTGCTAATTTCTATTAAGGGGGATGTTATGATGCCTGTCAATATGGTGAACCTCAATGCTTTGCGCGCGTGAAACCGATTGCGCCGATGCCCGACCAACTGCGATTGAAATAGGCCGCGTTGCGGCAGACACGGGGCGCGCCTGCCGCAGCGATGTGTGTCGCTTGCAGTCCTCATTCCTTTGCGCGCATGAGGCCACTTCATTGGCCTGGACCACCCGCTCTCACCCGCGTCTCCGTCCTCTGCTCACCCTCGAAAGCCACGCCCGTCTTTCTCGTCCAGCCGTAGACGAACAGCGCCAGACCTACGACGAAAAACACGACTTCTCCCAGCGAGGCGAGCAAATGCCACTGAGCCAACAGGCCGAGCAAGACCAGTGCCATACGGCCAAGCGCCCCAAACACGCCGGCGATGATGAATGACCAGCTCAGAAGGTCTTTTTGCCCATGTGAAAGCCGCAGGCCATCCACCACGGTTCCCAGAAAGCAGTTGATGACCGCCAGAAAAATGCCGTACCCATGCACGACCTTCCAGATCTCGTACTGCTCGTCAGACAGCACGCGGACGCCAAAGAAGTTGAGAGTCAGGGGAATGCCGATCACCAATGCGAACAACAAAAAGAGAAGCACACCGAAGATGATGTTCCTCTTGCCGATCTGAGTATCTTGTAACAGGTTGTTCATAAACTTTTCTCCTGGGGAAAAGAAAAACGCCATCGGCTGTTAGCGATAGCGTCTTTGGGGTGGTCAGAGTATGGGGCGATGTGTCAGCCACGCCTAACAGCGCGACTTCAGGCCACAGCATTGTTTAACTTTTGCTACGGCCCAGCATCAAGCATATGCCGAATGGCTATGGCCCGTTAGTGCTGAATGTCATATCCTTCATTCTGGCGACGCAGGGACAGCATTCACACTCTGGTGTGTATGCGTTCCAATTGAGAAGCGCTGACTCTCCAATGTGTATTTGCCCATTCCCCCCAGATTTGGGGGGCGCATCTTCGGGGGCTGACACGCTAAGGTGTTGAAGGAAATCGATGTTTTGTGAACGTCGATATGTGCCTCAGATGCCAACTTGACAGTGGGAGAACCGAGTAACGATGTCACCAGTGTTGACCGAGATCTTGTTTATCGCTGTGCTAATCCTGGCCAATGGCGTGTTCGCCATGGCGGAGATCGCCGTCGTATCGGCGCGGCAGGCACGCATTCAGCAGCGTGCCCTCGACGGCGATGCGCAGGCGCAGGCGGCCCTGCAGCTAATCAATGCGCCTGGCAAATTTCTCGCCACAGTTCAGGTCGGCATCACGCTCGTCGGTGTTTTGGCGGGCGCTTTAGGCGGCGCAACCATTGCAGAGGAGATCGGGGCAGCCGTTGAGAGAATCCCTGCTCTTGCGCCCTATGGGGAAACGATTGGTCTCGCGGTCGTCGTCATCGCCATTACCTATTTCTCGCTGATTATCGGTGAACTTGTCCCCAAGCAGCTTGGGCTAAACGCGCCGGAGCGAACGGCCATGATTGTCGCGCGACCGATGACTGCGCTATCACGGCTCGTTTCGCCAGTCGTCGCGATTTTGAATTTCTCGACGCGAATTGTCCTTGCGCTCCTGCGTACAAAACCGTCAACCGAGCCGGAGGTCACCGAGGATGAGATTCGAGTCATGATTAGCCAGGGAACACAGATCGGCACTTTCGAGCAGGCAGAGCAGGAGATGGTCGAGCGTGTGTTTCGTCTTGGGGATCTGCGTATTGAAGCGTTTCTCACACCCCGGTCCGAGCTCATCGTTCTCGATCTTGGCGACAGCCCTGAAGAAATTCGCAAAAAAGTCAGTCAAAATCCCTACGCGCAGTTTCCTGTGGTTGACGGCGGGTTAGACAGAGTCGTTGGTCTTGTGTCGGCGAAGGACTTGCTTGCAGCGCTCTTGAGTGATGCGGAAATCGATCTTCAGCAGATTCGCGTCGTACCACCCTACATACCGAACACGATGCCGGCTTTGAAAGCACTGGACCTCCTGCGCGCAAGCAGAGATCATGCGGCGCTGATTATTGACGAGTATGGTGGGTTAGAGGGGCTGGTGACCCTGAACAGCATTCTGGAAGAAATCATCTCGACTGCATTGGAACCGCTGGCATCGCGAGAATCGGAGGCGGTTCGGCGGCCAGATGGTTCATGGCTTCTGGATGGGCTGCTGCCGATTGATGAGCTGGAAACCATTCTTGATCTCAAAGAACTGCCGGCTGATGCCGCATACCAGACCGTCGGCGGGCTGGTCATGGCAGAGCTTGCGCGCGTCCCGAGTGCTGGTGACACGTTTTTGCTCGGCGACTGGCAATTCGAGGTGGTCGACATGGACGGCCGCCGCGTCGATAAGGTGCTGGCAAGCCCGTTGACCGCGCCTGGCGCAGCGTCCGGCGGTGAGGCTCCTTAATGGAATTTCAGAGCACATGGTTTGAGTCGTCTTACATCCCCACCCCTGAACCTGCGGTTCGTCCCCTCCCCATCGCGATGGGGAGGGGAATGAGGGGAGGGGACACATTCAAATACAGTGCTTAAGTCTTGCATTGAGCCGGGCGGCAGTTGGGCGGGGCATCTGGAACCGATGGACGGTGTCCGAGAGCGTTGTAGCGGCGTCTTGCCCTCTCATCTGACCATTTACCCCCCGTCGCCGGTGCCTTCCGCAGGGGCGGCGGCATCTGCGTTCCCGCCGGTGCGCCAGGCGTTGATGTCGTCGAGGTTGACCTGGCCGTAGGGTGGGGCGAAGTCGACGCACTCCTGCGCTGTCGGGGGAATGTCCGTGCGCCGCTGGAGCAGCGGATCGCTCGGGTTGAAGTAGTTCCAGGTCGCGCGCGAGATCTCCTCGATCAGCGGCCAGGCGCGGTCGAAGCTGAAGAAGTCGGTGTTCTCCCAGACGAAGACGGCGATGATGTAGTTGCGACCGTTCGGCGGGAAGACAATGCCCGCGTCGCCGTGGACGTTGTCGAGCCAGCCGTTCTTGTGCGCAATCGTCACGCCCGCCGGGATGCCTGCCTGCAGCAGCCGTTCGAGGTTGTTTGCGCTCATCAGGTTGAGCATCTGGCGGCACTCGGTCTGGTTGAACTCGCCGTCGGGGTAGGCGGTCATCAGGCCACTGCCGGAATAGGCGCAGTCGTAGATCATCTCGAACATCGTGCCCAGGTCTTCGGTCGTCGTCTGGTTGACCGGGTCGGGCGCGGTGTTGAAGTTCGGATTCGGCTCGGTTATCGGCACCGGGATCGAGCCAAGCTGCTGGCCGGCAATGCCGAGATCGAACGGCGCGGTGATGAAGGTGTTGCGCGCGCCGATGTACTGCGTCGTGTTGACGATGTCTGCCAGCCCGGCGAACAGGTCGTTGTTGCCGATGATCTGCATGATCAGGTTGGAGGACGAGTTGTTGCTGCAGAGCAGCGACTGGCTCATCAGGTAGGCTTCGTCCTGCGACGGGTTGGTCAGCAGGCTGCGATAATAATCGATCAGGATGGCAACCTTGGCCGTGCTCGCGGCGGAAAAGGCCACGTCGCCGTTGATGTTCATCTCCTCGCCGGTTTCCAGATCCATGACAAAGACCGAGGCAACCGTCGATTGGCCGTCGAAGATGAAGCCCTGCGCATCGAGATAGTCGATGATCATCGAGCGCAGCACTTCCAGGCCAATGCCGCGCCCGTCCGCGCCCTCGACCGGCAGCGTGACGACGCGATTATCCGGCCGGCGCAGCGCGGCGTCGATCAGCGGCATGGCGGCCTCGACATCGAGGCGGTAGCCGGATGCGCCGGGACGCAGAGTCAGCGTTTGCAGATCGAAGCTCGCGCCGCCGGGCGCGCGATCATAGCGGGGCACGATCTCGGTGCGCAGCCATTGTTCGAGCAGCTGTGGCTGATACTCCGCCACCAGCGGCACATCGCCCGCTTGTGCCTGCGTCCGCCGACCCGTCAGATAGTTAAAGAAATCGAGCCAGTACTGGCCTTCGCCGCCGCCCGCGCGCCGCGCTGCCGCCAGCATCGTGTCGCGGCTGGTGCGGAAGCCGACCGCCGCCGGGTCGAGCTGGATCGGGCTGTCGGCATACCAGAGCGTGACCGGCGCGTTATAGACCGATTCCCAGGCGCGCATGGCATCCGACGGCGACATGCCGCCCACATCAACCCCGGCAACAGACACGTTCAGCGGCAGCCGATCGGACTGCTGGCTGAAGCGCACCAGCTCGACGATGAACCAGCCGATCGCCGTCAGCAGCATCAGCGCGGATAAGAGCGGGATGATCGGCAGACGGCGCGGTTTGCGCCGTGAACTGAGTGTGGTTACGGTGGTGCTCATGGGTGTTTCTCCTCACCCCATTGGCCGTTGGTTTGTATGTGTTCGTAGGCTTTGCGGATGGCGGCGCGGTGGAAGGCTTCCACGTCGGGCAGCGCATCGAGCGTGTGCCAGCCATAGCTGAGCAGCTCGCCGGAGAGCGCGGTAACTTCGACCGGCGGCTGCGCCTGGCAGAGGAAGATCATGTCCATATGCTGGATGTCCGGCCATTCGTCAATCGATACCAGCGGGCCAACCTCGACCCGGAGGCCAACCTCCTCGGCGATTTCACGGACGACCGTCTTGCTCGGCGCTTCGTGGGCATCAACCCAGCCGCCGGGCAGCCCCCATGGGTGCCTTGGGTGCAGGACGTGTTCGACGAGCAGCACTTCATGGCGTTCGTTGAAGACGACGCCGGCCACGCCGAGGGTGTATTTCGGGCGTGTCCAGCGGTAGAGCGTGAGCAGCGGGTTCATCACCCAGGGGATGCGCCGCAGCGTCCGCGCGAGGTTGTGCCGCCAGGTGACGGCTGTGTGCGTAGGGTTCGACATCGCGCACCAGTGTAGCGGAGGGGTGAGTGGGGAGCAAGAGTGCGATGGGGCGGAGGGGGTGCTCAGTGCTCGGTACTCGGTGCTCAGTTAGGGTTCATGGTGCTCGGTTCACAGTTCACGGTGCGGGAAATTGATGCTCGGTGGTTGATAATCGGTGATTCGTCGGGGATGCGCATAGGTCACGCGGCCAGTCTTCATCTATGCTTCAAGAAGAACGAACTTATTTGGATAGATATGGTGTCGAAATGCGCAAACGAAATCGCCGTGCTTTGTGGGTATCGATACTTGCACTCATAATGGTGCTTCTGGCTGTGCCGGATGTGTCTGCGGCCATGTCGCAGACAGTTGTGCTCGCAGCCAAATATCTGGACTGGAATAAGATGGGGAACAGGCTGGCAATTGGTTATCAAGGTGGAAGGGTGGAGGTTTGGGATACCGAGCTAAACACGTCCATCTTCGAATTGCCAGCCCCGCAACCATATTTCTTCTCTGATTTGCAGTGGAGTCCGATTGACGACGCAATCCTGGCAGTCGCGCGCGGCACGCCCCCAGATGGATGGATGAGTGTTCTCGTCATCAATGTTGAGACAGGAAACACGCTTCTCACGCTTGACGGCTATCCATTCGTCACTTCCATTGCCTGGAGTCCGGACGGGCAATTGCTGGCGGCAGGCATATCACCCGAAACTACCGAAACGGCCAGCACCCGGCACGAACTGCGCATCTGGGATGCCACCACCGGTGCCCTCCTTCACGAACTACTTGCCCCAAACGCCACTGGTATTGTCGATGTCACCTGGAATCCGAATGGCAGTGTCATCGCGGGTGGGACTCATCTTGGCCCAGTGCTCTGGAATTATCCTCCACCTCCTGGCAGCACTCCGTTACAATTGGCGAATTATCAGGTCAATACTTTAGCCTGGGATCCGAGCGGAACACGACTTGCGACTTACAGTTTCGAAGACAATCGCACCTTTAAAATCTGGGATACGTCTGGCGCGACGCCTGTCATCGTAGCGAGTGGCCATTTCAGCGATGTAACAGATCTGGATTGGACGATGTCAGACAATCGCAGTTTGCTTGCAATCGCTGAAAGATCCAATGGAGTGACGATCCTCGACGGCTTGACGAACACAGTTGAAGGTTCAGCGCCGTATGAGGGAAAGCTTCGTGCGGTCGCTTGGAGTCCTGATGGCAGCCAACTGGCGTTTGGAGGTCGTCCGACCGACCCGCTGGGTTCGCGCGTCATGATTGTCGATAGCGCGGCCATCATGACACCGCCGACTCTGTTGCCGGTTCCCACCCCAGCAGATAGCTAAACATCAACGCTGCCAACCCACTCCGATTCGTCTCCGCGCGTAGGATGCCAGGCCGAGCGCCCGCATTTTGCACCGTGAACTCAGAGCTGATGGAGAAATGAATTCAGATTCATATGAATTGTGCTTGCGGTCGCCGACGGGTCAACCCGTCGGCTAGGCGAAATCAAGCGCACTAAAGGCGCTGGAAGAACAGCCTGTCAGAGTATTGAGTCTATGAATCCGATTTCCCTCTTCCATGAGCATGAATGAACCGAGTGAACCTCATCACTCATTAGGCAGCACACATCGCTCATGCCTCATCACCTCGCTCCTCATCACCTTCCCCGCACCGTGAACGGTGAACCCAGAACTCTGAACTCAGAACCCAAGAACTGAACACCGAGCATCGAGCACTGAGCACCTCCTCCCCCCCAATCGTTTAGAGGACGACAGTTTTAAGGGAGGATTGAGCGCTTAACAAAAAGGAGTTCAT
>JAHDWN010000028.1 GCA_023382675.1 Anaerolineae bacterium
TCCACCCGACTGGCGATCAACCTCAGGCAATTCAAGAACTGGTCGAAGGCCTCGGCAAGCAGTACAAACACCAGACTCTGCTCGGCGCAACCGGCACCGGCAAGACGTACACGGTGGCGCAGGTCGTTCAGGCCATCCAGCGCCCAACGCTGGTGCTGGCACACAACAAGACCCTGGCCGCGCAGCTCTACGCGGAGTTCAAGGAGTTCTTCCCACGCAACGCGGTCGAATACTACGTCAGCTACTACGATTATTACCAGCCAGAGTCCTACGTGCCGCGCTTCGACCTGTACATCGAGAAGCAGACGGACATCAACGAGCAGATCGAGCGGCTGCGGATTGCGGCCAAGGCGGCGCTGCTCTCACGTCGGGACGTGCTGATCGTGGCGTCGGTGTCGTGCATCTACGGCACGGGCGACCCGGAGACGTGGGGCAAGTCGATTGTCGAGTTCCGGGTTGGCGACTCGGTGCGGCGCGAGAATCTCCTGCGCGAGCTGGTGCGGCTGCAATACACACGCGGCGAGATGGACATCACCAAAGGTACATTCAGGGCGCGCGGCGACGTCCTGGAAGTCTTCCCGCCCTACGAGGATGCGGCCTACCGGATCACGCTGTTCGGCGAGGAGATCGAGCGGATTGTCGAGTTCGACCCGGTGACGGGCGAGCTTTTGACGGCGCATGAAGTGCTGGTCGTCTTCCCGGCGACGCAGTTCATGGCCGATCAGGACAAGCTGCAGAAAGCGCTGAACGACATCGAGAAGGAACTGGAAGAACAGATCCGCTTCTTCAAAAAAGAGGACAAGCTGATCGAAGCGCAGCGCATCGAACAGCGAACGCGCTACGACCTGGAGATGCTGCGCGAGATGGGCTTCACGGGCGGCATCGAAAACTACTCACGACATCTGGAACAGCGCCCGGCGGGCAGCCCGCCCTGGACATTGATCGACTACTTTCCGAAAGACTTCCTGATGGTGATCGATGAAAGCCACATGACGATCCCACAGTTGCGTGGAATGTACAACGGCGACCGTTCGCGCAAGGAGGTGTTGGTCGATTATGGCTTCCGGCTGCCGAGCGCGATGGACAACCGACCGCTGCGGTTCGAGGAGTTCGATGAGCGGACGAACCAGATCATTTACACGACGGCGACGCCCGGCCCCTATGAACGCGAACGCAGCGAGCGCGTCGTCCAGCAGGTGATCCGCCCGACCGGCATCCTCGACCCGCAGGTGAGCGTACGTCCTATCGAAGGCCAGATCGACGATCTGTTGCAAGAAGTGGCGGCGCGGGTCAAGAACGGGCAGCGCGCGCTGATCACAACGCTGACGCAGCGCATGGCGGAAGAACTGGCGGGCTACATCAACGAAATGGGCATCAAAGCGCACTATTTGCACGCCGAGATCGACACCCTGGAGCGCGTCGAGATCTTGCGTGATCTACGGCTGGGTGTCTACGACGCGGTCGTCGGGATTAATCTGCTGCGCGAAGGCATCGACCTGCCGGAAGTCTCGCTGGTGGTCATTCTAGACGCGGATAAAGAAGGCTTCCTCCGCTCCGAGTCGGCGCTGATCCAGACCATCGGGCGCGCGGCGCGGCATGTGGAAGGTCGGGTAATCATGTATGCCAACCGCATGACCGACTCGATGAAACGGGCACTGGATGAGACCGAACGCCGGCGCAACATCCAGGATGAATACAACGTGGCGCACGGGATCACGCCGACGACGATTGTTAAGCAGGTGCGCGACCTGACCGACCGGGTGAAAGCGATGGTTCCGGAAGAACAGCGCACTCCGTCCGGCGAGGTTGACCTGGAGACGCTGCCGAAGGACGAACTGCACAAGATGGTCAAGGAGCTGGAAGCCGAGATGAAGCGCGCCGCCAAAGCACTCGAATTCGAGAAAGCGGCGATGCTGCGTGACCAGATGGTCGAACTCAAGGGGATGCTGGCGATGCGCGATGTGACGACGGATGTTGTGCCGCTGTAGATTGAGTCGAGGGCGGTTTTGGCTGACCGCCCTGCTTACGTTCGCCCGCCGTTAGATCACGAACTGGCCGTCCTTGTAGAACAGTTCGCCGTCAACGTGGATCGTGCTGTCCGTCCGCATATCACAGATCATGTCCCAGTGGACGGCGCTGACGTTCTTGCTGCCGGTGTCTGGGTAGCCGAGGCCGATGGCCGTGTGTACCGTGCCGCCGATCTTCTCGTCGAACAGGATCTGCCCGGTGAAACGGTCGATGCCGAAGTTGGTGCCGATGGCAAACTCGCCCAGATACCGTGAACCGGGGTCGGTATCCAACTGCGCGAGCAGGAGTTCTTCGTTCTTGGCAGCGCTGGCCTGCACGACCTTGCCCTGCTCGAAGCGTAGTTCAATGCCTTCGACCGCCCTGCCCTGCACCATCGACGGATAGCTGTAGCGAATCCAGCCGTTGACAGACTCCTCCACCGGGCCGGTGAAGATCTCGCCGTCGGGCATGTTACGCTCGCCGCAGGCGTTGATGAACACACGCCCGTCAATCGAGAGTTCAAGATCGGCATTCGGGCCTTGCAGTTTGACATGCCGCTTGCCCTTGAGCCAGTCGATCTTCTTCTGCTGCATGTCGCCCATCGCTTGCCACGCTGCCACGGGATCATCTTTATCGACAAAGGTCGCGCTGAAGTAGAAGTCTTCGTATTCTTCGAGGCTCATCCCGGCATCTTGTGCCACACCATCAGTCGGGATGATGGTGCCGACCCACTTCATCTTGCCTTCGGCGGCACGCTGCATCCGTGTGCTCAACCAACTCCGACGCGCCGCCGTCACTTTGCGTGTGCGTTCGGCAGGCACATTCGTCAGCGCGCGCGTATTGCCCAGGCCACGAATCCGAATGTAGACATCGGCATTCTCGTAATACAATGTCTGGCTGGGGTCGAGCCAGGCGATCTGATCGTCGTTGGCTTCGCGGACAAACATTTGCTCGAGCGTCTCGTCGCTCAGCATCAATGCCGGATTGCCCCCCGCCTTGAGGACAGCCTGATAAACAGCGCGCAGGTAGGGCAGTGCCTCGACAGTACCCAGAATGCCGACCCATTCGCCGGGCTGAACGCGCGTCGAATAGTTGACCAAAACATCTGCTAACTTTTCGATTCGTGAATCTTTCATGGCGTGAATGTCCTTTGGTGTATAACAAATGAGGCAAGTGATCTCCTGCCTCATCAACTCCAACCGGTCCCGTTAGACGAGTATACGCGCCGCCGCCAGCGCCACCTCGTAGTCTGGTTCGTCGCCCATCTTGTAAACGTATTCGGCATAACGCACGAGGTTGTCGCGGTCGAGCACGAAGACGGAGCGCTGGCAGATGCGCAGATCCACGACGTTTACACCATAGGCTGTGGAAAAGTTCATCGTCTTGTGATCGGATAATGTCTCGACGCGGTCGATGCCCTCGGCGGCACACCAGCGCCGCTGCGCATACGGCAGATCCGCGCTGACGGTGAGCACGACAATGTTATCGCTCAAGTTGCTGGCTTCTTGATTGAAACGGCGCGTTTGGGTCGCGCAGACGCGCGTATCGAGCGAGGGCACAATGCTGATGATTTTGATCTTGCCCGCATACTCGGCCAGAGTCTTCGCCTGCCAGTTGTTGGCGGTCAGGATGAAGTCCGGTGCGGGCTGCCCCACCTGAAGCATCTCGCCCTGCACGGTCAATTCGTTGCCCGCCAGTTCCATCCCGCGTCTCGCCATGCTCGACCCTCCGCTCGAGTTCTTTAGTGGCGCAGATCGTAACATGCGCATCATAACCACGCACGAAGACTCACTACGCCCTAATCCGGAGAGAGTCGCACAGAGTCGAGCGCGGCCTGCACTTCATCCGGCGACGGCGTGCTCGCCAGTCCCGCACGTGTGACCGAACGTGCTGCCAGATAAGCAGCGACGCGCACGGCGCGCTCGTAATCCCCACCCACAAGACGCAAACTTGCGAGCAGCGCGGCGGCAAAAATATCACCCGCGCCGGTTGGGTGGACAAGCTCGACCTGCGGCGTTGGATAGGGACGCGGAACACCGCTCAGGTAAATCGTCCCGCCTTTTTCGGCGCGCGTGACGATGAGGCAGCGAACACCTGCCGCGAATTCACGCTCCATCTCCGGCGCTTCGACGATGTCTTCTTCACTGAAGACGACAATATCGACGTGTTGAAGCGCATCCCGATCAAACCACTGCTTGAAGTGTACACGCTGGTCGGCATCCGTCCGGCGCAGGCAGCCCTGAAGCGTGAGCAGACTCGTCGCGTGTGGAAACGTATGAGCGATTGCGCCGACGGTCTCGTCAAGCTCGCCAGCGATGGGCGCGATGTGGAGCATGGGTGCAGAGCGCCAGGCAGTCGGTATGTGCTCGACGCCTGGGCGGCTGGCCTGACCACGCAAATACTGAACACGGCCTGAAGGCGTATAGATGTTTTCGAAGGTCGTCGTCTGCTCAGCATCGACAGTTTCAAGCGATAGAACAGATCGGAGCTGGTCGAGCAGCGGTTCGCCGGCAGCGGCGCTGGTCAGCAGCCCGACATGCAGGCCAAAAGCGACCGCCGTCAATGCGCTGTAGGAGACCGTCCCTCCCAACAGACGACTATCCGGGGCAATATCAGCCGTGATATTGCCGATCAGCACATATTCGGGTGATGTGGTCATTCGGACGGCTGTTCCGCCGGGACAATCGTGACTTTACGACCGGGACCTTCGCCGACACTCTTGGTCGATACATCCGTCCGATCCCGCAGGGCGAGATGGATAATGCGGCGTTCGTGCGGCGGCATGGGTTCCAGCGTGACCGTGCGTTTGTGTTCGACCGCATCCTCGGCCATGCGCAGCGCAAGATTGGTGAGTGCCTGAGCGCGTCGCGCCTTGTAACTGTTCACATCCACGATGACATCGACACGGTGCTGCACCTCACGGCTGGTGATCAGCCGCGTGAGATATTGCAGCGCCGCCAGGGTTTCGCCTCGGCGACCGACGAGGCGGTTAGAATTGCCACTGCTCATGATGTCCAGAATGTGCGGCGCGCTGCCGGTCTGGTCGTCTGCCGACGCCTGACGCACAGCGATACGCCCGCGAATATCCATGCGTTCGAGCAGTTCGTTGAGCACCACCTTAGCGACGGTAATATCCTCGGATATTTCCTCTTCGGGAATTTCGGCTGCCTCGTTGACGAAGGGAAGGCTGTCGTCAAATTCCGGCTCAAGCGCATCTGCCGGCTGCTCGTCGTCTTCGTGCTGGCGCTGATGCGGCGCATCGGAACGGCGCTGACCACGACCACCGTTGCGGTTAGATCGCCGTGGGCGTTCGCGCTCTGGACGATCAGGATCTGAACGTTCGCGCTGGCCTTGCTGCTCACTGCGCGCAGGGCGTTCCTTCCAGGCAGTTGGCGCAGATTCTTGCGGCTCTGGCGGCGGGCTGGCAGGAACCGGTGGTGGGGTTGGGCGCAAGCCGAGCAATTGAAGGCGGACACGCGCGGGACGTGCTTCCATGCCGAACATCGCCTGGCTGGGTTCGTCCAGCACCTCGACGATAACCTCCGAGGGGCCGACGCCGAGCTGTGCCAAGCCTTTAGCAATGGCGTCTTCTATGCTATCGCCTGTAATCTCGATATATCGTTCTGAAGCCATATGCGGAATCCTTAACCGTGCAACCGTCCTTTCGACGGTGTCCGCTACTATTTAGATTTAGCCGCTCGCTTTGCTGGGCGAGCGGTTTTGTCTCTGGCACCGGCGGGAGGCGCAGTCACAACCGACGTGGCGGGTGGCTGATTGCGCTTCATAAGCCATGATTGGGCAATGCCGATGGTGTTGGAGACGATGAAGTAAATCGACAAGCCGATAGAAAAACTGAGCGCGAAAAAGCCATACATGACGGGCATGATCGTGCCCATCGACTGAGTCATGGCCGCGCCCTGATCGGGTTTGCCGTCCGTCTTTTTCTGCGGTGCCGGTGACGTCATCTTGAACTGCAAGTAGGTCGTGACCACCACCAGACCAATAATCGCCAGAGCGATTGGATTGCCCGTGTTCGGCGGCTGGGACAGGTTCATGCCCAGAAAGCTGTTGTTCATCGGGATAGCGCTGTCCAGTCCCGGCAAGAGCAAACGACCGGACAGATCCAGCAGTTGCGTCGGCGTTGCCGCGAGCGCGAAAATGATCGCCTGGTAAAGCGCGATGAAGATCGGAAGCTGGATGAACATAGGCAAGCAACCGCCGACGGGATTGACGCCATGCTCCCGGTAGAGTTCCATTTGCGCCTGGGCCAGCTTTTCACGGTCGTTCTTGTACTTTTCTTGCAGCTCTTTCATCTTGGGCTGCACCTGCTGCATCGCTTTGGATGAGCGAAGCTGCTGCGCCGTCAACGGATAGGTGACGAGACGCACAAGCACGGTGAAGACGATAATCGCCAACACCATGTTGTTCCCCAGCACCGAGTACAAGAAAGTGACCAGGGTGATAAAGGGATTGAGAATGAAGTCCATTCAGGAGCTCCTCGGACTCATCTAGTGTCGGTACGCCCAGCGGCGCTCACCGGATTCCAGCGTGAAAGCAACCAGGGCCTCATCATTTGCCATGGTGCTGATGAGCACGTATGGCTCAGGGATATTGACGTTCTCGCCTGGTTCAACGACGACCATATCCGCCAGAACTTCGCCGACAAGCTCGCGCCGGAAGAGTTCATTGCCGTCATCGCGTGACAGCCAGTAAGCGTTGTGATCGCGCGAGGCGACGACCAGTTTGTCATCAGCAACAAGCGGCGTCGCGCGAATCGCACGTTCCGCCACCTGACGCTCCCAGACGAGGCGCATGTCCCTGCCGCTCACGTCCAGCGCATGAACCCAACCGGATGCATCGCCGACGTAGAGCATGTTGTCTGAGGCGAGCGCAGGAGAACCCCACACCCAGTTCTTAACTTCGAATTCTGCCGCAATCGTGCCGTCACTGGCAATTTTGAAGAGCTTGCGTCCGAACGATCCGACGTAGAGATAGCCATCGGCATACACCGGCGTCGATGCGACTGCCCCCTGGAGATCGATCTTCCAAAGCATGTCACCGTTGTCGGCATCGAGCGCGTAAAGGAAGTGATCGAGCGAAGTGACGTAGAGCACACCATCGACCAGCAGCGGTTCTGCCCAGACACCGAATTCGGTATCGAACTTCCAGCGTTCGCTGTAATCATCCCTGTTGACGGCGGTGACATCACCCTCGCTCAGAGGAACGTACAGCGTGTCGTCGGTCGCCAACACGTTCGCTACGATGTAGCTGGTGTCGGTATCGGCATTGATCAGACGACCTTCAGGATTGAGAATGCGGGCGGCCTCCACATCAACTTCATAGAAGCGACGGCTGAACGAAGGCAAGAGGAGCGTATTCGCATCAATCGTGATAGGTTGGTAGTAAAAGACCGTGGCCGGGTTGGCCTGAATCTGAACCCGCCAGGTGAGCGCATTTCCCGTCTCGCTATCGACGCGAACGTTACCCGAGCTATCGCGCAGTTCAACGAGCGAGCCATCGACCGGATCGATGAGCGTCACGTGATCATGAGACGCGAAGAAAATTTCCTGGCCGTTATCGACGAGGGACACCGAAGCCCAGCGTGGATCCAGCGGCAAGGGCACACAACTCGCCAACAAAAGCAGAAGCAGGACGAGTACAGCGACAGCGCCCTGATACTTTGATGCCATCAACCGTGATTTCAAAGACTCACTCTCCTCATCGACATCAAGGCACCGGATCGTAACCGCCGGGATTGAGCGGATGACAGCGCGAGATCCGCTTGACGCCAAGCCAGGATCCACGGATGACGCCGTACTTTTCGATAGCCTGGTAGGTGTACTGCGAGCACGTCGGCTCAAAACGGCACGCGGACGGAAGCATCGGGGAGATAAATCGCTTGTAGAAGCGAATCGCCGCCAGCGCCAGAGCTTTCATGCGGATTCATCCTTTAACAAACCAGCCTGTCGATACAACTCATCCACTGTCTTAACTACAACATCCCACGGTTGATCCACCAATCCGGAACGCGCTATCCACAAAATGTCGAAACCGGGTCGGACATCTGCATGACGGAGGCGGATAGCCTCGCGCAGCCTGCGTCTCACCCGGTTTCGCGTTACGGCTCTGCCCAATTGTTTGCTGGTGATAAAACCGTAGCGATTGTAACCCACTTCATTCTGGACAACGCTCAACGATAACAGCGCGCGGCGATAGGTGCGACCGTGACGCCGAAGGCGGGCGAAGTCTTCGCGCCGCCGCAATCTAAAGCGGGCGTCCATTCATCGCTGCATACAAAAATCAGTGCGATTTCCAGTTGATACGTTTTACGTGGCGCGAGGTCACGACCAGCTCGTGACGGCCACGCTGCCGCCGTGCCTTCAAAACTTTGCGCCCGTTGCGCGTCGCCATACGCGCGCGGAAGCCATGAACGCGCTGCCGACGGCGAATCTTGGGCTGGTAAGTACGCTTGGTTGCCATTCAGTTGCTACCTCAAATCGTGAGAACGACTATGGGGGTTAAGTATAATCGCTCGATTCCGGGCGGTCAACCCGACGCTTGCAAAGGCGGAAGGCCCTCGGCTATACTTAAAATCAAGTAAAAGTACACTCACACGCAAAATCACCTCTGCAAGGAGTAAGCCTTGACCACCAGCCAGATATGGGCAGGCAAATTTAACGTTTCCGGTGCTGACATTGATTACCTGACCAATCTGCTGCTCGAACGCGAGACCCCCTTGAGCCTGGAAGCGCTGGCGTTGGCCTTGATCGAAAAGCGTCAAACCGACGAAGTCGAGAAAGCGCGCAAGCGTTACGAAGATGTCCGGCCGTATCGCCCCTCAGAAATCTATGCGGTTGGGCAACGGATCATGTTTCCGGCGCTTGAACATTCGATTGCGACCGTCACGCACGAACGCAAGGGTTTCAGCCCGGACAGCGGCGAATTCACTGTGATCGGGGTCGTCTTTGACGACACTGACGACAAAGAGCGTGAGTTCGCCTCTGCGCTGACAGTCGATCACGTGCTCAACCAGGTGGATGAGACAGCCATCGCTATGCCGGGCATCGAGCAGCAGAGCGCCGAGGAAATCCTGACGGAGTACGGTGAAAAAATCATCGCCAGCTTGAAGAAACGCCTGCAAGAAAACGACGACTTGATTTCGGTTGCCGGTAAATGGTTCTCACGCAGCCTGATACTCGACGTGAACGAAGGCCATCTAAACCTCGCGGAAGCCGTCCTCGACATCATGGGCGGTGGCCCGCTTGCGCCCCAAGCGATCCTTGAGCAGATTGGCTCTATTGGCAATGCGCCGGAAGAACTGCAAATCTACAGCCTGAATTATGCGTTGATGCACGATCCGCGTTTTGACGAGGTCGGCCCCGTCGGGCAGGTATTGTGGTATCTGGCGCGGCTGGAGCCGGACGAAGTCAAGCAAGTGCCACAGATACTCCGCTATACGCCGATTGAATATGATCCAAAGCTGCTGACAGCGGAGATGGAAGCGCTGATCGCTGAACTGGACGACGAGCTATCGGGAATTGAGTCGGAGTCCTTGGGCGAACGTGAAGACGCCTCCATCGCGCTGATCTACCCACACCGGCGCGCGGGAACGCTGCCCTTGAACGCCAAGATGCGCGTCGTGTTTCCAACTGCCCTGAGCACACCGCGCGTCTGGGTCACATTGGTCGATGGGCAGGACGGCGAGGAGTCTATCGGCTGGGTCGTGCGCGAACAGCGCTACGTCTACGGCCTTAACAGCCTGTATCGCAAACACACGCTGCCGGTCGGCGCATTTGTCAGTGTGCGGCGTGGCGAGCAAGACGGTCACATCGTGATCGACTTTCGTTCGCACAAGCCCCGCACCGAGTGGGTCAAGCTGATCACGCCCAAAAACAACCAGCTCGCGTTTGACGAGCAGAAGCGCTCCATCGGCGCAGAATATGACGATCTGTTGATCCTGGGTACAGATGACATCGCGGGTGTGGATGCCATGGGCGAACAGGCGCGGCAGCAGCGGCGGCCCCTGGCGTCGATCATCCGCACGATTCTGGGCGAGCTGGCACGATTCTCGCCGCAATCGGCTGTACACGCCAAAACGATTTACAGCGCCGTCAATGTGTTGCGGCGCTGTCCACCCGGCCCGATACTCGCGACGCTGGTGAGCAATCCGGACTTTGAGTACGTGGGCAATCACTACTGGAAAATCAGCGAGCGATAAGAGTAATCCGCCATGCAGCCTTCACCTGATAAGCCAAGCTTGCTCGTCAAACCCACTGTAGACACCAAATATCACATCGACTATTCGTGGTGGGAAACCAGCGGTGAAGACCTGCGCACGTATATTCTCAGCCATCTGCTGCCTGAGCAGCGCGATCAACTGAGCCAGACGACGGAAGAGCGCGTGATCGACCATGTCGATCCGGATACGGGCGAAGTGTTCCAGATGGACGAACTGGGGCTGGCGATCCAGCTTGCAGCCAAAGACCCGGATTACGTTGGCCCACAAACAGCATTAGTGGACAGTATCTTTCGCGTCTTTCTGGCGAATGGTAATCGACCGCTTTCGATCCGGGATTTGGCTGAGCGAACGAACCGCCCTGCCAACACAATTCTGAAAATGCTGAGTGGACACATCTGGAAAGGCATTCGCCCTTACCAATCGTAGACGACTAAGGAGACAATGCGGGTATGGGTCGCGTGATCAATACTGACAGCACTGGCAAGCAGCGCAATCAACTTATGCGCACGGCTGCCGAATTACTGCGCCGTTTGAGCCAACAACAAGACATCGACGATAACGCCAAGGACATGCTGGCTGCCATGGTCTTTTGCTTCCGTGGCATTGACGAGGGCATTGAACAGTCGGCGCAGGCGTGGGAAAAACGCGACTATTGGATGAAGGCTGACGAACTGCGACAGCGTTGGTTCTGGGCGGGTGGCATGGCCGACGACTTGAAGGCGCTGCTGGTTGCCGAAGAATGGGATCGGCTGCCGGCGGTGCTGGCAAAACTGCTCCCGCGCTTCAATGAGTTCAAGATCACCAAGTTCACCCGCAGCGAAGAAGTCTGGGCCGGCAGTTACGCGCGCCTGCTGCGCGAGCAGGCCAGATAAGCGACGGGCGGCAGCGGCCTCTCATCAACCATAAATCATCGATGCTCGGTATCAGTCGAAGCGCTCGGCTATCCATTCTGCCAGCGCATCTATATCTGGCGTCGGGTTGCCGTTGATCGTCGTGGTGATTAGCGACCGGTCGATCACCTGGCTATCAAAGCGGCCAAAACTCAGTAGCATCGCCGGGGCATATCGCAGCATATCGACGACGTTAATATCCGTATCGGTGGCGCGTCCGATAGCAGCAACGGCAGCAGGCCAGTTCCACGGCAAAATCAGCCGGGATGCCAACGCAGAGATGACCTGCTGCTGGCGCTCCGCGCGTCGGTAGTCGTCGTCGCCGTGACGGGTGCGGGCATAGATCAGAGCGCGCACACCATCCATCGTCTGGACGCCCGGCTCAAAGCGCACCGTTGTCGTGCCACCGTCCTCTGTCGGATAGGCATAGTCTTCGACGACAGATTCAACATTGATCGTCACCCCACCCACGGCATCGACCAGCGCGACGAAGCCTTCAAAATCAAGGCGCAGGTAGCGGTCGAGCTGAATGTCGAAGGCAGTGTCAATGCTTTCCTCCATCAAGGTGACGCCCCGCCCTGGTGCTTCCATCTCGCCGAGCATATGGATCGCGTTGACACGCTGTTCGCCGTAGGTGTCCGCCTCCAGGAACAAATCGCGCGGGATCGAGAGCAAGCTGATGCGATGACGCCCAGGCTGTATGCCCATCAGGATAATGCTGTCGGCGCGGCTGACTTCGCCCTCCCCTGGCCGCGAGTCCAGACCCAGGATCAAGACATCGAACGGCGGCGGCGGAAAGATGGCGTAGGCCATCAGACCGAATCCGCACAGAAACAGCAGAACGACCAGAAACAGCAAACAGCCCCAGGCACAGCCTCTTGGGCGACGCGAGAGCGGTTTGGAGGGTTGTGTCGGATCAGATTCGATCATCAGCCATCAGCCAAAAACTATTCCGAGATGACGCGCCATACGTACCATTTCGCCATCGGGGTTAACACGATTGATCTTGGCGGCGTCCTGCATCGGTGCGGCGATCAGCTTCGTACCGCGCAGCGCGACCATGTGCCCCCAGCGTTCCTGCGCCACGAAGTGAACGGCGGCTGAGCCAAAGCGCGTCGCCAGCCAACGATCACGCGGAGTTGGCTGACCGCCCCGCTGCACATGCCCAAGCCGGGTGACACGGACTTCGGCTTCGAGGCAGTCAGCAATGGCATTGCCAACGAGATATCCGATGCCGCCGAGACGTGCCTGGGACATGGGATCGCCATGGAAGATGTATTCCTGCTCGCCATCAATCGGGTGTGCGCCTTCAGCAACCACGACCAGACTGTAGCGCCGTCCAGCCTCCTGGAGCGCCAGAATCTTGTCGCAGACGATGTTGATGTCGAACGGGATCTCCGGAACGAGGATGGCATCGGCCCCACCGGCGACCCCGGTCGTGAGCGCGATCCACCCCGCGTCGCGCCCCATGACTTCGAGCACCATCACGCGATGATGGCTCTCTGCGGTGGTTTGCAGTTTATCCAATGCTTCAGTCGCCGTCACGACCGCAGTATCGAACCCGAAGGTGACATCGGTTGCAGACAGATCGTTATCGATGGTCTTGGGAACACCGACAATGCGCGCCCCCAATTCGACCAGACGAAGCGCAGCAGCCATCGTGCCCGCACCGCCGGCGGCAATCATCGCATCCAGATTCAGCTCGTGCATACGGGTAATGACATCCTGCGCAGCATCGACCATGATCTGAGTGCCATCCGGCTGAACGACAGGGCGCATGAACGGATTGCCCCGATTGACTGCACCCAGAACCGTCCCGCCACGAGCGAGCAGATCGTAGGCATTGTGCGGCGAAAGCGTCATGACCGGTGTCCCGGCCAGAAGACCATCGAAGCCCTGGCGGATACCAACAACTTCCCAGCCAAATGCGTTATACGCCGTGAGCACCACGGAGCGGATCACCGCGTTCAACCCAGGTGCGTCACCACCGCCGGTGAGGATGCCGATGCGCTTGGTCACAATCAAGCCTTGGTCAATTACAAAACTCGCGCGAATTCTATCATAGGCACCGAATTATGATGCAGGCGAATCTGGCTCATACAAGAGCCAATCTGCACCGTCTGCATCCAGAACAAAGAGACCGCCATGACGCTCGCGTATGTACACCGTGCCATCGGCGGCAGTCTGGACAATGGTTTCGAAGGGGAACTCATATTCAGCTACGGCCCAGCCCAGCCGATTGCGCACTTCAGCGCGCTCGCGCCAGATCAGGCCCATACCCCGGCGCGGTTGATAGGTATAAGGTGGCTGATCGACATTCAGTGCGGGATCGTATTCGATCATGCCGTCCTCGAACGTATCCTCGAATGCCTGCCAACGGGGCGAGGACTGGCCAAGGTAGAGCACGTAAATGGTGTCCAGTTGCGTCACCCAGAGCATAAATCCGCTCTCAAATTGCATGAACGTCGCGTGCGACCGGCGGCCGGGATCGCGCGCGCAATCTGTGGGCCTGTGGTCGCGCATGAACCAGGTATTCTCACAGGGCGGCACATCATCACAGGCAGACAGCCCAACGAGCAAGATGGCAAGCACAGGTGCGTACCCAAGTCTTTTCATATCGATCCTTGTTTGGCCATGTACCACGAGCGACATCCAGCCCGCGATAACAGGGAGTGCTCATCATGAGCGGGACCAATTATGGTACAATTCCACCCTCTGTGAACGGTGACATCAAGAGAGGATCAGATCCGTGGCACGTCGAAGGAGTTCTCGACGCAGGAGTGACAGTGATTATCGCGCCCGTGGCAAGAGCTACCGCGAAGCCCGTATTGAACTCATGACCTGGGCAGGACTCGTGATGATCTTCGCGGTCGGCGCGTTGGGACGCGAGAACAACATCAATATGCCGAACTGGTTTGTACCGTTCGCAGGTGCGGTGGTTCTGCTTGGCTCCGGGTTCTATCAATATTCAAGCCGTTATCGCGTCAGCCCGATCACGTGGTTGGGCGGGCTGGTGCTGGTCTTGTTCGTTTTGTATAGCTGGTATGTGGATACGAACCAGCCATTCGTCGGCGCATCGCTGATCGTCTTTTTCCTCGTCATCCTGTTTGGCGTCGTCACAGGCGACACATAGCGGCAGCACGATCCAGTTAATCCGAAAGGCAATGAGCGGCTGTTAGCATGTGGTCAATCCACATATACCGCGCATATCTATCAGTTGAGCGTGATCACGGTACAAAAGTCATCGCGCTCAACTGATCAGCTTGAAAACATCTCTGGCCTCACGTTCCTGTATGTACTCCCCTTGACAATCTTGTAGGGATGCGTTATTTCATTGGCACTGAATTTGTGCAATTTGACCGAAGGCGCGGTATGGACGAACAGGAACGGGTCACAGCCGAAGATGTGCGCAAATTGGCACTCCCACTCGGCACGCGAGTGATCGCCGGGAACGGCATGTTAAGCCGCGCCGTCAGTTGGGCGACGGTGATCTATCCTGAAAACGATACGCTGCCAAAATCGATTCAGCAAGACGAGATGATCCTGGTCGCGACGCCGGAGACAGGCAAACGGCATCTAACCGACCTGGAAATCGTGCGCTGGGCCTGTGATCTGAAAGCAGCGGCCATTGTCGTCAGCGAGACTCCCCCGCCGAACGTCATCGCCGAGGCGAACGCCTTCGAAATGCCGCTGATGCTCCTCCCCGCAGGCAGCCGCGCGCGAATGGTCGAAAAGGCAGTCGTCAGCCTGCTCGTCGACCGCAAAGGGCAGATAGAGCGGCGCGGCATCCAGATCTACCGGCAGCTAACCCAAATCTCCTCACGCAACGAGGGGATGCCCGAACTGATCAATGCGATTGCGCGGCTGACCAACAAGGCCATTGTCATTCAAGATAAGCGGCTTCAGTTTATCGGCAGTGTGCTTCAGCCTCAGTTCGCCGGGCTATGGGAGGAAGTGGAGACATTCCTACGCAAGCTAGACAACCTGCCTGTCGAGTTGCAGGACCGGCACCGCGTGAGTGAAATCGAAAATCCCGCTCTGTTGCAGTCGCTGCCCACGCCGGGTCTGGCACGGCTGGTCGCCCCAATCGTCACCAAGGATGTCGGGCGCGGTTATCTCTCGATTATCGGCCACGACACCGAGCTTGACGATGTTGATCAACTGGTCGCTGAGCATGGCGCAGCAGCGTGTGCGCTTGAGATGGCAAAGGCCAAGATGGTCAGCGACACCGAAAAGCGCCTGCGTGGTACATTTCTCGACCGCGTGTTGATCGGCGACATCAGCCAGCAGGAAGCGCTCAAACAAGGAGAACGCTTCGAGCACAACATGGCGCGTCCGCACGTAGCTATTGTGCTGGCCTGGCGTGGTGACAGAGCGCTGTCGCTGCGCCGCATTGAAACGACTGTGAACACGCTCGTATCGTCGGGGAAATATCCGGCGCTCGTCTGGCAGCGCGAACGCGAAAACGAGGTCGTGGTCTTCCATGCCATCGACAGCGAGGTCAAAGACCCGCACCAGCATAGTATGCGTTTCGCCAAATCAATCACGGAAGAACTCTTGCGGCAAAACCCCGGTGCGCATCTTGCCGTGGGCATCGGACAGAAAGCCGAGGACATCGCGGGTTGGCGCGTGAGCTACAGTGAAGCGCACCAGGCGCTGGAACTGGCAGCGCGCTTGCACAGCGACACCCCCCTCTTCATCGGCGACCTGGGCGTTTACCAACTGATCCTGAGTCTGAGCGACAAGGACAAGCTTCTCAGTTTCTGTGATGCGATGCTTGGCCCGCTGCTGGATTATGATCACAAACAAAATGCGGATCTCATCAAGACGCTCGAAGCCTTCTTTCATAAGCACGGCAATTTGAGCCAGACCGCCGAAGCATTGATCGTGCATCGCAACACATTGTTGTACAGAATGTCCAGGATCAACGAGATCGCTGAGGTCGATTTCGACCGCCCGGAAATCCGACTCGGACTGCATCTGGCGCTCACCATACGGCGACTTCTGGGTTATTAGATTACAGTCGTCTTTCACTGCTTGAGTCTGCCAAACTGCATACGAAATGCCCACATGTGCAGATTGTATGAACAACTGCTCGAAAGTTCGGGCAGAAATTACCTGACGAATCATTACAATTAGAAGTTAACACCAATCTCGGGGATGTCTGCCTTGTTTAGAGGCGACAAACGCTCAATCCAACCAACGTAAGCAACACGGAAGTGAAAGGGACACCGCAGTGACCATAGAGCCACACCACTCCGTTCTACCCCAACACCCAGTTGACGACCGCGAACGCGATGCGTGCGCCCTGATCTGCGCGGTGCGCAAGGGCGGCCAGGCAACCCATGGCAACGTGAAGCGCACGATCGAGGCCCTGACGCGCATGGGGCATCGCACGGGGATTGTCGATGGTGAAGGGGACGGCGTGGGCATCATGACGGATATTCCACGTCAGATCTGGTCTCGGATGCTGGCGCAGCGCAGCATTCGCTCTTCCATGGCAATTGATCCCAATTTCTGGGTCGCCCATCTGATGATCCCTACCCGTCTGCGTGCGGAGCATGGCGCGCTGGTGGATGAGATCCACAACCAGATAGCAGGGGCCGGCCTGCACATTCTGCACAGTGAGGCTGGCAGCGTCGATAGCTATATGCTGGGCAGAAGCGCGCTGAAGAACGAGCCGCTCTTCTGGCAGTTCGCGGGTATGGGCGGCAGCATCAATGTCGATGCGCTTGAGCCGACACTCTATCACTTGCAGACGCGCCTGGAGCGCGACTACGGCGTCCATTTCCCATCGTTTTCTTCGCGAAGTGTGGTCTACAAGGTGCAGGGCACGGTCGAAATCTTGCGCCGCTATTATCCAGAGCTGCGTGACCCGGAATATGCCTCAACCGTCACGCTCGGCCACGCGCGCTACAGCACCAACACGAATCCGATCTTCGAGCGCGTGCAGCCGTTCAACGTCATCGGGCACAACGGTGAGTTCAACACGATTTCGCGCTTCCGGCTGGAAGCGGCGATGTTGGGTGTGGATCTCGATCCGAAGAATTCCGACTCGCAAGATGTTGACCGGATGATCGACGCCCTGTGCATGGAGTTCGGACTCGATCTGATCGAGGCGATGGAATACATCTTCCCGCCTTTTGAGCATGATCTGATCCAGAATGCACCAGAAATTGTGGATGTCTACCAGAATGTGCGCCACGCGTTCGGGCCGTTCGCGCAGGGGCCAGCCGCGATAGCAGCGCGCATGGGTGACCAGTGCGTGTTTTCAGTCGATGCGCTGGGCTTGCGGCCACTCTGGTTCGGTGAATCGGAGAAAGAGTACTTCGCGTCTTCCGAGCGCGGTGTGTACCCGCTCGATACGATGTCCACCGATCCCAAACCCCTCGCTCCCGGCGAGAAGGTTGCCATTGTGATCAAGCCAGGGCGCCCCGTGGAAGTGCTCGACTACCCGGCTATCCAGCGCCACATGCTCCAGCGCAACCGTGAACGCATGATCATGCACGGCGGGTTGGGACAGCGATGGTCGTTGAACGATCTGCGCATGGGGAACGCGCCACAACCTGCTTCTCCAGGGAATGGTCACGGAAACGGCCATAGCCTGACCAACGGCGGTCAATCATCAGGCCAGGTTGCAGTCGCCGAGGCGGTCATGACTGCGCCGGCGCGCGTCGTAGAAGCGCAGCCGCTGCCCTGGGTCGTGCAACCAGCAGCGCTGAACGCAACCACCATGGCGGCGCTCGGTTGGGAGCGCTATCACCTGACCATTGCCGAGACGATGGCTGAAGCAGCGAAAGAACTGGTGGGGTCTCTGGGATGGGATGGCCCGCTGGCCGCGCTGAGCCAGACGCGCGTCAACGCTGCCGACTTCTTCAAGGAAACTGTCGCGGTCGTGACCAATCCGGCCATCGACCGCGAACGCGAGCAGGCTCAGTTTTCGACGGCTGTCCTGGTCGGCGCGCGTCCATCCGTGAGCGCAAAATCGGGTGAAGGCGATCTATTGGTGTCGTTGAAGAGTCCGCTGCTGCTCGGCGGCCATCCGGTGCTCGGTACGCTGGATGAAATGCGCGCCGTGGCCGAGAAGTATGGCACCTGGACACTCGAAGATCTGATGACACACTTCGGCGAGCGTGCGGTGATTCTCTCCGTGACCGGCGCGCTGGACGAGACGGTCGAGCACGCGCTAAAGCGGCTGCGCCATGAGGCAATCGAGGCTGTGCGCGCTGGGGCACAGTGCTTGATCCTCGACGACAGCGATGTCTACACAGGTGAGCGCTTGTGGCTCGATCCGCTGTTGGTGACATCCACCATCGACCGCGCGCTCCGTGACGCCGGCGACAGACCCAACCTGCGTCGCCAGGCAGGGATTGTCTTGCGCTCCGGTTCGCTGCGTGATATGCACGATCTGGCGTTGGCGCTGGGGATGGGCGCAAATGCGCTCGTGCCCTACACCATGTATGCCGTCGCGCTGGGCGTGGCTCCGCGCGCTCCACGCGAACCGCTTGTCAGCAGCGAGATCATCCAGCACCTGACCAACCTGGTCAAAGGGGTGAATGCTGGCCTGGAGAAGATCACATCGACGATTGGCTGCCATGAACTGCGCGGCTATGGGCTGTCATTCAGTTCGATTGGCATCGCCCCATCGGTGGCGAGCACGTTCGGCACGTCAAACTACTGCGGCAGCGAAGGGCACGGGCTGACCTGGGAGCGCCTGTGCGATGACGCGCAGGAACGGGCAGCAGAACTGCGTGGCGAAAAGCCCAACAAAATGGAGAATCCTGATCGGCTGTATCCGAAGATGTGGAAGAAAGTCGAAGACATCGCGCACGGCAACATGACGCTGGACGAATACACGTCGATCATGCTCGACCTTGAACGTGAAAAGCCGGTCGCGCTGCGCCACATTATCGGATTGAAGGCCGGTGAAAGCGATGTCGAGCCGGAAAACGTGGACATCAGCGTGAGCGATCACTCAATGCCGATCCTGATCGGCGCGATGTCGTTCGGCTCACAGGGTGAGCTGGCGTACAAGGCGTATGCCGAAGCAGCCTACAAGCTCGACATCCTGTGCATGAATGGCGAGGGTGGCGAACTGCCGGAAATGCTCAATCGCTATCCGCGCAACCGGGGGCAGCAGATCGCATCGGGCCGCTTCGGCGTGAATATCGCCTTCTTGAACTCAGCTGCTGTGCTGGAGATCAAGATCGGCCAGGGCGCGAAACCGGGTGAAGGCGGCCAGCTTCCCGGAGCCAAGGTAACGCCGCAAGTAGCCCTGGCCCGCAGCACCAACCCGTGGGTTGACCTGATCTCGCCAAGCAACAATCACGATCTGTACTCGATTGAGGATCTGGCGCAGCTCGTCGAAGAACTGAAGACGGCCAATCCGCGCGCAAAAGTCTCGGTCAAGATCCCCGTCGTGCCAGGCGTCGGCATCATCGCGGTCGGCATCGCCAAGGCGGGCGCGGACATCATCAATATCGCCGGCTACGAGGGCGGCACGGGCGCGGCACGCGCGCACGCGCTCCGCCACGTCGGGCTGCCCGCAGAGCTGGGCGTCTGGCTGGCACATCATGCGCTGACCGAGAGCGGCTTGCGCAATGACGTGGAGATTTGGTGCGACGGCGGCATGAAGAGTGGGCGCGACGTGGTCAAGATGTTATGCCTGGGCGCAAATCGAGTCGCCTTTGGCACGATGGCGATGGTTGCCGTAGGCTGCACGATTTGCCGCAAGTGTCATGAGGGTACATGCCACGTCGGCATCACGACGCACCTCAGAACCGTGGAAGAGGCGCTCGACAAGGGTGTCAAGCACTTCGAGCCGCGTGATTACGAGGCATCGGTCAACGGTATCTGCAACGTTTTCCACCTACTTGCCGATGACATCCGCCGCTGGACAGCTGCACTCGGCTTCACACGGACACAAGACCTGGTCGGGCGTGTGGATATGATCGAGCAGATTGCCATGCACGACCGCATCAATCTGAGTGCCCTGCTGACGCCTGCGCCAGATGTGCCGCAGCGCGAACTGCTGCCCGGAGTCGGACGACGTCTCGTGCGCCCGCGCAACTCGCTCACGCGGCAGATCACCCGCCTTATCGGCGAACACACGCAGAACGGCGACCGAGAACTGACCTATGACGACGAAGCCGTGATGGCGATGGATCGGGCGCTGGGGACACATCTTTGCGGGGCGTTCAAGCGCGGGGAAATCGCCAACCGTGACGAAATCAAAGCTGTTCACCTGAGCTTCAGCAACTCAGCTGTACCTGGCAACGGCCTGGGCGCATTCATGGATGCGCCGGTCGATATTCTCGTCGAAGGTGGAGCGCAGGACGGCGTCGCCAAGTGCTCAAAAGGTGGCAAGCTAACCGTGCTCCGAGGGCTGAATCACAACGGCCAGCGGCTTGACGGCTCGGTGGGCAAAAGCTTTGCTTATGGCGCACAGGGCGGCAGACTGATCGTACAGGGCAACGCCGACACACGCGCCTGCATCCGTTTCAGCGGCGCAGACGTGATCTTCGGCGGCGAAATTACGACGCCGCTGCGGGATCATCTCGGCGGGCTGGCGGCACGCGCGAATTTGAAGGGCTACGCCTTCGAGTACATGACGAGCGGGCGGGCGTTGGTTCTCGGCGACCCAGGCCCATGGTTGTGCGCAGGCATGTCCGGCGGCATCATCTACCAGCGAGTTCACACCGAGATGGGCCTGGATGTTGACGCGATCCGGCGGCGCATTGCCAGGGGCGCGAAGGTGGAAATCTTCCCGCTCGACCAGCAGGGTGTCGATGACGTGCGCGATCTGCTCGGCGATTACATCGTGACGTTGCAGCAGAACAATCAGGCCGACGCCGTGCGCCATCTGTATCCGCTGTTCGACGATCCGGCAGCGCACTTCGTCAAGATCGCACCGCCGACGCGGGCCAATTAGCCGATCAGCAACCGGCGCTCACCCGATAATTTCGAAAAGACGGGACATACATCACGATGTCCCGTTTTTTGTTGCTCAAGCTGTCAGGGTTTTCACATCTCCGGCACGGTCGCCAGGACGCGCTGGATCTTGAGGGCGAGATGCAGAATCAGCCGGTTCTCGGCGTCGTTCAAATCCAGACCGGTCAGGTCTTTGATGCGATCTAGCCGGTAAACGAGCGTGTTCCGATGGACTTTGAGGTCGTCCGACGCTTTTGCCAGATTGCCGTTCGCCTCGAAGAAGCCATTGAGTGTGCGTATCAATTCACCCTGCTTGCGCTCATCGTGCTCGAAGAGTGCGCCGAGCGTCTCGTCGTGGAAGCGCCGCAGGCTGTCGAGGTTGTGCTCTTTGAGCGCGAGGAGAAATTGAAACAACTTGAGTTCGCCAAAGAAGGTGGTCTGCTCGCGTTCACCTAACTCGAAGGCGATACTGAGCGCGTTTTTCGCCTCTCGATAAGCTTCACGCAAGGCGGCTAAGCCAGAAGCCGGGCGGCTGATGCCGGACGCGACCAGGCCACCAGGTGTGCGCGAGGCAAGCTGCGCACGCACTTCTTCCACGACGATCTTCAGACGGTCGTTGACGGCATAAAGTGCCACAATCGAGTCGACGTAGTGGCCGACTGCCCCGGCAAGCTGCCGCCGAGTCATGTCATCGCGCACCAGCCCGACCAGGCCTTCCAGCGGCAGCGATACGCCGGCAGCAGTACTGGCGCGAAAAACGACTACATAATAGGCTTGTGATAGATCAAAACCCGCCTGCTGAGCGCGGGCGCGCATGAGATCATCATCGGCGGGCGTGCGACTGAGCCAGACCTGCACCCAATCGCCACGGGTTTGTTCAACCGCAAAGGCAATCGCGCGATTCTTTGCCAGTTCAATCGCGCAGACCTCAGCGCCATGCGTCAGGACGAGGCGGTCGAATTCTTCGAGCCACTCGCTGCCATCGACCAACGACAAGTAGCCTGCAACCCGTTTCTCGACCTTGAGCACTGTCGTGAATCCGAGCGGGCTGCGGACGATCACCCCCTCGTTGGACGGCGATTCTTTCATGAGCCAGTTCTGAAACTCGCCATATGGCAGGTTCTGTGGCGTAGGCCGATTGCCCGGGGTGGCAACCACGCGCCGGATGGTATTCGGGTAGACCTGCGCCATCGTCACCCCCGCGTCATCATGCACAATGATGGGTTTGGCGGCGGCGCGCGCCATCACCTGCAAGAGGCTGTTGAGATCGCGGTTATCCGCAGCGAGACGCACCAATTGGCGCTGCACTTCAAGCGCGCGTTCCTGCATCTGGGCTTTCTGGTTGACGATCAGCGTGTTGATAGCGCGTTCGATGCGCGCGAGGTTCGCCTCTTTGGGCAGTGCAACCAGCGCGATTTGATGCTGGTTGGCGACAGTGGTCGCGCTGTGCGGAATATCATCATCGACAGCCACTGCATGAACACCGGCTGTCGCAAGCGCCTCCACAACCTCGGCGAGCGTAATGCGCGTGTCAAAGCCGCGCAGCACGTCCATCGAGATCAGCGCCAATTCACCACCAGCAATATGGGGAAACGCAGGCGGCTGCGCGCGCACCATGATCGACCAGGTGACCAACGTTTCTGGCGTGCCAGTCACCAATGTGGAGCCGAAGGGGAGCGCCAACTGAAGCACTTCCGCGAGGCTCGCCGAACTTGTAGACATGATCTGTCGTTCCTCAAGCATCAGTCGCTCCATTGTAGAGGGTGCAGCGCAGTAAGTTTTCGACAAAACGCGCCCGACTTTTCGCGCGCGTTTTCGGTTAATTGCGACAAGTATAGCGTAAAATCAGACAAAACAAACAGGGCAGACCTTGAAATTAAGCGTCTGCCCCATCGAATAATTGGTGAGAGTACACAAGCGAGCGATTACGAACCGTTGACGCGCTTGACTCCAAGCCACAGCATTTCGCCGTCGATGTCGCTCTGGTCGTCAGCGGTGAAGACACGCGCGAAGTAGCCGTTCTCCGGTTCCGCCTGCTCCAGCTTGACGGCGAGCGTCTCGCTCTGGATGTAATCGGAGAAGCGGGTGATGGCCTTCGCCAATCGCTCGCTGGCGACGTAGCGCAGTTGAATGTTATCGGCGATGTCGAAATCGGCATCCTTGCGCATGGCCTGGACGCGGCGGACAACCTCGCGCGCCAGACCTTCCAGGATCAGGTCTTCGCTCAACTGCGTGTTGACGACGGCCATGTAACCGCCCTCTTCCGCGTAAGCGTAGCCTTCCGGCGCTTTCATCAGCACCTGACACTCTTCAGGCAAGACTTCGAACATCTGCCCATCGAGCGTGACAGTTACGTTTTCGCCAGCGAGCAGCGTTTTGGCCCAGCGCTGTACATCTTCGCGTCCGCCTTCGCGCAGCGTCTTCTGCACGCGCGGGAAGTCCTTGCCGAACTTCTTACCCAGCACCTGCGGCAGCGGGTTGAGCACGTACATCGGCTCTTCCAGCACGCTGACCGCCTTGACATTGAGTTCGTTCATGATCAGGTCGGCCATGTGCGCAACGGTCGCGCGCTCGGCGTCGTCGCGTGTGACAAACTGCGCCTCCGCCAATGGCTGGCGCACGCCGATCTTGACCGTCTCACGCGCGGCGCGCCCCAGGCTCACCAAGCGCTGCACCAGGCGCATCTCGGCGATGCGCGTGCTGTCGATCAGTGCTTCGTCATATGCTGGCCACTCGGACAGGTGAACGCTGTCCGGCGCGCCGTCCTGCATCCCGGCGACAAGATTGCGATAGAGCGCCTCGCTCAGGAAAGGCATGGCCGGGGCGATCAGCTTGGAGACGGTGACAAGGCATTCGTAGAGCGTCGCATAGGCGCTCAGTTTGTCGGTGTCTTCCTCATTCTTCCAGAAGCGGCGGCGGCTCAAGCGCACGTACCAGTTGCTGAGCGCTTCGACGAAGACCTGGATCGGGCGTGTGGCGTTTGGTGCGTCGTAGTTCTCGTAAGCGTCCGTCACTTCTTTGACAAGTTCGTTCAGCTCCGCCAGCACCCAGCGGTCGAGCGGATCGCGCTCGCTGACCGGCGGCTGTGCCTTCGCCGGTGTCCAGCCGTCGAGGTTGGCATAGGTGACGAAGAAGCTGTAGGTATTCCACAGCGTCAGCCAGAACTTGCTGACGACTTCGCCCACCAGATCAGCGGAGAAACGACGCGGCTCGCCGGGCGGGCTGGCCGTATACAGATACCAGCGGAACGCATCCGCGCCGTGCGCATTGAGCACATCCCACGGATCGACCACATTGCCCTTGGATTTCGACATCTTCTGGCCGTTGCCGTCGAGGATCAGCCCCAGGCAGATGACGTTCTTGAAAGCGACCGATTCCATGAGCATCGCACCGATGGCGTGCAAGCTGTAGAACCAGCCGCGCGTCTGATCGACCGCCTCGCAGATGTAGTCCGCCGGGAATTGGTGCATGAACATGTCTTCGCCATGCTCCGGGTAGCCCCACTGCGCGTAGGGCATTGAGCCGCTGTCGAACCAGACATCGATCAATTCTTTGACGCGGCGCATCGTCCCGCCCGATCCATTCGGATTGGGGAACGTGATCTCATCGACGTAAGGCCGGTGCAGATCGAGTTCGCTCAAATCGCGTCCGGCGAGACGGCTCAACTCGGCCACACTGCCAACACAGAGCATGTCGCCGGTCTTGTCATCCACCCAGACGGGCAGCGGTGTGCCCCAATAGCGCTCGCGCCCCAACGCCCAGTCTTTCACATCATCGAGCCAGTTGCCAAAACGCCCGTCGCGCACATGCTTCGGCACCCAGTTGATCGTCTGGTTGAGGGCGATCATCTTGTCGCGGTAAGCCGTGCTGCGGATGAACCAGGTATCGCGGGCGAAATAGAGCAGCGGTGTGTTACAGCGCCAGCAGAACGGGTAGCTGTGCTCGTACTTCTCGCTCTTATACATCAAGCCGCGACGCTTGAGATCGGTAATGATCTCCGGATCGGCGTCCTTGACCCACATTCCCCGAAACTCGGTCACGGCGTCGATGAAGCGGCCATCCGGCGCGACCGTCTGGAGCACGGGCAGGCCATATTTCTTGCCCGCTTCCATGTCGTCCGCGCCGTAGGCAGGCGCCAGGTGAACGATGCCGGAGCCGTCTTCTGTGCTGACGAAATCGCCACCAACGACGTAGGCGTAATCCTGCTCGACGGGCAAGAAGGTATAGAGCGGGCTGTAATGCATACCCAGCAGGTCTTTGCCCTTCATGCGCTTGACCACCCGATACTGATCGGCACTGCGCAGGACTTTACCCATCAGCGCTTCGGCCAGGATCAATTGCTCTGTGCCTTCGCCATCCGCAGCCGGCCCCTCGACCTGGACGTAATCGACCTTCTCACCCACCGCCAGTGCAACGTTCGCGGGCAGCGTCCAGGGGGTCGTCGTCCAGACAAGGAAATAGACACCCGGTTGATCGCGCAGTGGAAAACGGACGAAAACACTGGGGTCTTTGACGTCCTGGTAGCCGAGCGAGACTTCGTGGCTGCTGAGCGGCGTGCCGCAGCGCGCGCAGTAGGGAACGACCTTCAGCCCCTTGTAGAGGAGATCCTTCTCCCAGAGCGACTTGAGAATCCACCAGACGCTTTCGATGTAATCGTTGGTGAAGGTCACGTAGGCTTCGTCGAGATCCGTCCAGTAGGCGATGCGCTCGGTGAGCTTCTCCCAGTCAGAGATATAGCGAAAGACGCTTGAGCGGCACTTCTCATTGAAAGCGGCGATGCCGTATTCTTCGATCTGATGCTTGTGGGTGATGCCGAGTTCTTTCTCGACCTCGATTTCGACCGGCAGGCCATGCGTATCCCAGCCGCCCTTGCGCAGCGAGTAGAAGCCGCGCATGGTCTTGTAGCGAGGGAACATGTCCTTGAAGGCACGCGCCAGCACATGATGCGTCCCTGGCTTGCCATTCGCAGTCGGCGGCCCTTCATAGAAAACGTAGTTCGGACGACCTTCGCGCTCGGTCATCGTGCGCTTGAAGATGTCGTTCGTGCGCCAGTAGTCGAGCTGATCGCGCTCGACCTTCTGGATATCGACTTTCGGATTCACAGGTTGAAACGGCATGTAACGCTCCACGTTTGTTGATCTGCTTACGAGGGTAAATTCATGATTGGCAATCAGCGTATTCGCAGCAGACCGACAATGACACGCGGCGTGAGTAGTTCTCCCACGGCCACGTATGCACCTCCTTCAAGGATCGTCTGAATTGAGTGATCTGAGATCGTTGGTTTCATTATCGCCAAACTTTGCCATTTCGGGAAGTCTGAAGCGCAGAATGAAGAGGAAAGCGTGTGAAAGCTGTTCGAATGCACACAAAAACCACAGCCGGGCGTCATCGTCGCGGCTGTGGTTGTGCTCAAACGTACTGGCTATGAAAAGAGCTTAGGGCTGCCAGACCTGCACATACTGAACAACCGTCAGGCCTTCGGTGTTGTATTCAGGATCGCTGTTGTACAACCCGGGGCTGACCGTCACCTGGGTATACTGCGTGGATTGGAAACCAGAGTTATCGAACAGACAGCGGAACGCATAAGGTGGCACGCCGGGCCCCAGTTCACTCGCGGGGAATTCTCCTTCTGCAGGCAACCGTACACAGGCTTCCTCAGTGCCTTTGGTGTGGTCGTTGAGCCGACTCTGATAGTACTCGGCCACGACATCTGGCGACGCATCCCGAATCTTGTAGTAGACCTCGCGCGAAGACGTCTGACGATTACGATACCCCCAGAGTTCGGCACTGGGATAAGGTAAGATCTCCAGCGGCGACTTCCGCGACGCTTGATCGGCAAGAAACGACAAGACTCCACCACCGACCAGAATCACGCCGATCACTGCAATGATGATGATATTTCGAAGCAGCGATCCACCTTTGTTGTTTCTACGGTTCATCGCCATCATTCCCCCATGCGTTTAGAAGCGATTTGAGATAAGTGACGTCATTCCCGACTGATGCGCCATAAGGTGTGGCAGCGAATCGTTCTGCCTGCACTTCCCAAAAGACAATCCCACCTTCGAGCAACTCCCGGCGCGGTGACGGGGCACCAGCATAACGCCAGCGCCAGAGAGACAGCAACAGTTCGCGCGGCTCCTCACCTGCCACATCGACATCGGACAATACAGCCACAAGATCTTCGATATTTCCCTGGCGATAATATGCCTCGGCAATATCGAAGCGAACAGCCGGCGGCGCACCGGCTTCCAGCGCACGCTTAACAAAAGCCACGCCGTCGGCATAATTTCCTTGCACTATCAGTGTACGTCCAAAGCCATAGAGCGGATAATGATGATTTGGCGAATTGTCAACGGCTTCTGACAAGATTGCAGCGCTTTCGTCAAGACGCCCCAATTGGCGATAAGCATTGCCAAGCAACGTGAGTGTCCGCGCATCGGCCTCCCCTGAGGCGCGCATCGGCTCCAACAATGCGACTGCCCCCTCCAGATCGCCACGCAGAAAGGCGCGCTGTGCCTGGGTCAGCGGCGCAACCATGGTTCGGTTGCCCCACATGACGAGTATCTGGGTCACGATGATGAGCGCACCGATACCGATGAGGATCGTCTGGCGTTGCTCTTGCGGCGCAATGAAAAAGAGCAGTACCGCGATAGCGAGCAGACCAAGCGCCAAAACGAAACCGGCCTGTGTCGGGCGATCCCAGGCAGAGACATCACGGCGCAAGCGCGCGATCAACCAGATCACGATCTGCCTCAGCCGAGATTGCCGGAATCGGCGTCGGCGATGGCTTGCTCGATGGCCTCGACCTCGTAGCGGAGTGTTTGACCATAAGCCGTCCCCTGAAGAGCACGCAAGCCGCTGCGCCACGCAGCCAGACCATCGCGCGCGCTCATCATTTTGGCTGCTGCGCGCGCTGCCTTGCGCGAATCGCCCTGCTGCTGATAGGCGTGCATGAGATGGTAGTAGGCGCGGACACCGTAAGCGGCTGGCAGCGCCTGGCCGGTTGCGCGTTCAAGCGACTGCTGTGCGCCAGCCTCATCGCCGGTGATCCGCTGCAAGAAGCCCAATTCTGCCCAGGCGACCGAGCGATCCGGATCGAGCGACACGGCCTGCCGCAGCGCATAAACGGCTTCGTCATAGGCCGCTTGCAGGCGATAGCCGTTGGCAAGCGTGACGTAGGCATTTGGATCGTCTGGAAATAACTGCACAGCGCGGTCGGCAGTCGCCTGGGCTTTGGCAAGCTGCCCGGCATAGGCATAGGCGCTTGTCAGCAACATCAGGACTTCGGCGGTCTCTTTGCCTTCGCTGATCGAGCGTTCAAGCAGCGGAATCGCATCGCGAAAGCGAAATGATTCGATCAGCCGGTACGCATCGCCATAGCCGGAGCCGCGCGCGCGCGTCTGGCGCGCGAGAGACCAGGCCACAATCGTGAACCAGATCAAAACCATGATGGCGGCCAGGCACAAACCGGTTACGGCTATCGAGAGCGCGGGCGAAAGCTCATCGATTAAAGGATTGCGGCGCGTCGCGAAGAACTCGAAACCCACTCCGCCAATGAAGGCCAGAATGCCAACGATTGCCAGGGCAACCGTCAACACCAACAACCACCAGCGGAGACGACCGCTCCTCATGAGCGCGCCTCCGAATCCACCGTCGCCAGATCGCGTTTGCCGTCCGCGACCGCCTGCGCCAGAAGAATGTCCTCTCCCAAGACTTTCTCCAGCGTGGCGGCCTGATCACTTTCGAGGATTTTCTGCCACTCCTCCAGGCCGGTGCGTTCACGCTTGAGCGCGTCAATTTCGGCGTGGGCGGAGGCGGTGTCGCCCAGGCGCTGATACGCGCGTGCTCTGTAGAAATAGATCAGAGCACGATGACGTGCATCGCGCACCTTCTTTTGCAGCGCCAATTCCAGATGAGCGATGACCTGTTCCGACTCCTGCAGCCGATCTTCGATCATGCCGAGATTGTAGTATGCCACCCAGTCATCGGGCGCAAGTTCAACGGCTTTCTGGGCAGCATCCAGGGCGGCGTGATAATCGCCGGATTGCAGGTAGACTTCGGCAAGTCCATTGAAGGCCAGCGGCGAATCCGGCGCAAGATCCGTCATCTTCAGGTAATCGCGACGTGCGCGGTCGAGCTTGCCCCACACACGCAAGACCTCGGCGCGGAAGCGATAATGATTAGCGTCGTTCGGTTCCTGCTTGATCAGCACATCCAGGTTCTTGACAGCTTCCGCATAGTCATTCTTGCGCAGGAGTTTAACCGCCTGCCGGTAGGCCATGGGCGCACGTGCGCGAAAGATGAAGAGACCGGCGACCAGCCAACCAAGCGAGGCGCCGCCAAGCAGCCACAAATAATCTTGCAGAAAGAAAACGCCCAGAAACAGCGCACCGATAGCAGGCAGCAGGATAGCCGTCCAGCGCGCGCGATCCTCTGGCTCCATGCGTCCGCCGATGATGATGGCTGAGCCGACAATCGCGGCGATGGCGAGCAGCGTCTGGACGGGTCGCACCCAGTCGCCGGCGTCGATGGCAGCATTGAGCACCAGACTCAGCGCGCCAGTAGCGCCAATCAGGATGAAGAGTGCGCGGCTGCGCGCAGGGCCGAGGAAAAGAAGAAACCGCTGGATCATGGTAGCGCATCCGCTCTCAATCGGCGGCGAACCGCCCTGGAAAAATTACGCCGCTGTCAGAAATCTCGGGCGATCTTACAGGAATTACAGCTCTAACTCCACGTAGATCCGCTTGTTGATACCGCCCTTGCTCTTATAGTCGGTGATGCGAATCGGTCCGACTTCACGCGTATTGGCGACATGCGTGCCGCCATCCGCCTGCAAATCCAGCCCGATGATTTCGACTGTGCGAACTTCGGTGATGCCTTCCGGCAGCAGGTTGATCTTGGTGCGAATAAGATCAGGGATCTGGAAGGCTTCTTCACGCGGCAGAATGCGCACCTGAAGATCGCGCGCGGCTGCAACTTCTGCGTTGATGCTGGCTTCAATTTCGCGTACCAGATCGCCTTGAAGGCGTTCAAACTCGAAATCCATGCGTCCCTGGAGCGGTTCCATGTTACCGCCGGTCACGCTCGCGCCATAATCGCGCCAGACGACGCCGCAGAGAATGTGCATGGCTGTGTGGGTGCGCATGAGCTTGTAGCGCCGATCCCAATCAATGACGCCGCGCACCTGCGTGCCGACGCCGGGCAGGTCGTCGCCTTCAAGCACGTGGACATTGCCCCGCTCGACTTTAGTCAGGGGATAGCGCCTGTCGCCAACCTCAATGTAGCCAAGATCATACGGCTGACCGCCGCCACCAGGATAGAAAGCGGTCTGATCCAGCAAGACGCCGCGCTGATCCGGGCGCACCTCCACGACCTGGGCGGTAAATTCACGCAGATAGCTATCGGTCTGATACAGCAGCTTTGTCATCATGAGTTCCCCTTGTTGACAGGCGTGCGCATTCGCACCATGACCGGCTCACTTTCCAGCGCGCGCCAGAACGCCAGCCCTTCGGCATTGAGCGCCGCCACGTGCAGCTCATAATAGGTAACACCGCGCTCCTGAAACCAGGTCATCAACGCCTCGACCAGCCGCCGTCCAATGCCATGCCGGCGATAGGCTGCATCGACGTAAATATCGGCCAGAAAACCACTGGGCTCCTGCTCGAAAACGTCAGGCACGAGATCAACAATCATCCCCAGCACAAAACCGACAACCTGACCACCGGCATCCGCGACCAGCAAGCGCGCGAACGGATCGTCGAGCTTGTCGTACAAACGGCGGGCATAACGCCGCCCGCCATTGGGCACAGCGGATGGCAAACGATCATCCAGAGCAACGTGATAATCTACGAGGCGAGTCCACAGACGGCCAACAGCTTCGATGTCCGCCGTTACCGCCGGGCGAATTACGACCGAATCCACAACCACTCCATCCATGGTGCCGCTCCCAGGGATCGCCAGAAGGCCTGTTCGACCGCGCTTTGCCGGTGTACCTGGACGACGATATGTTCAACAGACTGTGCATTAAACCATGTACGCGCTGCATCGACCAGAGCACGGGCCGCGCCAGGATGATAATCATGCAAATCAACGGCCATATCGATAATGACGCCAAGCTGTGCGGGACTCATCCCCGGCAGCACCCATTGAATCTGCCCGACCAGATAGCCACAGAGCGCCTGATTGCTTTCAACAACGAATATGCCGTAGTGCGGATCGACCAACCAGCGTGCAAGTGCGTGCTCCCACGCAGTGCGGGCATCCGGTGCAAGCTGGATGCGCTGATCTTGCTGCGCCAGCAGGACAGCTTTGTCATACCAGACACCGCTCAGAACGGATAAATCATCGGGCGTAGCGAGGCGTGTGAGTAGCTGGTTCATACGAGTCTTGGGCCTGATCCGGGCGAAGCATAGCATCCTAGACACCACGAATCAAGCGCAGCATCGTTTTGAGGAAATCCTCTCAGTACATTGTTCGTACATACATCAGCGCTGAAATCGCGTAGACTTGAACTATGGCGATTTCAACGGCTCCTACAAGCGACCTGCCGATCTGGATGCGGCGCGCTCTGCGCAAGACCGATTGGGCTGGGCTGCTGAGCATAGCCTTCAGCGTGTTGATCGCGCTGCCAATGCTGCTGCAGCCAGGTTTGCCGCGCACCAACGACAGCGAACATTATGTATTCCAGACCGAGAACACTGCCGCCGCGCTGCAAGAAGGCCGCTGGTATCCGCGCTGGTCGCCTCACGTCCTGGGTGGCTACGGCGCACCGCTGCCGCATTATTATCCCCAGGGCGCGGCTTACGCAGCAGCACTCACGCAAATCGTGATCGCGGGCGATCCGGTTGCCGCCGTTCAGATCGTCTCCGCGCTCGCCTTGACCTTCGCCGGGATGACCGTTTATACGCTGGTAGCCCGGCGCGCGGGCGCGGCTGCCGGTCTGATCGCCAATCTGTTGTACAGCTTCAGCCCATATACCGGCCTGATCGCGCCTTATGTCCTGGGCGACTTGCCCGCCGTGATCAGCCTCTGGCTGCTGCCGGCGCTGCTCTGGGGTCTCGACCGCCTGCTAAGCGGTCGCCAGCCATTCGACTTCGCGCTTGTGAGCCTGACAATCGGCGCGCTCGTCATGACCGACCTCCGCTTCACCGCTGCCGGTTTGTGTCTTGGCGCGATCCTTATCGCCTGGCGTGTGACCGCCCCGGATCGCCAGGGTGTGCGCTGGCGAGCAGCAATCGTGGCGCTTGGATCGGGCGTCGGATTGGCTGCCTGTTTCTGGCTACCGGCGCTGGTCGAAATCAATGCAGTTCGCTGGCAGATGGTGAGCGCCCCCATGAACGGCAGACTGAGTTTGCCGGGACTGCTGGCCCCTCTCGGTCAACCTGATCCGGCGCTGCTTTTCCCCACCCCGCAATGGACGCTGGGCACACCACTGGTGCTCTTCAGTCTGGCAGCCGGGCTGCTGATGCTGCGCAGGCGATCACGCGGGTCATTCCAGGCGTTGTTTCTGATGGTAGGGCTGCTGACCGGGCTGATCGCCCTCGTGATCATGCCGGAGCAGACCTGGCTGCTCGGCGTCATGACGCTGTGCCTGTCGATTGGTGCAAGCAGTGTCGCCGAGGTCTACCTGGACGCATCCGCGCGCCGTCGTGGCTGGCTGTTCACTCTCCTCTGCCTGGTGATCGTCGCGGCTGCGCTGCCGATCTGGCTGTTTCCGTTTTCTACCAAATCCTTCGGGAGCGCTGCGCCCGCTGCGCAGATAGAGTATGAACTCCAGGGCTTCGGGATCGCAGGTCTGCCGCGCGGTCTGCTCCTGCCTACAACGCTGTCACCGGGCCTGGGTCTGAACCGCGCGCTGATTAATGGCTATCGAACGGGCGACATCAGCAAGATCGACATGCTGTATCTCAATTCCAACGTGCAGATTGGATTTCTGGAGCACACTTCGCACAGCGACCGCCTGCAAGTGCAAACGTATGCCCCGACCGAATTCACGGTGCTGACCGCTTATTTTCCCGGCTGGACAGCGAGCACCAACAGCGGCAGAGTCAGACTGGAACAAGACGCCGACACCGGACTGATTTCGATTGCGTTCGACGAGGCATTGACGACAGAGCTGAACCTGCGGCTCGACACGACTCCGATTCGCGCCATCGCCTGGGCAGGGAGTTGGGCATCGTTGGCGCTGGTGGCTTTGATGACAAGACGGCGCGCGAAACATCACCAGCCGTTCCTGACCGAATATCCTCTCTTGCGTCACCAGGAAATTCGCGCGGTGACGGTGCTTTTCGTGCTCGTAGCACTCACCGCCCTTTTAGGCTTTTCCGGCGTGCTCGATGGCCTGCGAACAGAATCCGGCAGTTCGCTCAGCGGCAGCACGCCGATTTGGGCGCGCACGGACTCAGGTTTGGAAATGGCCTCATTCCAGATCGCTAATCCCACCGTTCGGCCTGGAGACACGCTGAACCTGACAAGCTACTGGCGAACCGTTCGCGCCTTAACAGAGGATTACCACATCAGCATCGATCTGGTCGATGCCGGCACGGGGCAATTGATTACGTATACTAATCCTCATGAGCCAGGCAATTATCCGACCCCGCGCTGGTCAACAGCGCGCCTCGTCCGCGATGACTACGCCCTGGCAATCCCCGACGATGCACCGGCAGCAGACGCAATCGTGCGTATCGAGGTCATCGCGTGCGATAATGTCTGCGACCCGGCTACGCGGCTGACGTTCTTCGACAGCAACGGCGCTGTGCTGGGTCAGACTCTGGAGCTTTCCACGCGGGTCTCTATCGCGCCATAGCCACAAGATCGTTATAATGGCGCGGTTCGTGTCATCGATAAGGACAAAACGCAGTGGAAGATCAATACGCCGCAGAAATCGGACGGGCTTGGGCGCATTTGCGTCAGGGAAACGCGACAGACGCCTTGCACGAGTTCGAGGAAATCCTGAAATCAGCGCCGAGCCACGTCGATGCCCTGTATGGGCTGGGCCTGACACGCGTGGCACAAGGACAAAAAGAAACCGCGCACAGCACCTTTCAGAAATGCCTGGAAATAGTCGATAAAGAGCGTGCCAAGGGCCATAACGACCGCTGGGAAATGCTCCAGCGCATGATCAGCCAGCGCGTAAAAGAGACAAAATCAGCTTGATGGGACAATGAACAAACGCGAGCGTCTGGAACGCACGATTGCTGGAGAGCCGAGCGACCGCCCCCCCGTTGCGCTTTGGCGGCATTATCCAGGTGATGATCTACGCGCCGCCGATCTGGCCCAGACGTTCATTGAGGAGCAACGTGCGTTTGATTGGGACATCGCGTGCCTGATGCCGGGATCGACCTATCAGGTGATCGATTATGGCATCCACGAAATCTGGCACGGCACCGCTGATGGCGAGCGCGAGATCACGCGGCGCAGTGTTGCGCGGTCGCTCGACTGGACGGAGCTGCGCAGCCTTGACCCAACACGCGGCGGGCACGGGCGACAGATTGAGTGCGTACGCATGGTGTGCGCGGCGCTTGAAGATACGCCGGTGCTGCTGACGATATACAGCCCGCTGGCGCAGGCGGAGATGCTGGCAGGCCAGGAATTGTTGCTGCGCCATCTACGGACACAAAGCGACCGCCTCAAGAGTGGATTGAACATTCTGACGGAAAATCTGCTCCGCTTCATTGAAGCATTGCGCAAACTGCCGCTGGCCGGAGTATGCTACGTGATACGCCATGCCAATTACGACACGCTGGCGGAAGATGAGTACCGGGCATTTGGTTATCCATACGACAAACAGATTCTGGCGGCGGTGCCGCAGCGCTGGTGGCTGAATACCATGTGTGTGCAAGGAGTAACACCGATGCTTCGCCTGACGAGCAGCCTGCCGGGGCAAGTCATGCAGTGGCGTGATCGTGATGGCGAGCCGGATATTGCCGCAGGCAAATCGCTGTGTACGGGTGCAGTCTGCGGTGGGTTATCGAGTGAGCAAGATCTGTACCTGGGTACACCAACGAGCATCCGTGACACCGCACGCGACGCGCTGCAGCGAGTCAACCAGCGGCGATTGATCCTCTCGACGGGCAGCCCGGCGCTGCCTGCGACTCCGCGTTCGAACGCACGTGCCCTGCGCGCCGTCGTTGAACCCGCGAGCGTGTAAAATGTCTATTCGTGTCATCGCCGGTAGCGCCAAAGGTAAACAGCTTAAACTCGTGCCGGGCGACAGCACACGCCCGATCATGGATCGCGTCAAGGAAGCGCTGTTCAACATCATTGGCCGGGATATATACGATGCCGTCGTCTGCGATCTGTTTGCGGGCACAGGTAGCGTCGGCATCGAGGCGCTGAGCCGGGGTGCGCGCCGTGCCTGGTTTTACGACCTTGACCGCAAAGCGATTGAGACGATCCACACCAATCTGGCGCTGACGAAGCTCGCCGACAAGGCCAGCGTCCGGCGCGCTGACGCCTTCGCACTGTTGAAGCAACCGCCAGCCGCGCCGTTCACGCTGATCTACATCGCCCCACCACAGTACAAGGGAATGTGGTCGAAAATCTTGCAGCTTCTCGATGAGGAAGCCGCGTGGACGCCAACAGGAACGACTATCATCGCCCAGATCGACCCCAGCGAACATGAGACACTGGCGCTCAAGCGGTTGCATCTCTACGACGAGCGCAAATATGGGAACACGCTGCTCCTGTTTTACGAAGCAGCGCCACAAACGCCAGAGGACGCCCAGGCAGAATAGCGCGCTTAATCTTGAGGAGACTCTAAATGCTTGCGCGCGAACGCCAGCGCATCATCCGCTGTTGTCACAGTACCGATGACCTGTGCCTCGCGAATGGCTTCGAGCAGCCTGCCGACAATCGGGCCAGGCTTGAGCGAAAGGGCTTTCATCAACGCACCACCATCGACCAGAACCGGCGGCTCTACCACCTCGACGTAGTGATCGAAATAGGCTTCGAGGCGCGTACGGGCGCGCTCAATCCGCCGAATCCAATCGTCCTGATCGATTTCAAGGCCTTTGTCCGCGAGATAGCCAGCAAGTTCAAGGATAACAACGTCGATGCCCGCGGCGCCCAGCCTGCGCCAGTAGCGATGAAGCCCCAGCACAGACAGATCATCTTGCGGCTGATCCTCGGCGAAATAGCGCAGGATCAGATTCAGGCGGTCGCGTTCCCGGTTGCTGAGCGGCATCAGGGCGGCGCGCTTGTCGGCAGCGTCCGGCGGGACGGCATGTAAGAGCAATATCGCAAACGTGAGCAGCGCCAGGTGAGATCTATCGTCAGCCCAGCCTTCATCCAGGTGTACCTGCACCTGTTGGCGATAGCGATCCAGGCCCATCACGATCATGCCCAGGCTGAAGCGGGCAGCCGTTTCGTCCGTGCGCCGCGGACTGATAGTCAGGTAGACGTCGCCGAGCCGTTCGATCATCGTCAGCGCGCGCTGCCAGGTGTTGCGCTCGTGCAGATGCTGCGCTTCCGGCAGGATAATCTTGAGCAGGCCGAGCACATCCGCGACTTTGAGCGCAGCGGCAGCTTTCGGCAGCGCCAACAGCCGGAAGAACTCGTCGCGGGCGCGCTCTGGTGACACGTTTTCCAGACGGGACGCTTGCGCACGCACTGCCGCCAGCGTTGTGGGTTCAATGCGGAAACCCAGTTGGACGCTCTGGCGCACCGCCCGCAGCGCCCGCACCGGATCGTCCGCGATTGCGCCGGGTTTGCACTGGCGCAGCAGCCTGACGCGCGCATCCTCTGCGCCGCCCATGGGATCGATGAGGCGCTGTGGATCATCCAGCAGATCGACGGCCATCGCGTTGATAGTGAAATCGCGATCAACGAGATCGGCGGTGAGGCCATCACCACGGAAACGTGCCACATCGATGACGAGTTTGCCTTGCGGCAGCTCAACGATGGCGCGCCCGACGCTGCGCTCAGTGTCGAGCGGATAGTACGCACCGCCGAGTGCGTTGGCGATCCGGCGCGCCAGCCTCAGGCCATCATCCGGCGTGGCCAGATCCAGGTCTTTGAGCGGCAGGCGCAGCCAGGCATCGCGCACCGCCCCTCCGACCGCGTAAGCCGGGATCTGTAAGGACGCGATTTGTTCGAAAAGATCCAGCGCTGCATCCGACCAGACAAGCGGCAAAGGCATCGGGCGGCGTTCGTCGTCACCCATTCAGGACGACTCCCGGCTTGACGACGCCGATAAAGGGCAAGTTGCGGAACTTCTCATCCAGATCGAGGCCGTAGCCGAAAACGAACTTGTCCTCGATGACGAAGCCAATGTAATCGATAGGAATGTCGATGGTGCGGCGTGAGGGCTTATCGAGCAGCGTGCAGAGTTTGACGCTGGCGGGATTGCGCGCTGCCAGCATGTCCATGACGAACTTGAGCGTGTGCCCACTGTCGATGATGTCTTCGACAATCAACAGGTGTTTATCGCTGACCTGCTCCGATAGATCCATGACGATGCGAACGTCGCCAGTCGACGCCCGCGCGCCCCGCCCATAAGCGCTGACCGCCAGGAAGTCGATCTCGTGAGGCACGTCGATGTGGCGCATCAAGTCGGTCAGGAACATGACGCCACCTTTCAAGATGCAGATGAGCATAAGCTGGCCAACGTTGGCGTAATCATGGGAGATTGAGACACCTAATTCGGCGATCCGGGCTTGCAGCCGCACTTCATCGATCAACACCTCTTGCAAGTAAGGTTCATAGGCTGGGGTCATCTTCGAGGCTCCTTACGCGACTTATCGCGGATTATACCGTCAATGGGCACACAATTCGCCATCCTCCGCGCGCAGAAACTGAGAGTAGAATGTGTAGGTAAGTTTCTAAGAAGTTCGAGAGCTGTTTTATGATTCCGCAGATTATCGATTCCATTGAACGATCACAACCACGCGAGACGGTGCGTGTGACTTTTGACGATGGCGTTGTCCTGGAAGGCAAGGTCGGCCAGACGATTGAAGCTTTCTTGCAGGCCAAACAGGCGTTATTCAACGCCGCCTATGATACAGCCATCATGGGCGGCATCCTCGACGGCAAGCTGCGGGAGTTGTCTTACCCGATACGACGCGACGGTTCGCTTGCGCCGGTGCTTTTCAGCCACAGTGATGGCCGCCGCATTTACCGCCGTTCGCTGGTCTTGCTGTTGACGACGGCGGTGGAAGAAGTCTTTCCGGGCACGGGCGTGAACGTGGGCTATGCCATCTCCGGAGGCGGCTTCTACTGCACCGTCACCAAGCGACCACCACTCTCCGAGGCAGAACTGGCGCGTTTGGCAGCCCATATGCATCAGCTTGTCGAAGACAATCATCCAATCACCAAAGAGATCGTCTCGCTGGAAGAAGCGCGCAGCTATTTCGCCACGCGCGGCGCAAGTGACAAGCTGCGGCTGCTGGAAGCGCGGCTGCGTGATGATCTGACACTGTATACGCTGCGCGGGCGCTCGGACTATTTCTACGGTTACATGGTGCCCTCAACCGGGTACCTGCCCCATTTCAAGCTGCATCACACCGAGACGGCGTTCTACCTCCAATACCCGGTTGCCGAGTCCCCGACAGAACTGCGCGAATTCGACCCGGAGACGAAGATCAGCGCGGTTTTTCACGAGGCGGAAGAGTGGCTGTACCGCATGGGCATCGAGGACATCGGGCGGCTGAACCGGATCGTGCGCCGTAATGCGACGCAGGAGCTGATCCTCGTCGCTGAGGCGCTGCACGAACAGCGGATCGCGGCGATTGCCAGCACCGTCAGCCGACAGCACGCCGAGCGCGGTGTAAGGCTCGTCTTGATCGCCGGCCCCTCGTCGTCGGGAAAGACGACCTTCGCCAAACGGCTGGCGATCCAGTTGCTGGCGCATGGTTTACGCCCGTTCACGCTCGAACTGGACAACTATTTCGTTGACCGCGACCTAACGCCACGCGATGCCAACGGCAATTTCGACTTCGAGGCTCTGGAGGCGGTCAATCTGCCGCTGTTCAATGAGCATCTGGCGGCGCTGGTGCGCGGCGACGCCGTGAATCTGCCCCATTTCGATTTCGTCAATGGCAAGAGTATTCATGGTCGTCTGGCACAACTGGCTCAGAATCAGATCCTGATTATCGAGGGCATCCACGGGCTAAATCCACGCCTGGTCTATTCTGTCCCCCGCGACAACCTGTTCCGTATTTACATCTCGCCGCTGACGGCGCTCAACATCGATATGCACAACCGCGTGCCGACGACAGACGTGCGCCTGCTGCGCCGAATCGTGCGCGACGCGGCAACCCGCGGCAACGACGCGACGACGACGCTCAACCGCTGGGAAAGCGTGCGCGCGGGCGAAAAGCGCAACATCTTCCCGTACCAGGAAAATGCCGACGCGATCTTCAACTCCGCGCTCACCTACGAATTGGCGGCGCTACGCCCTCTGGCTGAGCCGCTGCTTTTGCAGGTTGAACCGAAGACCTCTGCGCACCTGGAAGCCAACCGGTTGCTCTCGTTTGTGCGCTGGGTCGAGCCGCTGGCTCCGGGGCAGCGCGATCTGATTCCCGATACGTCGCTGCTGCGCGAGTTCATCGGCAGTTCGATTCTGTCGGATTATCACCCGGCGGACTTGCAGAAGCAGGATCAGACGCAGGAGATCCGAGCGCTCCGGCAAGATTAGGCCGCGCAGCACAGTGCCCTAGCCGCGATCCTGGGTGTGATGTCGCTGCAAACTGCGGACTTTGAGCGTTTTCTGCTTGAGTTCGCGAATCCCCTGCACGACCGCCAACGCGGCGCTCAAGGTCGTGATCAGCGGCACGTTGTAAAGCGCCGCCGTGCCCCGGATGAGCGAGCCGTCGGCATGGGCGACGCTGCCGCGCGGCGTGTTCAGGATCAGATCGATCTCGCCCGCGCGGATCGCATCGACGATGTGCGGTGAGCCTTCGCTGACCTTGTTCATGATTGTGACCGGCAGCCCGGCCTGCACCAGCGTCTCCGCTGTGCCGCGCGTCGCGAGCAGGCGAAAGCCCATTTGATGCAGATCGCGCGCGATGATGACGACGGCGTTGCGGTCATAGGGGTTGACGCTGATGAAGGCCGTGCCATCGAGCGGGAATTTGCTGCCGACGGCAAGCTGTGCTTTGGCGAACGCGCGGCCAAACGACGCCGCGTGCCCCATGACCTCGCCAGTCGAACGCATTTCCGGGCCAAGCCGGGCATCCGCGCCGGGGAACTTCTGGAACGGCAGCACCGCTTCCTTGACGAAGAAGCCATCGACCACCGGCTCGTCAAGAAAGCCGATGTCCTTTAGAGTTTTGCCCGCCGCGATCATGGCTGCGTAACGCGCGAGCGGCACCGCCGTGGCTTTGCTGACGTAGGGCACGGTGCGGCTGGCGCGCGGGTTGACCTCCAGGACGTAGACCACCTCGTCCTTGATGGCGAACTGGATGTTGAACAGCCCTTTGACACCGAGCGCCAGACCAATTCGCCGTGTGTAATCGCGGATGATTTCGAGATGATAGTGCGTGATCTTGATCGTCGGGATCGAGCAAGCAGAGTCGCCGCTGTGGACACCAGCTTCCTCGATATGCTCCATGATGCCGCCGATGACGACGCGCTCGCCATCACAGAGCGCATCGACATCGAGTTCGAAGGCGTCGTCCAGGAAGTGATCGATCAGAATCGGATGCTGGCTCCAGGTGATGTGTTTGTCCAGCCATTCAAGCAGCATAGCATCGTCAAAAACAATCGCCATGCCACGCCCGCCGAGCACGTAGGACGGGCGCACGATCACCGGATAGCCAATATCGTTGGCAACTTTGAGCGCTTCTTCTCGAGTCAGCGCAGTCGCACCGGGCGGCTGAGCAATGCCTAGCTCCGTCATGAGCGCATTGAAGCGCTTGCGATCTTCGGCCAGATCGATGGTGTCCACCGACGTGCCCCAGATCGGCGCGCCGGCATCGGCAAGTTCGCGGGCAATGTTGAGCGGCGTTTGCCCGCCGAACTGGACGAGCACCCCCGATGGACGTTCCTCGTCGATAATGTTCAGCACGTCTTCGACCGTGAGCGGCTCAAAGTAGAGACGGTCGGCGGTATCGTAGTCGGTGCTGACCGTCTCCGGGTTGCAGTTGACCATGATCGTTTCGTAGCCCAATTCCTTGAGCGCGAAACAGGCATGGACACAGCAGTAGTCGAATTCGATGCCCTGGCCGATACGATTCGGACCCCCGCCGAGAATGATGACTTTCTTGCGCCCGGTTGGCTGGGCTTCGTCGCCCTCCTCAAACGTGGAATAGAGATAGGGCGTGTGCGCCTCGAATTCTGCCGCGCAGGTATCGACGCGGTAGTAACTGGGCACGACTCCGTAGGCTTTGCGCCGCTCGCGCACGTCCATTTCCTCGACGCCGATCAGCTTCGCCACCTGTGCATCGCCATAGCCAAAATGCTTGAGCTTGCGGAAGTCGCGCTCATCCAGGCGATCAAGCGTCAGCCGCTTGTTGATGATGGTCGATTGAATCACCATGATGTCTGCCATCTGGCGGACGAACCACGGATCGAAGCCGGTCGAGCGTTCAATCTCTTCCAACGCCATACCGTTGTGGAGCGCCGCAGCCACCTGGAACAGCCGCTGCGCCGTGGGCACGCGCATCGCGGCGGCGGGCGCTTCCAGCAAGCGTGCGCCGAAGCCGACCACGCCAATATCGAGCGAGCGCACCGCCTTTTGCAGCGCCTCCGGGAAGGTGCGGCCAATCGCCATAACCTCGCCGACGGCTTTCATTTGCGGGCCGAGATTGGCATCCGCACCAGGGAACTTGGCGAAATCCCAGCGTGGGAACTTGACGACGACGTAATCGAGCGATGGCTCGAAGCTGGCAGGCGTCACACGGGTGATGTCGTTGGGGATTTCGTCGAGCCGGAAACCGACGGCGAGCAGCGCGGCGATCTTGGCGATGGGAAAGCCGGTGGCCTTGCTCGCCAGGGCCGAAGAACGCGAGACGCGCGGGTTCATTTCGATGACGAAGACGCGCCCATCTTCGGGGTTAATGGCGAACTGCACATTCGCGCCGCCGGTCGCCAGCCCAACTTTATCGAGCACGCGCTTCGCCATGTTGCGCAGGCGCTGAAGTTCCTTGTCGGTCAGCGTCTGGGCGGGTGCAACGGTGATGCTGTCGCCGGTGTGGACGCCCATCGGGTCGAGATTCTCAATCGTGCAGACGACGACGAAATTGCCCGACGTATCGCGCATGACTTCCAGCTCGTACTCTTTCCAGCCGAGCACACTCATCTCGACCAGCACTTCCCCGACCGGGCTGAGCTTGAGGCCGCGTTCAGAAACCATGCGCAGCTCATCGGCGTTGTAAGCCACCCCGCCGCCGCTGCCGCCAAGCGTGAACGATGGCCGGACGAGCACGGGGTAGCCGAGCGTATCCGCCACTGCCAATGCCCGCTCGACACTGTCCACAATTTCGCTCGGCGGGCATAGCAGGCCGATCTCTTCCATCGCCTGCTTGAAAAGCTGGCGATCCTCCGCCAGATCGATGCTCTCCATAACCGCGCCGATCAATTCGACGCCATGCCTTTCGAGCGCGCCATTCTCGGCCAGCGCTTTGGCGAGATTGAGCGCGGTCTGGCCGCCGACCGTCGGCAGCAGCGCGTCCGGCTTCTCGATCTCGATGATCTGCTCGACGATCTCCGGCGTGAGCGGCTCGATGTAGGTCGCATCGGCGAATTCGGGATCGGTCATGATCGTCGCCGGGTTGGAGTTGACCAGCACGACGCGGTAGCCCTCACGGCGCAGGACTTTGCAGGCCTGCGCGCCGCTGTAGTCGAATTCAGGCCCTTGGCCGATGACGATGGGGCCGGAGCCGATGACGAGCAAAGTGTGTAGGTCAGTTCGTTTGGGCATGAGATGATCTGCTTACTCGATAGGGTCGAATGGCTTTAGCGTTTTCTCATAGTGGCTTCTATTAAATTACCGAGACGCAATATCGCACTATTAATCGCCTCTAGTTTCTCATTATGGTTTTCCGTTATTTGCCCTTTCATGACCTGCTCGGTAACTTTGCGAATATCTTCATCAGGTATTGAAAGCATGATTGCGTAGGCTTCCCCATAGGCTTCCTCTCGTTCGCGGACTTCTTCCTTAAATTCCCACTTGTCTTGGAGATATTGGAGTCTAGAACGAAGTCGAATTAATGTCCTCATGGTTTCAATCAAGTACATCTGCTGTTCTTGTAGGCGAGCATCCTTACGTTCGGTATTGGTTTGGCGAATGCTGAAAAATCCCGCAATGACAGGGGTAACGATCACACCAAGTAAAACTGCAATCGAAACGATCAAGCTAAGTTCAGGTTGCAAGTTCTTTTTCCTCCCTTACCCGCCCAACGAGATAGTCAAAACAAAGCCGACAGATCGAGCATGAAACCCGGCAACAAATCTCCGCCCGGTATAGATTGCCCTACATGATAGGTCGTTGCCGTTCCGTCAATCTCATGAACAATCACTTTCTGTTCAACAGGATAGACGAGCCAAACCTGCTGCGTTCCGTAGGCGAAATAGTCGGAGAGCTTTTTGTAGATCTCTTTCGGAGTATCGGATGGCGAGATGATCTCGACAGCCAGATCAGGCGCGGCGTAAATGTAGCCTTTCGACGGTTTGACGCGCGCGCGGCTCACGAACGCGAGGTCGGGCCGCCGTTTGAGCTGAATATCGTCCGGCGAACCACGCAGCACGAACACCGTATCGCCTGGATAGACCATACCCAGATGCTGCTGCTGAACATGGTTGCCGAGGCTCAGGAGCAATTTGAACTCGATGCGCCCATGTTCTTCGCCCGCCATGTATTCATCCTCATCGAAACCGACCCACTGTCCATCCACGATTTCAAGGTGCTCAAAACCCTCATGGGTCTCGACTTCCATCGCGACGGTCTCGGTGATCGGGCGCTTCATCAGCAGCGCGATGATCGTGCGCACTTCTTTCTGTACCTGCATCGTGTCGACAGCCATAGCACGCTTACCGTTTCATCCTCGATCTCCAACCGTATCCTGGTTCTTCACCCGGCCAACGAACTCGTCAAACAGATAGAGTGAGTCGTGCGGGCCGGGCGAGGCTTCCGGGTGATATTGCACGCTGAACGCACCAAGATCGACATGACGCAGGCCTTCGATGGTGTTGTCGTTGAGATTGACGTGTGTGACCTCCGCGCCATGCAGATCGCTGTCGGCAGTGACAGCGAAACCGTGGTTGTGTGCACTGATCTCGACCACGCCGGTGAGGAGATTCTTGACCGGCTGGTTGCCGCCGCGATGGCCGAAGCGCATCTTTTCGGTCTTGCCACCGAGCGCAAGCGCGAGAATCTGGTGTCCGAGACAGATGCCGAAAACCGGCGTCTTGCCAAGCAAATCGCGCACGCTGTCGATCAGATAGGTGACGGCGGCGGGATCACCGGGGCCATTGCTGAGAAAAACACCGGCAGGTTTCAGCGCCAGCACGTCGGCGGCAGGGGTGCGCGCCGGCACAATTGTCACTCGCAAGCCACGGTCGGTCATCATGCGCAGGATATTGCGTTTAATGCCCGTGTCATAGGCGACGATCAGCGGCCCCTGCGGATCATAATGCTGCTGCGGATACCAGGCGACGTTGCTCGTCTCCGTCCAGTTGTAGATTTCGGCGCAGGTCACGTCATCAACGAGGTTCGCGCCGCTCATATCCGGGGCACTGCGCGCCAGTTCGACCAGTGCTGCGGCATCCGCAGCCGCCTCACCGTGGGCGATGGCGGCACGCATCGCGCCTTTTTCGCGGATGTGGCGGACGAGCGCGCGAGTGGCGACGCCGCTCAAGCCGATAATGCCCTGATCGCGCAGATACTCGTAGAGATCGATCTGGCTGCGCCAGTTGCTGACGACCGGGCTTAAAGCGCGGACGACAAACCCCGCCACCCAGACGCGTTCAGATTCGACATCCTCAGGGTTAATCCCGGTGTTGCCGACATGCGGCACGGTCATCGTCACGATCTGTTTGTGATACGACGGATCGGTAAGGATTTCCTGGTAGCCGGTCATCGAAGTATTAAAGACGATCTCGCCGGTCTGCGTGCCTTCCGCGCCGAAGCCCAGGCCCGCGAACGTTCGCCCATCTTCGAGTGCTAACAAGCCTGGTTTCACGGTCGTTTTGCTCCTGCCCGTTTGTTTGGGCGGTATGTATGCCGCCCCTACCTATCAAATCTCATGTGGCGCTAACTGCGGTAGTGGCCGTTGATCGAGACGTAATCGTGGCTGAGGTCGCACGTCCAGACGACGGCATGGCCTTTGCCCTGGCCGCAGTCCAGCGTCACGTAGATGGAAGGTTCATGCACAATCGCGGTCGCCCGTTCTTCGGAATAATCGGTCGGCAGGCCGTCGGCAAAGAGCAACAGCTCGCGCCGTTCGGTGTCACCGCCCGCCATCCACAGCTTCATCTGCTTCGGATCGAGCGTCACGCCCGACCGCCCTGCCGCCATCATGATCCGTCCCCAGTTGGCATCGCCGCCATAGAAAGCGGTCTTGACCAGCGGCGACGTGGCGATGGTGTTGGCGATGGCTTTCGCGGACGCGTCGCTCTCCGCGCCGAACACCTGGATGGTGATGAACTTGGTCGCGCCTTCGCCATCCCGCACGACCCCCTGTGCCAGCTTGCGGCAGACATCTACTAACGGCTGCGCGATCTCCCCACCGGTCGCCTTGCCCGTGGACAGCAGCAGAACCGTGTCGTTGGTGCTGGTGTCGCCATCGACCGAGATGCAGTTGAAGCTTTTGTCACACGCCTTCTGGAGCGTGGGCAAAATGGCGGCTTCTTCCAACGCAGCATCGGTAACAACAATGCCGAGCATGGTCGCCATGTTGGGGGCGATCATGCCCGCGCCTTTGGCGATGCCTGCGACCGTGAATTGATCGTCCTGTTTCAACGATGCGATCTTGGGGCGCGTGTCGGTGGTCATGATGGCTTCGGCTGTGCGCTGCCAGGCCTCGCGCCCGCCGTCCAGCTTTTCGGCGGCGAGTTCGATGCCGCGCTTGATCTTGTCCATCGGCAGCTGCGTGCCGATGACACCCGTAGACATGACCAGCACTTCATCTTCCGCGCAGCCAACCTTCTCCGCCACCCAACGCGCCATCTGCAACGCATTGTCGATGCCCTGCTGCCCGGTGCAGGCGTTGGCACACTTGGTGTTGACGGCGACAGCGCGGTAGCCTGTCCGCTTCTTCTCAAGGCGCTCCATGTCTACGAGCACATGCGCAGATTTCACCTGATTGGTCGTGAACACCCCGGCGGCGGTGCAGGGAGTGTCACTCACGAGCAGAGCAAAATCGAGCGCCACGTCATCTTTGAGACCGGCGTGGACGCCTGCCACTTTGAAGCCAGGCACCCCGTCGATATGAGGCAATACGTCCGTCATGAGCGTGCGCCTCCTGTGGCGGCGAGAATGTCGGTCAAACGCTCGATCAGCACATCGACGTGCTGCTTTTCAACGATCAGCGGCGGTACGAAGCGAATCACACTCGGCCCGGCGTTGACCATCAACAGGCCATGTTGATAACCCGCCTCGATGACCGGCGCAACATCGACGGTCAGCTCCAACCCCACCATCAAGCCGCGCCCACGCACTTCCTTAATCAGCGGGCTGTTGATCTCCTGGAGGCGTTCTTTGAGATAATCGCCGACTTCGCGCACGTGCGCCATGAACTCCGGCTGGCTGATGCGGTCGAAGACGTAGTGCGCCACGCTGGTTATGAACGGGCCGCCGGCGTAGGTCGTGCCGTGATCGCCGGGGTGGATATGATCGGCGACTGCGTTGGTCGTGAGGATCGCGCCGATGGGCATCCCCGCGCCGAGCGCCTTCGCCAGCACTTGCACATCCGGCGTGACGCCGCTCGGCTCGCTCGACCAGAGCGTACCCGTGCGCCCCATGCCTGCCTGCACCTCATCAAAGATCAGTAATGCCCCGCGCTCGTCGCAGAAGCGGCGCAGCGCCTGGAGGAATGCATCCGTCGCCGGGTTGATGCCCCCTTCGCCCTGAATCGGTTCGGCGATGACCGCCGCCGTGCGCTCGGTGATGGCGGCGTCGGCGCTGGCGATGTCGTTGTACTCGGCGACGACGACACCGGGCATGAGCGGCGAAAACGGCTTCTGATATTTCTCCTTGGGTGTCAGCGAGAGCGACCCCAGCGTGCGGCCATGGAACGCGCCGGAGAAGCAAACGATCTCCTTGCGCTCGCTGTCGCCACGGTCGTAATGATATTTGCGGACGAACTTGATCGCGCCTTCGTTGGCTTCCGTGCCGCTGTTGGTGAAGAAGACCCGATCCGCAAACGATTTTTCACAGATGGCTGCGGCCAGCCGCGCCTGGGCTTCGGTGTAATACAAGTTACTCGTATGCAGCAGCCCGGACGCCGCCGTCTGGATCGCATTGACCATCCCCGGTTCGGCATAGCCCAGGGCATTGACGGCGATGCCCGCCACCCAATCCAGATAGGCTTTGCCCTCAGCATCGTAGACCGTCACACCTTCGCCGCGCACGAGCACAAACGGCGGGCGCTTGTAGGATTGAACGATGTGTGCGTTCTCCAAACCGATAATTTCATCTGTCAAATTCAGATCGATCACGTGGCCCATCCTCTCTGTGATGCTCATACCGCACTGCGCGCATGGCGCTGATAGTCCGACCAGCGCAGTGTGAGTTCAATCCATTCATCGGTCGCTTTTTCGGCGGCGACCCAACCCTGCTTGACTTCGTAGCGGATGGTCGCCCGGCAGTATTCAAGCACAAGCTCGACCGCCGCTGGATCAACCCGCTCGCTGTACATGATGTGATTAACCAGTTTGCGACTATATTCACTTCCGTTGACCAGCGCGTTGTACATCAGGTGCTGCAGCTCATGGCAGTTAGCGCACAACGCCACCGTGCGCTCGCTTTCGCCATGCGTCGCCACATCATAGACGTGATGGCGGTGCGAAGCGGGATAGCCACAGGCGGCACAGGCGGTCGTGCGCTCCTGATAGGTCGGGCGGCGGCGCTGGCGGTCACGGCGATACTTGCGCAGGCGATAAAAATCGACCCAGTGCGTCAGGATATTCATCCGTTCGTCGGCCTGCGTGTGCGACTTCAGACTCGCCTGAAACGCCTCGACGATTTCCGCCGCTTCCTCGCCGTGATACAGCTCACCGATCAGCAGCACCAGCTCGTCATATAACGCTTGCTCTGATGGCTCGCCCATAGCCCGTGCGCCTCCAACTCAACTCCGCCTCGCGGTCGCCTGCGCTACGTGCGCTGGAATACCGTTCCTCCCCCTATGCGCAGTCCCTCCAGGTTCGTGATAACCGCCTGTGTAACCCCATGATCCAGGGCAGACAACGCCGTCCGCACCTTCGGGATCATGCCGCCAAAGATCGTACCATCTTTGACCAGCGCTTCACACGTCGAAGGTGTCAGGGTTGGCACGACTGCATCATCAACCAGGACGCCGGGCACGTTGGTCAGGAAGACGACGCGCTCGGCATCCACCGCCGCCGCCACCGCGCCCGCGACGTGATCCGCATTGACGTTGTAGGCGCTGTCACTGCCGAGGCAGATGGGCGCGATCACAGGCGTGACGCCATTTGCCAGCAGGTCGCGCAGCACGTCGCCGCGCACGCTCGCCACCTCGCCCGTGAAACCCATGTCCTGCTGCGGGTGCTGCATCTGGGTCGCGCGCACCAAGCCGCGATCCACACCGCTCATGCCGAGCGCCTCGACGCCAGCATTGACGAGCAGGCGCGTCAGCCGCGTATTGACGACGCCGCAGAGCACCATCTCGACCAGGGCGAGCGAGGCTGCGTCGGTGATGCGCAGGCCGTCGGCGTAACGCGGCTCGATGCCCATCTTCTGCTGTAACTCACTAATTTCGCGTCCGCCGCCATGAACGACAATCACGGGCTGAGTCATCGCCGCGATGGTTTGTGCGAAATCGGCCAGAAACTGGGCATCATCCAATTCATGTCCACTGACTTTGACGACCACCGACTGCATTAAGATCACTCCTCATCAAAGTGCGATTAAGGCCACGGCAACCAAGCCCAGGACGATGCCGATCAACTGCCAGCGGCCAATGCGCTCGCCGCGTAACAGGAATGCCCATGTGATCGTGACAGCCGGATAGAGCGATGACACCACCCCGGCGATGTCCAACCGGCCTGAGCGTTCAGCCAACGAGAAAAACATGTTCCCCACGACATCGAGCGTGCCCGCCAGCAGAATCGCGCCCCACATCGCCAGGGATGATGGGCGAGCGATGCGGCGCGTCCCCAGCGCGATTGTGAGCATGAGCGTCGATGATGCGAGGCGAGCGACCGCCAGCGGCAAAAAGACAGCGTCGCTCTCGAGCCGCGCGATCATAATGAAGAAGACGCCAAAGCCCAGGCCAGCGCCGAGCGCCAGCGCCAGGCCGCTAGTTGCAAACGCGCCTGATGCCGACACGAGCAGGACACTGACAAAGGCCAGCCCAAACCCGATCAGCGTCACATCGCCGGGCAAGCCGGCGGTGGTAATGCCAACGATGACCGGCAGTGACGTGGCGATGATCGACGTGACCGGCGCGACGACGCCCGCGCGGCCAGTCGCCAGCGCGCGGTAGAGCATCGCCAGCGCAATCCCGCCCGCTGCGCCCGCGACCAATCCCCATATCCAGTCGTTCGGCTCGATGCCGACTTCACCGTTGATGCGCGCCAATATCAGCAAGAGCACCAGACCCACCGGGTGCGAAATCGCCAGCACCGACGCGACCGACATCCGGCGTGAGGCGACACTCCCGCTGAAGTCGCCGCTGCCCCAGGAGGCCGCCGCCAGCAAGCTGAAGAATACGACCGAGAGTTCAGGTGCGAACGCCACTATCGCCTCGCTTAGAGTAAAGCCGTCGTTTCTGGGAAGCCGAACATGAGATTGAAACACTGCACGGCCTGCCCGCTCGCGCCTTTGCGCAAATTATCGGTCACGCTGGTGACGTGCAGATATTCCGGCGTGACGGGCGTGAGGCTGATGGCTGCGCCGTTGGTGCGCACGACGTGGCGCAGAGTCGCCTGCGCTTTTGGCGGCAGCACCTTGACCAGCGGCTCTTGCGAGTAGGTCTCTTCGTAGAGTTCCTGCGCCTGATCGCTCGTGTGCCCGTCGCCCATTTCGACGTAGATGCTCGCCATCAGGCCACGATCCACCGGCAGCAGATGCGGCGTGAAGATGAGCGTGCCAACCGAATCGTCGAGCTTGTGGATTTCCTGCTCGATTTCGCCGACATGGCGATGCGAGCGCCCCGGATTGTAGGGTGAGAAGTTGCCAAAGACCTCGACAAAATGGGTGTTGGGTTTGGGTTCGCGCCCAGCCCCGCTGACGCCGGATTTCGCATCGACGATGATCGGGCGGCCAGGCTTGAGCCAGCCGTGTTTGAGCAGTGGGTACAGCCCCAGGAGCGTGGTCGTCGGGTAGCAGCCCGGCGCGGCAACGACACGCTGACCAGCAATCTGTGCGCGGTGGATCTCAGGCAAGCCATAGGGCGCGTCGAGCATGTCCGGGTAGGGGTGTACGTGCCCGTACCACTGCTGATACGCTTCGGCGCTGTCCAGGCGCAAGTCTGCCGAGAGATCGATGACCGCGACGCCAGCATCCACCGCTCGACGAGCGACCTCAGCAGAAACGCCATGGGGCAGTGCCAGGAAAACGACATCGACATCCGCCAGCGAAGCCTCGTCCGTCTTGACATAGGTCAGTGCTGTGTGTTCGACTGGCTGACCGGCGTAGGTATTCGAGACCGCAAAAACGAGTTCGACGTAGGGATGCCGCGCCAGAATCTCGACCAGATCCAGGCCAGCGTAACCCGACGCACCGTATACCCCAACCCGCAGTGTTTGATGCATAGACAACGCTCCTGAACTCAGGTATCACCAATGAAAGAAACAAAAAAAACCCCTGCCGGTCGAGGTCAGGGGGTGGGTCTGCGTCAATGATGCCCGGCTGTCGTGCCGCTAACGCAAAACTCCCAACCAGACCTCTCGTGTCTGTGGGCGGCGGCTACGGCGACGACGCAATGCCGTTGGTTGATTGCACGACAGCGACAAATCACTCACGATTTTCTCACTCGGAATGTGGGCAACGTCATCGTGAGTTTATGTTTTTCCGGCCTGATTGTCAACAAATTCGCTAAATGGCGCACGATCTCGCTCAGGCAGACACATTCACAATTTACGTACACAAACCTTCCTTGACGCGCACGCATTCCACCCCTACCATGCAGAGAGAACAGGAATGCACACGGACGCAACCCCTGCGATGATCGAAGTCAAACATCTGACCAAGCGTTATGGCACCCGCGTGGCGGTCGATAACATCAGCTTCAAGGCCAACTCCGGGGAAATCGTCGGGCTGCTCGGCCCGAACGGCGCGGGCAAGACTACCACGATGCGCGTCCTCACGGGCTTTATGCCGCCATCGGCTGGCAGCGCCACAATTGCCGGTTATGACATAATGCGCGAGTCGGCCAGCGCGCGCGGCCAGGTCGGCTATCTGCCCGAACGGGTGCCCGTGTACCCGGATATGACCGTCCATGGTTACGTCGCCTTCTGGGCAAAACTCCGCGGTGTGCGCAACCCACGCGCGCAGGCCGACGTTGCCCTGGAGCATGTGCAACTCAGCGACCGCAGAAATACACTGGTACGCAATCTTTCCAAAGGGATGCGGCAGCGCTTGGGCCTGGCGCAGGCGCTCGTGCATAACCCGCCGGTGATCATCCTCGACGAGCCGACCATCGGCATCGATCCGCAGCAGGTCATCGAGGTGCGCGACGCGGTGCGCGAACTCGGCCAGGATCACACCGTGCTCTTGAGCACGCACATTCTGTCGGAGGCGGAGCAGGTCTGCGACCGGGTGATCATCATCAACAAAGGCCACATCGTCGCTCAGGGAAAACCTGCGGAACTGCGGCGCAAGCTCCAGCCAGAAATGCATCTCTACGTCGTTCTCGGCGGCAAGAAAGACCGAGGAGAAAAGCTCCTGCGTTCAATACCCGGCATCGAGGCGGTCGAAGCAGCCGGCGAAGGTTTTAACGTGCGCGTCAAGAAGGGCGCGGACATTCGCACTGAGTTGATCGATCAGGCGCTGCATGCAGGCTATACGATCCAGGAAATGCGTCCGGTGATGATGACGTTAGAGAATATGTTTCTTGACATCATCGGCAGGGAGGCATAAGCGATGGCCGGTGTATTTACCGTCTTTCAACGCGAAATCGGCAGCTATTTTTCATCGCTGTATGCCTATTTGATCGCATTCGCCCTGCTGGTGATCATGGGCATTCTGTTCATCACTGATCTCGACAACGCCGCAGGGCAAAGACCGCCTGATCCGTCCGTCATTCCGACGTTTCTCTCGTTCGCGATGATCTTCTTCGCCCCGCTGCTGACCATGCGCTTGCTGGCGGAAGAAAAGCGCGAAGGCACACTTGAACTCTTGTTGACAGCCCCGGCCAGCGATACAGGCATCGTCGTCGGCAAATTCCTGGGCGCGTGGACGTATTACACGTTGATCCTGGCGATCTCATTCCTGTACCAACTGATTCTGATGGGAATCGCCCAACCCGACCTGGCGCGTGCCATCGCCGCCTATATTGGCATCTGGCTCTATGGCGGCGCGTGTATGTCCGTCGGCATGGTGTTTTCGGCGATCACAGAGAATCAGATCGTGGCTGCGTTTCTGGCGTCGGCCATGCTGTTCTTGTTCTGGATCGGCGACCGTGTCGGCCAGGTAGTCACTAATATCGAGGTGGCGCAGGTCTTGCGCGAACTCACGCTGCAAGGGCACTTTTCGACCTCCTTCGCCTACGGCTTGCTGCACGCGGAGGACGTGGTTTACTTTGCGGGCATCATCGTCGTTATGTTGTTTATCACAGTGCGGCTAGTCGAATCGAATCGGTGGCGTTAAATGCGGCAGCAGAACAGCGATGTAGTGATCACACGCCAGCGTGTCGGCCAGATCGGCAGTTATGCTTTCGGCCTGGCGCTGCTCATTGGCGTTCTTGGCCTCGTCTGGACAGGCTGGTCAACGCCAGTCATCATCGCCTTTCTGGTGGCGGCGGTCGGCCTGGCGACATGGGCTACCTTTACACCCCGCGATTTCGCCGCATTCATCACGGGACGTCAGGCGCGCTACGGGACGATTGCCTTCTTTTCAGTCATCCTGCTCAGCGGCATCGTCGCCATGACCTACCTGCTGGTGCGCGAGCGCGCGCTCACATTCGATCTGACGATGAGCGAGGAATTTACCCTCAGCCCAGAGACGAAAGACATGCTGCGGCGGGTCACACGCCCGGTGCAAATCACAGGCTTCTATTCCTCGCAGAACCTGCTCTTGCGCGCGATTGACGACCAGTTTTTCCGCCTGTACGAAACTGAGACAAACGGGCTGATCCGGCGTGTCTATATCGACCCGGATGAAGCACCCGCCGTGGCAGCCAGCTTCGGCGCGACCGATGGCTCGGTCTATATCTCCTACGTGAATGACGATGGCAGCGTCGATACAGCGACTCTGGCACGGGTGCCGCGCAGCGACAGCCAGGAACGCGACATGACGGAAGCGATCCTCCGGCTCCAGATTGCAGGGACGGTCACGGTCTATTTCGACACCAGCCACAGCGCGCGCGATCCACTGGATACCTCGCCGGAAGGTCTCTCCGGCATCCACGCCGGCATTCAGGAGAGCGGCCTGATCACAGCGCCGCTGGACATGACCACACTGGGGGAGGCGAATGGCGATGTGCCCGCTGATGCCGCTGCCGTGCTGCTGGTGCGCCCGCTGACGGATTATTCTGAGGCCGAGATCGCCGTCATGGATCGCTATCTCGATAGGGGCGGCGGGCTGTTCATCATGGCCGATGTGCTCTTCAACGACGATCCATTCTTGAAGCAGGACGGCGCATTCGACCAGTATTTGTGGGTCAACTTCGGCATTCGCGCGCTCGACGCCGCCATTGTCGATCCGGTGGCGAGCGACCGCTCTGCGCTGGATGTGTACAGCGCCGCCGCTTTCACGGGCACTGTCACCGACCGCTTCGATCCGCAAACAGACCCGGCCCTATTTCGGCTGGCACGGGTGATTGAAGTCAATCTTGAGAGTGCGCCGGCCAATGTGGCGAATGGCAAGCTGGTGCTGACCTCCGAACTCGCCTACGGCGAAACCAATTTGCCGCAGTTAGGGCAGACCAACACCTTTGCCTTTGACGACGGCGTGGACTTGCGTGGGCCGCTGACCATTGCCGGTTGGTCATGGGATCAGACGACCAATGGGCGTGTTTTGTTGATTGGCGACAGCGATTTCGTCAGCAACGGCATGGTCGAACAGTATCTCGGCAATGGCATTCTCTTCACGGATGGCGTTGTCTGGCTCACCGACTTGAACGACGAGATTACCTTCCAGCCGCAGACCATCGGTGTCGTCCCCTTCTTCCCGCTTGACCAGCCGACGCGCAGCGCGCTCCTGTTCGGAGTCATCTTTCTCGTGCCCGGACTTGTGCTGGCGGCGGGTATCGTTATCTCGGCGAGGCGCGCTCGCCAATGAGAGACGGACGTCGAACACTCCTCCTGCTGGCGGCCATTTTCGGCGTTCTGCTGGTGGCAACACTATTGCGCGATAGAAGTTCAGACCAAGTGGAAGCGCCCACGCTGAATGACCTGCCATTCGAGCGCGTGTTTCCAGCCCTCGCAGACGGCGATATTCAGGCGATCCGGCTTCAGGACCTGGCCGATAACAGTTTTCTGACTCTTGTCCGCGACGAGACAGGCCAGTGGACTGCGCCGGATCTGCCCGGCGTGCTTGATCAGGAAATCGCCGCGTTGATCGTCCGCACGGTGGTCATCCTCCCGGTTCAGGGGATCTTCAGTTTGGCGGGCAATCCTGATCTGGCCGATTATGGCTTCAACCCTGACGGCAATCTCTTGATTCAGATTGTGCTCGCCAATGGCACACAACACGGCATCGTCGTCGGCGGCATATCGCCATCCGGCAACGGCGTCTATGCACTGGTAGATAGCCAACCCTCAATGTACTTGCTCGAACGCGCCGCAATCGCCTTCCTGGTCGCACAAATTCAGGCCCCGCCAACTGCTTGACATTAATCTTTAATGCGAGTATTGTAATTGATTGCACTGCCAAAATGCATTGCATGTCGGTATTCGACTTCTCGCATCAGTTATCTCACCCTACGTCAGTAATCCAAGACGTAACCTTGTATCTACACCATAACACGTGTTGCGTGTTATAGTCTCAGTATTGTCTAGTGGTGTAACGTATGTTCAAAGAAATGGTCAGTAATAAGGACGAACTGCGCAAGCAACTGATCGAAAAGGCACAGCGTCAAGGTGCGATTACCTTCGACGAGATTCTGTCTTCGCTGCCTGAAGCAGAGCGCGACGTAGCGCTGCTTGACGACATTATCGACGAGCTGATGGACCTGGGGATTGAGATCTCCACGCCGACTGAGCACGACGATGAGCAGTTCCTGTCCACTGGCGGCTCGCGCCGGTCACGCAAGCCCGACTTCGATCTCGATCTCGCGGAACTCGACGAAGAGGAAATGAGCTTCGATTGGTTCAACGAGGAATTGATCGATGACGCGGGCTATCAGCATGCGCTCGATAGCGATGACGTTGTCGGCCTGTATCTTAAAGAAGCAGGCCGGGTTCCGCTGTTGACCGCCGAAGAAGAAGTGTCGCTGGCGAAACGTATGGAAAAGGCGGAGATGGCGCGTGAAATGCTCGAAACGCGCGGGTCTGAGCTGCCGCTTGACGATGTCTATACCCTGAAGGACATGATCACGGACGGCGAAGAAGCCCAGGAGCACCTCGTGCGCGCCAACGCGCGTCTGGTGATCAGCGTCGCCAAGAAATACATTGGCCGCGGCGTGCCCTTTCTGGATTTGATCCAGGAAGGCAACATCGGCTTGATCCGCGCGACCAACAAGTTCGAATACCAGCGCGGGCACAAGTTCAGTACCTATGCAACCTGGTGGATTCGCCAGGCCGTCAGCCGCGCCGTGGCCGACCAGGGACGCACGATTCGCGTGCCTGTTCACATGGGCGACCAGCTCAATCGTATGCGCCGCATCCAGCTCCAACTGACACAGGAATTGGGGCGTGAGCCGTCGATTGAGGAACTGGCGCAAGGCATGGAGACTACGCCTGACAAGGTTGAAAACCTGATGGAGATCGCCCGCAGGCCGATCAGCCTTGAGACGCCAATTGACGATGAAGGCGATTCGACCTTCGGCGATTTCGTCGAGGACGTGAACAGTCCTGCGCCGACGGAAGAAGTCGCGACAAACATGCTGCAAGAGCATCTTAAGAAGTCGCTTGATCGTCTGCCAGCACGCGAAGCTCAGATCCTGCGGCTTCGTTATGGTCTGGAAGATGGTCGCGTTTACACGCTGGAAGAGGTTGGGCAGGCGATTGGCGTGACGCGCGAGCGCGTTCGCCAACTGGAAGCCCAGGCGCTCAATCGTTTGCGCCAATCTTCCGCACATTTGATCCTCCGAGATTACCTCTACGAGGAGTAAAGGTCGGTGCGCACGCGAGGCTCACGCGGCGTCAACTTGCTGGCGTTTCTGGCGCTGGCAGTCGGCGTGCTGCTGCTGCTGAGCAATTTTCTACTGCTCAGCGGCTTCAATGCGACATCGCTCTGGCCCTTGCTGCTGGTCATCGCCGGGGTGATCATCCTGTTTCAGGGTGACATCACCGATGCCAGCCAGGTGCGCCCGTTTGGGATCACACGCGGAACCGTTGAATCGGGTACACTTGAGATCAGTGCAGGCGAGATCGATGTCGTAGTACACGATCTCGCCCGCGAAGGTCGTCTCGCCGCCGGCCAATACGCGGCAGACGCGCGCCCTGCCCTCGACCTCACCGATACGCACGCCATGCTGCGCATGAACCGCAGCGCCACCCCCTGGCTGTCATTTGGCGATTGGGATGTGGGGTTGGCCCAGGATTTGCCTTGGGATGTCTACGTGAGCACCAGTCTTGGGCAAGTTTCCGCCGATTTGGGCAACACCATCGTGCAAAAGGTCGTCATCGCCACGGGCATTGGTGACGTTCGCCTCACTGCCCCACGCGAAGCCTTCGAACCGCTCATCCTGCGCTCGGCTGTCGGCGATCTGCATATCTATACACCGGCCGGAACCCGCGCGGTCATTCATGTTCACAAATCGCCGTTCCTGGGCATTCACGCCAACATGAGCCGTTACAGCCAGACGGAAACCGGCGAGTACGTGGCACGAAATGCCGATTTTTCGCTGAAACCCGTCGAAATCCATGTGAGCGGAACGTTCGGCGAAGTCTATCTCGCCTGAAAATCCTATGTCCACGAGTTTGCGCTTCATCATTCGGGATGGTCTTGAAGGTGATATTGCCGGTTGCATGGCGCTCGATCACACCTACGAGACCGATCACGTCTGGCAGGTCTTCATCGAGCGCGAAGAGCCACTCTTTCACCAGATCAATTTTCAAACTGAACGGCTGCCGCGAACACTCGAAGTCGCCTATCCGGCGGACGAACGACGCCTCCGTCTGGCGCTGCCGGAAGCGCACGGCTTCCTGGTCGCGGCGACTCAGGACAGCAGCGATCTGCTTGGCTACCTGACACTCGGGAATGACCCCAGCTTGCGCAACGTCATGGTTAACGACATTGTTGTGAACCGCCCCTATCGACGCAACCGGATTGGCTCGCGTTTGATGCACATTGCGCGGCGCTGGGCGCGCGAGCGCGAGGCTGAACGCCTGATTGTGGCACTCCACACGAAGAATTATCCCGGCATTCTCTTTTGTCAGGCTTCCGGTCTCGTATTTTGTGGATACAATGAACGGCACTTCAACAATCAGGACATGGCTCTCTTTTTCGGCCAAACACTCCGCTAAACGCGAGATAATGGCGTGGATTTTCTTGTGCTGTTACTTGATCCGATCAATGAGACGCTTGCGACCGCAATCGTCATTCTGGCGTCGTCCATACTGCTCTATAACGTCACCCGCAATCTGCGCAACCGGGTGGCGCGCACGTCTGCGGTGGTGCTCGGCTGTGTGACCGTCACCTACATCGGCGACGTATTCATCTCACTTGAACCGGGTATCGCCGCTCACGAAGCCGCCCTGCGCTTCCAGTGGATTGGCATTGCCTTTGTCCCGGCTGCCCTGTTTCACCTCTCAGACGCGCTGTTGGCGACGACGGGCCTACCCTCGCGCGGACGCCGCCGTCGGATTGCACGAATGCTGTATGCCATCAGCACTGCGTTCCTATTCGCGGCAATCTTCACGAATGTATTGATCGAACCCGTAGTGCTCAGCCCGGCGATCACGCATAACAATGTGGCCGTGGGGATTCGAGCAGGCCTGTTGTTCCCGGTCTACGTCGCCTACTTCCTGGTGGCGCTGGTTGTCGCCCTGATCAACGTACAACGTGCGCGGCAGCGCTGTTTAGCTCGAAGTACACGGCGCAGGATGGGTTATCTCCAGTTCGCCCTGGTGACGCCCGCAGTCGGCTTGTTTCCGTTTTCAATCGTACTCGGCGCAGGGACGGAATACACTCTCGTCGGGCTGATCCTGGTGAACCTCGCCAACTTCGGCGTGGTGTTGATGCTGCTGTTTCTGGCCTACCCATTGTCTTTCTTCGGCTCATCGATCCCGGATCGCGCCGTCAAAACCGAACTCCTGCGCTTCGTCCTGCGCGGCCCGATCACGGGCATGTTGGCGTTGGGCACATACATCTTTACCAATGCCACCAGCCAGATCTTTGGACTACAGGGGGAGCAGTTCACCCCTTTCGCCATCGTCGCCATCATCCTGCTCTGGCAGTGGCTGATCGCGATTATCCTACCTTACCTGGAGCGCCGCCTCGTTTATGGCGACGAGGAATTCGACCAACTGGCAAAACTCCAGGATTTGAGCGAACGGCTGCTGACCGAGAGCGATCTCGTCCAGCTCATCGACGCTATTCTTAGCTCAGTTTGTGATTATCTGCGGGTGGACACGGCCTTCGTCGCGGCCTTCAATGAAAACAACCTCGAATTAGTGACGGCGGTCGGGCCGAATGTGCCGGAAAACGCAACCCTGAGCGAGGATGCTGCCCAGATTCGCCAGTTGTCGGCAGGCGGCGAAATCGATACACCGGCACACCCATGGCAAAGTTACTGGCTTGTGCCGCTAACGGGACAGCGGCGCGCCAATGGCGGCTCTGCAATCGGCGCGTTGGGCATTCAAGCGCGTGGCGCTACGATTGATTTGAGCGAAGACGAGCAAACCGTGCTGGAAGTCTTTGCGCGGCGCGCGGCGCAAGCCCTGGAAGATATGGCGCTGCAAAATGAGATTTACGCTGCGCTTGAAGGGCTGCTGCCACAGATCCATCTCAACCGCCGCAGCGCCGTTGACATTGAGTATCGCCCTGGACGAACACTTGTCCCGCAACTTGGGAGCGACCTCACCGAAGATCGCAATCAATTCAACGATCAGGTGCGCGCAGCCCTGCGCCACTACTGGGGTGGCCCTGGCCTGACGAAGAGCCGCCTGCTGGAACTTTGCGTCGTGCAATCGGCGCTCGAGGCGAATGATTCCAACGCGACCAACGCGCTCAGAGCCGTGCTCGTCGATGCCATCGAAATGCTGCGCCCCGAAGGCGAACGACGTCCGCTCAATCCAGAGTGGACGCTCTACAGCATCCTTGAGCTCCGCTATCTGAAAGGTCTCAAGGTTCGGGAAGCAGCCCACCGCCTCGCCTTAAGCGAACCGGATTTTTATCGCAAACAACGTCTCGCCATCGACATGATCGCTGACGTCCTCTGGGAAATGGAGCGCACCTGCCGCTCATGATCCTGACCTGGCGTGACCGCATGGTCGCACGCAGCGTCAAACCCCAAAACGCATCACCTGCCCGGATCACCTCCGTACCGCGTTGCTCATCATCCATCACTCACCGTTCATCATTTCTTTGGCTGTCCTACGCTTGCGCTCACACCATGTCGTGTCAGGCTGTTAGTCGCCCAACTGTCGAACTCTATTGAGAAACGTCGAACGATGATATACTTGCCAGAATTGCTCATGTAATCCTCAGAATCAGGTCAGATGTTCCAAACTGTATCGTATGAAAAATAGATAGAGGGAAGTGCTCATGTCCGCCAGTATTCAACGTCGCGAGCATCTTTCGCAGCCAGAGCCGCTGGAAGAGGGCTACTGGGCGTCGCTTCTGGAAGAGGGGGAATTTTCAGAAGATGAAGATGCGCAACACTCAGAGGATTGGAACCGGCAAAACGAACCAGCGACCGAGATGACCGACCACCACCACAACCCGATACAGCCTGCCCTGCAAGATGACTGGGAGGCGATGCAGCAGATGATGGACGCGGATGAGGTCATCGAACTCCCTGTGATAGGTTACAACCGTGGCGGATTACTGGTGGAGTGGCGCAGCCTGCGCGGCTTTGTGCCAGCCAGCCAGTTGATCGAATTCAACGGCAATGCGCACCCGTCTGTGCGGCGCAACGCCTTGACCGAACACATCGGCCACTCATTGACACTGCGGGTGATTGAACTGGACGCGGAGCAGAACCGGTTGATATTTTCTGAGCGTGCGGCGCGCGCCCAACCCGGTGAACGCGCCGATTTGCTGGCCACTTTGCAGCCAGGCGATCACGTCTCCGGTGTGATCACGAATCTGTGCGATTTCGGCGCATTCGTCGATCTGGGCGGCCTGGAAGGACTGATCCACATCAGCGAATTGAGTTGGGGACGTGTTGGGCATCCGGCGGACGTGCTTGATCGCGGTCAGGTCGTGGAAACGCAGGTGCTCGAGGTGCGTCCTGAAGTCGGGCGCATCGCCTTGAGTCTGAAGCGTATGCATCCTGATCCCTGGCAAGACGTTCACCTGCGCTATCGCGTTGGCGAAATCGTCGAGGGAATCATCACCAACGTGGTGGATTTTGGCGCGTTCGCGCGGGTTGAGGCCGGTCTTGAAGGCTTAATTCACGTCTCCGAACTGGCAGAAGGCCATTTCTTGCATCCGCGCAACGTCGTCAGCGAAGGGCAACAGATCCATGCGCGTATCTTGAGTATCGATGGCCGCGCCCGTCGCCTGGGATTGAGCCTGCGCGCGCTTGAACAGAACGGTCACGCGTAGGCGCCGCCGCCACGCTTGCATGGACAAAACGTAGACTTCTTTCGCGGTCAGAGGCGCAAGTATGTTATGATTCGCTATGTTTACGCAGGGCAGTGATCGTGCGGTAGGGGAGTATTGTAACGCGTGGCACGCCAGACGCCTGCCAACAAACTGAACAACAACGACGGGAAAAGCAGCGCCAGGTCAAAGAAGACGACCAACGAGCAGCAGAAACCGCCAATTCGACAGGATAACGTCGATAAGTACACCCTGAAAGCGGAGTTCTGGGACTCGATCTTCGATCTTATCCCACCGTGGGCAGATGAAATCGCAGCCATCGTGCTGATTGTCTTCGGCATTGTCTCTTTCCTATCCCTTCTGAATGTGTCGTCAGACGCCACAATCGCAAATGCGTGGTCGAATGCACTCACTTCAGCATTCGGCTACGGCGCGGCGATTATCAGCGGCGGCATTCTGGTATTGGGCATCATCCTGCTGCTGCCCAAACTCGGCATCGTCATCCGTTTTCCCACCAGCCGGATTCTGGCGCTGGAAGTCATATTTGTGGCGCTGCTGGCGCTCATGCATCTGGCGTTGGGCGGTACGGAGCCGCGCAGTGTTGCTCGCGCCGGCCAGGGTGGCGGCGCGCTGGGCTGGGCACTGAGTGCCCTGGTGGCGAATCTTTTCGGCCCCATCGTCGCTGCCGCGCTGTTCACTTTGCTGATGCTGTTTGGGCTGGCACTTTTTACCGGCATCCGGCGCGAGAAACTGGTTGACTGGCTGCAAAGGACGGGCGCGCGGCTGCATGGATTCGCGGATAGCAGTGCTGCGCGGATTGCTCAAACGCGCCGCCTGCAAGAAGAGCGAAAAGCCATTGCCGTGGCGGCAGTCGCTGCTGCGTCGAAACCCGCCGCCGCCGATGTGCCGCCGCCGCGTGTTGTGACACAGACCATCCTGCGCATCCGCCCCGATCATGCCAGCCTACCGCCATCGCTGCGCCCTGGCGCGACGCCCGATCCCACCACCGAGGATCGGGCCAGCCCCGAAGAAGATCTCTCGCAGCATCCGCTGTTTACCCGGCGCGAAGAAAGCCCGGTGTCTGCCAATATCGGCGAAGTCAAAGGCAAACGCGGCAAAGGCCAGCCGCTGGAGGTTGAACGCCCGGATGGACGCGTGAAGCGTTACTTCACAGTCGAAGGCATGAAAGAAGCACGGGCGAACCTCAAACGTGATACCACCCAGTTGCCGCCGCTCGATTTGCTGCGTGACATCCAAATGAATCTGCCTGACGAAACGGAGATCAACACCAACGTCGTGCTGATCGAGAATACGCTGCTGGAATTCGACATCGATGTCGATGTGGTCGACGTCAAAGTCGGGCCAACCGTCACCCAGTTCGCCGTGCAACCGTTCCGCGAGATCGCCTCGAAAGAAGGCGATAGCGTTCAGGGGCGCACCCGTATCAGCAAAATCGCGTCGCTGCAAAGCGATCTTGCGCTGTCGCTTTCGGCCAAGCGTCTGCGTTTGGAAACGCCTGTCCCTGGGCATAGTTACATCGGCATCGAAGTTCCAAACAAGAATCCCAGCGTGGTCGCGCTGCGCTCGGTTTACGAGAGCAAAGCCTACCAGGACATGGCGATCAAGAAGAAATCGCCGCTGTTCGTGCCGTTGGGGCGCGATGTCTCCGGCGCGCCCGTCGGCATCGACCTGGCGCAAATGCCCCACCTGCTGATCGCCGGGACAACCGGCTCTGGCAAGTCGGTCTGTATCGCTGCACTGGCGACCGCCCTGGTGCTGGAAAACACGCCCGACCTGATGAAGATGATCATGCTCGATCCGAAGATGGTGGAACTCAGCCGTTTCAACGGACTGCCCCATCTGCTGGGGCCGGTCGAAACCGATCAGGAACGGATCATCGGTGTGCTGCGCTGGTGTACGCGCGAGATGGATCGGCGTTACAAGCTGCTCGAAGAAAACGCCGCCCGCAATATCGACATCTTCAATTCGCGCCTGGGCCGCCGACGCAAGGACGAGTATCTACCCTACATCGTCATCATGGTCGATGAGATCGGCGACTTGATGCTCTCCAGGCCGGAAGAAACGGAGAAGACGATCACCCGCCTGGCGCAGATGGCACGCGCCGTCGGTATGCACCTGGTCGTGGCGACGCAGCGCCCCAGCGTGGATGTAATCACCGGTTTGATCAAAGCCAACTTCCCGTCGCGCATCTCGTTCGCGGTGGCGTCCGGCGTCGACTCGCGCGTGATCCTCGATTCAGTTGGCGCAGAATCGCTGATGGGGCGCGGCGACATGCTCTACCAGCCTGCCGACTCCCCCTTCCCGCGCCGTCTTCAGGGCTGTTTTGTGTCTGACGACGAGGTGCGCAAGATCGTAGACTTCTGGCAGGAATGGCAGGACGAACAGATCGAAGCGGGCAAGATGGAAGCGATCACGATTGGCCCCTGGGAGCGCGGGCTGACGCGGCGCGAATTCCTGGCTGAAACCGACCCGATGCTTGAACAGGCGATTTCACTCGTGGTCGAGGCCGGCGAAGCATCGGCCTCGCTGATCCAGCGGCGGCTCGGCGTCGGCTACCCGCGTGCGGCGCGCATCATGGATCTGATGGAAGAACTCGGCGTGATCGGCGAGGCCAAAGGCGGCGGACGCAACCGCGAAGTGCTGATCAAGCCCGGACGCGATCCGTTCAAGGATGTGATCGACAGACGCATGGGCGGCCAGTGATCACCCCACCTCTCAGGATGCCAGCGGCTGGATTAACTCCGGCGAGCTATAGCCAGCTCGATTGACCGCCTTCGACACCGGATAAGCCGCCATCGCCGCTTCGTCGTATGGCAGCAGCAGCGACTTCAGCATCCCGGGATCGGCCTCACCGGGAGTCAGCCAGGTCGCATAATCCTCACGGTGCAGGATCACTGGCATCCGATCATGGATCGACTCCATGAAGATGTTGGCATTGGTCGTGATGATCGTGCAGGTGCGGAGCACTTCCCCCTCATCCGAGCGGTGGACTTCCCAAAGACCGGCGAAAGCGAAGATGTCACGGTCATCGAGGTGAATGTACATGGGTGTCTTGGTGCCGTCTTCATTCTTGTGCCACTCGTAAAAGCCATTGGCCGGTATCAAGCAGCGGCGGCGTTTGAAGGCTGTGCGAAACGCCGGTTTCTCGCTGATAGTTTCCGCGCGCGCATTGATCATCTTCGCGCCGATAGATAAATCTTTCGCCCATGATGGCACCAACCCCCAACGCAGCTCGACGGCGGTGTCCGGCTGCTCATTGGTGACGGCGAGCACGTTCTGCGTCGGCGCGACGTTGTAATTCGCCGCGAACTCCGGCGCGCGTTCCAGCCCAAACTCCAGCGTCAACTGTTCCGGGTTGACGGCCAGGACAAATCGCCCACACATGGATTACCTCCGGATATTCGACTAGCGCCGGCCCTTCTTGGTGTCCGGGCGTCCCATCTCGGCTACCTGGCGGATGATGCCCAGCAGCGCCAGGCCGAGGGTGATCAGTTGCCCGGTTTGCAGCTTCTGAGGCTGTCCACCAGCAAGGCGTTCTTCTTCGTTGGCACGTGCATAAAGCACTGCGGCCAGGAGACCTGCAATCGCGCCCAGAACAGCGCCGAGTACATAGGTCTGCGTTTGCGAATTCGTTGTCGTGCTCAGTTCATTATTGCTCATGATGGTCTGTGTCCTCCGCAGACGTGGATGCAGACTCTTGCGTTGAAAACGCGCGCTCGATCCAATCCAGTAAAGGTGCCAGTGCCGCATTCAGTCGGATGCTGAGTTTCGAGATGCGCTCGCCCAAACCAGCGGCTCGATCCGACATCGTGAGCGAGAGCGCCTCGACGCGCCGGAGCGGTTTCGCTGACACGCCGTGAAGTCGCCCACTGACAAGCGCCACTGTCATCAAACCCACTGAAAACGGCAGAAGACAGATGACGAGCGGACACAACATCAGAGCCGTCAGCGTGAAATCGGCCACCAGAGATACCTGGAGCGCGCGCGGCAGCACCAGCACCAGCGCCATGACGATGCCGATCAACACGACACCTGCCAGAAGCGGCAGCAAGATGTATAACAACACCTCGCGGCGATGTTTGCGGCGTGACTCTTCGAGCGCAGAATCTGCGTTTATGGTCGTCACATGGGATCTCCCATTTATTTCTATTTGAGTATACCGTATCTCGCGTAGACCGTTTAGACTCTGGATGTGCCTTGAACGCAGGAATGTGAAAAACTGAATCATGAACCCACATCTGGATCTTGCTCCCGAAATTCGTGACGCCCTCAACAACGACCAGCCGGTTGTCGCTCTTGAGTCGACGCTGATCACACACGGGCTGCCCTATCCGCTGAGTGTCGAGACGGCGCTGGCGATGGAGCGTGCCGTGCGCGAGGGCGGCGCGATCCCGGCAACGATTGCCATCCTCGAAGGGCGCATCACCGTTGGCCTGACGGCAGAACAGATCGACCAACTGGCGCAGCGTCCGGCAGGCACGGTGCGCAAATGCAGCCGCCGCGATCTGCCCGTGGCGGTCGGACTGGGCGAATATGGCGCAACCACGGTGGCAGGCACGATGATGGTCGCCCACATGGCCGACATTGCTGTGTTTGCGACGGGTGGCATCGGCGGCGTGCATCGCGGGCACCCTCAGGACATCTCCGCCGATCTGACGGAGCTGGGGCAGACTCCGGTGGCGGTGGTGTGCTCCGGCGCGAAATCGATCCTCGATCTGCCGCTGACGCTGGAAGTTCTGGAGACCCAGGGCGTGCCGGTCATCGGCTATGGCACGGACACACTGCCCGCATTCTACACGCGCAGCAGCGGCCTGCCGTTGAGCATCCGCGTCGATACGCCAGAGGCTGCCGCCAGGATCATTGGCGCGGCGCGTGATTTGCGCTCGACAAACGGGCTGGTCATCGCTGTGCCCGTGTCTGCCGAAGATGAACTGCCGCTCGACGCAGCCGAAACAGCTATCGTCAAAGCGACCGAAGAGGCAGAAGCGCAAGGCATCTATGGCGCGGCAGTTACGCCGTTCGTCCTTGCGCGCGTCGCCGAACTGACCGAAGGCACATCGCGCAGCGCCAACACGTCGCTGCTAATAAACAATGCGCTTGTCGCCGGGCAAATCGCGGCAGCACTGGCGGAATTGCGCCGTTAGGGACTTGTGTACACCGAGCGCGCTATCGACTCCACCAGTAGAACATCATGTCCTGCTCAGTCGTCGGCGCGCCCAGCATGTGCAGCGTCGCCAGAATCTGCGCGCGGTGATCGGTGCCGTGATTGACGACGTGGGCAAGGATCTCCCAGGCGGTGTTGCGTTTGAGGCCGCCGCGATGAGGTAGATCGTATTCGATAATTCGCGTCATGTCCGCATCCGTCACCTGCGCCAGATCGGCGCGATGTACCTGTTCAGTCGCCTCCCAGGCTGACCACAGGCTGGTGCGAGTTGGGTAAGCCTGCACTTCCAGGCGCGCCGGGGGTTCAAGATTTTGCACGCGCGCAAACCAGCGCTGATCGACGCTCAGCACGTGGACGTACTGCGCCTGGAGCGTATCCAGCGAGTAGCCGGAGGAACGAGTCCAGATAGACTCCTCCGCTTGCATGACGCAGTCCCAGACGAGACGGTGCGACCAGGCATTGTATTCGAATAGACTGCGGATGATGTCTGCGTTCATTGCCCCTCACTTGAAATGCGCCAGATTTCGACGCCAGTGTCACAGCCGATGGCGATGGTCGTGCCGTCCCGGCTCATGCGGATGGCATCCGGCGAGCGGTCACACGCACGATATTCGCCCAGGTCGACGCGCTGATTGGTCGCCACTTCCCAAGCAACCACAACGGGCTGGAAGTCGATGTCCACTGCGACGATCACATCTCCCTGATCCCCGACGAACAGGGCCTGAATGTAGCCCTCGCCGGGCGCAGCGATCAGACGATCTTCACCCGTCGCAAATTCGAGGCGGTGGATGTCACCGCTGTCCGCCGCGCGCCAGGCGAGATAGCGCCCGGTCGGATCGAGATGGCCGATGTTGGCGGCAGGCCCGGCAGGCACAGAGGTCACCCACGTTTGACGTTGGAGATCAAACAACGTCAGGTCGCCAGTTGACGATACCGTCACGGCATACGGTGGCGTAATACGTCCCAGACGCACGACGGCAGTGCGGTCACATTCCACAGGCGAATAAGCAAAGTGCAGCGAGAGATCGGCTTTCAGATTGGCCGCCCAGGCGGGCGTCGCAACCTCATCTGGACACGCGCCCACGAGTTCCGTCCACATGGAATGTCGATCCATCCCAAACCAGAGCGAAACGGGTATTACCTGGGCGTCCAGTGTTTCCTCATGTTGAAGGCTTGTCGGCGGTGTGGTCGTCAGGTCGCGTAAATTGACCACGAAGCTCGCGCCCGCCGCATGGAGCGTCGCCAGCTTCGTGCCCACCGTATCGAAAACCGCGTCCACCGGCGAAACTGCCAGTCCTTCGCTATCGGTCACAGCGAAGCGGTCGATGAGCGCGCCTTCGGCGGTCAGCACGACAATCTCGTTAGCCTCGTTGAAGAGTGCCATGCGCGCGCCATCGGGAGACAGCGCCAACCAGCCATTGGTCACGACGCCGATGTCATCCTGGAGCGATGCGAGATCGACGTAGCCGACCGATTGCAGCCGAGCGAGATTGTGCGCTGCAATCGGCTCGAATGCCGGCTGCGCCAGGCTCGAAACAGCGCCCACAGAGCATGCGAGCAAGCAACATAGTAGAAGAAGGCTTCTGCCCATGATCGAAAACGGCCACCCACGACGAGAGATTATCCCGTAGTTTACCCCGCTCTAGTGCCCAGGTATAATCGCGGGCGCATTCAGGAGTAATCAACACGATGCGCATTCGTGTCGAAGGACAGCATCCCCTCAGCGGAACCTACCGGCCATCCGGCAACGTCAATGCTGCGTTGGCTTTGCTCGCCGCGTCGTTGCTAACCGATCAGCCGGTGACGCTGCGCAACGTGCCGCGCACACGGACATTCGACGCGCTGGCAGCGCTGGCCGAGCGCCTGGGCGCGCAGATGACGTGGGCGGCGGCAGACACGTTGCGCGTGGAGACGCCCACCCTGCTCAAGCGGGTGCTGACGACAGAAGATACGCAGTCCTCTGTCGGATCCATCCTGTTCGTCGCGCCGCTGCTGCTGCACCGGCGGCACGTGCGCTTCGAGGTGGATTTTCCGCTCAACCGCATCCGCACGCATCTGGAAGCACTGCGCGACCTGGGGCTGGACGTGCTCAACAGCGATGGCGCAGTCGAATGCAAAGCCGAAACGTGGCAGGAACGACAGGTGCTGCTGGCACAGGCGAGCGTGACCGCGACCGCATTGACGCTCATGCTGGCGGCGACGCTCGGCGAGCGGACAACGATCCAGAACGCCGCGTGCGAGCCACATGTGCAGGCGCTGGCTCAGATGCTCGTCCAGATGGGCGCGCGCATCGATGGCATTGGCTCGAACGTGCTCACCGTCTATGGCACCGACAAACTCAGCGGCGCGGATGTGACCATCCGCCCCGATCACATCGAGGCTGCCAGTCTCGCCGCCATCGCCGCACTGACCGGCGGGCGTTTGGAGATCGACGGGATTGAGCGGGTTGACCTGCGCATGATCGACAAGATCTACCGGCGGCTGGGGATTCAGCTCGATCTGGATGAGACGGCTCTGTTCGTCCCTAAGCACGATGTGCTGACAGTCTCGAATCGCGAGGAAGATGTGGACGCCTCGATTGAGACCGGCCCATGGCCGGCCTTCCCTTCTGATCTGGTGGCGATCGCGACGGTGATCGCGACCCAGGCGCGCGGTACATCGCTGATTCACGAGAAGCTGTTCAGCAACCGTTTACTGTTCGTCGATAAGCTCAAGGCGATGGGCGCACAGATCGTGCTGTGCGATCCGCACCGCGCCATCGTCGTCGGGCCGACGCCCCTGCGCGGCATCTACATGGACACGCCGGACGTGCGCGCCGGTCTGGGGTTGCTGGCGGCGGCGCTGCTGGCCGAGGGCGAGAGCGTGATCGACGGCGCGCAGGCGATAGAGCACACCTTTGCCGGGGCGCTGAGCAAGATCCGGGCGCTCGGCGCGCATATCACCGTCGATTGATATGCCAACACAGATGATTCCACGCCAGTTCGTAGCCGTGGATGGACTGACAACGGCACATGCCGTCTTCGGCGAGCAGGGCGCGCCCGTGATCATGTTGCATGGCTGGGGTGCGAGTGCAGATCTGGTTGCGCCACTGGCAGCGCGGCTGGCGAATCAGGGCTTGCGCTGCTTCGTGCCGGATCTGCCCGGTTTTGGACAAAGCGCGCCGCCGCCTGCGATCTGGGGCGTGAATGACTATGCGAATTTCGTTATCCGCTATATGGCGCTGATGGGCATCGACAGGGCACATTTCTTCGGCCACTCGTTTGGCGGGCGGCTGTGTCTGATCATTGGCGCAGAACACCCGGACAGGGTGGACAAGATCGTGCTGGCGAACAGCGCCGGCGTCCCGCCCCGGCGCAGCACAAGCAGCCAACTGCGCCTGAGTACCTACAAAGCGATCCGGAATGCACTCTACGGCATGGGCGCGCGCGGACTGGCAGATCGTCTGCGCGATGCCTACGCCCGGCGCTATGGTTCGGCAGATTACAAGAGCGCCGGGGTACTGCGCGATACGTTCGTGCGCGTCGTGAATGAGAATCTGCTGCCCTATGCGGCGCGGGTGCGCGCTTCAACTCTGCTGATCTGGGGCACAAAAGATGATGATACCCCGCTTTGGCAGGGGCAAACGTTGGAAAAGACGATCCCGGATGCCGGGCTGGTCATCTATGAAGACGCAGGGCATTACAGCTACCTGGACAGACTCAATGATGCAGCCCGAACCATAGTTTATTTCTTCACGCAATAGGTTCGACTGAGGTCTCTAAAGGCGATGATCGATGTATTTTTAATCCTGATCGCCGCTATCTGGTTAGCGGGGACATGCTGGCGTATTTACCGGCAAGCGCATTACTACCAGATCGAGGAATACATGAGCGGGCGCTATCTCCGCTGGATGGCTGCCGAGCGCGCCCGCTGGCTGCCGAATCGCCCGCTGATCGCCCTGCTGGCCGGAACCGTCTTCATACTGCTGGTGGTCGAATCAAGCGACGGCATCCTGCCGTTTATCATCAGCACGGTGGCGGCAGCAGCGGCAGCCTACCCGGCAGCCGTGAGCGAGGTCAAGAAGGCTTTCCGCGTAACGGCTCGTGCCAAACGCCTGCTGGCCGCTTCGTTTGTGGTCGCGCTAGCGCTTGGGATCGTCCTCTATGCCCTGGTGAGTCAGGTGCGAGTTGAAGGCTTGCTGCAACTGCGCTTCATCCTGATTTCGCTGGCGGGCTGGCTGCTGTTCACGCTCGCACCCATTGCACTCGTGCTCGGCAACCTGTTGATGACGCCGGTCGAGGCATTTCTCCGCCGCCAGTTCGTACGCCGGGCGCGCGGCGTGCTGGCGGAGATTGACCCGGTCGTGATCGGCATCACGGGCAGCTACGGCAAGACAAGTACCAAGCATTATCTGGCGCACATTCTGAACGGGCGCTACAAAACTTACGCAACGCCCAAAAGCTACAACACGATGATGGGCGTCTGCATCGCCATCAACAACGACCTGGCACACGATTACAGCGTGGAATACTTCATCGCGGAGATGGGTGCCTATATACCCGGCGAAATCGAGCAGCTCTGCGACCTCACCCACCCTCGAATCGGCATCATCGTCGAAGTTGGCCCGCAGCATCTGGAACGCTTCGGCAGCCTGGATAACGTCGCCACGGCCAAATATGAGTTGATCAAAGGGCTGCCTGCGGATGGCGTCGCCGTCTTCAATTTCGACAACCCGTATGTGCGCGCCATGTACGAACGGGATTATCCGGCGACGCGCATCGCTGTGAGCCGCGAAATCGCCCCGGAGGCTGTGCCGCCGGGCGGGCCGCGCTTCATTGCCACCGACATCAGCGAGGCGCTGGAGGGCCTGAGCTTCGTGCTGCACGATGTCGCAAATGGCGAAATCGCAGAGGTGATCACGCCGCTGCTGGGGGTTCACAACGTCACCAACATCCTGCTCGCGACGGCGGTCGCGGTTCACGAAGGCATGAGCCTGGCCGACGTCGCGCGCCGTGTGCGCAGCCTCACCCCTGCCGAAAGCCGCCTCGTCAGCCAAACGACGCCGCAGGGCATCACCATCCTGAATGACGCCTACAGCGCCAACCCCGTCGGCATCGTCAGCGCACTGCGGGCGCTCTCACTGCACGCTTCGAAGACCCGGCTGCTGATCACACCGGGGATGGTCGAGCTAGGCACGCTTCAAGAGAGCGAGAATCGCAAGCTGGGCGAGATCGCCGCGGCGCACGCCACCGACGTGATCCTAATCGGCCCCAAACAGACCGCGCCCATCCAGGCAGGGCTGCTGGATGCGGGCTTCCCTGCCGAGCGTATCCACGTGATGGAAACCTTGCGCGAGGCGCAGGACTGGTATCAGAATCAGCTTGCGCCGGGCGATACTGTGCTCTTCCTGAACGACCTGCCCGACACTTACTCTTCCTGAGGACACGATGACGCTGCCAGAGATTGCCGCGAACTTGTTTGCACCCGTGACCATCATTCTACTCGTACTCGGCACAGTCGTCGCCCTGATCCCGATCATGCCCGGCTCATTGGTCGTCTGGTTGATCGCGTTGGCAGCCGCGATCATCGACGGCTTTCAGCGCATTAGCCCGGCGGCATTGATCGCCATGACGGTGGTCATGGTCGTCAGCCAGCTTTCGGATTTCTGGCTGCCGCTGCTCGGCGTGAAGACGGGCGGGATATCTTGCGCCGCCTCCATGGGATCGCTGATCGGCGGGATTGCCGGGACATTCCTGATCCCCATCCCGCTCCTGGGCACATTAATTGGCACAGTGGTCGGAGCACTGCTGATCGAGTATGCCCGCCGAGGACAGGCGACACCGGCCCTCGCTGCCGGGCAGCAGGCAGCCCGGTTGTTCGTCATCGGCTATTCACTGCGATTGATCAGCAGCCTCGCAATTGTTGTTATATACATAATTAGTCTGGCAAGCAGCAGTTTTTAGCGACACGAAAGGCTTTTTACGACATAATATATAGAAATGTTGCTCTAGGTGACGAAACGCGCAGGCTGCGGCAAAAATGACGACACGATTTCAAACCGACCTTGCAGAATATTTTATGAGCCGGGCTGTGGCATTTACGAATATGGGGGAACTCGACCTCGCGTTGAAAGACTATTCAACAGTAATTGAGCTTAACCCGTATCAGGTAAATGCTTATCAAGAGCGTGGGATCATCGAGACCAACCTGGGCCGTTACAACGAGGCAATCGCCGATTTCAACCGTGCCCTGGAACTCGACCCGCTGTTTGATGGGGCGCATTACCGACGCGGTCTGACATATACCCTGATCGGGCAATATGCGCAGGCATTGGAAGACCTCAGTCTCGCCATAGACATGAATCCTCTGTATCCACAGTATTACCAGCAGCGCGCTTTGGCCTATGCCGCGCTCGGCCAGCATGAGCGCGCAGTCCTGGACCTGGATCAAACGCTGCTGCTGGACGTTCGCGATCCGCTGTCGCTCTATTACCGGGCGCGCTCCCAAAGCGCCCTGGGCAATTTCGACCGCGCCATCTCCGATCTCACCTACGCGCTGGCGCTCGTACCACATGATCCGGCTATTTATTTCGAACGCGCGAGCAATTACTATTATCGCGCTGACTATCTGCGCGCGCTGGCGGATTACGAGCAGGCGATACGCTTTGAACCGACGTTCGCCGAAGCGTATGCCGGGTTGGGCGCGGCGTTCCTGCAGGTGGGTCACGTGCAAGAGGCGCTCAAGAGCTATCGCCGTTATCTGGAATTGGCAGGCGAGCAGGCCGATGTGCGGATCCGGCGGCTCGTCGCGCGCTTAAGCGAGCAGCAGGCGATGCGTCTGCAAGCGTAGCGCAGCCAGTTCGAGGAGCGACAATCGCATTATGAGTTCTAAACGGATAACGACCATTGGCGTGGTCTTCGGTGGGCGCAGCGTCGAGCATGACGTTTCCATCGTGACCGGCCAGCAAGTCATGCGCGCCTTTGACAAAGAGCAGTTCGAAGTTGTCCCGATCTACATCGACCGCGACGGCAAATGGTTTACCGGTGACGCCTTACGCGACCTCAAAAGCTTTGAGCAACCCGTACACACGTTGGACGGCGTACAAGAGGTCGTCCTCTCCCCCAACACCAACCACCACGGCCTGATCGTCAACCCGCTGCCTTCCGGCTTGTTCGGCAAGAGCCAGATCAAGCGTCTGGATGTCATCTTCCCGGCGCTGCACGGGACTCATGGCGAAGATGGCACGATCCAGGGGCTGTGCGAATTGGCCGACATCGCCTACACCGGCTGCGGGGTACTCGCGTCCGCGCTGGCAAACGACAAGATCGTGTCGAAAGTTGTCCTGCGGCAGCACAGCATCCCCGTACTGGATGCCGTGTCGCTTTCACGCGCAGAGTGGGAGCAGGCACCGGATAGGGCCGTGGCGCACATCCTCTCGGTGCTTAAATTCCCGGTCTTCGTCAAACCCGCAACCCTGGGCAGCAGTATTGGCGTCGCGCGCGCCGATGACGAGGCGATGCTGCGGCGGCATATTGACATCGCCAGCAGCTTCGACCGTCGCATCCTGGTCGAAGCCGCCTTCACCGGCGGCGTGGAGATCAATTGCGCCGTCATCGGCAGCGATCCAGACATCGAGGCATCCGTGCTCGAACAGCCGATCACCTGGGAGGAATTCCTGAGCTTCGAGGCGAAATATTTGCAGGGTGGCGAGGGTATGAAGAGCGCCGAGCGCATCATCCCCGCACCCTTGACCGAAGCAATGACCCACGAGATTCAGGAGATCGCTGTCCGCGCCTTCCAGGCCATCGACGGGCATGGAACGGCGCGCATCGACTTTCTGGTCGAGCCGGAGACGGGCGAGATATATCTCAATGAGATCAACACCTTGCCTGGCTCATTGGCGTTCTACCTGTGGCAAGAGAAGGGTATGTCGGCCCGCGACGTGGTCGAAAAGCTGGTCAAGGTCGCACAGGCTGCTCAGGCTGAGAAACGCCGCAACACCTACAATTACCAGACGAGCCTCGTCAGCCTGACGGCTGCGCGCGGGCTGAAAGGTGTCAAGGGCACCAAGCACAGCACGAGCGCCGAGTAAGGCCGCCAATTGGTCGCTGAACACGACTGTGCTATGCTTTCAGGATAACGTGAGCTTCAGGTAAATCGTGCCGTATCAATCATCGGGCAGCCGCCGCAACAACGTTCAGCTTGGCGTTGGACAATCGATCTGGGCGGGTACGCCGCCGCCCGCCATTCCAGAACGTGTGCTCGACGGCATCCCCGGTTATCTCGCCTGGCTGTCGCTGCTGGGCTGCATTGTCCTCTCGTTCGTGTCTCCACGCGCCTTGCTGTTGGTTGCGGCGGTGGTCGGTTTCTACTCTGCGTTTCGTTTCTTGCTGGCTGGCATTTTCAATGTCTTCGGCCTGCGCAAGATCAAGGCATGGAAAGCTACCGATTGGCGCGCGGTCTATGCAGAAAATGCCGACGCCAACAGCCTGCCGTGGGATGCCGTGCATCACGTCGTCATCATCCCCGCTTACAAAGAGCCGCTGGAAGTCCTGCGCTGCACACTGGAAAGCCTGGCAGCGCAATATCGGGCGCGGCACTGTATGACCGTTGTGCTGGCGATGGAGGCCGCCGAGGATAACTGCGCCGAGAAGGCGGAACATCTCGTCAAAGCCTATCACGGCCAATTCGCGCACTTGTTCTACACGGTACATCCGCGCGGGCTGCCCGGCGAAATGCAGTGCAAATCTGCCAATGAAGCCTGGGCGACACGCTGGGTCAAACGCCAACTGGTGGACGATCTGGGCTATGACCTCGACACCATTCTGGTGACGACGATGGACGCCGACACGATCTGGCATCACAACCAATTCGAGATGTTGACGTGCCAGTTCGCCCTCAACCCACAGCGCCATTTGCGCCTCTGGCAGGGGCCGATCCGCTATCACGGCAATATCTGGGAGATTAATCCGCTGCTGCGGCTGGTCAATGCTTATTCCGGCGCGTTCGAGCTGGCCTATCTGGCGTCGCCCTGGTGGACGCCGATGCCGATGTCGTCGTATTCGCTGAGTCTGCGGCTGCTGGATACGAGCGGCTACTGGGATTCCGACGTGATCGCCGACGAGTGGCACATGTTCATCAAGGCGTACTTCGCGCGTAACGGTGCTGTCAAACTGGAACGCACATTCCTCCCCTTTCTGGCTCAGGCGGCAGGTGGCGAAACGCTGCGCAAGGCATTTCGCAACCGCTACATGCAAACGCTGCGCCATGCCTGGGGCAGTAAAGAAGTCGGCTACATGATCGCGAAGATGTTGGAACACCCGGAAATGGAATTTCCGCCCGCGTTTCGCCTGTTGTTTCGCCTCGCGCATGACATTCTCCTGGCTGGCCCCGGCTGGATCATCCTGACCGCGGGTTCGCAACTGCCCTATCTGGTGCATTCCGACCTGCTGGGCAATATGTTTGCGGAGGGCATGTCCAACCCGACATTCGCTCTGCTGAACGTGTCGTTCGCGATGGTTTCGATTCTGGGCATCGTCTTCTGGTATCAGGACGTGATTTCGCGCCCGCCTCGCCCCAAGCCGATGACGATGAGTGAACGGCTGCTCACACTGCTCAGTTTTCCGCTGCTGCCGATCCTGACGCTGTTTCTGGTGGCGATCCCAACCCTGCAAGCGCAGACACGGCTCATGCTCGGCAGCCCGCTGCAATTCCGCGTCACACAAAAAGGCTGACCCCGCAGTTGCTCACCGCTCAAATTTGGGGGCGGAGGCTGCATATCTGGTATCCTATGCCTTGAAAATTACCCCATCGACGCACACCGTCGAGAACGGCGGATCGGAGCAGTAGCATGGCAAAAGTCGGATACATCGGTCTGGGCATCATGGGCGGCGGCATCGCCCGCAATTTGATCAAGGCCGGGCACGAGCTGGTTGTCCACAACCGCAGTCAGGGCAAGGTGGATGCGCTGGTCGCCCTCGGCGCGAAGCGCGCGGCGACACCGCGTGAAGTCGCCGAACAGGTAGAATTCGTGTTCACCAACCTGCCCGATTCCCCCGACGTCGAACAGGTCGTACTCGGCGAGAACGGCATCATCGAAGGCGCTCACGAAGGTCTGATCTTCATTGACAACAGCACGATCAAACCGGAGACGGCGCGCGTGTTGGCCGAAAAGCTGGCGGAAGTCGGCGTCGCAGCCCTCGATGCGCCGGTCAGCGGCGGCGATGTGGGCGCGCGCGACGGCACGCTGACGATCATGGTCGGCGGCCCGCAAGACGCCTTCGACAAAGCCGTGCCGCTGTTCGAAGCGATGGGCAAAGCCTGGGTGCTGGTGGGTGAAAGCGGCGCAGGTCAAACCGCCAAGGTCTGCAACCAGATCATCACGGGAGCGCAAATGGTGGCGCTGGCCGAGGCGCTCATCACCGCACAGAAATCCGGCGTTGACCCGGTGCGCGTGATCGCCGCGATCAAGGGCGGCGCGGCACAAATGTGGTCGATGGATGTCAAGCCACCGCGCCTGTTCGCCGGGAATCGCCAACCGGGATTCAAAGCCTACATGCAGCACAAAGACCTGGGCATCGTTCTCGATACTGCGAAAACCTATGGTATACCGCTGCCGATGACGGCGGTGATTCAGCAGTTGTTCACGGCGATGCTGGAAATGGGCAATGAGGAACTGGATAACAGCGCCATCATCACCGTCTACGAAGCACTGACCGGCATGCATCTGGTCGAGCCGGATAAAAAGCAATAGACAGAAACCGGTAGGGTCACGATTTCTATCGGCGGGCCGATCCCGTATAATGGAGCGATTCTTAAGTAGAGATTGAAATGCGATGAAAGAACGTCTCCAGAAACTGATGGCGATGTCGGGGATTGCCTCCCGGCGCGCCAGTGAAGAACTGATCCGCGCCGGGCGCGTGCGCGTGAACGGACAAACCGCCAAACTCGGCGATCAAGCCGACCTGAGCGTCGATGTCGTCGAGATCGACGGCCAGCGCCTGAATCCGCCCGAAGCGCGCGTTTACTATGCGATCAACAAGCCGCGCAACGTGTTGACCAGCCCGCCGGAGCGAGCCGACGACAAGCGCAAGACCGTGCTGCAAATGATTCCGCATCAAGGCCATCTGTTTTCAATCGGGCGGCTGGATGCAGACAGCGAAGGCCTGGTCGTCCTCACCAACGACGGCGAACTGGCGCAGCAGCTTTCACACCCGCGCTACCGACATACCAAGACCTACCGTGTCCTGGTCACAGGGCTGCCATCGACCGAAACACTGGAGCACTGGCAGGACGGGGTTTATCTTGAGGAGGGGCGCACCGCTCCCTGTCACGTCGTCATCGTGCGCGGTGATGTTAAGGAATCGATCCTGCTGGTGACGATGACCGAAGGCCGCAAGCGCCAGATCCGGCGTGTCGCTTCGATCCTGGGGCATCCGGTGCGGCGGCTGACACGCCGATCCATCGGCTGCCTGGAATTGGGCAACATGAAATCGGGCGAATGGCGCACGCTTACCGACGCTGAAATCAGCCTGCTCAAAACACCCGCGCCGGAACTCAAGCTAATCCGCAAGCGAGCGGCAGCACTCCGCGCAGCCAGAGGCCGTCGCGAATCATCCTCTGAGACACCGGCACAAAGCCCGCGCGGAGTTGGCAAAAATGACGACGTGCGCTCCGAGCGGCAGCGGCGCTACGCGCGCGGCGAGTACACGGAAAAAGATGGCTCGGAGCCTGACCGCCCTGCCCGCAGACGCCCGTCGACGCCAACCGGTAGGCGACATGATGACGGCGGCAAACCCAAACCCGGGCGGCCTGCCTCGTCACGGCGCAAACCAGGGACAGGCAAACCACGCGGCAGTTCGAAGCCACCCCGCAAGCGAGGTCGCGACTCATGACCCTTTCCGCCTCCGTCGAAGAATACGTTGCCAAACAGGATCAATACACCTGGAAGCGTAACCTGATCCGCTTTGCCATTCGGACAATCGGCTTTCACGTGCTGGCGAAGGTGCGCGTGATCGGCGAAGACAACATCCCGCTGGATGGGCCGACGATCATCATGATGAATCACATTTCACTGGCCGATCCGGTCGTGTGTATGGGCGCGATCACGCGGCGCTTCGTTATCCCGATGACGAAAATCGAGAACATGCACAATCCCATCCTCGCGCCGTTCATTCGCTGGTGGGGTGCGTATTCCGTCAACCGGGGCGAAATTGACCGCAAGGCGCTGATGAATTCCATCGAGCTGATCAAGAGCGGACAGTTGATCCTGATCGCGCCGGAGGGACATCGCCATCCCGAAGGCCTGGCGCGTCCCAAGGATGGGCTGGCGTACATCGCCACCAAAGCGAACGCCGTGATTGTGCCGACCGCGCTCAGCGGCGCGGAAGTCTGGATGGAGCGGCTGAAACATCTGCGGCGTGCCCCAGTGACGGTGACGTTTGGCCGCGCATTCCGCTTCAAGATGGCGGGCGAACGCATCCCGCGCGAAACGCTGAGCGCCATGAGCGAGGAAGCGATGTACCAGTTGGCGCTGACGATCCCAAATCCCGCGCTGCGCGGTGTCTACAGTGATCTCAGCCGGGCAAGCAGCGAACATCTGGAATTCCTGTGCACGCCAGCCTGACGCTTGTCTGACATGCCGGTCTTCGCTAAGATGATCGCGCACAAGGAGGTCAGTTCACAAACAGGAACAGACAGCGCATGGCCCGGAAGACTTAACGACCGGGTGACGAGGTGGCGGTTGCTCACCGCGAGGTGGGCGAAAATCGAACGATCAGCGGATGCCGCCAGGGCGTATTCCACCGTCCTTATCTGTTTTCCTCCGTGAGAAGTAAGGCCGCTGTCAAACACCCCGGGATGACCGGCGCAACAAAGCAGCGGGCATGTGGAATTGAGCCATTTATCTCTCATCGTGATAGCGCTCGATTGGCGCTATCAGGGTTGATTCATGCTGCCTACGGAGGATTCTTATGTGCGGTATCGTCGGCTACGTCGGCGTTCGTGATGCTTTGCCTGTCATTCTCGATGGGCTGCAACGTCTGGAATATCGCGGTTACGATTCGGTCGGTGTTGCTGTCTTTGCAGGCGACACGATTCACGTCCGACGCAACGCAGGCAAACTCGCCAACCTGCGTGAGCGCGTGAAAACCGACCCCATCAGCGGCGGCATCGGCATCGGCCACACGCGTTGGGCCACCCATGGCGCGCCCGTCGAGCGCAATGCGCATCCCCATCTGAGCATGAACGGCGAATTCGTCGTCGTCCACAACGGGATTGTCGAGAACTACCTGGAACTGCGTGAGGAATTGACCGCTGAAGGCGTCGTCTTCAGGTCGGATACCGACACGGAAGTGATCGTCCAGTTGATCGAGAAATTCGCCAGCGATGGCGCGCACGGCGACGTGGCCGAAGCGACGCGCCTGGCGGTACAGCACCTGCGCGGCGCACACGCAATCGTCGTTATGAGCAAGCGGCAGCCCGACCGCCTGATCGCAGTGCGCATCGGCAACGCGGGCGGGATTGCTATTGGCACCGGCGAGCACGAGCATTTCGTCGCCTCGGACATCCCGGCCATCCTTGACTACACGCACAGCATGATCTTTCTCGAAAGCCGCCAGATGGCGATTGTCCGGCAGGACGGTTTCGAAATCCAGACGCTGGGCGGACAGCAGGTTCATGCGCAAGCGCATACCATCCCCTACGACCCGGTGAGCGCGGCCAAGGGCGAATACAAGCACTTCATGCAGAAGGAAATCTTCGAGCAGGCACGCAGCATCACCGACACCATCGGCGGGCGCGTCGATTTCGAAGGCAATCAGGTCGTGCTGCCTTCGCTCAATCTGACCGCCGAACAAGCCCAGCAACTTCAGCGCATTGTCACCGTCGCCTGTGGCACGAGTTACTTCAGCGGCCTGATCGGCAAGTTCTACATCGAGCAGCTTGCGCGCCTGAACGTCGAAGTCGATTATGGCAGTGAGTATCGCTACCGAGACCCCATCCTGGATGATACGACAGCCGTACTCGCCATCACCCAGAGCGGCGAGACGGTCGATACGCTGGCGGCGATGGAAGAAGCGCGTGAAAAAGGCGCGATCGTTTGGAGCATCGTCAATGCTGTCGGCAGCCAGGCCATGCGCGTTGCCGATGGGCACATCGCCATGAACGCAGGCCCGGAGATCGGCGTCGCCTCGACCAAAGCCTTTACGACCAGCGTGGTCGATCAGTATTTGCTGGCGCTCTACCTGGGGCAGCTTCGCGGGACGCTTTCGCCCGACGCCATTAAGTCCCACACGCAGACGCTGGCCCGACTGCCTGATCTGGTCGGGCGCACACTGGAGATCGAGCGCGCCATCCACGAGCTGGCGCATCAGGTGTATGCGTACACCAATTTCCTGTATCTGGGACGCGGCATCAACTACCCGGCGGCGCTGGAAGGCGCGCTCAAGCTCAAAGAAATCAGCTACATTCACGCTGAAGGCTACCCAGCCGGCGAAATGAAACATGGCCCCATCGCCTTGATCGATGAGCACATGCCAGTTGTGACGATTGCGCTCAAGGACAATGTCTACGACAAGATGCTGAGCCAGATCGAGCAGGCAAAAGCGCGCGACGCTATCGTGATCGCGTTGGCAACGGAAGGCGATACCGTTATCCAGACGAAGGCCGATCATGTCATCTATCTGCCGGAGGCGTCCGCCCTGGTCAACCCGGTGCTCTCGGTCATTGCATTGCAACTGCTGGCGTATTACGTGGCCGTGCGGCGCGGCGCAGATGTCGATCAGCCGCGCAACCTGGCAAAAAGCGTGACCGTTGAATGAGATTGGGCAAGCTGCACGAAGGAAATGCAGAAAGATTAGAAAGCTTGTGCATTGACGCAGGGATGTTACTATTGAACAATCTCTCTCGTCATTCAAAAGCAGAGGACACGCTGTGATGCGCCGCGACATGACCACTACGACTGATCGTAATAACCAGGGAGCCAGGTAGCGGGGTCGTAGCATCGAGCGCACGTATGTGTTGATACAGCACCCCGAACGGGGTGCTTTTTTATTCACCATCTATAGGAGGTTACCTTGGCTTCTCAGAACCCGGATGTCCCGCAATATGTTGTCCCACCCGAAAACCGCGTGCCGGTGAACCGTTATCCTGCGTCGATGATGGACATTCCGCCATCGCGCATGTTCCTCATCCGCGACGCGCTCAAGGCTTACCGTGAGAAGATGGGCGCCAACGCTGTCACTTACGATGCGTCACAGGGGGACGGCGGCGCGAGTCTGCCGGGCGTGCCGGTCGAGTTGCTCCAGCGCGCGCTCGAACTCCAGATTGAACACGGCACCGCCTATGACCAACCCTGGGGCACGGTGCAGTTCCGCAAGGCAGCCGCAGAGCACTACTGGCATCTCGACCCGGCCGCCGGCTGGGGACCGGAAAATATCCTCTTTGTTCAGGGCGGGCGCGACGGTCTGCAAAAAGCCTACGCTGCCATGATCAACGTCGGCAACAAGCAGATCGGCGATGCGCTGGTCGTCTCGCGCGTGCCGTGGATCAGCTATAACTGGGGGCCGTATGCGTTGGGGCTGAACGTGCTGCTCGCCCCCGGTCGTGCGGAGGAGGGCTGGCGCTATACGCCTGAGGGCATTCGCGCTTGCGCTGCCTACGCGGCGAAAGATGGGCGTGGCATCGCCGGAATAGTGCTGACATCGCCGGACAACCCGACCGGGCGCACACTGCCGCTCGACGAGCAGATCACGCTGGCGCAGACGGCGCTGGACGCCGGCATTGGCTTCGTCCTGTTCGACTGGATGTATCACTGGGTGACGGACGGCGGCCCCTCCGACATCAATATCGTGCTCAGGGCATTTTCACCCGAAAAGCGCGAGCGCCTCATCTTCCTTGACGGGCTGACCAAGAGCCTGGGCGCATCGAACGTCCGCAGCGCGCATCTGGTGGCGGGGAAAGCCATCGGCAAATACATCACCAGTCAGGCATCGCACGGCGTGATCCCAGCCTATTACGCGCAGGCGGTCGCGATTGCGGCGTATGAAATGGGCTTTGGCAGAGCCTGCGCCAGTATTACCGAGCCGACCAAAGAAAGCCGCCGTGTTTTGCGCAACGCGCTCGAAAGCTTCGGCATTCCGCACATCATGGGCGACGGCTACTACGCCTTCATTGACTGCACGCAGTACATCCAGGCGGGCGGATTGAAGGACTCCGAGGCGCTGCTGATGCACCTGGGTGAGAATTTCGGGCTGGCGGTCGTGCCCGGCGTCTATTTCTCTGATGCGGGCGCAAATTGGATTCGCTTCTCCTATGCGCAGACGCCGCAGGTCACGCAGGGCGCGGTGGACAGGTTGTTCGAAGGTCTGAAGGCACTGGTGGGCCAGGCACAATACGGCTAGACAACCGAGGCCAGCACCTTTCGGCACTGTCATGCTGCAAATGTCGTGCCCCCAGATATTGAGTGAGCATTTGCGAAGATTCGGCTATATGATCAGGTGTGGGCAGACAAAACAAGGAGTTTGATATGTCTATACCTGATCTGTTGAAGGAACAGCCGATTGAGACCGAAGTTCCCTATTCGGTTGTGCGCCCTGTTCTGTCCTGGGTCTACATCTGGATGTTTTTTGGCCTGCTGGCGACCTCTGTGATCGCCTGGACAGTTGCGGGGAACATCGAAGTCTTCGCTCAATATCTCAACCGTGGCACATTTCTCCTGCTGTTTATCGTGCAGATCGGTATCGCGATTGGGTTTGGAGCGGCACTGAATCGCATGTCGCCGAGCCTGGCGACCGTGCTGTTCATGATCTACTCGGCGATCACCGGATTCGTCTTTTCCGTGATCTTCCTGGTCTACGATCTGCCGTCGATTTCCGGCGCGTTTATCAGTACGGCTGCCCTTTTCGCCGTAATGTCGGTGATCGGTTTCACCACACAAGTTGACCTGACCAAGTTGGGCGGCATCCTGATCATGGGCTTGATCGGTCTGATCATTGCGATGGTTGTCAATCTGTTCCTGAACAGCGGCGTGCTGGGACTAATCATCAATATTATAGGTGTCATCATTTTCACCGGGCTTGCCGCCTTTGATACGCAGAAGATCAAGCGGTTGGCCTATGCCGCTGCACAGCGGGGCGATGAAGCCGCACAGACCAAGGTGAGCGTTTACGGCGCATTCATCCTGTATCTCGACTTTATCAACCTGTTTCTCTTCATTCTGCGCCTGACGGGTCGACGGCAATAACACTCAATACGTGGGCGGCTCAATCGGGCCGCCCTCGATTGCCCAAATAGGCTTGAACGACGGTCGTGTCACGCTGAAGCTGTTCGGCGCTCCCTTCGCGCAAGACAACCCCACTGCGCAAAATGTAACCTCGTCCTGCAACTGACAGGGCAAGATAAGTGTTTTGATCCGCCAGCAGGACGGTGATGCCCTCCTGGGGCAGCGCGCGGATCACGTCGTAAATTTCGTGGGTGAGACCCGGAGCCAGCCCCAACGATGGCTCATCCAGCAGCAAGAGACGCGGATGCGCCATCAAAGCGCGCGCCATGATGAGCATCTGCTGCTCGCCGCCGGAGAGCGTGCCTGCAAGCTGGCGAATGCGCTCGCCGAGACGCGGAAATCGTGCCAGAACCGAGTCCAAGCGCTGCCGGATGAGGCGGTGATCCTGCTGACCATATGCTCCCATGAGCAGATTCTCGTGCACAGTCATCCGCGCAAAGATCCGACGCCCTTGCGGTGCCAACACCAAGCCCTGCCGAGCACGCTCATATGCCGCCATCGACGTGATCGGCTGGCCGCCGAAGGCTACCGATCCGGAAGCCGGCGTGATCAATCCGCAAATCGTGTGCAAGAGAGTCGACTTCCCCGCACCATTGCCGCCAAGCAAAGCGACAATTTCGCCCTGCTCGACAATGAGCGAGAGATCCTTGACGGCGAGAACGGTGCCGCGATAGGCGTAGAGATTACGGACGACAAGCAAACTCAAGTGATTGTTCCAGGTCACTCACAAACGAAATTGCAGATCCGGTGAACTGCCTAGAAATGCCTCGATAGCACGCGGGTTCGCCTGCACTTCCTGTGGGCGGCCATCCGCGACTTTCTGACCATAATCGAGAACCGCGACAAAATCCGAGATCGACGTGACGACAGACATATCATGCTCGACCAACAGAACGGTGACGCCAAACTCATCTCGAATTCTATGAATGAGGTTGATCATTTCTTCGGTCTCTGTCTCGTCAACACCTGCCGCTGGCTCATCGAGCAGCAGCAGCGAGGGCGCGCTGGCAAGCGCGCGCACGATTTCCAAACGGCGCTGCGCGGCATGGGGCAAGACCTGGGGAAATTGTTCGTCTAAATCGGATAAGCGTGCCAGTTCGAGCAATTGACGTGCAAAATCAATGGCGCGTCGTTCTTCACGGCGGGATGTCCATGTGCGTAAGAGCGCGCCGATCACGCCCGTGCGCATTCGCCCATGCATCCCCACCAGAACCTGCTCCAGAACGGTCATGCCATCGAACAAACGTACCGTCTGATACGTGCGAGCGATGCCCCTGCGTGCCACCTGATCGGTAGATAACCCGATCAGGCTGTGTCCCCGAAAGTTGATTTCGCCCTCGTCCGGCGGATAGACACCATGAATACAATCAAAAAGCGTTGTTTTGCCCGCGCCATTGGGGCCAATCAGGCTGTAGATGGTGTGCTCCGGCACATTCAGATCGACCCAGCGAAGCGCGGTCAATCCGTCAAATCGCTTCATCAAGCCCCTAATCTGGAGCAGATAATCAATCATCCCGCCGCCGACCTCCACGGACGTGTAACAAAGCGCATCGCGATGATGAGCGCAATACCCAGGATCAAGAGGCGATAATCCGCTAATTCGCGGACGAATTCAGGCAAGCCGATCAGCGCGAGCGTCGCAATGCCAAGGGTCATGATCCGTCCAAGGCCGGTCACGACGAGGCCGAGCGCGACAATCGACACCTGAAACGTGAAGCTATCCGGATAAGCGCCATAGAGATGCACCGCGAACAATGCCCCCGCCAGGCCAGCCAGCGCAGCACTGGTCGTGAAAGCGACAACATAAGAATGACGGATGTCAATCCCGAGGGTTTGGGCCGCCCGCTTATCAGCACGGATCGCGCGCCAGGCGCGGCCAATCCGCGAATTACGCAGACGAGAAGAGATCATCACGGTGAGGATAATCGCCAAAAGGATCAGGTAATAGAACTCGCCTTCTTGATCCAGGCGCAATTGCCAGGCCGGGTTGATGATTCTCAAATCAATGAACGGGCGGGGAATGCCTGCAATGCCCTGCGCAGAACCAAGCAGCGGACGAAAGTCGTCGGCGCGCAAGACGAGGCGCGCCATTTCCCCAATGGCGAAGGTGGCGACGGCGAGATAATCACCGCGCAGCCGGACCAGAGGCAGTGCGGTTACCGCGCCGAACAAACCGCTCACAATCAGGGTCAACGGCAGTGCCTGCCAGAATGTCATTACCCCGCTGCAACCCTGCGCGATCCCAGGCACAGCGACACCACACGTTAAAAGATTCGGCGTCGTGAGGATGCCTAGTAGGTATGCGCCCAACGCAAAGAACGCGACAATCCCAAGATTGAAGAGGCCGATATTATCGAGCACGATGCGCAGTGCAATGCTCAACAGCAAATAGAGGCCAACAAGATTGAGCGTGTTAGTTCCAAACTGCCCGACGAAAAGCGGCAGCGTCAACAAGCCGAGAAAAGTCAGCCCATAAAAAGCGACGCGCACCACGCGCTGCGATCCGCTGTCGAACCGGTCATAGCGTGCATCCGAGACAGACGATTGCCGAGACGTATACCAGGCGACAGCGAGGAATACGACCAGCGTCACCAGCGCGCTCCAGCCACTCCAGCGTGATTGTGTCGCTGCAAAACCGATCACCAGGATCATCGCCAGGCCATAATGCAGCACCGTATAGCTGCGCCCCGGCAAGCTGCGAATCAGACTGCCAAGCGCCCCCACCAAAACCAGCGCCAACACGAACACCGTCGGAGATGACACAACGAGGCCGACGAACACCGGCTCGACATGGCCGCTACGAAGAATGCCTCCCGGTGACAGCCCACCGCCACGGGCAACCAGCGCGACGGCGACAGCAATGGCCGCACCATTGAGCGCGCCGACCAGCATCGAAGTTCCGACTCGATGCACGTCCAAAGCGTCCACGAGCAGCGCACCTGAAAGGATGACCGCGAGCACTGTAAGGGCGTCAACCAGCGCGAGCATCGTCCGCAGCCGCTCACCGACAAAAGAAAAGAGCAGCGTCAAGAGCAGCGCAGTGAGCACGATTGATCGACGGCTCGGCATTGTGTGCGCCAGCCAGCCACCGAACGCGGCGATCAAGACAACGAGAAGTAGGCTCGTGAGCGGTGTGACATCAATCTCCAGCGCGGTCATCAGCGGGCGGGCATAATTCGGAAACACGAAGTGAAGATCGATCGCGCGCTCAAGCAGTTCCAGCGCCAGCAGGCCAATACTTACGATCAGGCCCGCGCCTCCACCCTGCGCCAAAGCTAATGGGATCGAGCTTGCGCCGCCACGCCACGCCGCCCAGTACCCCGTTCCGATGACGGAGACAATCAGCAGCGCAAGGTTGACACTGAGAAACCCGGCGATCAGATCCCGCCCTGCAAACGACTGAAATACCCCCATCAACGTCAGTAACGTGACCAGCGCGAGGGCGAAAAGACCGGCAGTGATAGTCGTTCGTAACATGGCTTACCCGCGCTTTTCAGCCGTAATCTCTCTAAAGAAGCCGCCGGGACGAAACAGCAACACAAGCACAAGGATGCCAAAAACGAGCACATCCTTGAGCTGAGCCGACATACCAAGCACAGACGGCACAATTGCTTCGACAATACCAAGCAGCAATCCGCCCAGAACAGCGCCCGGAACACTGCCGATGCCGCCCAACATCGCGGCGGTTAAGCCTTTCACGCCCGGCAAGAAGCCGACAAAGGGCGACACCTGATGATTATAGAACGCGTAGAGGACACCCGCTGCACCTGCAAGCACGCCACCGAGTGCGAAGATGCGGACAATTGCCCGATTGGCATCCACACCCATCAAGACAGCGACTGCCCGATCCTCCGCCACAGCGCGCAGTGCCCTGCCGGCGCTCGTGCGCGCCACGTAGAACCACAAGATCAGCATGAAGATCAGTGCAGCAGCAAAAACGACCGCGTGAATAGGGAGCAGACGCAGATTGAAACCCAGGAACGAAACATCGTAACGCCCACTGATCAGGTCGATGCCACGGCAGTCAGCGCCGGTCGAATCACAGCCAAAGTTCGGAAACAGCCACGGAAAGGCCAGTAAATTGACGGTCGGATACCTGCGTGCTGTCGCGCCGAAGAGACGTGCAAACGCCTGCTGCACCACCAGCGACGCCCCCACGGCCACGATCAGCGAAACGACAGGCGGCGATTCGCGGACAGGGCGATAGACAAAACGCTCCATTAGCAAGGCCAGCAAGATCGCCACCCCGATGCCGGACGCAAGCGTGAGCAGGACGGACAGGAACGGATCGCTCGCAAGCAGGCCAGACTGCGCCGCAGCGCTCAAAGCGAAAAACCCTGCATAAGCCCCGGCCATGAATACTTCGCCGTGAGCAAAATGAATGATGGACAGCACGCTGTAAACCATCGTGTAGCCGAGTGCCAGCATTGCGTAGATGCTGCCCTGTGCCAGCCCGAAGAGTAATTGGCGCAGGAATTGTTCCGGTGAGTACGACGCTGGCTGCTGTCCCTGCGGCAGCAGATTGCGCAGCATCAAGAAAATGAGCACAAGAAAGATCAACCAGGCGATAACCGGTAACGGATTACGGACGAACTCTTTCCAGGCTCGAGAGAGCAAATCCACTTCCATTTGCCGGGGGGTGACGGGGGCTTCCGGTTGATCGTTCACGGCGTTTCCATCCGTGCGAACAGGACGCTGTTGTCTCTGACCCGCCCGACCGCAACTTGCCGGTATTCCCCATCGATCACGCGGACGATGGCGACGTCAGCCGCACCCAGGAGTTCGCCATTTCCGGCAGCATTGATCGCACCGCTCAGTCCCTGTCGATTGCGTACCCCGCGAATGTAAGCGGCAAGTGCCGCACGATCTACCAGCAGCGATCCGTCGGTGGACAGCGTGGCTGTGCTTTCGACCGCATCCAGGATCAATTGCGTCGCGTCATAGGCGTTGGCGTGGTAAGGCCCCGGCGGATTCTCGCCGTAGGCTTCGACATACCCAGCGAGAAAACGATCAAGCGATTGATCACGAACGGGGATGGATGCCGAGGCATAAACGCCATCCGCTGCCGGGCCGGCGAAATAGATGAAATCTTGCGTATTGATACCGTCTGCGCCCATGAAGACAACTCGATCCAGGCGCGCATCCGCTCGCTGCTCGCTCAGGCGCGCGGCCTCCAGAGCGAATCCGGCAAAGTAGATGAGTTCGGGTGTGTTGTGGCCGATGTCCTCCAACAGTGCGCGAAAATCATCATCGCCGACATTGATCGCATTCTGCGCGACCACGACGCCGCCAAGCTGTTCGAAGCGCGCCGCCACCACGCGCACCAAGTCTTCCCCATACGGGCTGCCATCGTGGAGGGTGGCGATGCGCGTGATGCCCAGTTCGCGGTAAATGTATTCCGCAGCGACCACGCCTTGAACGCCATCGCTGACCACCAGGCGGTTGAAGCTCTGAAATGTGCCGGAAGTGAGATCGCTGTTGGTGCAGCTTGGGCTGACCGTCGTGTACCCGGCAGCATCGAAGATCGGTGCAGCGGCGCGGCAGCCGCTCGAACACATCGGTCCGACGACGGCCACGATCTGCGGATCGGCCACAAAGCGATTGGCGGCTGCCTGCCCGCCTTCCGGTGAACACAGATCGTCCTGCACTTCCAGCCTGACGGTGAAGGTGCGTTCGCCCACCTGGAGCGACGCGCGGTCGGTCACGGCCAACTCCGCGCCGCGCAGTATATCGACGCCGAGCGGCCCGATGCCGCCACCCGTCAGCGCCGCCGACAGGCCGATCACGATTTCATTAGCCGCGATCACCCGCCCACCATCTGGGGATGAAAACTCCGCACAGCCGACCAATAGACCGGCCATCAGCAGCATAGTGAAGCGAAACAGACGGGCACACATCGGCTTCAGGCAAAGGACTGGATGAAAGCATCGAGATTATCGACGGTATTGAGATTGGTGGTGTTGGCACTGCTTTCAATCCGGCGGATCATGCCGGTCAGCACGTCTTTGGGGCCAATTTCGACAAAGCTGTTGAAGCCCGCAGCAACCATCGCTTGAATCGACTCTGTCCAGCGCACCGAATGCGTAAGCTGCATTTCCAATTCGCGGTGGATATCGCCGCCCGTCGTTAGCGGCGCGGCGGTGACGTTAGCGTAGACCGGCACAGCTGGCTCTTGAAAATCGATCTGGCTGAGCGCCTGGGCAAATGCTTCCGCCGCCGATGTCATCAGAGGTGAGTGCGAGGCAATGCTGACCGCCAGCTTGATGGCGCGGCGCGCCCCGGCATCCTTGGCAATCGTGATAGCGTGATCGATGACCGCCGACTCCCCCGAAATAACGATCTGGCCGGGACAGTTATCGTTGGCAAGCACCAGCACGCCGCCCGCTTCCCCGCTGGCGCGGGCGCAGAGTTCACGAACTTGCGGCGCATCCAGGCCGAGCAGCGCAGCCATCGCGCCGGGGTTGCGCGTCCCGGCATCGCGCATGACCTGCCCGCGCGTTTGCACCAGGCGCAGGCCTTCGGCGAAGCCAAAGACGCCCGCAGCAGCGAGCGCTGTCAGCTCGCCCAGACTGTGCCCCGCGAGTGCACCAGGGCGCACAGCCGGCAGCCGTGATTGCAGGGCACGCAGGATGGCAATGCTGCACACATACAGCGCGGGCTGCGTGTAATAGGTATCGTTGAGATCCGACTCCGGGCCATCGAAACACAAGCGCGAGAGCGAATAGCCGAGCACAGCATCGGCCTCATCGAAGACTTCGCGGGCGGCGGGGTAGGCTTCGGCAATATCTTTGCCCATCCCGACAACCTGAGATCCCTGACCGGGGAATACGAATGCTGTCTGTGACCAGTTGATCATGGGCAGGAGCGACTCTCGGATTACAGGTAGTCAACGGGGATGAACTATACCTCAGGCGAGGGGCTGGCAACAAAAAGACCAGGTCATCTGAACCCGGCCTTTGTTAGAGCGAAATCAGGCGCGTGCCTACTTGTTTTCGCTCACGTCGATGACCTCACGGCCATTGTACGTGCCGCACTTGGGGCAAGCGCGATGGGCCACCTTGTACTCGCCACAGGTATCGCAGCGGACGAGGTGTTTCAGTTCGTGTGCATCGTGCGCGCGGCGGTTGGCAGTTTTACGACGCGACGTTTTTCTGGTGGGAAGCGGACCCATGATGATCTCCTTGGCAGTCCTACGCGCGCCGAAAGGCTACGCCGGTGACGACATTGAAGAGCATTATACGGGTGCGCTTCGGCGGGTGTCAAGGTCGCTCAACGCGCGCGATCAGGCGGTGTGTAGTAACGGCGGCCTTTGAGCGCATCCGGCAGCAGTTCGCCCTCGTCGTACATCTGGTAACCCTTGCCGTAGCCAAGATCTTTCATGAGGCCGGTCGGCGCATTGCGCAGCTTGAGCGGGATCGGCAGCGCGCCGTGTGCCTCGACATCTTCCATCGCGCGGCCAATGGCGTCACACGCGGAGCGATCTTTGGGCGCGGAGGCCAGGTAAATGACGCCCTGCGCCAGATTGAGCGTGCATTCCGGGTAGCCGATCGTCTCGACGGCGCGGAAGACGTTGTTGGCTACAACGAGTGCGTCCGGATCGGCATTGCCGACATCCTCGCTGGCGAAGATGACCATGCGCCGGGCGATGAACTTGGGATCTTCACCGGCGCTGACCATGCGCGCCAGGTAGTAGAGCGCCGCATCAGGATTGCTGGCGCGCATACTCTTGATGAAAGCGCTGATGGTGTTGTAGTGCTCCTCGGCCTGCTTGTCGTAGCGCAGATGGCGCGATTGCAGCGCCTCCCGCAGATGATCGACGGTGATCGCTTTGCCATAGAGCGTAACCGCGCCTTCGATCAGGTTGAGCGCCTGGCGCGCATCGCCATCGGCAAAACGGACAAGGTAGTCCAGCCCTTCCTCATCAATCGTCGCGTCCAGATCGTCCACGCCACGGCGGATCACCTGCTGCACTTCCGCCTCGGAGAGCGATGCCAGCGTGAAGACGCGCGCACGCGAGAGCAGCGCCGAGATGACCTCGAAGCTGGGGTTTTCGGTGGTCGCGCCGATGAGCACGACTGTGCCATCCTCGACGTAGGGCAGCAGAAAATCCTGCTGCGCCTTGTTGAAGCGGTGAATTTCGTCCAGGAACAGAATCGGCGTCGCCGGTTTGTCATCTTCGGGCTGGTTCAGGTTGAACAGGTCGCGCGGCGCACCGGCGCGTTCTTTGCGCGCCTGCTCGACGATCTTGCGCACGTCATCCTTGCTCGCCGAGACGGCGGACAGCTCGTAAAAGCGGCGGCCCGTTTCGTGGGCGATGATGCGGGCGAGCGTCGTCTTGCCGACGCCGGGCGGCCCCCAGAAGATCATGCTGGGGACGCGGTTGGTCTTGATCGCCTGCGATATCGGCTTGCCGGGTGCGACGAGATGCGACTGGCCGATGAATTCTTCAAGTGTCGCCGGGCGGATGCGATCCGCAAGTGGCCGGGTGTTTTCCGTCATCGTGTGCTCATTTCCGACTCTTTATGCGCGTGTACGTCGTCTGTGTGACGCCGCGCGGTGTTCTTTGCGTTGATGAGTCAGAAGTATCGCACAGAATTGGAGCGAGACCTACAGGCGGCTGCTGGAATAGGCGTTGGGTTGTGTCTGGATTTCTGTCGCTCAGATAACGCTCAGGCAAACGCCTGCTCAAATCGTATAGTATTGGAGACGAACAAATGTCGCTTTTGTACAAGATTCTGTTTGCCTGTTGACCGATGATCGGCGTATCGATCTTGACCAAGCGAAGGACAACCCAATGAGAAAGCTCATCGTCACCGAATTCATATCACTGGACGGTGTCATAGAAGAGCCAATGTGGACATTCAAATACTGGAATGACGTGATTGCCGCGTTCAAGGGCGAAGAGACCTCCGCCAACGAACCTTTGCTGCTGGGGCGCGTGACCTATCAAGGGTTTGCAGCAGCCTGGCCGCAGCGGACGGATGAAGCCTCAGGAGGCGCTTACTTCAACGGCACGCGCAAATATGTGGTGTCAACGACGCTGGACAAGGTAGAGTGGAATAACTCGGTGCTGATTCGGGACAATATCCTGGAAGCCATCCGCAAGCTCAAGCAGGAGGATGGCCCCGACATTGTCGTCCATGGCAGCGCCACGCTGGTGCAAACACTCTTGCAGCATGATCTGGTGGATCGCATTCGGCTGCTGGTCTACCCGTTGGTGCTGGGCACAGGTAAACGGCTCTTTCAGGACGGAACCACGGCGACGCTCAAACTCGTAGAAGCACGCGCGCTCAGCTCCGGCGTGGTGGCGCTCATCTATGAGCCGGAACGCAAGTAGGCCGCAAATCAAATCGTCGGCTACCATATTGGCTTGGGATCATG
>JAHDWN010000029.1:0-40876 GCA_023382675.1 Anaerolineae bacterium
AGCCAGGTCTCGCGGTTTGTCCAGCCGTTGTAGGTCGTGTCCTCTTGGGCGGCTGTGGTATTTGATTTGGCTCTGCGCTTGGGCATAGCTCCTTTCTGGGTGCCATCGTCTGACACCTGCTAGCTCATTTGTAATCTAATTAGTATTATATAATAATATATAGACTTTGCAAGTAGCAGACCGCTGCTTCATGTATGGATATGCGCTTCCACTGTCGCCGAAGGCGACGTCAAAAAGAGCGCCGCAGGCGCTTCCCTATGAATAACCCCCGTCGAGCGGAGGCCGACTACCCCCACGAGGGTGCGTGCCCGCCGAGCTTGCGAGGTGGCGCGCGCCCCGCCCGCCGCAGGCGCGCCCGCCAGGGCGCGACCAGGGCATCGACGAACCGCCCCTCTGCTCAATCCATCACACTGCACAGACCATCGGGATGCAGCGTGCGTTTCAAGGGGGCGGGACGGCGACGGCGTGGGGGTAGTCGGGCTTGATCTGCTGGCAGCGACCAAGCAGTCAAGCCCGACGGGGGTGTGTCGCGCCGAGCGGGGGTTGCCGTGCGCAAAGTCGCCGAAAATGCCCGTCTTCCGGGCAAATCGAGGCGCTTTGTGGCGGTGACCCTCCGAGAAGCGGCACGTGAGTGGTGGGTGGTTGAGCAGTGGTGGTACTCGCGCAAACTACGGTTGTGGTAACCGTAAGGGGAACTGTAGTTTCTGATTGTCAATGTGCGGGCTGTTTGTGTGCTTTTGTGCACAGTAAGTGCGCATCACGGCGGCGACTTGTCCAGCTCAGCGCGGGCGATGGCGGTGAACCAGGCGCCCTTGTTGCGCACCTTGCCATCCTGTTTCATCTCCGACAACAGCTCGAACAGACGGTGCTCCGGCAGGGCATCGGCGATGCGGGCAAAGTTGCCTTTGCTGTGCGTGTCGCCGGTCTGCTTTTCGATTTCGCTGACCAGGTAGTCAACGTGTGCTTTCGGCTTCGTCCATTTTTTCTGTTTTTCGCCATCAACGTTGTATTTCATACTTGTCAAACTGTTTCTTGTTGGTGGTAAGGTTTTTTGACCAGGGGGTGGTAAACTTTCTTTGCCTCCCCGTGGTAAAGTTTCTTGACCTCCCCCCTCCTCCGCTGGTGTCTCTCTGGTGGACGTTGCTTCGGCCATGCGCAGGCTGTAGGCAGTTGGCAGGTCGCCGCGCTTGTCGTCGCTGCGGCGGAAGCGCACGATAATCTTCCGTTCTTCCAGCGAACGCAGCGCGCTCAAGAGCGTGGGCTTGCTCAGCCCGACGCCGCTGTCGAGGATCGACCCGTCCTGCCGCTGGATGCCGTGCAGCATCTGGTTCAGGGAGATACTGTCCTGCGCCTTCTTGAAGCCGAACGTCCGCCGAATGATGTAGAGCAGGACTTTGAGTTCTCCCCCACTCAACCGCGTCAGCAGTTCGTCAAACAACTGGTCAGGCACCGGCGTTGTGTTCGGTGCGCTGAAGCCTGGGAAGCTGGAATTGTCGGCTGGCATGAGTATCTGGGCTGATTGCTGATTGCGACCCGGCTCGACGGGTTAGACCCACGATAGAATCTCTGCTCTCACCCTGTCAAACGAAGTTACGAACTCCCGAACTACGTCACTTCGGAGCTTCGGGACTACCGGACTCCGTGACTTCCGAACTTCGGAAGTCCGGGAGTTTGGCTTGCAGCGTTTCGAAGACCGCTTGCAGCAGATCGGCTTCGTTATGGATGTGCTCGCCTGTGACACGCAGGTCGAGCTGACATGCGATTTCCAGCAGCACACGGATGAACGAGTTCTTGGTGATGCGCTGGTGCGCCGGATTATCGCGTTCCATTTCCGGCATCGACTGGCGCAGGTCTTCTTCCAGGTCATCCAGGTAGCGCTTCTGCTCGCCGGTGATGCGAATGTCCAGCCTGCGCAGCTGATCGTACTTCCGGAGTTCGTAACTTCGGAAGTTCGGGACTTCAGAACTTACGGGTTGCGTAACTTCCGAACTTCGGGACTTCGGAGCAGTGCGTGGTTGTGGCTGAGAAATAACAACAGGCTCAGATGCTTTCACCGGTTGTTGCGGCGGGGGAGTAGGGGAAAGTGAAAAGAAGGGACTGTCAGCCAGTCCGGATTTCTTCATCGTGACAGGATTTCTTTGACTAATGAGCGATAGGCGCGCGCGCCAGTGCTGGCAGGGGCGTATTCAAAGATGTGGCTGTGATTGGAGTGCGCCTCTTCCAGGCTGACGTTCTTGGGGATGGCAGTCGCAAACACCTTGTCGGGGAAGTAACGCTGCAACTGGTCGATGACATCACGCGACACGTTGGTCTTCTCGACGAAAGTGCATACCAGTCCCAGGATATCGAGACCGGGATTGAGCTGGCGCTGCCTGACCATGGTGATCGTCTCCTGAAGCTGCACCAGTCCGGATAGGGCAAAGAACGCCGTCGAGACCGGAACAATGATCCGTTCGCTGGCGACGAATGAGTTGACCGTCAGCAGTCCCAGCGCCGGAGGATTGTCGATCAGGATGAAGTCGTACTTCTCACGCAGACCCTGCATCGCATTCTTGAGCCGTTCGCTCCGGTTATCGAAGGCTTGCGCGAGTTCCAGATCTGCGCCCGATAGACGGATGTGGGAGGGGACGAAGTGCAGGTTAGAGAAGCGCGTCTCCTGGATGACGCTCGATAGGGGAGCAAAGTGGATGATGACGTTGAAGATCGACTGTTCCAGTGGCGTCTCAACTGAGGGATGGATGAACACCTGGGTCGTATTTGCCTGCGGGTCAGCGTCAATAAGCAGAACCTTGTAGCCCTCAAGCGTCAAGCCTGCGGCGACGTTGATGGCGGTCGTCGTCTTGGCGACGCCACCCTTTTGATTGGCAATCGAGATGACCATAGGTTCATTGGTTACTTCTGATGTACTGCGACAGCACCAGCCGCACAAGCGCGGCCAGTGAGATGCTGCGCGACTGCGCCATCCGCCTGAGGTCATTGCGCAGATCTTTGGGCATCCAGACTTTGAGCGCGACCTCGGCGGTCTTGTGGTTGTTGTGGGGCAAGTCTGGGGTCAGAGTGGGGTCGGATTGCATATCTGTGTCCATTTAGACACAGCGGGAGGGAAGTTGTCAATGGGCGCAACAGAAGGCACTTGACTGGCACCTCTGGTTGCTCGGATCACTGTAAGTACGTTGCGTGTTAAACGACGAAATTCCTGTTATTCTTGATAGTCACGGATGTTGAGTATCAGGGGAAAACATTGTATGGATGTCTTCGAGCTTCGCGATAATCTGACATCCGATTACAGTCAATACGTCCGCAGCTTCATCAACATTCATGACGACAAAGTCAAGAACGTAGTCGAACTCAGTCTTCAGGAAGAACAATTCTGGCCGGCCCCGCTGATTCAGCTTAATCCATCATTTGAAACTGGCGGTACTGTTCGTGAACTGATTGATCTCGGATTACTGCATCCAGAATGTAGTCGTATTTTCCAGAGAAACAAGGCGCAGGGCAGTCCACAGGCACTTCGGTTGCACCGCCATCAACGCGAGGCCATTGAAATTGCGAGTGCCGGTTACAACTATATGCTGACCACGGGCACGGGCTCGGGAAAAAGCCTCGCCTACGTTGTTCCCATCGTTGATCATGTTCTTCGGCGTGGTAGTGGCGGCGGCATCCAGGCCATCGTCGTCTACCCAATGAACGCGCTAGCCAATAGCCAGATGGGAGAACTGCGCAAGTTTCTTGTCGATGGATATCCTGATGGAGGAGCTCCGGTCACTTTTGCGCGCTACACCGGGCAAGAGACTGAGGAAGAACGGCGCGCAATAATCGCGCACCCGCCCGACATCTTGCTGACCAATTACGTCATGCTAGAACTGATCATGACACGTCCGCGCGAGCGACAGCTCGTCGAACGCGCCAAAGGGCTTCGGTTTCTAGTGCTGGATGAACTCCATACCTATCGCGGGCGTCAAGGGGCTGATGTGGCTTTGCTAATGCGCCGCGTACGCAATCGACTGGAAACCCGAGATCAGCGCATCATGTTCATCGGTACATCGGCAACATTGGCAACGGAAGGGTCCCACGCCGAACGCCGTGCACAAGTCGCTGAAGTGAGCTCGCAGATCTTCGGTGTTCCCGTCGAAGCTGAGCATGTCATTGGCGAGACGCTGCACCGTGCAACTCACCCCTATGATAATGCCGAGGCGTTCAAGCGTGACTTGCGCGACGCTGTCCAGGCTGGCGCGGAGATTCTAACAACTACTCAGTATGACAGCTTTGTCGCACACCCACTTTCCATCTGGATCGAAGACAACTTCGGACTTACTGAAGTCGATGGACGTCTTGAACGACAACAGCCACGAAGCATTGCCGGCGAAGAGGGAGCCGCACGTGCACTCGCTTCATTCATAGGTGTGGATGAAATCACCTGTGAGGAGGCTATTCAGCGCTGGTTGCTCGCAGGATATCAATGTGATCCCAATCCTGAGACCGGGTTCGCACCGTTTGCGTTTCGACTACACCAATTCATTAGTCCCGGTGATACGGTCTATGCGAGCGTAGAAGTGGAATCAACGAGATACATAACCCTGAGTGGCCAGCACTTCGTCCCAGGAGAACGCGAACGTGTCTTGTTTCCAGTGTGCTTTTGCCGCGAATGTGGCCAGGAATACTTTGTTGTGCGCAAGTCCACAATCGATGAGTCTTCTAGCCAGTTCGTTCCTCGCGAGTTCGGTGACCGATTGTCTGATGCCGAGAGCGAGGCAGGCTACCTCTACATCGGATCGCATAAACCATGGCCAACAGACGTTGAGACGCTGCTTAGTGGCGACTACCTGCCGGACGACTGGCTCGAAGAGCGCAATGGCGTGAAACGCATTCGTGCGCATCGACGCGACAAACTTCCACACCATCTTCATGTCCGGGCCTCCGGTGAAGAAGCAGAAGATGGTCTCGCCTGTGTCTATGTGCCGTCACCATTCATGTTCTGCCTCAACTGCGGCGTCGCCTATGATCCACGGCAAGGGGACTTTGCAAAGCTGGCAACCCTCAGCTCAGAAGGTCGCAGCAGCGCGACAACTCTCTTAAGCCTATCTGCTATTCGATCACTCAAAGAAACCGACCTCCCCCTACAGACACAGAAACTCTTGAGTTTCACAGATAATCGTCAGGACGCATCATTGCAGGCCGGACACTTTAATGACTTCATCGAAGTCAGCCTTCTGCGTGGTGCTATCTATCGTGCAGCGGCAAGTGCCGGAAAGGAAGGGCTTGCGCACGAAATTATTGCCGAGAAGGTTTTCGAAGCCCTAGACCTGCCGATTGAGCTGTACGCGAGCAATCCGGAAGTACGCTTTCAAGCGCTTCAGGAGACGCAGCGGGCGATGCGACAGGTACTGGGCTACCGCATCTACCGTGATCTTCGACGTGGTTGGCGTATTGCACTCCCCAACCTAGAACAGTGTGGACTACTCGAGATTGGATATGCCGATCTGGAAGCCGTGTGCTACGCCGAAGATGTCTGGCATGAGATGCATCCCGCGCTTGCAACCGCATCCCCAGCGACCCGGATGAAAATCGCGAAGACCTTTTTGGACTATATGCGGCGTGAGCTGGCAATCAAAGTCGATTACCTTGAAAGCGGCTACCAGGAACGTATTCAGCAGTTGAGCAGTCAGCGTCTGAAAGAGCCCTGGGCAATTGATGAAGACGAAAGAATGGAATATGCCTGGACGCTCGTCCCCCGTTCATCCGGAGGCGATAGTGGACGTGGAAACTACAAGTACGTTTCGGGACGCGGCGGTTTCGGTATCTATCTGCGCCGCCCAGGCACTTTCCGGGAATACCGTGGAGCGGCTCACGAGCGACTGAGCCTGGATGAAACTGAACAGGTCATTCGGAACCTGCTTGAAGGCTTGCGCGTCGCCGGACTGGTCGAAATCACCCGTGAACCAGAACATGAAGGGGATGTGCCTGGCTACCAGCTTGTTGCTTCTGCAATGCGCTGGTACGCCGGTGATGGAACGCGCGCTTTCCATGATCCGATTCGTGTACCGCGTGAATCAGAAGCGGGAGGTCTGCCCAATCCATTCTTCGTCGAATTCTACCGCTCGGTCGCCGGTTCACTTCTTGGGATGATCGCAAAAGAACACACTGCGCAAGTGCCATATGACGAGCGTGAAAAACGCGAGAACCGGTTCCGAACCGGGGAGCTCCCTATACTCTATTGCTCGCCAACAATGGAACTCGGCGTTGACATTGCAGAACTTAACGTTGTGAACCTGCGTAACGTTCCACCCACTCCGGCAAACTACGCCCAGCGCAGTGGCCGCGCGGGACGCAGCGGTCAGCCTGCGCTCGTGTTTACATATTGCTCAAGTGGCAGTCCGCATGATCAGTATTTCTTCAAACGCCCGCAGCGGATGGTTGCTGGTGCGGTCAGTCCTCCGCGCCTTGATTTGACCAATGAGGAGTTGCTGCGCGCGCACATACACGCCATCTGGTTAGCGGAAACGGGGATTGATCTCCAAGATACACTCAAAGAAATCCTCGATATGAATGGCGATCCGCCTGGCCTTGAATTGCTCCCGGAAATTCGCGAACAAGCCGAATCGAAATCGGCGCGTAGCGCTGCCTACTACCGTGCAGAACAAATCCTGAGGGCAATTCCTGAGGTCCCCAATGCCGCAGAGCTGCTCGACGTCACGATGGCGAATGTCGTTCAGAACTTTGATCAGACCTGTGCGCGTTGGCGCGGTCTGTATTTGTCGGCACTTCGACAGGTGAAGGCGCAGGAAGAAATCCGTCGTGACCCAACGCGCAGTAGTGAAGATAAGCGACGCGCGGAACGTCAGCGCCGCGAAGCGCTATCCCAAATCGACTTACTCACCGAGGTCAAGAATCTCGCTCAGTCCGACTTCTACAGTTACCGGTATTTCGCCGCCGAAGGATTTCTTCCTGGCTACAGCTTCCCGCGGCTTCCGATTTCGGCGTTCATTCCGGCACGCCGGGTTCAACAGCGCGACGAATTTCTTTCTCGCCCGCGCTTCCTGGCGATCTCAGAATTTGGACCGCGCGCGATCATCTACCACGAGGGGTCACGATACTTGATAGACAAGGTGATCATGCCCGTAAGCGATGACGAGGAAGGCCCGCTGACGACTCAGATCAAGCAATGCGGCTACTGTGGCTATGTTCACCCAATCAAACCACACCAGGATTATGATTTGTGCCAGCGCTGTGGGATGCCCCTCAATCCGCCGATGCGTTCATTACTGAAGCTACAGAATGTAGGCACCCGACGGCGTGATCGCATCAATGCCGATGAAGAAGAACGCCTGCGTTTGGGCTATGACATTCGTACCGGCGTGCGTTTTAGCGAACGTGAGGGCCGGCTCAATGTTCGCACCGCAGGAATTCAGAGGGATGGCGTGAGCGTTGCAAGCCTGACCTACGCGCAGAGCGCTACACTGTGGCGCATTAACTTGGGCTGGACACGTCGCCAAGATAAGAGCCGTCCTGGCTTTGTGCTCGATATTGAACGCGGTGTCTGGGGACGTAACGAGCAGAATGCGGACGATTTAGAAGATCCGTTGTCGGAGAGTACACGGCGAGTCATTCCGTACGTCGAGGACAACCGCAATTGCTTGCTCCTTGAGCCAGCCAATGAACTTGCTGTCGGTCAAATGGCGTCTCTGCAAGCGGCGCTAAAGCGCGCCATCGAGGCAGTCTATCAACTCGAAGACAATGAGCTCGCGGCAGAACCGCTGCCCGACAGTAGTAACCGGCAGATCATCCTGCTTTATGAAGCAGCAGAAGGTGGCGCAGGCGTGCTGAGACGCCTGGTCGACGACGCAGATGCCCTCCGCCAGGTCGCGCGTGAGGCATTGAGCATTTGTCATTTCGACCCGGACACCGGTCAAGATTTGCGACGCGCTCCTCGTGCCCGCGAGGACTGCGAAGCGGCGTGCTACGACTGTCTACTCAGCTATGCCAATCAGCGCGAACACCCGATCCTGGATCGTCAATCAATCCGCGATCTGTTAATCGATTTGGCAAATGCAGAGGTGATCTCCAGCCCGAGCAGTGCCCCGCGTGAGACGCATCTTGATATGCTGTCCAGGCTGTGCGACTCGGACCTGGAACGTGAATGGCTCGTCTATCTAAACGAACACGGGCTTCGCTTACCGGATCAACCGCAGGTGTACATCCAAGACTGTGAGACTCGCCCAGATTTCCTTTATACCAGTGGTGGGGTGTACGCAGCCGTGTATATTGATGGCTCTTATCACGACTACCCGCATCGCCAGGCGCGTGACGCCCAACAGACTGAATGTATGGCTGATTACGGATATCGGGTGATTCGCTTCGGTTACCGCGACGACTGGGACACCATCTTGAGTCAGAACGGGCACATCTTTGGAGTGGCGAAATGAGCTTCACTGTCGGTTCGCTCGTGCGAGCACGTGGGCGTGAATGGGTCATACTGCCGGAATCAACCGATGATATGGTGCTGGTGCGCCCCTTAGGGGGCACGGATGACGAGGTGACCGGCATCTTCACGACTCTCGAACGGGTTGAACCGGCGACTTTTGCCCTGCCTGATCCACAAATGATTGGCGACCATCGCTCGGCACGATTGCTGCGCGCGGCGGTGCGACTTGGATTCCGGTCGAGCGCCGGTCCATTCCGTTCATTCGCGCGTATCAACGTCGAACCGCGCCCGTATCAGTTGGTGCCACTGTTGATGGCCCTCAAGCAAGATCCGGTACGCCTGCTGATTGCCGACGATGTTGGCATCGGCAAGACTGTCGAGGCGTTGCTTGTCACGCGTGAGCTGCTGGATCGGGGCGAGATAGAGCGGTTGGCAGTGCTGTGCCCGCCACAGTTGGCGGAACAATGGCAAGCCGAACTGCGCGAGAAGTTCTACATCGAGGCTGAACTCGTGCTTTCGAGTACAGCGACTCGTCTCGAACGACATCTGAGAATGGGGGAGTCACTGTTCGAGCGATATCCCTTCGTCGTGGTTTCGACCGACTTCATCAAGTCAGAACGCCGACGCGACGAGTTCCTGCGGGCTGCACCGAAGTTCGTCATCGTCGATGAGGCGCACACTGTTGCGCATACGACCGAAAAGCGCAGTGGCAGACATCAGCGTCATGAATTGGTCACGGCACTCGCTAGAGAATCCAGCCGCCATCTGGTGCTGGTGACGGCGACCCCGCATAGCGGCAATGAAGAGGCCTTCCGCTCGCTGCTGGCGATGCTCAATCCGAAATTTGCCAATCTGCCGGAAGACCTGACCGGCGCGGAAAACGAGTCTCTACGCCGCGATTTAGCACGCTACTTCGTGCAACGAAGACGTGCGGACATCAAAGCCTATATGGATGCCATCACGCCCTTCCCGGAGCGAGATACCGCCGAAGAGACTTACAAGCTGTCAGATGACTACAAACGGCTTTTTGAGCGTGTTCTGAACTACGCGCGGGAGACCGTCTTGCAGCCCGGTGAAGGCTACCGTCAGCGTGTCCGTTGGTGGTCAGCATTGGCATTGCTGCGCTCGCTGGCTTCAAGCCCGGCGGCTGCGGCGGCAACGTTGCGCAGTCGTGCGGCCACGACGGAAGCGGATACCGAGACCGATGTGGATGAAATCGGGCGGCGCACCGTGCTCGACCTGATGAATGACGAATCCGCTGAAGGCATTGACGTGATCCCTGGCAGCGACATCGGCGAACTTGCCGACGATGAAAACAGTCATCGCCGTCGTTTGCTCGACATGGCGCGCGCAGCCGAAGCGCTGGTGGGTGAGCAAGACCACAAGCTGCAGAAGCTGATCGCAATCGTCAAGGACCTGCTGCGCGAGGGCTACAACCCGATTGTGTTCTGCCGTTTCATCCCGACCGTAGACTACCTGACGGATGCGTTGCGTGAGGCGACTCGCGGTGTGGAGATTGCCGGTGTGACGGGGATGCTGCCGCCCGCCGAACGTGAGGAGCGCGTCGTTCAGCTGACCGAAACGCCGAAGCATGTGCTGGTGTGCACGGACTGTTTGAGCGAGGGCATCAACCTGCAAGCCGGTTTTGATGCCGTCATCCACTACGATCTCTCGTGGAACCCGACACGGCATGAGCAGCGTGAAGGGCGCGTCGACCGCTATGGGCAGCCGAGCGAGCGGATCAAGGTCGTGACCTACTACGGCATCGACAATCAGATCGACGGTATCGTGCTGAAGGTGCTGCTGGATAAACACAAAACTATTCGCAATTCGCTCGGCATTTCGGTTCCAGTGCCCGGCAACAGCGAGGATGTCGTCGAGGCGATCTTTGAAGGCCTGTTGCTGCGTGAGAACGCCAGTTTCACCCAGACGACGCTGCCGGGTTTTGAGGCCTACATGAAGCCGCGCCAGCTAGAACTCGATTTGCAGTGGGAGGCGGCAGCCGAACGGGAGAAACGATCACGCACGATGTTCGCGCAGCAAGCCATTCGCGTGGACGAAGTTGCCGCAGAATTGAGCGCTGCGCGAGAGGCAGTCGGTTCTGGTGTGGATGTGGCCGCGTTCATGAAGGATGCGGTGCAGATGAATCGCGGAACCGTTTCCGAGAATGGGGCAGTTCTGTTTGACCTGACAGAAAGCCCACGCGGACTCCGTGATTTGCTCGATACCGTCCAGTTCGCGGCGCGTTTCGAGCTGCCAGTCAAAGAGGGGCAGCTCTACCTGACGCGCACGCATCCTGTCGTCGAGTCTCTGGCGACGTACGTCATGAACACGGCACTGGACGTCACCGACGTCGAAGATGGGCAGCCACGCGCACGGCGCGCTGGAGCCATCCGCACGTCGGCGGTGCATCGACGGACAACACTCCTGCTGCTGCGCTTGCGCTATCATCTGATCACCAAGACCACCGACGAAGAACGTCAGCTTCTGGCAGAAGACAGTCTGACCCTGGCCTTTGAAGGTGCGCCGGATGATGCGCGTTGGCTTGATCCTGAGATAGCCGAGACGCTATTGCAAGCCGAGCCGGACGAAAACATCCATCCGCAACAGGCAGCGGAGTTCATTCAGCGCGTGGTAGATGGCTTCAACCATCTCGCGCCAACGCTCAATGACATTGCCCAGCGGTGTGGCGATGAACTACTGAACGCGCATGTCCGTGTGCGTGAGGCGGCCTATCGTCGTGGCGAGCGTCGCCCACAGCATCGCGTCGAGGCGCAGCTCCCGCCGGATGTGTTGGGAATCTACGTATTCTTGCCTGTCGTGAACAAGCCATAGGTGGGCGCAACTATCATGACCCTCCAAGATCAGATGCTGCTTCTCGTTCTGGGTCAGATTCTGACAATTGTCGTTCTAATCGCCTCGAATTTTCTCAATACTCGCCACATGCAGCGCTTGTACCAAGAAGAGTTTAAGACTGAAGCCAAAATCAAGACGCAAGTTGATTATTTGGAGAGACAATTGGTCGAATTCTACGGCCCAATATCAGCGATCCTTGCCGCACAGGATTTGCTTATCAGACAAAGATGGAACCCCGACACCCAAACATACATCGAGATGCCTGAAGAGATCTGGCAAGCCATTCGGGACGAAATTATGATACCGAACGCGAAAACCATTGCGGAAATAATCACCGGGAAATTTCATCTCGTTGAAGGGATACAAGTTCCTCAAAGTTATATGGACTATCTGGCGCACGCCTACTTCTGGCCCCTGAGCGTGAAATTGCAGGACAAGGTCGATACAGAATCCAGGCGTTATTACCCTTTCCCAAGCGCATTCAAGGCGGATATTGACAGCACGACAAATGCGCTCAAATCGCAATACTACAAACTGATTGAGAAAAGGCAGGAGAACTCGCCGGACAGCGAGAAATAGCGTGGGAAGTCCATGACATGGCATCTAGCAACATCTTCACCACCATTCGCACGGAAGGCGCGCTGCTGCCCGCGGATCTGCTCCAGCGCATCAGCGAGGGCACGAACCTCGATGGCCTGACGCCGGAGAGCTATCACCGGCCCGGCGAGAAGCTCAACGAAGTGATCAACCGCTCGTGGAACGCGCTGCAAGGGGCGTGGGCGAGCTTCCGCACTGCGCAGGAGAACCTGCCGCCGGAAGACCGAGGCACGACGATCACGCGCGAGCGCTGGCTGTTCCCGCTCTTTCGCGAACTGGACTATGGTCGTTTGCAGACACACCCGACGGCGGAGATTGACGGACGCCGCTACCCGATCTCGCATGGCTGGGGCGCAGCGCCGATCCATCTGGTGAGCTACCAGCTTGACCTGGACGACCGCACGCCTGGTGTTGCCGGGGCCGCGAGGGCCACCCCACACAGCCTGATGCAGGTCTACCTCAACCGGAGCGACGAGCACCTGTGGGGCTTTCTGAGCAATGGCTACAAGCTGCGGATTCTGCGTGACAACGTTGCGCTGACGCGGCAGGCTTACGTCGAATTCGACCTGGAAGCGATGATGGATGGCGAAGTCTACAGCGATTTCGTGCTGCTGTGGCTGCTGTGCCATCAATCCCGCGTGGAAGGGGAGCGCCCGTCCGATTGCTGGCTGGAAAAGTGGATGAAGGTCGCCGAGGATCAGGGCACACGCGCCCGTGAGCAGCTCCGCGTTGGCGTTGAGGAAGCGATCACGGCGCTGGGGCTAGGCTTCATCGAACATCCCGCCAACCATCAACTGCGCGATCGGTTACAAAGCGATGGCGCGGACAAACTGGACAAGATGGACTACTACCGCCAGCTGCTGCGGATGGTTTACCGGCTGTTGTTCCTGTTTGCGGCGGAAGACCGCGACTTGCTGCTTGATCCACAGGCCGCGCAGGAGGCACGTGAGCGCTACATCAAATACTACTCGACACAGCGGCTGCGGCGCGTGGCGGAGAAGTTCAAAGGCACACGCCATCCCGACTTGTTCGAAGGGCTGCGGCTGGTGATGCGGCTTTTGTCAGGTGATGCCCTCACGCAGCCCCCATCCCCGGCCCTTCCCCCTAATGGGGAAGGGAGTCGGCAGGTCTCTCCCCATGAGGGGGAGAGTTTAAGAGTGGGGGCCGCGAGTCTCGCCCTCGTGGGGCTGGGTTCGTTCCTATTCAGCGATCGTGCCGTCGCGGATGTGATCGACTGCCAGATCGCCAACAGCCATCTGCTGGACGCGATCCGCGCGCTCTCGCTGACCTATGATCAACGCGCTCAGGTCTACCGGTCAGTGGATTACAAAAACCTGGGAGCGGATGAATATGGCAGTGTGTTCGAGAGTCTTCTTGAACTGCACCCCCAGATCAACATCCCGGCGCGACGTTTCGAGCTGGACACCGCCGCAGGCAATGAACGCAAGACGACAGGCAGCTACTACACACCAGATTCACTGGTGCAAGCTCTGCTCGATAGCGCGCTCGACCCGGTGCTTGAGGAGGCGATTAAAGGCCCTCACCCTAAATCCCTCTCCCAGGGTGAGAGGGACTTGCGTACCCGAAGCGAGGGAGACTTCCTACGGCGCGGCACGAAGGACGCGGAACAATACGAAAAGATTGCCTCAACGGCAATGGTCGAGATCAGCCGGAATCTGCGCCAGCGGCAGACCTCCGCCGAAGAAGTCATGTGGGAGGCGTTGCGTGACCGGCGACTGAACAACCTGAAGTTCCGCCGCCAGCACCCGATCGCGGAAACGTCATACGTGGTTGACTTTCTGTGCTATGAAGCCAGGCTCGTGGTTGAGCTTGACGGCGACATACATCTTGGGCAGCAGGAGGCGGATACCGAGCGCCAGAGCGCAATTGAAGGACTCGGCTACCGTGTTATACGCTTCGCCAACGAGGAAGTTCAGAATGACCTCCAGTGGGTGCTGGCGAGAATCGCGCACGCCGCGGCGCTCCCTTCTCCCCCTGGGAGAAGGGCCGGGGATGAGGGCCTCACTCCCGAACAGCGCATCCTCGCCCTCAAGGTCTGCGACCCCGCCTGCGGCAGCGGCCACTTCCTGATCGCCGCCGCCAACCGCATGGCCAAGGCGCTGGCGACCGTGCGCACGGGCGAGGAAGAACCGCCGCCCGCCGCCATCCAGGAGGCAAAGCGCCTTGTCATCGGCCACTGCATCTACGGTGTGGACATCAACCCGATGGCGGTCGAGTTGTGCAAGGTCAACCTGTGGATGGAGGCGCTGGAACCGGGCAAGCCGCTCAGCTTCCTCGATCATCGCATCCAGTGCGGCAACAGCCTGCTGGGGACGACGCCCCGGCTGATGGCGAACGGCATCCCCGACGATGCCTTCAATCCGATCGAGGGCGACGACAAAGCCGATGCCGCCTGGCTCAAGAAACTCAACCGGCAGGAGCGCCATGACCGCGAAACCGGGCAGCGCAGCCTGTTCGAGCAGGTCGAGCCGCCCGCGAACTATCGCGCACTCAGCAGCGCGCTGCGCCAACTGGACAGCATCGACGACGACACGCTGGCCGGACTGCACCGCAAAGAGCAAGCCTACGCCGAGCTTGACCAGAACCCCGAGCGGCAGAAAGCGCAGATTCTGGCCGATGCCTGGTGCGCGGCGTTTGTCTGGGACAAGGGCGCTTCCAACGGCGTGCCACCGCTCACCGATTTGCAGTATCGCAATCTAGAGCGAGACCCGCTCGCCGAACGTTATGAAGCCACGCGCCGCTATGTCCAGACCCTGCAGCAGCGCTACCAGTTCTTCCACTGGCACGTGGCGTTCCCGGATGTCTTCGCCGTGCCGGATACCCTGGACGATGCCGAAAACGAGCAGACCGGCTGGAACGGCGGCTTCGACTGCGTACTCGGCAACCCGCCATGGGAGCGCATCAAGATTCAGGAAAAAGAATGGTTCGCGGAACGTGCGCCGGAGATTGCCAACGCGCCCAACGCCGCTGCCCGCCGCAGAGCGATTGCTGAACTGGCCGAGCGTGCCCCATACCTGCTGCAAGCCTTCAATGACGACAAGCGCAAGGCAGAAGGTGAATCCCATTTTGTCCGCGTGAGTGACCGTTACCCCTTGTGCGGGCGTGGTGACGTGAACACCTACACCATTTTCGCGGAAACCTCACGCCACGTCATCAATGGCTACGGGCGTGTGGGCATGATTGTGCCGTCAGGTATCGCCACCGACGACACGACCAAGTTCTTCTTCCAGGATTTGATGCGTACGCGCAGCCTTGCCAGCCTATATGATTTCGAGAACCGCAATGGGATTTTCCCCGGTGTGCATCGCAGCTATAAATTCTCGCTGGTGACAATGACCGGATGGGGAGCTATCGCTCCACAAGCGGAGTTTGTCTTTTTTGCGCTGAATATAGGCGATCTACAGGATAACTGGCGGCGTTTTACCCTGACTTCCGAGGATATCGCGATGCTGAATCCCAATACTGGAACAATGGCTACCTTCCGTAGCCAGCGTGATGCTGAGGTCACAAAAGCGATTTATCAGCACATTCCTGTATTGATACAGGAAGAACCACGGGCAAATCCTTGGGGTATTCGGTTCGACGCCATGTTTCATATGTCACTCGATTCCGATCTATTTCAAAACGAATATAGAAGAGGTTTATTGCCACTCTATGAGGCGAAATTACTTCATCAATTCGATCATAGATATTCAACCTATAAATCTCAAACCGAGACCAGATATCTAACCTTGACTGAGAAAAATGATCCGAATTACTCAATTACTCCCCGTTATTGGATCTCAGAAACAGAAGTATTCAGCCGGATAGACTCGAAGTGGTCTCGAAAATGGATGGTACCTTATAGGCGCATCGCCCGAACTACTGATGAAAGAACGGTTATTGTATCACTAGCACCCACAGTAGCAGCGGCCGATCCAGCCATGGTGTTGATGCCGCAGGGATACACTGCTGATATGGTTTGTGGCCTGATTTCTAATCTGAATTCTTTCGTTCTTGATTATGTGGCTAGGCAAAAGATTGGTGGTACTGATCTAAGGAACCACTTTTTTCAGCAATTCCCTATCATCGCACCACACACACTTACGTCCACTCTACTAGATTTCATCGTACCGCGTGTGCTTGAATTGTCCTACACCTCATGGGATCTACAGCCCTTCGCCCAAGATGTTGGCTATCAAGGTTCGCCTTTTATGTGGGAAGACGAACGACGATTCCTAATGCGTTGCGAACTCGATGCACTCTACTTCCATCTGTATCAGATCAGCCATGATGACGTGGACCACATCATGGATACGTTCCCGATTGTTAAGCGTAAGGATGAAACATCTCATGGTGAATATCTGACTAGACGCGTGATTCTAGAAATGTATGATCAGATGACAGCCCTCCCAAAGATATCTGTCCCGGCGCCGAAGGATGAACACACCAGCTATGTTGCTCCTGATCTGAGGCAGTGGTCAACGTGGCTAAGCCCCGCACCTGCTGATCTATCCATAGCACATTCTTAGGTGGACCTGGAGGATAACTATAGTGAGTACTCCAAGTCGGCTTTGGATGGTTAGGCCAGGATTTAGGTATGCACTTGTCAATGATGTATATAAGCAGAATGCTATTGCAATCGGATGGCCTGAAGTCGGTAACCTTTCAAAGCTTAAAACACGTGATGAATTTCGATCTATATATGATGCTACTCACCTTAATGAAAATCCGAACAGGTCTTCTGTTATGGTGAGCCAACTTTATAGATTTGTTTGCGAGATTATGTTGCAGGACTATTTGATTACCTTCATAAGACCAGAAGATGAGTATCTAGTGGGTATTGTGGAAACATCATATATCTATACACCTACCTTATTTTCGCAAGACTATCCCCATGTGCGCCGAGTGCATTGGCTAGACAAAATACCCAGAAAGACCTTGAGCAGCGCGGCCAACGCATCATTCGGAAGCATCATGACTGTATTTAGTGTGGATGTCCATCTTAAAGAAGTTCTGAAGCGACTCGAAACTTAGTTTGGCGTTTGGTGATTGCAGCTGGTGGCGCGTATGGCAGAACTTAGCTACAAGACCTTAGATTGGTTACGTATTGCAAAGGATGTCGGCTGGGACGAGGAACGGCGCTTCCTCATGCGCTGCGAACTCGACGCGCTCTACTTCCACCTGTATCAGATCAGCCGCGACGACGTCGACTACATCATGGAAACGTTCCCCATTGTCAAGCGCAAAGATGAAGCCGCGCACGGGGAGTATCGCACCAAGCGCGTCATCCTGGAGATGTACGATCAGATGGCGGGGTTGGCCCCCACCCCCGTCCCCTCCCCCAAGGGTGGAGGGGAGAACGACGGCACGTATCTGGTGCCGGATGTGGGGCAGTGGGTCACGTGGCTGACTCCGCCGCCGGGGGATGTGCGGGCGGCGCATAGGGAGTAAAGATTCTGAGTTGCACTTATGTCAACAGAGAGGAAATTGAACGATGAAAACCTATAGTCAGTGCCCAACGTGTGGTCAAAAAGATAGGGGAGGCGATATATACGAATGTCGGAACTGCGGATACATTGGTTGTCATCGAGTCTGTTATCAAAAGACAAATCATCGTTGTCCCAATTGCAACGCTCTTGCGGACAAAAAGAAACCCATAGGCACAATTCGATAGGTAGTGCTGTGTTTAACGATGGCGGCACTGCTCACCATGCCCGTTCTGAGCCGAAGCGGCCCTCACCCCGACCCCTCTCCCTCAGGGCGCGGGGCTTGTGACGTATGCCGTGCCGGATGTGGGGCAGTGGGTCACGTGGCTGACTCCGCCGCCGGGGGATGTGCGGGCAGCGCATCAAGCAGGACGTGAATAGGAAGAGTGGAGGCTAATTAACCGATGAGTGTGGCAACTCCGCTTATTCCAAAAGTGTTCGATGTAATTTTCACTTCTGTCGCTTCTTTCACAAGAAGATACTTGCGTTATGGAATGCCAGCCCTGCTCGCAACTACTGACGGACATTACGTGCAAATTGATGAGAACAATCAATTGAGAGCGCGGACAACACAAAAGGCCGAAGCGGCTCATTTTGTCATCCGGGCAGTAGATCGACCTTACGAACCCGATCTAGGAGGCATCATTCGATATGGCGACTCCGTGACACTTTGCTTCGAAGACACAAGGTTCGTGTCCGCTACGATGGCGGAAGAGCATTGGCAATTGCGACTGAGGTCACATAGTAGATCTTGGGAAGCTTTTCGGCTTGTACAACTTCCGCCACACTTACGCCGTAATCGGGACACATTCCTGCGATATGGAAGCCTTTTTGCCTTGATTGCCCATACGGGCAAGACGGTAGGGCATGATAGGAATAATGGCTATCGTTTCTTTGCGACCGTTGATCACATTGAAGATTGGGAGATCTTGATATTCGTTAAACCGTAGGCGTCACCGAGCGTACTTTGCAGGCAGTCCTTTCGTCGAAGGATGACCACGCTGCTGAATGTGGGGCAGCGGGTCACGTGGCTGACTCCGCCGCAGGGGGATGTGCGGGCGGCGCATCGGAGTTAGGATCGATCAACCCAAGAGTAGAGATGAGAGAATAAATGGACGTCTACATCTGCTATTCGCGGCAGGATGGTTCGTTTGTAAGGGAGCTGTCATTTTTATTGGGACAGCAGCGCGTTTCATCTTGGGTTGATGCAGAAGGCCTTGATTATGGGGCGAATTGGTGGAGTGACATACGTGAGGGAATAATCGATTCAGATCTATTCTTATTTGTCGTGAGTGATCACTCCCTGCTATCCCCCTTTCTCCATAGGGAGCTTCGTTTTGCCCGCGAATACAACAAACAGGTCGTAACGCTTACCTATGATGGTCGTGACAAAGTTGATCACCTAGCCCAAGCGCGGCAAGTTGCAGGATCAAAACTGCGCAATGAACTGGAGCGTTCGAAGCAGTACAACTATCTCGAGGACCTCACTGTCGAGGAAGCATACGACAATTATGCCTATTTGTCTCAGGTAACGGATTACGCATTTACATTGGGAGAGCACAGCGAAACCAACGTGGAAGCCCTTGTGGTGTTTATACGCGCTCATCAGAACCAGGCGCGTCCGCATACACAGTGGCTGCACCGGGCCGTAGAGTGGAATAACAGCGGTCGTAATCCGGATTTGTTGTTACGCGGTCAGGAACTCCGTGACGCTATCTCGTGGCTGTATTCGAAGGGTGACGACAAAGTTCCGCCAACACCTATTCACTTTGCCTATATCAACGCCAGTCAGCGTCATAACGGGAAGACGGTGGCAAGGCGCTGGCTGTCTCGCCTTGGCATAATGCGCGACGACCGAGTATTCATATCCTATCGAAGGGCTGACTCTCAGGAGATAGGTAGAGCAATCTACGATGCACTCGTCGAGCGCTTTGGCAAACGAACCGTATTCTTTGACATTGACACGATACCTGCGGGCGTTGATTTTGCCGAGTTTATCAGTGGTGTATTGAACAAATGCTCGGTATTCCTGTGTGTCATTGGTAGTGGATGGGTGAGTGTCCAGGAAAAGGATGGTTCCAGACGACTTGACAACCCGAAAGACTGGGTTCGCCTCGAAGTCGCAACGGCTCTTCGAAATCCTGATATCACGGTCATCCCGGTACTCATTGGTACTACCAGTATGCCATCTGAACGTCAGCTTCCAGAACCGCTCAGTGAACTCCGCTATCGTAATGCCGTTCGAGTGCATGACGACCACCAGTTCAGCAAAGACATGGCACAGTTGACGGAAGACGTAGACGAAGCGCGACGAGCATGATCCATCCATCCGCATCGATCTGCAATTCGGAGTTGGGGGCCCGTCCGATAGTGATCAACATCCTCGCGCCGAGGAACGAGCACTCGACCTGTGCCGTGCCGGATGTGGGGCAGTGGGTCACGTGGCTGACTCCGCCGCCGGGGGATGTTCGTACGGCGCATCCAGACGACAGGTAAATCCTGAGGAATAAAATTATGTCACGATATATTTTCCTAAGCTATAGCCGCGATGAACTCAGCATTGCCAGAAGACTCCGAGACAAGTTGAAAGGCGCTGGTTTCAACGTTTGGATGGATGAGTCCGACCTTGAAATTGCCGACAACTGGCGGCAGGAAATCGCGGAGGCGGTGCGGTCATCCCAGGCCATTGTCATAGCCCTGTCGCCATCGGCTAAAAGCTCACCGTATGTTTCGGAAGAAATTGACCTTGCGCTCAACGGCTCAGTGCGACCCTTCCCCATCATCATTCATGGTCGCGAGGATACGGCGGTTCCCGACTCGCTGAATCACCTGCAATACATTGAAGGGGTTGACGAAAAATTCAACTCGGGAGTGGAGAAGCTCACTCAGGCACTTTATGACTTCGCTGCTATTCGACGTCTCGATAGACTATGGCGAATAATCGCTGCCGCACTTGCAGTCTTGCTCATACTTGTGGCTGCCACAGCGTTCATTCTTCTGCGCTCCGGGCATACTGTCCTCCCGGGCGTTTCGCTGATTAGCGTGCGCTACGTTGCGGATGGTTTTGATCCACGTCTGCTTGATATGAGAACGGCTGAAGCGGATGGTATTCCTATCCGAGCGAATGTGGCATTCCAAATCGATAACCTATGGGTCTCAGTATCCGGCGAGACGGCTGGATACACCATCGGCGCTGAACTCTACGCCGGAGATGAGTACATTGGTGCGTCAAACATAACGACACTTTGGCCCGGTATGATGTCTTTGGGAGCGATAATTCCCAAGAATTACATTCACAGCACGGTGAACAACGCCGTTTCGTTTCAGGCATCGTGGGATCATCTGGTTATCGCGTTGGTCATCTATAAGGATGGCGTTGCGATAAGCACTGCGAGGACTACCATCAGAATTGATCCTAGTGGTACATCCTGGGTTTGGGATGCTCCTCATGCTTATCTTGCTTCGGTGGTCTATTCAATCAATGGTGGCCCCGAATTGGTTTTTGACCCAAGGGCGAGGCTGGATGGAATTGATGCCCATCCTGGCGATCAGATTACTTTGCATCAGGTTTGGTACAGATCGGATACGTCCAGCGCCGATGCAAGTGTGCAGGTGGAGGCGTACATTACGGCTATAGGCTACGATCCCACAACTGTACAAGTTTCGTCGTCCAGCGAGATTCGGTTCGACATAAATCAAGTAGACAATTTTGCGGCGATGACCTGGCAGGTAAGGCCTGCAGACGAATTCTGGGTGATCTACTTGAACCGTGACGATGGGCCTGTGTTGGACTCCTACATTATTCCTCTCAATGCCAACAAAAGTCCTGGCCTTCACAGTTCATCCAATGTGCTGCGTTGGCCCTTCAGCAGAGCCACATATGTCGATTTTGAGAATCAACCCGATCTGGCTGATTGGTTCGCAGGAGATACCAGCTCGATTGCGCAGTCTTCGGCGGAGGCATTCTCAGGCTCATACTCTCTGGCTGTTACGACTACTTCGGCAGTTGAAGATAATCAGAAAGTCTTCTGGGATCGCCCACTTCAGGCCGATACGATCGTGGGACAGGTCTATTGGCCGGAGCAAGCCGGTGTCTATCGAGAATGGGCGCAGTTTTGTGCCTGGGCGTGCGTACCCATTGATGTCCAAGCTAACCGATGGAATACATTTAGCATGGATGTGTCCGAATTGACATACAACGACACACCTCTCACTGAGCTCAGAATTCCTCAGTTGTGGATACAGGTTCAGCTCAACGGGGTTAGCGCGGATAATCCTTATACCTTTTATGTGGACGGCATCCAATACTTCCCAAACGATTAAGTGAAATATCACGTATGGATGTCGGTTACAGGCGGAAGTGGCTCAATTCGCCTTCGGGAGATGTGGGTGCGGCTAATGTAAGTGCACGGTGACCACAAGATTATGCAAGTGCTTCAATTGGCGCGCCTGAGGATCGGTGAACAATCGCCTTGGCTCAGGCCTCAACCAGTAGGAGATGATTCATAAGGATTTTCACTATGTCGGAACCCATCTTCAAAGGCGTTACTATCACGCGTGATAAGGTTTTGCGCGCGCTAGAAGACTTCAGGGCGTTGTATCCGGACGATAATGCATACGAAGCTTGGCGTGAGAGCGAGAACTACAAATATGCGCTCGAGTTTGGTGATCGGCTCTACCCGCCCAAGTACATCCTGAGCATGATAACGGGGATTTCCCTGAAGGAATTCTCTGGCGGAGAACAGACAAACCAAATCTTTCAGCGCCTTGGCTTCCGGGTGACTAAGAAGCCATAAGCGCTCCGGGTTGGTTCGTCCTGATCGTCGCAAATAGAGCGTGGAGCGTCTTATGAACCCCCTGGAAGCACTGGAACAGCATTATCCAGAAATCATTGCGCGTATGGGCAAGCGCTTTAGCTCCCACGAGTTTATTTTGGAACTCGCTCACGAGCATCAGGGGCTGTATGTCAAAGCCCTGGCGCAGTACGCCGATCACAAAGCGCCCTTTCAGGCGGTTCACGGCCAGCTTGCCAAGGCGTTGGCGAAGTTTGACACGCTGGTGTATTACATCGGCGAAGAACCGAGCACCAACATTTTCGGTCGCTCAAGTGATGCCGCCGTCTGGGGCAAACGTTAGCAAAGCCGAATGGCCTGGATGTCAACAGGTGTGAGATGAGGGCGCGTCTGCGGCCCAGAATCGATCATGATTAGTCTTAGCAATAAGCAAAGAAGCAAGCGATGAAACCTGAGAAACTCACTGTCTACCAGTTGTTCGAACGTCAACAGCGCTATATCGTTCCGCTTTTCCAGCGCCCCTACGTCTGGGAGAAGGAACAGCAGTGGAAGCCCCTGTGGGACGACCTCACCTTCAAAGCCAATCAGATCATCGACCGCGACAGCTATGAGCGCGATATTGGTGCGCATTTCCTGGGCGCGGCAGTCATCAACGAGCTGAAGACGTTCGGCAAGCAGGTTCGGAAGTATGAGATCATCGACGGTCAACAGCGACTGACCACGCTGCAAATCCTGTTGATGGCATTCCGCAGCTTCTTGAAGCAAATTGCTTTTGAAGATGAGGCGCTGCTCGGCGAGCTAGCACGCCTGACAGCCAATGGGGGTTCACGGTCCGAGGAAATCGAGAAGTACAAGGTATGGCCAACCACGGCGGATCGCTCAACTTTTGAGGCGATTGTCGTTGCAGCCTCGCCACAAGACTTACGTCGGCTAGATGGGCAGGCGGGCTCACAACGGCTTGCGCAGGCCTACCACTTCTTCTATGACAGCATTGATGAGTATGTGCGTTTTGGGGAGAACGACGACGAGATCATCTCCCCAGAGTACGCCTACGATTCGGATATGGCCCGTACCCGCATCGATGCCTTGATGGAAGCGCTGAAACGGCATTTAGAGATCGTCATCATCGAGTTGGAAAGCAGCGACGATCCACAAATCATCTTTGAAACGCTCAATGCGCGAGGCGTTCCCCTCTTTCCTTCTGACCTCATTCGCAATTTCGTCTTCCTTGAGGCGGCAAACCACAAAGAGGACACTGAGCGCCTGTACAACAATTACTGGCTGATGTACGACGATTATGAGCATGGTGCGGCTGGTTTCTGGAAAGAGGAAGAGAAGCAGGGGCGTCTCAGTCGTCCGCGTATCGACCTGTTCATGTTTCACTACCTGACACTCAAGACAGGGCAGGAGATCAAGATCACGCACCTATTCCAGGAGTTTCGGCGCTGGTGGCAGCATACGCGCAAACAAGATGAACCGGTCGAACATTACCTGCGAGACATTGCGCGATATAGCAGGGCATATCATCGCTTGGTCACCATGGAAGGCCAATCGCGGCTGGGAGTATTTATTCGTCGGCTCAAGGCCATGGATACGGGCACGTTGTATCCTCTGCTGCTCTACTTCTATGGAGAGCGTACGGATATTCCGGCTGTCGAGATGGAAGGTATGCTGGCTGATCTGGAGTCCTATCTCGTCCGGCGCATGATTTGCGGACTCTCTGCTCAGAACTACAACCGCAATTTCCTCATTGTCCTTCGCGACCTAAGGCGTGCTGAGAACCTGGATCGTACGGTACTTCGTGACATCCTTTCCGGTTTTGAAGGCGATGCCGGTCGCTGGCCTACGGACGATGATTTTCAACAGAGCTGGCTCCAGTCCCCGATCTATCGGCGTCTCGCACGGGCGCGCGTACGGGTAGTGCTCGAAGCCGTCGATTTGCAGTTGATGACCAATAAGCAGGAGCGCGTTCACATTGACGGTGAACTCACTATCGAGCACGTTTTTCCCCAAACGCCCGAACATGGTGTGTGGCCGCAGCTGGATAACCCCGATCTAATTCATACCTTTGGCAATCTAACCTTGCTCACGAGCGCATTGAATGCGTCCGTAAGCAATGGACCATTCGCTGCCAAATGCCCGGAGATTGCGAAGCAAAGCAGTCTCCGGCTAAATGCATTCTTCCAGGGTTTCGTCGGCCAGGATACATGGGATGCGGAGCATATCGTTAACCGTGGGCAGCAACTTTTCGAGACTGCAATCGAGGTCTGGCCGCGTCCAGCACAGCAGACTACGATCAGATTGTCTCCAGGTCAGGAGCGCGCTATTGTCTCGCTGTGCGATATTGCCGATCAAAATGGAATTGGAGCTGGTTTTCGTTCGCTGCGGGACGCCGGATTACGAAACGCGCTGTATCCGCGTATTGAGGCAACCAGCATCATGTATGCACCCCAAGCGAACAAGAATCGCGCTTTGTTCACTGTCTGGGCAACACCGAGGGATGATGCCCTTAAGGTCTACGTCGCTACGGATGCTTTCCCCGAGTTCTTTGCCGTGAACACTGATACGGCTTACAGCCTCTTGGGTGCACCCGGTTGGCGTATGATGACCGATAGGGACGCAGATGAGTTTTCACAAGCGCTTGACAACCTATTTCGGCCAGGTGACTCAGCACCGCAATAGGGGGAGGCTACTCTCGGTGACAGTAACACGCGATAACCTCTGGTTCGCATTACCTTCGGAACCGCCATTTGTGCTGGACATCGATCGATATGCCATCGAGAGGTTCATAGCGGGTGAAGCGTGCCAGCCCGATCAGTCCCGGAGAATACATGCCGAGTTGATGCCTGAACCTTATCTGGGCGATCCGTTCATTGCGCCTGTCATCCTGCTCAATCTCAATCCCGGCTACAGCGCAGAAGATTGCAGGTTCTACGCTGATGCATCAAGGCGACGCGCGTGCCGGGATAATCTGGAGCACAAGCGAGCTGCGTACCCGTTCTTTCTGCTGAACCCAGACTATGCGCTGTTCTCCGGGCCGAGGTGGTGGCGCGCGAAACTCAAACAGCTCATTGTCGAAACGAGCCTGGAGCAAGTCGCTAGGAAAGTATGCTGTATAGAGTATTTTCCGTATCACTCTCCGAAATTTGGGTTCGGGAAACTAATTCTAGAGTCGCAGCGCTACAGCTTTGATTTGGTGCGAAGAGCTATCGCCGACCGCAAGATCATCGTGGCAATGCGTGCGCGACGTTTGTGGGAAAATGCAGTGCCTGAATTGAAATCTCATCACTGCCTCGAGCTAAATTCTCCACAGAGCGTCTGGATCACGCGCAATAACATATCAGAAGGTGGCTTTGACCACATCAAGAAAGCAATTGCCAAGTGAGCTGCGCGCATTCCTGCAATTAAATCCGTCGTGTTATCGGTTTTTGCCCGTTCTGTAGGAGCATCTGTTATGCCCATCCCTGCACAAAATGACTTCCTGCTCCCGTTCCTGCAAATCCTCAGCGACGGCAACCGCGTGACGCGTGGTCAAATGCTGTTCCGGCTCGGCAAGCACTTTAACTTGAGCCAGTCAGAACTGAATGACATGACTGGCAATCAGTTCACAGTCATCAATCGCCTCGCCTGGTGTGACGCTCATTTTGTCAAAGCGGGCTTTGTCGATAAGCGCCAGCATCACGCCGACAGTATGGAGGACGAGTTCAGCATCGCCTCACTGGGGATGCGCGAGCTGCAGAAGCATCCTGAAAAGATCACCGTTGGCTATCTGCAGGGCTTCTACCGAGGCAAAGTACATCGGGGCGCAGGCTCAGATGACACGACCAGCGATGCCGAACTGCTGCTCTACGAACGCTTTGAGAAGCTGGCCGATCCGTTCGTCATCTTCCACAGTGTACGTTGGATTACCCACGACTCGCGCAACTTTGGCAGCATTGGCGAGGCCGATTTCATCATTGCTCATCCGGCACACGGCGTCCTGGTGCTGGAGGTCAAAGGCGGCGAAATCTCCATCGAAGCAGGACAATGGCTCAGCCGCGATCAGCGGGGAATGCTGCACGAAATCAAAGACCCTTGTGCGCAGGCCGAGCGCAATCGCTGGGCGCTGGTCGATTGGCTCGCCAATAGTTTCTCGACGCGCCAGCACCGATTCGCCGTTTTCGCCGCCGTTGCGCTGCCGGACTCTCGCGTCGCGGTTGATGTACGCCCAGACTGCGTTGAAGACATGTTCATCGACATGCATCATCTCGATGATCTCGAAGCGCGCCTGCTTGCGATTTTTGCGTTCTGGAAGCGCCGGGCTGATAGCCGCAACCAGCAGATGGATGGCAGAGCAGCAGTGAATGCACTGACGGACTTGCTCGTACCTACGCGGACCCTCCAGCCACGCGTGGCAGAAATCTTCGAGCGCGAGCGGCGCAAGATCGACGAACTGACCCAGACACAATTTCGCATTTTGCGTCAACTGCGGATGCATCGACGTGCGGCGATCATCGGGGGCGCTGGCACCGGGAAAACCATGCTGGCGATGGAGAAAGCTCAGCAGCTTGCAGATGCCGGCTTCCGTGTGCTCTTGGTCTGCTTCAATAAACATCTGGCGGATTGGATCGAAGGCAACTTGCAACACCCGAATATCCTGGTGTCCACCTACCATGCGCTTGTGGGACGATCACGACATTGGGCGGGACTATCCGGAACGGGACCACGCATGGAATGGGATGAGTTTCGCGTAAGAGCCCCTGAGATCTTGATGGACGCTGTCAATATCATCCGCGCGCCCGGCTCGAATGCGATGGACAAGCTATTTGATGCCATCATCGTCGACGAAGCGCAAGATTTCGAAGATACTTGGTGGATTACGCTACCAGACTTGCTCAAAGACCCGGAGACAGGTGTCTTTTACGTTTTCTTTGATGACAACCAACGGATATTTACTCAGATCAGCAATATTCCGATGGATACCGAGCCGTTCTATCTGGACGAGAACTGTCGCAACACGCGGCACATTCACGCGGCGCTGCTGCCTTATGCGCGTGTGGATAACGAGACCATCGCCAATGGGCCAGAGGGCCGTCCCGTGCAGATTATCCCCGCATCGGACAAGAATTCTACCCGTCGGGAATTGCAGCGCGTCTTGCACCAGCTCGTCAATGAAGAGGGAATACCTGCAGAAGACATTGTCATCTTGACGCCCGCCAGCGAGAAGCGCAGTCAGTGGCGAAATGATGATCAGCTTGGCAACTTCATCATCACCTGGAATCTCGATACTGAGATGTCAATGGCGGCGCGGGTATGCACTATCTATAGCTACAAGGGTCTCGAAAGCGCGGTCGTCATTTTGACTGAACTTGATCTGGCACGAGAGGACATCCGCGACCAACTCATCTATGTGGGACTTTCGCGTGCTCGGCATCATGTCGTCGTTGTAGGGGAGTTGCCTCCGGCATTGCCCTAGACCAGCACTTGGGTGTTTTCGCGCAATGCCTGACTAATTGCCGACGGGCGATTTCGCAGTGAAGCTACTTCTGATGGTCGTGAGCGTAGATGTATTTCATGGAGAGTCTCGTCGTATGCGAACCAGCAGTTCAGATGTGGTTGGGACTACAATACCTAGCGGGCAGGAAAACAACTGCCCGCTCATACCACCTATTTCCTTTTGCGATTCACAATCTGATGCACTCGCTGTTTTGTGATGCCATAGCGCGCGGCCAGGTCGCCAAGCGCTGTACCTGTTTGATAAGCAGCGATGATTTCGGCGTTGCGGCTGCTTTCCTTTGGCGTCTTGCTATTGATGGGAAACGTGGTTTCTGGCTGGTCGGCGTAGAGCATATGCACGAAGCGGATTACGGCTGCATCGACGTCGTGTACGGAGCTGAACCATAGTCCTCCGCGTCGAGTGATCAAGCCTTGACAATTGTCCTAACCATCCGGAAACGGATTCATAGCTAGTGGCGACGGAAACTGGCCGCGTCTCAACTCCTGAATTGACGAGTAGTTGTTTATCGAGCTACGCCTAACTCTGGCAATTCTGCCGCGTTGCACAATGCGAAACGTGTCATCTGCGGAATACTTCTGATGAGGTCTGGCAATCAAGTTGATAAGCCATTTTGCCAAGGTTCCTTGTTGTCCTCATCTATCTCCGGTTCGGTCGATCTGGGAAGTTGAGAGCCTCCCTTACCGATTCTCATCTGGCGACCGCTCAGCGACGTTCGACACTTCGCCTTGCTCCCCGTCCTGTCTTTGTAGGGCGCTACCATCCCGAGGGACTGCTCCCGGCTGTAGTTGATGAGTGGCCTGGTCTTGTATCTTCTCAATCAGCTTGTACACCTGCAAATACGGCATAGTACCCAGTGCTTCAAGGATCAGATTCGTATCCTGAATAGTGAGTTCGAGCTTGAGGTCGTTCATATCTTATGATCTTCAAATTCTTGAAACGTTCATCGTTTGGCAACTGGTGGCAAGCAACCAAGGGTCTCATACCGATAACCCCAGATAACTTCGACCTAACGTCGAATTAGGTTGGGAGGCTTAATATCGATGTGAGCATGGTTGTCATGCACACCCGTTGTGTCCATTTCACACAGACCTTCACTGTGCAATGTGTCATCATTAAATATTACACGTACTCGTAGTGGCTGGTCCTTTAATGCTTGTAGCATGGCGTGCATCGCTTCGCGATCGTATAGCTTGCTATCCTCCGGGGTTATGTTGCCACCGCTGATGCCATCTGTTCTAGGTATCTGCAAATCGAATTGCAGGCCCGTCTCATGTTCAGAGTGGTCTCCAGTGTTTCCGCCAACAGGCAAACTCGCGTCGTTGATACTCATTACTGCGGCGTTCGGATGTACTCTACGATAATTCTGTTGGTAGGCTTGACCCGCCCCTACTATGGTGGCGTCCAACCAGTCTGTCCCAAAATCATGCTCGTCACCATCTACCAGCTTCTTAAAGCCATCTCCTTCTTGACCTCCCAGAGATAGACTTTGCCAACGAGGAGCGTTTTGTGCTTGAAGCCAGGCATATGCTCCGTTCTCCGGACCTGGCACGTCTACTCTGCCGTCCCCGCTTACCGTGTATCGACGGTAAATAATCGATTGGAAGAGATCAATCACATCACATGTCCAATCATCAAAAACGTCATCAGGTGCGCCGATCCAGTCGAAACCTAACTCAGACAATCGCCTCTTAAGTAGAAAGACGTCGCCCGTGTTGTTCGCACAGCCGACTCCAACACTGCCACTGAGCCCCCAGATCACGGTGATCGTTCTACTATCGCAGAAAGTGACGCCCTCCTTGTAAGTATAAGTCACGGAGACTTCATGCATACCTTCCTCAAGAAACCTTGTCTCAAGGATCTTGCCTGATTCGGCGATTGGGTTGCCATCGACTGACCAGGCGTATGACCCTCTATCGTCTGGCGCCCCTTCTGCAGTGAAGCGAATGAGTTGATTGGTCGTGAAGGTATCGCCTTCGACTTTAAGCGTCAGTTGAATATCCGGTATTGTCTCAACAATTACGATTCCCACTCCGTGGTCTCCAGAAAGTGAGTCATACCATTTCTTATCATTCTCATCGTACATTCTGACGCACGCTTCGTAATCGAACGACGTAGCATCACCTCCTTCAACTTCCGGCAATCCCCCCGGCACTTGATATTCGCTCATAGTGGTCTCGCCAGACGCAAGATCACAGTTTCCGAAGTCCCACGGCTGATCGCTATAGCTGCGTATGAAGAATTGATACTCCGTAATCTTTTCCCCACCCAGATTCTCAGCAACCAGCCTAAACGGCGTATTTGCTTTCAATACGTGGCTAGGCTTTACCCACAAGATTGGATTGGGTTCGGTGCCACCAATCTGTAGCGGCACCCACTCGCTAGTACCGACATACGCCCACTCTTCAACTTCAACCTGCACTCGATAGGCGAAAGTGCCTCGCTCGTTCTTGGTAAGCATGTATTCCGACGTCGAGAGGTACTTATTTATGGTGTACCAGCCTTCATCATCGTCAATGACCCATTTGCCTGTATCCTCTCTCCGTAGGGTGTCATTCTCTTGAAAACGATATGTGGGAGTGGGTAGTACTTGTCCCGTATGCAAATACGTCTCAGTCAGCCACGGTGTTACACTGGCCTCGCTCAATGTGAACTTAGTCGTTTGCGTAATTACTGGAGAATCTGAAACTACGCTCAAGACAGGGGTAGGCATTGGAGGTGCTTTCACTTCGACGAGGACCGGGACTGAAGCCTTTTCGTCACCAGAATCGGAAGTACTACCCCCGCAGGTATAAACTGATTTGACCCGAACTCGAAACCTATATGTGCCGACCTGCTTAATCATTAAGTCTCTATAATAATTCTGAGTACTCCAAGGTTGACGAGAGCTATTAGGATATTTAATCGTATCGATTGATTGCCACCGCGTCCCGATTACCGGCCCAAGGTGGGGTTCTTGGTATTCGAATGCGTACCTGAGTTCATCCAGCGAATTGGTTAAACTTGCCTTTTTCTCTTCGAAATCGAGACACATACCTCTATATACTGCACAGTCTTTGACATCGACTGATCCAACCGTAATGCGTAATTCAGGTGGAGGCAGAGGATCCGGATCCTTACACCGTTTCCCATATACCACTCGATACGTCTTCTGAAGCGCCGTCGCGGGATCGCTAGCAAGATATATGGAAAGTACCGCGCTACCGGTTGTATCTGGGTGTATCCTTATGTAGTAAGTACCTGAAGCCAGTGCCTTCCCCGTATCCTCGGCGTACTTGGCCCGCCAAGCCAGAAACCAATGGTCCACATGAGAGAGAGGTTGCTTCTTTCCCCGAACAAATATATATGACATACCCTCTATTGGCGTTGAGCTGATGAGATCAGGAACGGACGCTCGAAAAACACCCCTGAAGCCAGACATCGTTTGCTCACCACCAAGGGATTCCGTACGTTTTAACCGGTAGTTGACAACCTGCCGACCATTGGTGGTAGTTACCTCAACTCCTACATCTGCCATAAAGGTCAGAGTGGAGTCCATGGTGAGGTCTAGTGGGTCAGGTGCTTCACCCGATTTGAAGGACTTGCAGTCCTCCCCCTCCTGTACGACCCACCATTGGTATGTCGCATTTGTCAGCAACTCATCAGCCAGCTCAACTTGTTGCATTGGTGTTTCAAGCTCACGGCACATCTTGAACAACTTCTGAGACTGCACATCATAAGCTTCAGATCTCACGCTGAGAGATTGGTCTGAGTTGGTAATCCGGAACGCCACCTGTTTCCCCAGCGCAGATGGTGGCACGGTCCATTTGACCTTCCGCCACAAATGCTCTTCATGAGGCCAAATCGAACGGAAGATCACTTGCCAGGTTTGCCCTCCGTCATCTGTGTACTCCAGCGTTGCGGACGAAACCAACTTGGTTGGGATGTCCCATTCCACTAGTTCATCTTTGCCTACAATAAGGCTTCTTTTCTTTCGCACGCCAACAAAGGTCACAGGATTTTGAATATTGGCGACTGCCTCTCGTAACGAGAGCGTGTTCTGATCTTGATCCGCAACGTGACCGCCAATAATGTCGTTGCGTACAGATATGGGTGGAAATTTACTGAGATACCGGAAAGCAATCGTCTTAAGGCTTAGCATGTTGTGATCCTTTACAGCTGAACGGTGAGGCAGATTACTGCAAAGCAACTAGGACCGGAATCAACCCAATGCCACCGGCTAATGGACTGAGTGCTTTGCCAAGCACAGCCCCGAACGACTTAACAGGATCAACGGCCTTCATCGCGTGGCCCGCCAAAGTGGAAGTCGTCAACAGGTCTCCAGCTTCGATCGGTATAGCACGCGCATCTACTTTACATACCACTTTCCCCATCAGAGCAATGGGCATCCGGTTCGAATGATTGAGCTTCTTGCCTAAGATGATGCCTGGTCTATAGTCTCCGGCGCCGGAGACTATTCCGACAACGCGCTTGTCATACGTCTGGCCACTAGCCCGCAGAGTCATCCCCTCAGTGAGCACCATCACAGTGCCTGGGGTGCTTTCGTCAAAATTCGCAACAGTGAACTCTTCCGCACAATCAGCATTTTCTAGTGCGATATCACCAGTCACTCTGATATTTCCTTTGACATGGAGGGTGGCTTTGGGCTCTGTTGTGCCTATACCGACGTTCCCATCTTGCCGCAAGGTGATACCGCGCTCCCATGCCCAACCCCCACTGGCGACGTCTTCAGGCACGATGGTCAAGAAGTCGCCCTGGGCATGTTGTCGAGAGTGAAAGATGAATTTCTGGTTGTCTCCATCGCCACCCAGTACGAGATCCTTGCTGACATGGAGGCTGGCTCTGGGCTCTGTCGTGCCGATGCCGACGCTGCCATCCCGGCGCAAGGTGATTCCGCGCTTCCAAGCCCAACCACCACTGGCGACATCTTCGGGGACAATGGTCAAGAAATCGCCCTGAGCCTGTTGTCGAGAGTGAAAGATGAATTTCTGGTTGTCTCCATCGCCACCCAGCACGAGATCCTTGCTGACATGGAGGCTGGCTCTGGGCTCTGTCGTGCCGATGCCGACGCTGCCATCCCGGCGCAAGGTGATTCCGCGCTTCCAAGCCCAACCACCACTGGCGACATCTTCGGGGACAATGGTCAAGAAATCGCCCTGAGCCTGTTGTCGAGAGTGAAAGATGAATTTCTGGTTGTCTCCATCGCCACCCAGCACGAGATCCTTGCTGACATGGAGGCTGGCTCTGGGCTCTGTCGTGCCGATGCCGACGCTGCCATCCCGGCGCAAGGTGATTCCGCGCTTCCAAGCCCAACCACCACTGGCGACATCTTCGGGGACAATGGTCAAGAAATCGCCCTGAGCCTGTTGTCGAGAGTGAAAGATGAATTTCTGGTTGTCTCCATCGCCACCCAGCACGAGATCCTTGCTGACATGGAGGCTGGCTCTGGGCTCTGTCGTGCCGATGCCCACCTGCCCCTCGCTGTCAACCGTCAGCCGGTCGAGGGTCGTCGGTCCCACCTGTTGCTGTAGCTTGATCGGCTCCGGCGTTGCCGCATCATACGAGCGGAAGACGAAGTTGCTGTCCGCGTGTCCGATCAGCCCATAGTTGGTGCCATCGTCGACCTTGAGCGTGCCTCGCAAATGCAGTCTTTCAGATGGAACACCGGTGCCAATACCGACATTACCGTCCTTTGATATCCGGACTCGATCAACGTCTTGTGTTCCGAAGATGAGGTCACCGCCCGCAGCTCGATTAGTGATACTTACGTTCGCAGTAGTTCCGATGTAAGGTTGTCTAATGTAGAAATACTCACCAACCTTTGCATTGCGGAAAGACAGACCTACAGAATGCTCACCTTTCGTTGCAGTGCCGAACAGGCTCAGGGTTGGAGCGGCAGCGCGTACGTCCAACGGATGGTCCGGTGTCGATGTGCCGATGCCAACATTTCCGCCGTCACGCTGCAGGGACAGAGCACCACCAGGACTGCTTCCATTGACGAATGTCTGTATCAAACCATAACCAGAGGGACCGCGTGCTGTCCCAGCGATATTGAGGTGTGAATTGGAAGTGTCACCGATCGTCAGACCATAGACATCCGCAGTTGTGCGAATTTCAAGCGGCAATGAAGGGGTCTGCGTTCCGATACCTACCCTGCCAGCAGGTGCCCCGCTATTTACTTTGCCATCTTCTGTGTAAAGAGCCGAGGACATATGGAATTCTCCTTTGGTGGACAACCCAGTTCGGCCCTAGAGGAATCGGTACAAAGGGGATGCGTAAATGAATACGATGGCTGTGACATATTGGCTCAAGGGCCGTCGGATTGTACCAGCCTGTAAATCTAGTTCTCCCGCAGTAGAAATATCAAAAGACGGACAATAAACATAGTCCATCAGGATTTATGATAGTGTAATGTCGCAGCTATGGTTAGTGTCGAATGTCATGACCCGCCCCACGCAACTCCTGCTATCTTTCGCCCAGCTCAGATTCTATTGCCCCTTCAGAACCTGGTACACGCGTGGCATTGGCACATCAAAATATGGGGCAATATCCGAGACTTTCCAGCCTACAGAGTGCAGGCGTTTGACCTCGTTGTTACGCTCTGTTTTGGGTTGCGATTTGCCCGTAATTGGCTTGTCAGGATGCGAGATTCCCGCGTAAAGTCGCTCGATCAGGCTTGGAACAGCTTCTTGTAGTGACGGTAATGGTCTGACTAATAAGCCTCATTGGAACAGAGTACATTAAGTGTTCAATATGATCACTCCGGTCCATATGCGCGGGATACCTGTTTGTCGTGACTTCCATTACAACTGGCATTTCCACCCTTGGCTGCAGGCGCATTCGTCCCGTTTTGGACTTGTCGTTCTTGAGTGCGGCAGTAGAGACAGGTGTTCATTACCGCATCCGACCAATTGCCCTTTTTTCCCCACACCCCTCAGCTAGGGCTGTAGCAAAGTCAAAAAAGCAGAGCTCATTCACTAGTATGCTCTTAATTTGCGCGCTATACTCTGGTAACGTGTTCCTGCAAAATAGGCGCATCCGAGATTGGGGAAGTTAGCGTGGAAGTCCCTATTGGCGTTTGGTTCGTTCTTGTGCTACTTCCTCAAAGCCCGAATGCGCCTCGCGACACAGTCTCGTTATATGCCTAAATCTGAGGTGTCGGATTCACGGACGTCAGCACTCCGGGCTTCTGAAACCTGGCGGTGAGGGAGGGAAGCATGGCTATTTCTACACTCCCATACTCAAAATGGATCAAATATGTCCTTTCGCTCGCTCCTGCATTCATATTATTGAGCACCTTGGCTGCCACTATAGCAGGTTCTGCCAATATTGAAGATCCCCAACCCATTCCGCTGGATACATTGATAGGACAAATCAATGCCGAACAATGGCATGAATCAGGATGGACTGGTATGGGGCAAGCGATTGGAGTTATCGATCGGGGTTTTGGAGGAATAAGGGCATACCTGTCCGAAGGCGTAGAAGTTACGCTTCAACCTGCCACGAATATAAACGACTATCATACTGCAAATATAGAAACTGGAACCCAATCTCTAAGAATCGCCCATGCCATTGCTCCAGGTTCTGACCTCTATGCCTGTCAGTACACTGCTCTTGATCAGTTCATCGACTGCATCTATTGGATGGTTGATTCTGACGTAAGAATCATTGTGCATCCAACGGGAATTCCTATTCTTGGCGCCACCGACTCGGCAACCTGGACACGAGAGGTGGAAAGGGTTACTAACCTGGGGGTTCTCTGGGTGAACGCCGCTGGTAATTTTGGTCACGGTTACTTGCAAGATACCTTCACGGATACGAATGACAATGGGTTCCATGAATTTCGTGCTTCAGGCGAAGATGGTCTCACGATTGATCTCCTTCCCAATGTTGAAACTCATGTTATTCTCGCATGGGAAGATTCAACCGATTCACCAAGTGCGGTAGACCTCGATCTCGAGATCTATAGTACCGATGGTCGTAGAATCGCGAGCTCCAACACTGTACAGCGCCCTGATGAGATCGGCTTAGGAGTAGAGAGCGCTGAATTGGATGAATTTGAAACAGTCAAGATACAGATTCGTAGAACGGACAGTGGCAGCACTTCCGCGAATCTTCATCTGTTTGTCGAATATGCAGAGATCCCGACTGCCCAGACCTGGGGCAATGTAGTAGCTCCGGGAGACGGTCCAGCTGTCCTCAGTGTTGCGGCGCTTCGAGATGGTTCTGTTGCGCCATATAGTTCTCGTGGGCCTTTAGCTTCAGGAGCGATCAAGCCCGATATCGCAGCGCCGGGGGAGATTTCACTGGATGGTAAAGATGCCATCGGTACCCATGTTTCTGCGGCCGTTGTGGGTGGTGTCGCAGCACTTATCTGGCAGGCTCAATCTGAGTGGAGTAGCCAACAGATTATGGACTACCTGTTGGCATCCTCTGTAGTCGACGACACAACAAACCCTGGTCGCGACGCGGTATATGGTTTTGGCATTTTGCGGCTGCCCGAAGATACGAATATAACTGGTCCGGATTTGCCCGTCGGCGGGCCAGGTTTGACCGTGCGCAACAATGGTCCCGCCAACCTGAACGTACGTACCGGGGACGGTACCGATTTCCCTGTGCTCACGGTGCTGCTCAGTGGAGAAAGAGCGGGACTTATGGGCGTGAGCAATCGCGATCCGAGTTGGTATTTCATTGAGCTGTCGAACGGTTGGGAGGGTTGGGTAGCTGCAGCATTGGTCGTGGTGGAAGGCGATGCATCAAATCTGCCGCAAATCACTCCACCAAATCATCCGGCAACTGCCACCTCATTACCGACTCTAACCTCTGTGCCAGCTAATCCCGCACCAACAGCTTGGGTGCCACCAACCAATATGCCTATAACGCCTACCGTGCATCTTAGCTCGCTTCATGTAGTGCCACCTACCAGGGGAGGTTGAGCAGAGAACAGCCCATAGTATTCGCGTAGAAACAAGCCCCAAGACAATGAATTGTTGTAGTAGGGATTCCATTGGAAGAGAGTGAGCACCTGAGATTGAATCATCTCGGGATAGTCGCTCCTGTCCAGTTTGGACCTGAGGTGCGCCAGCAGGGTGCCCGCCCAGGCAATACGTACTTGATAGTTGTAGGGTGCTAAGCTCGCCGAAAGTTCATAGGTAGTCTCGGCAATGCGCAATCCTTCGACCGTCTGAGTGCTGACAAAGGCGTTACCCAAAGCATGTAACGTGGAAGCGACATCATTTACAGCATAATTCGCGAGACCAATCGAGCCAATCAATACGATCAACAAAACGCGGAAGCCCTGTAGTCCAGACTTGAAGGAACATATACACCAGTAAGCGCTGAGTGCAAATGCGATCCAGCCTTTCATGCTGAGCAGAAACAGTGACTGCATCAAGAGCGAGGGGGAGACATTTCCTGTCACGAGTGACTCATCAAGCAGGCTGGCAAAGATATTGATGATACTTTTCAGTCCTGCCCACGCTCCCCATAGTGCCAAGATGGAAAGGATCATTCGCCAACTAAGGTTCGATTTCGCCGTCAACGCAAGCCCGATCACGCCCACGACGAGAATCACCCCCAGGAGAATAGGTATGAACTCGCTTGCAAGCTCGTGCTGCACGAAGCGACTCTGAATGCTGATTCCAAAGCTATAGATCACAAAGACGCCCGAAATACCCATCGCGAGTTGCCACGAATGCGCTTGCACTTCCGCAGACTGCACCTGGGAATCGGATTCTGCGCGCTGGGCAGCGAGACCGAGGAACATCCACCACAATGCGTCGCTAGCATGTTGCGTAAAGCCGAATTGCAGATCTACCCAATGTGCAACCACGATCGACAACAAGCCAATCAGATAGATGTGTTTGCGTTCGATCTCAATCTTGTTTCGCGTTTTTGTGAAAGCCAGGCCGATAAGCCAAAGGGCGATTCCTGCTACCGCTCCGAGGGCGGCACCAAGAGGGATCAGGCCGGAATTGTCACCAGAGTAGAGAAAGCGTGGAGCTAGCTGGGCGCCTGCGACAATACAGACCAGTTCCAACACGCTCAACAAGGCGACGGAGCGTCTTGAAAGTAGGCCCAGTCGAAACGATATCCAGGCAACTGCGCTCAGAAAAACGGCACTGATGGCAAATAGGCCCATGCGACCGGAAGTCAGAAGCGTGTCGAAAACGAGGTTATGAGTACTATCAAAATAACGATTTTCACCATAAGGCGTGCCAAGGCGGGTTTGCAGCTGAGGCAGAGTCTCTAGCCCATACCCTATGATCGGACGCAGCCACGCACGTGGATCCTTTTGATCATCAAAGCTGACTAGCGGTTTGCTTTGTCGTCTGAGCAAATCTTGACTAACTTGCCAGGTCGTCATGCGGAATTCGTCTGTTGGCTGAAAAATCCTTTGGGCATCCGTTAGCGATGGATTCACATGGGCTGCGATCAATCCGTAGCTGAGAACTACGCCTCCGAGCAATGAAACAGCACCAATGACATAAGAACGTCGGCGCAATATTGCACCAAAAGAAAGTATTGAAACAACGATCCCCCCAAAGAGCCCAACCAGTGCGCCTCGACTGCCTGACAGGATTAGCGCCGTACCAACAAGACCAATTATGAGAGCTAAGAAGACGAAGCGTGCTCGGCGTGCCGGGAGGCGACTGATTCGCAAGGAATACACTTGCGGTATCAAGAAGAGCAGAATCAGTATCAGGCTTGAGGACAAGTAGTTTGGATTACCAGCGGTCGAGCCAGGGCGGGTGATGTCGAACCCAATTCGCTCGACAATCGAGAACACGCAGATCGGAGCCGTGACACAGATCAAGACAGGAATGATTTGTTGGCTCAGTTCCTGGCCTGCCCTAACACATTGAAGAAACAACAGGATATAGGCGCAGAGCGAGATCAATCCTTGAGAGCGCTGAGGATCTCCCCAGAGGCTCGACGTTGGACTGAGCGAAAAGACCGTTGAGAGTGCTTGCGTAACAAAGTACGCCAGTACACTCACGACGAGTGGATTCAGACGCCAAGCACGCCATCGGCGCTTGCCCTGCCAACTGGCAATGATTATCAGACTCAAAAAGATAAGAAATCCGGATTTCTCACTCTCATAGCCTTCAAAACGAGCCTCTTGAAACAGAAGCAATGCAAACGGCATCGCTAGAATTAGGATACTTCCGATCTCTTTATTATGGACTTTGCCTGCCGCGAATGACCCGGCTGCAACAGATTGGAGATAGCCCATACCTTAAGCGCTCTGTGGCCTAGCTGTGGGACCTAGTTCCGGCGTTACAGTTTGAGAAGGCCGTATGGAATCAGAGGTAGGCGTTGGTGACATATCTTGCTCTGTACATAGAGGTTCGACTCTGTAGTCGCGCCGTTGCTCGCAGGTCAGTTCCGGGAGGTAGCGGTTGTCTTTGATCCAGGAGAGGAGATCATCTGGATACGGTTCGATCTTCCACAGAATCAAGCTCCCATCTCCGGAAGCTGTGATTGCCCTTTCGTTGTCTTGAAAATAGCTAATTCCAAAGACAGGTCCAACATGCCCAATGTATCGGCGCAGCATCTCCTGGGTGGCAACGTCCCATAAGATCATGGTGCTGTCGCTGGAGCCAGAAAGAACGTATTGACCATCCGGGCTGAACGTGGCACTCCAAACTGCATTTCGATGGCCGATCATGTGACCAATGATGTCTCCTGTTGAAATATCCCATAAGATCAATGTCGTGTCGAGCGCAGCTGAGAGCACCGTGCGTCCATCCGGGCTGAAAGCGACGTGATTTACCGGGCTTGCATGACCGTCAAATCGTCTGATAGGTTGTCCAGTCGCCGTATCCCACAATGTGAACGAGTTGTCTGCGGAACAAGCAGCAAACATCGAACCATTGGGGTTAAACGTCAGGCAGGGTAGGTCGCCTGGGCCTACTTCAAGCTGATAAATCTTCTCGCCGCTGGCCACATCCCAGAGAATAACAGTACCATCGCGCGAAGCAGAAAGAACCACAGTACCATCGGGGCTGACGTCGATACTCTGCACCACATCAGTATGACCACGAAAATACTTGATGGGTGCTCCCGTTTCCAAATCCCATTGAATGAGTGTTGTATCGCCAGAGCCTGAAATTGCGGTGCGCCCATCGGGGCCGAAATCGACCGAGAAGATTCTTCCTACATGTCCCAAGAGTTCGCGTATGGTGCGCCCGGTATCGATGTCCCAAAGTCTGAGTGTTCGCCCCGTGGTGCCAGACAATGCAGTGCGACCATCTGGACTGATCGCTACCTGCAGAACGACACCATCAACACTTCGGTAGCGTCGCAGTATCTCTTCGAGCTTGATATCCCAGTGAATGATAGTGTTGTCGCTGGATGCTGAAAGTACCGATTCGCCATCCGGGCTGAAGTCGACAGAGTTTACCCAATCTGTATGTCGATACAATTGACGTAGTCGATCGCCTGACTCTACATCCCAAAGAACTAGCGATCGATCGCTATTTGCAGTGACGATACTATGACCGTCGGGATGAAAACTCAGCGCCAACACCAGTCCTAGATGAGTGGTGAGATCGCCGGGTTCCCCCGCAAGACGGTGGAGCAATTCACCGGATTCCGCATCCCAGAGCACGGCAGATTTGTCTGCAGAACCTGAAGCGATTACTCGTCCATTCGGACTATATGCGACGCTATAGACGCTGTCCAAATGACCATCAATTTCACGCAGAAGCTGTCCTGTGGCAACTTCCCATACAATGACGAGTTTATCTTCTCCACCGGAAATGGCGGTTTGCCCATCTGGGCTGAAGTCCACGCAATAAACTTCACCGTTATGGCCTTCGAGCCGCCTGATAATAGCCCCCTCACTGGCATCCCAAAGGATAAGTGTCTTGTCTGAAGAAGCGGAAAGGATGTAACGACCATCCGGGCTGTAGGCGACGCTGTTTACTGGGCCAGCATGTCCATAGAGCGTGTGGATGACTTCACCAGACTCGATGTCCCAGATCTTGAGCGTTCGATCCGCAGATGCTGAAACCGCATTGGTGTTATCTGGACTGAAGGCAACTGCCCGAACTGAATCGGAGTGCCCCGAAAAATGACGTAAGGGCTGCCCCGTTGTCACGTCCCAAAGGATGAGGTCGTGATCTGCCGAGCCAGACAGGGCGGTTTGCCCGTCACGGCTGTAATCGATGGCAAGTACATCATCTGTATGTCCATACCAGATATTTCGTATCCAGGAATG
>JAHDWN010000029.1:40886-85034 GCA_023382675.1 Anaerolineae bacterium
TGGCTCACGGCTTCGATAAGACCCCGTCTGGCCTCCATTGGTGGATTTGAAATCTGATTCGCCTGAACTGCCAGGGCCAGAGCCACATCAGGTAGACCGCGATAAATAGCATCCAATACGCCATTGGATAAGAGAATACTTTGCGCTTCGTCAAAGCTCCTGACAGCTGTAGCGGCACTCGCAGCCAACCGGATGTTCGCATCCAACTGTGTCTGATTCTGAACAAATAGAAACCCGATCAGCATGACGATAGCGAGTCCGCCCGCAATGAACAAACCGACCCGATATCGATTTCTTGTCCGATATTGTCGCCGCTGGTGAATCGCGCTTGCTTCAACAAACTCTCTCATCAGGTCATCGAAGTCGAATTGCATTGTATGTAGCCATTGCTGCGCTCGTTCCAAGCGTGACCCACCTAGCAATTCTTCAGTCTGGCGCCCTGTTTGATCCCAATATTTCGCGGCGAATCGAAGCTGCCGCACCAGGCGCAGATCATCAGAGGTTTCTTCAATCCATTTGGCGAGTCGAGGCCAACTTCGAAACAGTGCCTCGTGCGCGACTTCAATTGTCGGCTTCTCGTCTTCGTTTCTTCCCATTGTGAGCAAACGGGCTTTCACAAACTCATCCGCCAGTCTGCTGACCTCTCCACGTTGCCCCAGGAAACTGGGAGAAGCTCGCCGTCCTGTAATCCTGCTATCATCATCAACTTCGCACAATTCCCTGAATACAATCGGAAATGCCTCTTTTGTCGTTGGCGCGAGGTGCGAGAAGACGTCCTCTGCTCGTTCTGCGAGCGCTCCCTGAACCCCACCAAGTGTTTCATACACCGCATGGGTCAGCACGTTGTTTTTCTTGCTGAAGCGATACAGTTCATCCAGGGTAAATGCCATGAGCGCCAACGCACCCGGCTCCATTCCAGTGTCGTCCAAAATTCGCTCGACTAAGCCATTCTCGAAGCGCAGCCCTGCCATCTGAGCAGGGCGCGTAATCATATCTCTTAAAGCCTCGGTGCCAGGAGCCGAAAGTGGAAACGTAGCATCCTGAAGAAGTCGTGCCAAGCGAGGATAAGCTAAACAATGTGCGTAATAATCAGCTCGGAGCGTGAGGATGACTCGTACACGGGGTGTTTGGACTGCAGTAACGAGGAGTTCGATAAACGCAACAAGGTCACTGCGGTTTGCCAAAGAAAATACCTCCTCGAACTGATCGATAACGATCAAAAGCTCACTCCAGGAAGGAGCATCGTGGAGGCTTGTGTAAACCAGATCGTGCAAAGCATTTGAGTCTGCCTTGAGTCTGACGGCCCATCCGCTCACTTCAGTTACATTGGCTGACTTTGAAATAGGCAGTGCAGTCACCAAGTTTTCAAATGGATCGGCATTGCCAAAAGGGGCTGGCCGAAAGACTGAGACACACCAATTCTTGCTGCCAGAGATTGCTCCATCCCGGAGACGTGGAATAACGCCAGCCTTGATCAGTGATGATTTCCCCGATCCGCTTGCGCCGACCACCGCAATCATACGGGTCTCCACCTGGCCTAAACGGCGGATCAGAGAGGCAGTCTCGCTACTGCGACCAAAGAATATTTGCCCCTCCCCAATCTCGAAAGAGCGCAATCCTGGAAATGGAGCACCCCGCCAAACCACCATTTCCCGCGTTGAGATTTTGGGGTCAGTTTGATTAGCAGTATTATCCTGTTCAAGGATGTCGCCAATGACTGTTTTCAGATGCGCTTCGAGTCTTCTCTGAAATTCGTCTGACGATTTGTACTCATTGTAACCTTGCCGATAGGAGCCGTCAGGATTGGTAAAATGTTCGAAGAAATCAGTAACGCGTTGCCACTGGCGGTGTTTTTCTTGGAAGTCAGACGCTGAAGGGTCTAGATAGTAAGGTTCCATTCTGCGATAGACCAGTACGATTGGCTTGCCAGTCTTTGCCGACGCGTTCATGGCGTCGTAAAATTCCCACTCCGTTCCTGACAAATAGGGAGTCCCGTCCGCTTTTGTTCCATGCACTCTAGAATCCAGGAGCGTACCAATGCGGGACCACAGAATTACCACAACAATGTCGCATTCAGATGGTTTGGGTAGACCTCGATCAATCGCTTGTTGCGGCGTTAGTGTGGCTATAAACGGAGTATCTCCGTGGGGATCATCCCATGCGATAACTTCAAGTTCAACGCGTTTGCGAAGTAAGGGATCGTAACGTAGCGTATCGAAGACGCCACGAGCTATGGTACGTTCGTCAGCAGTATCTCCAGGTGATGAGAGGAAGATACGTAGAGTACGCCTGCCCATAAATCCCTCCGGCCACTTCCGGTGCGAACGCATTGAAATAAGTGCGACATATGCTATTAGCCGAAGTTTAATTGATGGAGCTAATAACGGCAACATTTCATCTTGAGGTGAGCATGGCCGAGAGAGATATTCATCAGCTGGCGAATATTTCATGACTTGAAAAGGCGCACATGCTGCCTTCTGCGCACATTGCCTAATTACACACGATTGGATTCTTGGCGCGGTCAGGCGGAGACCTGACCCACTGCACTGCTCATTTCCTTCTGCGATTCACAATCTGATGCACTCGCTGTTTTGTGATCCCGTAGTGTGCTGCCAGATCTCCAAGCGATGTGCCCGCTTCATAGGCTGCGATGATTTCGGCGTTACGGCTGCTCTCCTTTGGCGTCTTGTTATTGATGGGAAACGTGGTTTCTGGCCGGTCGGCGTAGAGTATATGGATGAAGCGCATTACGGCCGCATCGACGTCGTGTACGGAGCTGAGCCATAGTCCTCCGCATCCAGCGATCATGCCTTGACCAAGCGCATGAACTATTTGACTGTGTGCATCTACGTAGGCGTCAATTGGATCGTCGGTCATTATCGACATTTATGTGCGCTAGGCCTAAACGTGTTGGGGCGGTTGGCTATTCTCAGTATGGGCCCTTGGCAGTAAGTTGGGTTTTGCTTCCCGGCCCTCATCAACTTGTCAGAGGCAGGTTTTCGTGGCATGCATCTGGATCCGCCATAAGGGTACTTTCTCTATTCTGCTATCGTCGAGGAGCAGATACCTAGCGATGGCATGACCTATTGCACGAAACGAGTACATTCATGTTGAACGACCCGAGAATCTCAAAGAGGGGACTCTGAGTGCCAGACGACAGTACGAGTTGTTGTTCGCCGTTCGGACCAAATCGACTGGAGAATAGTCTCGCACGTCAACTCCTCTGTGGTTCCAGGGCTTTTGACGAATTGCAGCCGCCGGCCTACTCTGCCTACATCGGCAATTAGGCTGTTATCTATAAGGTAGTTATGTTTACGATATAGATATACTAAGTATTGCATCGCTTTTTTTGCGACCTTAATATGGGCGATATACACTGTAATAAATCTGTTGTCATAGCATTCTTCACAGCTTTTGTCTAACGAACAACTGAGTGTCCTTTTCTGCTCGAACCTGCGATCTTCACGTTTTGAATGTTGCGCTTGCGCTATCCGTGAATAGGTGTGACACATGGCAGTTCGGAGTGCGGTAGCCGACGATATCGAAGTTCTGAATCTGGAAATAGATACTCTGCTATCCGAGCTTGGCACGGGGAAGGTCGAAGGTGTCGCTTATGACACAGCATGGGTGGCCCGACTTGCGCCTCGCTATCCCGGTTATGGTTTCGACAAATCGCTAGAGTGGTTGCGCTGGAATCAGCACCCCGATGGGACCTGGGGTGCGCCCTTGGTTCATTATCACGACCGCTTCGTCTCGACCTTGGCGGCAATTGTGGCACTGCGCGATGCAGGTAACAACGCGCACGACCGGCCACGGATCAAACGCGGCGAAAACGCCTTGTGGCAATTAGCAGGTAAGCTGGGGCGTGACGACAGCGATACCGTCGGCTTCCCGATTGTCTCAACTGCTCTTGCTCAGGAAGCCTTGTCGCTTGGGCTCGATGTCCCTCTGCCGCCCCTCCGTTATGCTGAAGCTTACAGAAAGAAGGTCGAAGCTTTATTGAAATTGCCCCACAGAGATTGGCGTGACAGTCCAATGTCGCATTCTCTTGAGGCACTTCGACAGGTCGTAGCCGCAGAAGACAAATTACTCGCAGGCAACTTCTCGGTTGGGATATCACCAGCAGCTACAGCAGCTTACCTACTGGAATTCGACAACAAGTGGGCATTGGGGTATTTGACAGAGATCCAGAATGCCATCGGAACTGGTGCGATGTCGGCTGTTGGGCCCATCGACGTGTTTGAAATCGCGTGGTCGCTGAACCACTTGGCCAGAGCGCATGCGATTACGCCAGATGACCCAAGAGTCCGGAGGCTGATAGACACTTTGCTCGAAAACTATTCGCCACAGAAAGGTGCCAGCCCGTCCTCAAGATTTGCAGTGACAGACATCGACGATACGGCCGGTGTTTTCACCGTACTGCGGTGGGCGGGAATCCCTGTGACGGCAGACGTTTTCAACTACTTTGAAACTGACGGGGCCTTTGTCTGTTACCATGGCGAGACGAATCCATCCTTAAGCGCTCAGGTAAGACTCTTGAGCGCGCTGAAAATGTGTACAGATCATCCGGCTCAAGGAATCTGGATCAAGAAAGCTGTTCGGACACTGCGTACTCTGGATGACAATCGCTCGTATTGGTGGGACAAGTGGCACGCGTCTCCATATTATGTAAATGGTGCATCGCTGAGCGCGACGAAGGGGATCGCTGATGACCTGAGTGAATCTCGGCTGAAATGGATCCTCCGAACGCAGCGTGAAGATGGTGGTTGGGGATACCTGGGGCAGTCGACGCAGGAGGAAACCGCGTATTGTTTGGAAGCATTGCTCTTTTGGGATCGCGCCGTCAAGCGTGTCGATTCTGAGGTGCTCGAACGCGCGAATGCATTCTTACGCAAACACGTTCAGAATCCTAGCTATACTCCTTTATGGATAGGCAAAAGCCTTTACACTCCCCATCTTGTTGTAAAGGCGGCCGTCCTTGGGGCATTGTACAGGTACGCGATCTGCAATAGATGACTCTAGATCAAGGTTCTGAAAGTGGCTGATAGCTTGTTCCACAAGCTGCGTTCTTGGACAAAGCATTGGCTTGTGCCGCGTGCTTCGGATCGCGATCTGGCTTTTCGTGAAGGCATTATTCGTAGTACGCTTGCTGTGGTCATAACACTTGGCATGGCAAGTTTTGCTTCGACGCTTTTTGTCTTTCGTTCCGAGTGGGATTGGATATCTTTCCCGTCACTTCACGTTGTGGGCATCGGCATATGTGTACTCTCGGCGCTGGCGCTAGATCGGGCGAGACTCCTACTATCTGGCTGGCTACTAGTACTCGCTCTGATATTCGGGGCCAGCGGTATAGTTCTTCTGTCTCGTGATTTGGGTACTTCCAGCGGAGCTTTTTTAGGCTTTGCGACTTTCGCCTTCGCTCCATTAATCACATCGATGGTTTTACCTCGCGGCAGCATCTATCCCAGTAGCGTGATCGCCGCGATCCTCTACGGCATTTCGCAGTTCGTGGTACCAGTCGGGAACCTTACGCTTCCAGGCATAGAACCGTGGTCAACGTTCATTTCGGCACTCTTGCTTCTGGTCGTCGAAGGTGCCCTCTTGCGACAGCTTCGTGTCGAGTTTGACTCTCGCTTGGTGGCGATGAGCGAATCGCTACGGCAGACCGAACAAGCCAAGGAACAGGCAGAAGCGGCACGTGTGCGCGCGGAGCAGGCGGACAAAGCCAAATCCCAATTTCTGGCAAACATGAGCCATGAGTTGCGCACACCGCTCAACGCCATCATTGGTTATGCGGAAGCCATGCTGGCGGGCATGGCAGGGACGTTTACGCCGAAACAGACCGACCTACTCAAACAGATTCAGCGTAATGGTCGGCGATTGCTCGGTTTGATAAACGACGTGCTCGATCTAGCGAAGGTCGAGTCCGGCACTCTCCAGGCTATGCTCGAACCGATAGAACCCGACGTCGTATTTCGTGAGACAGTGGACAGCGTGCGGTCACTTGCCGACGAACGCGGGATTCCGATCGTTCTCGACATTTGTGAGGAGATGCCCGAATTCGTCATCAGCGATGCCCGCAAGTTGGAACAAATCCTCATTAACCTCGTGAGCAACGCCATCAAATTCACCGAAGAAGGGCAGATCGAAGTGGTAGTACAGCTCGATGGCGACGAGCACTGGACGTTCCAGGTACGCGATACGGGCATTGGCATGAGTCAGCAAGTTCTTGCTGATGTCTTCGAACCCTTTCGTCAGGTTGATGGAACGATCACGCGCAAATACAAAGGCACTGGGCTTGGGTTGGCCATTACCAGGCGGCTTGTGGAATGCCTCCAAGGATCGATCACGGTTACCTCGGAGGCTAGGAAAGGTTCAGTATTCACAGTTCGGCTGCCTACCAGGCCCATACCACAGCATCGCAAAACGCAGACGTAGACGGTGGTCAAAGTCGATGCCAATTAAGAGACAGCCGACGCCATCTGCGTTATAACTTCACTTCTCGATGAGTTGCCGACCAGTGAGGCAAGATGGACACAGAACAGCTCTCGGTCTTGCTGCTTGATGATGACTTTCACACGCGCGCACTCTTCAAGCTCGTTTTTGAGCATCACTCGCTGCCACTAGAGACGGTCACAACGACGGAGGAAGCCCTAGCGTACCTGCGCACACATACACCAGATGTCGTCGTCGTCGACCTTGTCATGCCGGAAACCAGCGGCTACAAAGCTCTGGATGCTATTCGCAACCTGCCGTCCAGCACGAAGATGCGTTTCGTCGCGACGACTGCCTACCACACACAGGAAACGCCCATCGAAGTGCGCGACCACGGTTTCCACGGCTATTTGCCCAAGCCGTTTAGCGTGGATGACCTGGTGACCGTGCTGCGACAGGTCACTATCCAAACGAATTAGAGATGCGGCGTTGCTCAATTGGGCACCCGCTCGCAGCCAATTTCGCATAAGATTGTTTCTCGGATAGGTGAACAGGTGAAGTCGAGGAAGTCTGTGGCTGAGATTTCAAATTGGGACGTGATCATCGTTGATGACGAACAGGACAACATAGGCGTAGTCGAACTGGTCCTCAATTTCAACAATGCGACTGTGCGCTCGGCAAGCTCTGGGCCAGCATGCCTCCAACTCCTTGAAGAAGCGGTGCCGACCTTTTTACTGGTCGACATTCAAATGCCGGGCATGTCCGGGTACCAGCTGCTCGACAGGATTCGCGAGAATCCACAATGGCGCGAAATCCCAGTGATCGCACTCACGGCACATGCACGGCCAGAAGATCAGGAGCAGATCCTGGCGGCCGGGTTTGATGGCTATATCAGCAAACCCGTCTCAGTGATGACACTTGCGGACGAACTCATAAGCATTCTGGCTGGAGTTGTATAAAGTCGTGGCAGAACCAGAGAGTTTTGCGGACCGGATTCGCGCCCGCTACCCAGAAGGCTTGACCGGGCTATTCGCCATCGGTGGCACGCGCACGACCTACATTTTGGAACACAACCGCCGGAACGCAAATCCCGGCAAGATCGACGATTTTCAGCATTACTCCGATTATCTGCTCGAACGCTATTTCGATCTGATTCGCATTTTCCTCGGATTCGGCGGCCAGAACATTGTTATTACTGCACTCGGCTATCAAAGCTTCTACGAACGCGGCCCTCAATACGCGCAAATCATTTCTAGATCCACTCTGTCCCTGATCGGGGATCGAGCAACGGCGTATTATCGGGCAATGGAAATTGACCCATACTTCCTCGGCATTGAACCTTTGCTGCTACTCACGCCAGAGAATCCCGCGCAAGTTCTCGGTGCCAAGCTTCGCGCTTTTGAACAGACGTGGCCATACCAGTCGGGCCGCCGAAAAGTGGTCTGGGAAATCGCATCGATTCCACTCTTTACGTTTTGGCGAGCCCAAGACGTGATGGACGCCGAAGCAACAACTGAGCTCGCAACTGCCATCGAACAAGCGCACGACCTTTACGCAGTCGATGAAGTGCTGTATCGATATTACTCCCGTGCTGCATATGGTGTCGATATCCCAATGCCACACTTCTATCTGGGCTCTAATCGTAACGGCGATCTGAAAATACGCTCGGTGCTGCCAAACACCTTCATAAGTGGTACGGCATGTCGGCTCTTTTTCACGCCGTATCCGTCTCTTATGATGCCGAGCGAAGCGATGCAGGCAATGCTCGAAGATCTCGCCTTTAGTGAGCAGAAGCTCAGTTCTAAACAAATGGACTATCGGGACAGGTACACGCCTGAGCTTGCCGAGGCGGAATACGAGTACTTCAGCAAATTGAGCGAAGATCCTGGTTCAATACTCGGTCTTTCGCGCGTTCCCAGAGCTGGTTTCGATAGGGGCTAGGCCAGATAGACCGGCATGATTGGGAAGTCATCTGCGGATTCAGACTAGAAAAAGCACTCACCATGCGGCGAAACTGGTTTCTTGATTTCGATGATACCCTTGCCAGCGGCCCAACCACCTGGGGTTTGCGGAATGCGCTGCCGAAGCTGATTCACGACCACGCGCTCCCTTTTGACGAAAAGTCGTACCATGCGGCCGTGTTGGTCGCCCAGGCACGGGTCGCGCGGAACGAGGGCCTACAGCCCATACTCGACGACCTATTCGAAAGCCAGGGGTGGCCACGTACACTGCAGCGCACACTACTCGCCGACATCCAGAATAACTACCGTGCGACCCTGTTTGCGGATACCTTGCCCTTCCTGCAGCGACTTGCGAATGAGGAGCAGTTGGTCTTCATCCTGTCGAACAACCCTACAGCTCCGGCTCTAGCGCAACAACTCGGCATTGGGCACTATATTAAAAGATATTACACGCCGCAAAATTCCCCTGGCACGAAACCCAAACCACATCCTAGTCTATGGGAATATGTCCTGCAGACGCAACCGGGCGTCAACATACGGAATTCGGTCATCCTGGGGGATGATCCTTGGTCTGACGGAATATTGGCTGACCAAGTCGGCCTGCCGTTCTGGATTATTGACCGGGACAATCGATATGGAGATGTTAGGTTCGCGCGTAGTGCATGGCGCGTGAAATCATTGATGGACATCCCGATCCATGGGTGAGCACATGGGACGATGCCTCACAACAGACTCCCGATGTGGAAGATGATAGGGCAGTATGACCCACTATTCTGCGGTAAACGAAAGCAGATCGTTGTTGGGAGTTCTGGATTCAGTCAGGGCAACGATGGCCTCATGTGCCCTTGTGCGAACGTGATGCGAGGGATCATCGATATAGCGCGAGATGTCCGGGATGACGCTCGGGTCGCCGATCTTCCCAAGTGCCTCTATTGCCGTGTAACGCACTGAGGGCACTTCCGTCCGGTGCATAAGCTCCACCAATTGTGGAATCACTCGTCTGTCACCCAACTGACCCAAAGCTTCAATCACTGCTACGATAGAACCGGCGTTTTCCGGCCGATTCAACTGCGCAAGTAGCGCATCGATGGCGTCCGTAAAGTGGCTCCTACCCAAAATCTGCGCCGCTGCGGACCGGATGGCCGCGTTGCCAGACTCCAGACAGAGCATAACAGCTTGCAGAGCCGTAGCCCCCCCGATTTCAGCGACGACTGGCAGAATGCGCCACTTGTATTGGTCATCGCGCGATGAGAGCGCGGCGAGGAGTTCGTCCAGGGCGAGATCTCCAAGCCCGACTAGCTCTTTCTTCGCACCATCGCGTGCCGATCGATTGGGATGGAGCAGGGCCTCAATCAAGATGGAGACATGAGCAGGAAATGCCGCTCTCGGTCCAGGTTGTTTGATGGAATCGCTGGCGAGTTTCTGTCGGGATGAGGGCGATTCGGACGCGTACATCGACGGTTTCCTGTGTCATGCAACCACGTTGTTCGAGGCGACCGATTCTCAGAGCAGTGCGACTAAGTGACTCAGCAAGGGTAAACTACGTTATGTATCGTTCAGTCTGGCTTACGTTTCTTGTCGCATTGTCGACTTATGGATGCCACATGAGCCACCGAGTCTGTCTCCTCATACTTCACTATACAGTCGTGCGCCTAATCCTGACGAAAAGGTTCATGAAATCTGTGCATGCATTTCGTTAGAATAGAGTTTGCGCTGACCAACTGGCCGATCGAGATTCTGCATCCCACGTGCGAGGAGAGCGTCGCACAACCTATTCAGACGTCCGTTTGCCGTGACTTTCAGTACTTCTGACTAGTTTGAGTCCTACGAAGCATAAGCCGGCGGTGCGCTCAGGGAGAGGATTCACCCAAAGGACCAAAATGGTTCCCAATTCTGAGCCGGCAAACGAGCTGGCTCCTGCAATCCGCAAGAGGCTGTATCAGGCAGTCGGTGCCGCCGTGGGTGAGGTCTTCCCGGCCATCACGCTGGCTGTGATCCATCATGGGGATTTTGTATTCGAGGCAGCCTGGGGATGGATCGACCCAGAGGAAAGGAATCTCCCTGTTGCGCTCAGCACGCCGTTTGATCTGGCCTCAGTCAGCAAGCTCTTCACAACAACAGCATTCTTATCCATGGTTAGCGCAGGCAAAGTCAATCTTGATGACCCGCTGGTGAGTATTATCCCGAAGTTTGGGCAAGGCGGCCTGCGTGGTCTGGATGGTGGGCAAGACCCTCATACCAGAGCCATGCTGCCCGTGCCCGATGAGGTGGTCGGCAAGACCGTTGATCCGGATCAAATTACCTTTCGACATCTGCTGACCCATACGTCAGGGATGGCCCCGTGGCGTGCTGTTTTTCAGGCGGCTGGGCCAACGCCGCCACCGCCAGACGAACAGGATGAGTTTTCCATTGATCTGCGTCACCAGAATGCGCTCACGGCGATCTGCGGCTATCCGTTTGTCGCTCAGCCGGGCGAACTTATTCGCTACAGCGATCTGGGCTTGATGCTTGTGGGTGAAACCGTGGCGCGATTGCACGGTGATCCGCTGAACGTTGCCGTGCGCCAGCGCGTGATTGAACCGCTGGGGCTGGCGTCGCCTGTGTACAATCCGCTGCAAAACGGCTGTGACCGCCAAATGATTGCCCCAACCGAGTATGATGCAACCTGGCGGGGGCGGCGCTGTTGGGGCGAAGTCCACGATGAGAATGCGTGCGGTCTGGGGGGCGTTGCGGGACACGCTGGATTGTTCGCCAATGTGCGAGATGTGGCGAACTTGGGACAGGCGTGGCTGGAACGCGATTCACGGCTGAAAATCGTGCCGGAGTTGATGGCGTTAGCAACAACCGAGCAGGTGTCCAGCCAAGGTGAACGGCGCGGGTTGGGCTGGTTACTCAAATCGCATACGGATTCGCCAGCGGGAGAACGCCTTAGCGCCGCGGCTTACGGACATACAGGCTTCACCGGAACCTCGCTGTGGATCGATCCGGAGCGAGCGTTGGTAATTGCCTGTTTGACAAATCGTGTTTACGATGGACGCGAAAAGATAGGCATTCACGGCTTTCGCCGGACAATTCACGACATTCTTGCAGAAGGACTGGAAAAACGATGATTATCATTGGTCTGATTTCTGGCACATCCGCCGACGGCATTGACGCGGCGCTGTGTGAAATTTCTGGTGAGCCGCCGCGCATACAGGCGCGCGTTCTTGCAGCGATGACGCAGCCGTATCCCGCGGAGGTACGCCAGCAGGTGTTGGATACCTGCGTACCAGGAATGAGCCAAATTGATGCTATCTGCCAGCTCAATTACGAACTGGCCGAGCATTTTGCTGCGATTGTGCTCACATTGATCGATCGCGGCGGGATGAAGGCTGCCGACATCGACCTGATCGGTTCGCACGGTCAGACGGTGTGGCACAACATCTTGCCGGATGGAACCGCCAACGCGACCCTGCAACTGACGGAAGCGGCCGTGCTGGCGGAACGCACCGGTATCACCACGATCAGCAACTTCCGCGCTCGTGATGTTGCCGCCGGGGGGCAGGGTGCACCCCTCGTGAGCTACCTCGACTGGCTGCTCCTGCGCCACCCTGAGCATTGGCGTGCTGTGCAAAATATCGGCGGGATTGGCAACGTTACTTTTCTGCCACCGCTTTCCGACGCAACCAGCTCGCCCATGTCCTTCGACACCGGGCCGGGGAACGTTCTCATGGACGCCGCGATGACCCAACTGACCCACGGGTCCCAGACCTATGATCAGGATGGCAGGATGGCACAATCCGGTCAAGCGGATCGTGCATGGCTGGAGAGCCTGCTCCAACACGCGTACTACCGGCGGCAGCCGCCGAAAACGACAGGGCGTGAGCTTTTCGGCACAGAGATGGCGCTGCAATTGATTGAGGAGGGGCAGAGACGAGGGCGAACATCACAGGACATCATCGCCACACTGACCGCATTGACGGCGCACAGCATTGCCGACGCTTACCGTCGCTTCGCTCCGGCCCCGATGGGCGAAGTCATTGTCGCCGGGGGCGGGAGCAACAATCCAGCGCTCTTGGCAATGCTCCGGGAGTTGGTCAAACCTGCGCCGGTGCTGACCCACGAAGACATCGGTTTGAGCAGCGATCACAAAGAGGCGCTGCTGTTCGCGCTGCTCGCCTACGAAACATGGCACGCACGCCCCGGCAATCTGCCTGCGCTGACCGGCGCACGCCATCCTGTAGTGATGGGGCAGATCACGCCGGGTGACAATTATGTCGGTCTGTTGAAGATTACGTGGTGCTGACCTCAGCGGATTCCGCGGAGACGTGGGTCAAGCACGTCGCGTAACCCGTCGCCCAGCAGATTGAATCCCAGAACGCCCAACATGATCGCCAGGCCGGGGAAGAACATCAACCAGGGAGCCATCTCCGCAATTCCCCGGCTTTCACTCAGCATCACCCCCCACGAGGCTTGCGGCGGCTGGGTCCCCAACCCCAGGAAACTCAACCCCGCTTCTGTGAGCAGCGCCCAGGACAACGCGAGACTGATCTGAACGATCAGCGGTGCAAGCGTGTTCGGCAGCACATGAAGGAACAGAATCCGCACGCCCCGTAATCCCAGGCAGCGCGCCGCCAGGATGTAATCCATCGCCTTAACTGATAGGACCGGCCCGCGCGCGACCCGCGCGAAAATCGGCGTGTAAACGACGGCAATCGCCAACACCGTAGTATTGACACCCGGCCCCAGGATCGCGACGACCAGCAATGCAAGCAGAATCGCAGGAAAGGCGAAGAAGACATCCATTGCCCGCATCAAAATGTTGTCGACCATTCCGCCGATGTAGCCAGAAGTCATCCCGATCAGTGTGCCCAACGTACCTGACAACACGACTGCCAGAACAGCGACGCGCAATGAATTACCAGCACCTTCAATGAGGCGACTGGCGACATCTCGTCCAAACAAATCCGTGCCCATGAGATACTGTTCGCTGGGAGCACCCAACCGATCTCTGGGATGCTGCTCTACCGACGGGTAAGGGGTCAGGCCGAACATACCACAGATGGCCATGACCACGAAGAGCACGACGATGATCAGCCCAACCGCGCCACTGCGATTGGCCAGCAGCCGTCGCAGCAGGGGAGGTTCGTGTCGGGCGGGTATGGACTCAATTTTGGCCGGCATAAGAAATACGCGAGTCAATCGCGGCGTAGAGTAAATCAACAAGCAGGTTGATGAGCAGGAAATTGAGAGCGACAAATAGCGCGATCCCCTGCACGAGAGCGTAGTCACGCTGCGAGATGGCGTTTAAAGCCAACCGCCCGATCCCCGGTAACGCGAAAATCTCCTCCACCACGACCGCGCCGCCCAACAGGTAGCCCATCTCCACACCAATCAGTGTGACCACCGGAATGAGCGCATTGCGCAGCGTGTGCCGCATGATCACTGTGCGTTCCCGTAAGCCTTTGCTCCGCGCTGTGCGCACGTAGTCTTCGCCGAGCACTTCCAGCATCGCCGAGCGTGTGGTACGCATCACCGATGCAGAAAAGGCGAAACCCAACGTAATCGCCGGAAAAATCAACTGCTGCAGATTGCGCAGCGGGGCTTCCGTGAACTCCACGTAGTCGCCGGAGTTGGGAAGAATGCCGAAATAGACCGACAGGCCATAGATGATGAGCGTTCCCAAAAGGAAGTTCGGCATCGCCAGTCCGATCAGCGCAAACAGCCGCCCGGCGAGATCGATCAACGAATTGTGCCGGATCGCCGAGAGCAAGCCGATGGGCACGCCGATGGCCAACGCAATGATCATCGCCAGGATCGCAAGTTCCAGCGTGACTGGGAAACGCTGGATAATAACGGACAAAACCGGTGCACCATGCCGCACCGAATAGCCCAGGTCACCCTGAGCTACGTTGCCCAGCCAGGTGACGTACTGCTCCGGCGCGGGCTTATCCAGTCCGAAATATTCGAGCAGGGCGGTGCGTTGGCTCTCGGTTAACATGCCTGCCTCTGTCCCCAACATCGCGATGATGGTATCACCCGGCACGAGGCGGATAGCAACGAACACCAGCAGGGATACCCCGATCAGGGTTGGGACAAAAGCAATGAGTCTTTGCGTCAGATAGCGCCACATGGAAGGGTATCGCACGAGGGGGATACCTCGTAGCATCCCCCTCAGTGAAAACTACTCGGATGCCTCAACGCTCAAGGCGAACCTGATTCAGATAGTACAGTGAGTCGTTAGGCATCGGGATGAAATCCACTACATACGGCTGCTGCGCTGTGTATTCATAGCCGGTATACAGCCAGATCCAGGGTGCCATCTCGACCAGGTGGCGCTGGAAGTCCGCAAAGGTTTCGAAGCGCGCTGCCGGATCGCTTTCCGCTCTCCCTGCCGCCATCAGGCTATCAAGCGTGTCGTCTCGGTAGCCAGCGACGGTGTTGAGGTTGCCGGTGCTCGTCCAGTAGCGAGCATACATCGTGTAGGGATCGGCGCGACCGCCATTCAGTGCAATCGCCGCGTCGAAATCAGCAGCCAGCCAGCGGTCAACATACACGCTCAGTTCCAGCGACTCGATCTCAACCGCGATGTTGATCTCCGCCAATTGTGCCTGGATATTCTGCGCCTCCGAAAGCGCGGTCGGCGGTTCAGCCGTCGCCGCAATCACGGACAGCGTGAACCCATCTGACATGCCTGCCGCAGCCATGAGTTCGCGCGCCTTTTCCAGGTCTTTCTGGTAGCAGAAATATCCGTCAAGAGGCAGTTGATAGGCCGGAATAGTGAGCGGTCCCGTGACCTGCCCTTCACCCAGGGATGCGGTATCGAGCACCTCCTGCCGGTCGATGGCGCACGAGATGGCCTGACGCACTTCCAGCTTATCGAGGGGTTCGCGGGCGGCGTTCAATTGGAGCACGTGGTAGGCGATGGCCGGCGCCCGATTCAAGACAACTGTGGAATCATCGGCCAGGAGTGTCGCCACCAGCGGATCGTTGAGAAGCGCAAAGTCAATCGTCCCAGCGCGCAAGGCAGCCAGAATTGAGGACTCGTCGGGGATAATGCGAATGTCTATGCCGTCCACGAACGGCCCATCACCCCACCAATCCGGATTCGCATTCAGGATCGTCTGTTCCTCAGGCTGCCAGCTCTCAAGCATGAACGGGCCTGTGCCTATCGCATCAGTCGTCGGATCACCGTTGGCGATCACATCAGACGACATGATCGACGCGTTGACATCTGTCATGGCCGTCAGAATCGGCACATCAGCTTGCGACAAATTAAAGACAACCGTGGAGTCATCTGGAGCATCCATGCTCTCAATGCTGAGGAAATTGGCGCGTGTCGCGGCGCCTGTCTCTTCGTTCAGGATGCGCTCAAATGTCGCTACGACATCCGCCGAAGCCAGATCGGAACCATCATGGAACTTCACACCCTGGCGCAGATGAACGGTGAGGGTTTGCGCGTCGTCCGAAAACTCCCAGCTTTCCGCCAGCGCGGGAACGACATTCAGCTGCGCATCCAACGTCACCAGCGGTTCGTAGATCAACTCCAGCAGACGCAGCGATGCAAACGCAGTTTGTGTATGCGGGTCAAGGCCGGTGGCGTCCGCCGCGCGGGCCATCACCAGAACATTGCTGTTGTCCTGGGCATGTCCTGCGATGCTGCCCAGCGCCAGGATGACCAGTAGGATCAACAATGTCCGCACAGATTTTCTCGTAAACACCTGTTTGCTCCTTTTCAATCATACCAATCACATATCTTTGGACGATGGATTCATGGCTAGCGTCGTTTCTCCTTCCCTACCAACGTCAACAAGTCGTTTGCGGAAAATCAATTCCGTAACATCAGGCAGTACATATCCCGGAATCGCGCCGACTTGAGTATAACCATGTTTGAGATAAAAGCGTTGCGCGTCCACATTGAAATCAGACACAAGCAAGAACATATCTTTCGCGAATTCGAGCGCGAGACGCTCCGTGTGCGCCAGTAAGGCCGCCCCGATGCCGAGTTTACTATGATCGGGCTGGACACCGATGAGACGGAGATAGGCGCTCAGGCCAAAAACGCCATGCTGCAGACACCAGGTAAAGCCCACCGTCCGGTTGTCCGCGCCCCAATCACATACCAGCAGGATATGCCCCTGCCGCAGTCCATCTTCGAATCGAGCGCGAGCGCCGGTTGTGCTCACCTGATAACGCTGCCACAGCGGAACTGCAACCAGCCATTTCACAATGTGTGGAATATCAGTCTCTGTCATTGGACGAATAATAAGTTGATGCATGGCTGGATTCTAATGCAACGACTCAACGCGGGATAGTGTGAAAACGGCTGCGTAAACGGGCTACTTCGTATACACCAGCGTGCGACCCCTGTATTGCAAAGTTCTTCTGACACGTACCCCTTTGCAAATTGGGGTCTAGCCCACCATGCAGGGCCACGATGTTGGTACACAGTACTATGAAAACATACTCAAGTGGGAGTGAGTTAATTTGCCGCGTGTTGTGTTCAGCGCCTATCTATACTCCTTGAGACCCGAAGTCAATAGTAACCACTCGACGATTTCCGCCATTGATGTTCAATTGTATGAGTGCGATCCCGTGGGAGCCATGGTCTGACATGCTCACTACAATTGAGAATTTGGTTACCGATAGCTTCCACTACTACGATAAGGGTGCGACAGGGCAGAGCATTGTCTGTCCTCTAAAGGCGCTTACTTCATTCGGCGGTTCACAATCTGATGCACTCGCTGTTTTGTGATGCCATAGCGCGCGGCCAGATCTCCAAGTGATGTGCCCGCTTCATACGCCGCGATGATCTCGGCGTTGCGGTTGCTCTCCTTCGGCGTCTTATTGTTGACGGGAAACGCGGTTTCTGGCTGCTCGGAGTAGAGCATGTCTATGAAGCGCATTACGGCTGCATCCACGTCGTATACGGAGCTGAGCCATAGTCCTCTTGAGCACAAAATGTGTTCAACTTGACAAGTCTGGCTCATTGCGCTGGACTTTTTGTTTGTTTGGGTCTTTAACGAGTTGGACTGTAATTGTCTTCAATCGCAACCAGCTCTCACCGTACTGTTTTCTCATGGTCAAGGAAGGTTGGGGCATTTCCTATTTGCGGAATCGTCATGTTGAACACACCAGCCCCGTCCAGCCTGGATGGATCACAGGTACAAATGACGCTGCCGATGGAAAAGCGCCTCTGCTCCTGTCTTATGTCGTGCCCCCTTTCCTTGACGATATGCGGCGTTTCATACCAATTCGGGTAGACGACTTCCTTGACAAATTCGGTCGAAGTCACTATTCTTTGTTGTGAACATATGTGACTTTTTAATTCACATTTGTGCATAATTACATCACCCAAATTGTTAGAGATAGGAGGTTTTACCCCGCGTAGTCATGCCCCAAAATCGCGTTGACTGTTGCTGCCCTATCTACCTTGATAAAGGAGTTTTCTCATGGCCAAAATTTCCCGGCGCAATTTTCTACAATCGTCTGCCGTAGGGCTTGCGGGTCTCAGCTTGTTCGGCCCCGATCTCACCCGCGTGCTCGCTTCCGCACGGCGTCAGTTTGCCCACGTGAGCGACATGCCGCGCCTACAATCAGAACTCAATGTCGCGCACATCGCGCAGCAAATGTCGGCCCAGAGCGATCAGCGTACCCTCAAGGGCTGGGAAGATTGGCTTGCGGCAGCAGGTCTCTCTTGGAACGTGACGGTTTCTAACGCAGAGGGTAGCCCTGAAACACTCTCCGCCATGATCGAAGACGCTGTCTCGCGCGAAGTTGACGCTATCGTCGTCACGTTCGGTACTCTGACCGCCGCCCAGGGCGCTTTGCAGTCGGTCGCTGCTGCGGGCATTCCGCTTATCACCGTCGACTCCGGCTACTATCCGCCCGCACTGTGCGATATTGCCTCCAATAACTACACGATGGGCGCGCAGATGAGCTCCTACATGGTGCAGAGTCTGCTCGGCCAGGGCAAGACAGAGCCGAACATCGTCACGATTACGGCCAACTTCCATCATGGCACGCGCAAGCGTGGTAAAGTGCGTGATGCCGTCCTCAGCGAGAACGAGAACATCCAGGTGCTGGGCGATCAGGTGATCCAGTACGACGGTTTCTTCGAGACAACGCTCAACACCGTCAATGATTGGCTGAATCGCTTTGGTGGTGACATCGACGCGGTTTGGTGCCCATGGGATGAACCGGCGATGGCGGCGTCACAGGCGCTGTTGAGCCAGGGCATGACGGTCAATGATGTGATCGTTGTCGCAGCCGATGGACACCCACCGGCAGTGGAGTTGATGCACGACGCCGACTATCCAATGGTAGCGACCTGTGCGCAGGCGTTCGAGCTGTGGGGCGCGCTGGCAGCATCGTTCATTGACGAAATCGTTGGCAAGGGCCGTCCGGGAACGGAGGTTGTACCGGTACCTCAGATCGACTTCCCGGCACCGTTCCTGGTCAAGGGTGTCAACCTGCCTGAAGCAGGCAAGATGCCCTGGGATACGGTGGACTTCTACACGCAGTTCATGAATCAGGCCAGAGGACAGGTCGGTTCATAGTACTCACTTCGGTACGGAGGGCAGGCACGGTTTCGAGCCTGTCCTCTCTTCAATATCGCGATCATGTAGTTTGCTTCACAGCAAGAAATTGGACTAATTACTGTTGTGGACACCTTACTTCACTTAACCGGCGTCTCCAAGCGCTATCCCGGTGTTACCGCCCTCGACAATGTAGATTTCACACTGCGTAGCGGTGAAGTTCACGCCCTTCTGGGGGTCAATGGGGCCGGAAAAAGCACCCTGGTCAAGATCATCTGCGGCGCAGAACCGCCGGACTCCGGCACGATGAAATTCAAGAACGAAACCATTCAGGTGAACGACACGGCTGACGCGATGCGTCATGGCATTGTGGTCGTCTACCAGGAGCGGACCTTAATCCCGCATTTCACTGTCGCCGAGAACATCTTGCTCGGTATGGAGCCTACTAACGGGCAATTGATCCGTCGCCGCGAGCTCAACCAGCAAGCTGAGCAGCTGCTGAAGCGCCTCGGTGTGGACCTTGATTTGAACACTGAAATCCTCGACCTGGGGGCTGGACAGCAGCAGTTGGTCGATATTGTGCGCGCGCTGCGCACGGAACCCCGGGTGATGGTATTAGATGAGCCAACTGCTGCCCTGTCTCAAGGAGAAACCAAGCACCTCTTTGAATTGCTCAAGCAATTCAAGAGCCAGGGGATAGGGATCATCTTTGTCTCGCATCGTCTCGATGAAGTCTTTGAGATCTCCGACTCCCTGACGATTTTGCGCGATGGCCGGGTCGTCAGTTCCGGGCCAATCAGCGAGTATACGCCGGCGCGAGTGACGCAGGAAATTGTCGGGCGAAATGTTGCGAAGCTGGAAACCGACTACAAGACCGCCAGCGGCCCCGTGCTGTTGGAGACGCAGGAACTTGCCTCCGAAGCCTTCACCGGTGTGAACCTGAAGATTGCCGGCGGCGAGGTTGTCGGGCTGGCAGGCGTGGTCGGCGCAGGTCGAACAGAACTGCTAGAGACTCTGGTCGGGTTCAGGCGCGCCCTCGGCGGCAAAATCATGCTTGAGGGCAAGCAAGTTCAGATTAAGTCACCCGCACATGCAATCCGCCATGGCATCGTCTTGGTGCCCGACAAGCGAATCGAAAAGGGTTTGCTCAATCGCATGAATGTGTTGGAGAATCTGACGGTTTCGTCGCTCAAGCGCTATAGCAACGGGTTAGGCTGGCTCCAGCAAAAGAAGCTGAGCGACGTTGCCGTCAAGACTGTGGATCAACTCCGCATCGCGTCGCCTTCACTGACGACGCCTGTGCAATCCCTGAGCGGCGGAAACAAACAGAAGGTCGTATTCGGCAAGTGGCTGGCCTGGTCAGAGGACGTCAAGGACCTAATCTTCATGTTCGATGAGCCTACGGAAGGCGTTGACGTGGGCGCACGTGCCGATATGTGGGTCATCATCCGTAATCTGGCTGCACAAGGCGCGGCGGTGCTGGTGACGTCCTCAGATCTCGATGAGCTGATGGAGATCTCGGATCGGTTGTACGTCATGCGTCGTGGAAGAATCGTCAGTGAAGGGGCGAGGCAAAACTACACGCATGATTCAATGCTGCAGCTCATGATGGGAGTTTAATAACCTCATGTCTCGTAATATCAGCTTCTTGTCCCGTAGTAATAAAGTGGATAAATCCATGGCTCAAAGTTCCAGTCAAACGGTGTCCACGGCGAGCGAGCGTTCAGGGTTGAACGTGAGTAGTTTTATCAACCGGTTCGGCACTGTGCTCGCCCTGGTCATCATTTTTGCCCTGTTTACGGTAATCTCCGCGTTTCAGGAAGGCCGTTTCCTGACCAGCCAGAATCTGATCAACATCCTGCGCCAGGTGGCGACTCTTGCCATCGTGGCTACCGGGTTGACAGTAGCGGTCGCTGCTGGCGAGTTCGATCTGTCGGTCGGGCAGGTCGCCAGCCTGACGGGCATTCTCATGGCAGGCTTGATTGTGCGTCAGGATCTGCCCTGGGGCATCTCGTTGATCGCTTCCCTGGGCCTCGGCCTGTTCTTCGGCCTGCTCACAGGCATGTTGGTCACACGCTTCAAGATCCCGTCGCTGATCACCACGCTCGGTATGGGCCTGATTGCTGTCGGTGTCAACTACGCCTATGCGCGCGGCGACTCCATCTATGGCCGTCTCCCCGACGAGTACACCTTTATTGGTACCGGGACAATCGGCCCGATTCCCTTTGTCGTGATCCTGGCCGTGATCGTCGTCACGCTGCTCTACGTTTTCCTCAATTACACACGCATTGGTCGCTATATCCTGGCGACCGGCGGCAACCCGACAGCCACACGGCTGAGTGGTATCAACATCAACCGCTACCGCATGATTGCGCTGATGATCAGCGGTGTCGGCGCGGCGCTAGGCGGCTGCATCCTCGTTTCGTATCTGGGATCGGCACAGCCCTCCGGCGCTGACAATTACACGATGGACAGCCTGGCCGCCGTCTTTATCGGCATGACGACGATCCGCCGCGGGCAAGCCAACATCCTGGGCACGATTGTCGGTGTGCTCATTCTGGGCATCATCAACAACGGTTTGAACCTCGTGGGTGCACCATTCTTCCTGCAAACCATCGTCAAAGGTTCGGTGCTGATTCTTGCGGTGTCACTGGCTGTGCGGCGTGAAGAAATTCGTTTCTTCTGACGCAAAAGAAAGAAGGCAATGATGGATACCGCAGATGTTTATGTACTGGGTATCGATTTCGGAACCGAGAGTGTGCGGGCAGGCGTATTTACGCCAACAGGGAAGTTGGTAGGTTCGCACGCCGAAGGCTATCCGCTGCGTCACCCGCGCCCTTCCTGGGCAGAACAACAGCCCGATCAATGGTGGACGGCGATGGTTGGCGCGGTGCGTGGCGCTGTGTCCGCGGCGGGTGTAGCGCCCGAATCCATCGTCGGTATCAGTGCAGATACGACATCATGCACGGTCGTGTTCCTCGATGAGTATTTCGAGCCACTGCGCCCCGCGATTATCTGGATGGATGTGCGCGCGGTCGATCAATCGCAGCGCATCGCAGCCAGCGGTTTTCCCGCGCTGAAATACAACGGTTTCGGCAATGTCTCGGCGGAATGGATGCCGTGCAAGGCGCTCTGGGTCAAGGAAAACGAACCGGAAATCTACCAACGAGCGCGCTACGTCGGCGACTTCATCGACTGGCTCACGCTTCGTTTGACCGGCGAATGGACAGGCAGTATCAACAATACCAGCCTGCGCTGGTATTACGACCGCAACGCTGGCGGTTGGCCCGTCGATTTTTATGAAGGCATCGGCCTTGGCGACTTGATCGGGAAATTCCCGCAGCGCATTCTGGATCTGGGGCAGGTTGCTGGTGGATTGACGGCGAGCGCAGCCACGGAATTGGGGTTGGTCGCCGGGACGCCGGTTGCGGAGGGCGGCGCGGATGCGCTGATTGCCATGATCGGGCTGGATGTGACCGAACCGGGCAAGCTGGCTTTCATCGTCGGGTCGTCACATCTGCTCCTGGGGCAATCAGCAACGCAGTTTCATGCGAAAGGTATCTTCGGAGCCTATACGGACTGCCTTATCCCCGGCCAGTACACGGTCGAAGGTGGACAAATCTCGACCGGCTCAATTCTGCGCTGGTTCAAGGACAGCTATATCGGTGGGAATTATCTGCGCGAGGCTGACCGCACCGGCGCAAGCCTGTACGACGTGATGACTCCTGAAGCGCTCAAGATTCGCCCTGGCTCTGAAGGGTTGGTCGTGCTCGATTACTGGCAGGGTAATCGCACGCCGCTGGTAGACCCACGGGCTCGCGGCATGATCTGGGGACTGACTCTCAGTCACACACCGGCGCATGTTTTCCGCGCGATCATGGAAGGGGTCGCTTACGGCACCGAGCATATCCTGCGCGTCTTCCGTGAGAACGGCTATCAGGCGACCGAAATCGTCGCGGCAGGCGGCCCGGTCAAGAGCAAGCTCTGGATGCAGATCCACGCTGACGTGAGCAACATCCCGATCAAGATCACAGAGGCGGGTGATGCCGCAGCCATGCTGGGGTCAGGAGCGCTGGCCGCCATTGGCGCGGGGCTTTATGAGACGCCGGGCGCAGCAGCCAAAGCGATGGTTCGAACGAAAGATGGGTTCGAGCCGAACAGGGCACTTCATGAGGAATACCAGTTTTACGTTGATCAATATATCGCCACCTATCCGCAGGTGCGCGAGCTCATGCACACAATGGCGGATCATGTCGCAAAGCAATCATAGGGCGGAGGAACATCAGTGAACCGCGAGTTGACCAAGTCACTGTATAGAACCATGCTGCTCATCCGGCGTACGGAAGAGCGCATCCTCGAAGAAATGATGAAGGGCAAGCTGGCGAGCACGATGTGTCACGTGAGCATCGGGCAGGAAGCTGTCGCCGCGGGCACATGCAGTGCGATGCAGCCCCAGGACTACCTCACCAGCACTCATCGTGGCCACGGCCATTTCATCGCTCGTGGCGGTGGGCTTGACCGGATGATGGCCGAGCTATTCGGCAAGGAAACCGGCTACTGCAAAGGCCGCGGCGGCTCGATGCACATCACCGACATCAGCATTGGGCATCTCGGCGCGAATGGGATCGTCGGCGGCCATCTGGGCATCGCGGCAGGGGCAGGACTCTGGTCGCAGATCAGCAAGAATAACGCCGTAACGGTGTGCTTCTTCGGCGAGGGCGCAACCAATGAAGGGATCACGCACGAGTCGGTGAATATGTCCGCGCTGTGGAAACTCCCGGTGGTCTACGTCGTCGAAAACAACCACTACGCTATGTCACTGGCCTGGGAGCGCTCGACCGCCCAGCAAAGCTTCATCGAGAAGGCGAAAGCCTATGGTATCCCTGGTGTGGATGTCGATGGTCAGGATGCCCTGGCCGTGTATGAAGCCGCCAGCGAAGCCATCGACCGTGCGCGGAAAGGCGAAGGGCCGACGCTCATTGGCGCACATACGTACCGCTTCCTCGGGCACTCACGCGCCGATCCGTCTAAGTATCGCTCGCCTGAGGAAGAAGAACGGGAGCGTGCCCGCGATCCGCTGACGATCATGCGCACCAAGGTCGGCTCAGACGTTCTTAGTGACAGCGATGTCGAGGCTTACGAGGCGGAGGTCAAGCAAATGCTCGACGCCGCAGTGAAGTTTGCGGAGGACAGCCCGCTTGCACAGCCCTCGACTGTGTTCGAAGACATTTACGCCTGAGAATCTGGGGAGGAACTTACTCATGCCGATCATGATGTACCGCGACGCACTTCGTCGTGCTCTGTACGAAGAAATGAAAGCCGACCCCAGTGTCTTCGTTCTCGGCGAGGATATTGGTCTCTATGGGGGAGCTTACGCCGTCACCAAGGGACTCTTGGAAGAATTCGGGCCTGACCGTATCCGTGATACGCCGATGTCTGAAGCGGCCATCGTTGGCGCAGCCATTGGTGCAGCCATGGTTGGCGGGCGTCCCGTTGCCGAAATTATGTACGTCGACTTTATGACGCTGACCATGGATCAGGTCGTCAATCAGGCGGCGAAAATCCATTTCATGTTTGGCGGGCAGATCAAAGTCCCCTGTGTGATCCGCACGCAGCAAGGAACCGGACGTGGCGCTGGCGCACAGCACTCACAGAGCCTGGAAAGCTGGTTCATCCATACGCCGGGTCTGAAAGTCGTCGCGCCATCGACACCTGCTGATGCCTATGGCCTGTTGCGCGCGTCCATCCAGGACGACAACCCTGTGATCTTCCTGGAGCACAAGGGTCTCTACGCCGTCAAAGATGAAGTTCCCGAAGAACCATTCGTCACGTCGCTCGGCGTCGCCGATGTCAGACGAACTGGCAGTGATGTTACGTTGATCTCGTACTCGCGGACGATGCAGCTGGCGCTGGAGGTTGCAGCGCAGCTAGAACAACGCGACATCAGTGTCGAAGTCGTCGACTTGCGCACACTGCAACCGCTGGACATGGAAACAGTGCTCCGCTCGGTCGAAAAGACCCGGCGCGCGGTAGTGCTGCATGAAGCTGTGATGACAGGCGGACTCGGCGCAGAAGTGAGCGCACGCATCACCGAAGCGCTGTTCCATCAACTACTCAGCCCGGTTCGACGTGTTGCCGCGGCCGATGCACCGCTACCAGCGAATGTCGCCCTGGAAAAGTACGTGGTTCCAAATGCAGAACAGGTCATTCGTGCCATCGAAGAAACGCTCGCAGTCAAGCAGCAAATAGCGCGCTAAGGGAGATGCCATGGCTTTTCGTGTGATTATGCCCCCGTTGGGCGATTCGTCTGATGAAGCAACCGTGCTCAAATGGCTGAAGGCCGAAGGTGATTCAGTCCAGAAGGGTGAACAGTTACTCGAAATCGAGACGGATAAAGCAACGGTAGAACTTGAGGCTCTTGATACTGGCACACTGCGCAAGATCGTTGTATCTGAGGGCGAAGTGGCGATCGTGGGTCAGCTACTGGCTGTGATCGGTGAGCCTGACGAAGACGTATCCGACGTGACGTAATGGAGCGTATGATGAGCAATCAGCCTGACAATGCCGAGCAAACGAGTGCGCGGCGCGAGCCCATGTCCAAGATGCGCAAGGCGATTGCTCGCATGACAACGCAGAGCGTCCAGACAGCGCCTCATTTTTACAGCCAGATCGAGATTGACATGCAGCGCGCGCAGACGACGATTGACGACCTGCGCGCGCGCCATCCCGATGTCAAGGTGTCGCTGCTTCATCTGTTAATCAAGGTCTGTGCAGCGACATTGCAGCAGTATCCGCGACTTAATGCAATGCTGGATGGCGAAACCATTGTGTATAATAACGAAGTCAATATCGGGGTGGTAGTGGCCTTGGAAGATGGCATGCTTATCCCTGTGGTGCGTGCAGCGGATAAGACAGGTCTGTTGGAGATGGCAGTTCAAAGTGCCAGTTTGATCGAGCGCGCACGACGTCAGCGACCCAACGCAGACGATCTGCTTTACGGCACGTTTACGCTTTCGAATCTGGGCAAAGAAGGGCCGGATAGCTTCACGTCGATTATCCGTCCTCCTCAGAGCGCCATTCTGTCGCTAGGCACGGTTGCTGATCGTCCTTTTGTCCGTTCCGGCCAGCTTGTCGTCGCCCCCACCATGATCGCAACGCTGGGAGTCGATCATCGTGTCGTGGATGGCGCGCAAGCTGCTGGCTTTTTGCTTGCTTTCAAGCGAATTCTTGAATCCCCCGAGTTGGCGACCTTGTGCGATTAGTTCAACACGGGTTCAAACTCATGGATGATGAACGTTCGTTGCTGTTGGCACGTGTTTCGAGACTCTACTACCTTGAGGATCGCAGTCAGAATGAGATTGCCGATCTGATTGGGATCTCACGATCGGCGATCAGTCGAATGCTGACAGAAGCGCGCCGAACGGGAATCGTCAAGATCGAGGTGCATCAGCCTCTGCTGCGTATTGAAGCGATTGAACAGGAACTACAAACACGCTTCGGGCTGCCGGAAGCGGCAGTCGTCGATCCGGGGAGCAATGCCTCGGATGCTGAGAAGCTTCATCTTGCCGGGCAAATGGCAGCCGCGCTGCTCTCACGCCACCTGACACAAATCTCCGTTCTGGGCATCTCCTGGGGGACGGCCGTCGCAGCGACGGTTGACGCATTGCCTTCGATGAATCTGCCTAACCTTCAGGTCGTGCAGATCATCGGGGCCGCCGGGCCGGCGTCGAATTTGACGGATACGCCCGATCTCGCTGTACGAGCAGCGCAAAAACTGGGCGGCCAATTCCGTGTCTTGACCGCGCCCATGCTGGTCGAGAATGCGACAGTAGCCAAGTCCCTGCTCAGTAATCGCACGGTGGCCGAGGCATTGGAATTGGCATCGAAAGCCGATATTGCGCTGGTCGGCATCGGCAGTACGAATCTCCAGGTGAGCAGTGTTCTGCGCGCTGGTTATGTCAATCAGGAATATGTCGAAATGCTGCGCGCGCAAGGGGCAGTGGGCGATGTTTGCGGCCTGTATTATGACCAGGCCGGGAACTTCTTAGATATCGAGGCGCATCATCGCCGCATCGGTATCAGCCGCGAATGGCTGGTAGATCACGTGCAAAAGGTGATCGCGGTCGCCGTCGGCAAACCCAAGCTGTCTGCCGTCTTTGGCGCGCTTGCCGGTCGGCGGCTCGGCACGCTAGTCACGGACAGATACACTGCCGAAGAATTGTTGGCATTTGTGCCCGAAGCGAATGGGTCACGGCAAGCATAAGGCATCGGAACGGTCTTGCGTGGTTCATCTTTGCTCTAGGGCTTAAACAACCTTATGAGAGGCTGAACAATGACCGATTCTATTTTGACAGCGGCTTCGATCTTGAAACGCTTCCAACTGGATGGACGCACTGCGTTGGTCACGGGCGGGGGGCAGGGCATTGGCCGTGCCTTTGCTCATGCCCTGGGCGAGGCTGGTGCTGCGGTCGCCGTGGTCGATATTTCACTGCCACACGCTGAAGAAGTGGTCGAGGAATTGAAAGCCAAAGGCATCGACGCTATCGCTTTGCAGGCCGACGTCACAAAGGTGAGCGAGGTTCAGGCTGCGGTCGATGCCGCCCTAACGCAGTGGGGCAAGCTGACGATTGGCGTCAACAATGCCGGTATCGGTCAATGGATGGCGGCGGAGGAGATGGCAGAGTCGGATTGGGATCGGATGCTGGATCTGAACCTGAAGGGCGTTTTCCTCTGCGCCCAGGCTGAAGCCAGAGTGATGCTCGAAAGCGGCTACGGCAAGATCATCAATACCGCCTCGATGACCGGCACTGCCGTGGTGCGGCCGCAACCCCAGGCGCATTACAACGCCGCCAAAGCGGGTGTCATCCAGTTGAGCCGCAGCCTGGCGGGCGAGTGGTCGCCCAGGGGCATCCGGGTCAACACGATCAGCCCAGGCTACACGCGCACCAAGCTGGTCGATGATCTGCTTAAGACACCCGCAGGTCAGGAGATATTGCCTCATTGGCTGGCGAATACGCCGATGAATTGTATTGGCGACGTGACCGACTTGCAGGGCGCTGTCGTCTACCTGGCATCCCAGGCTTCGGATTTCATGACGGGCAATGACTTAATCATCGACGGTGGTTATTGCGTCTGGTAACTGCTTCGGCATTCCAGCGAGCGGCGCATCACGACTTGCGAACTCATAAACTCAGATCGATATAGACACAAAGGTATTTCAAGATGACCTTCCCTATGAAGCGGCTTGAAGGCAAAGTCGCAATCGTAACCGGCGCTGGCGCTGGCATTGGCTATGGCATCGGCAAGCGCTTTGCCGAAGAAGGCGCGCATGTCGTCATCGCAGAGATCAACCCGGAGACGGCAGATCAGGCTGCGCAAGATTACTCCAAAATTGGCCCTGAAGCGCTTGCCTATCACATCGACATCGGCGACCCCGAACGCACCAAGCAAATGGCCGCCGACGTGGTCGCTCATTTCGGGCGCATTGACATTCTGGTGAACAATGCCGGTATCTCGGACAAGATGACGTTGATGGAAATGACGCCCAAGGACTGGGACGAGATGCACTACGTCAACACGCGGGGCTTGCTCTTCACGACCCAGGCGGTCGCTCGACAAATGATCGCGCGCGTACCTGAGGAGGTCAAGCAGGCGGGGTATTCAGAGCTAAGCTATGGCAAAATCGTCAACATTGCGTCGATTGCTGGCCGGCGCGGACGCTCAGACGCGATCCATTATTCGACCTCAAAAGCAGCGGTGATCACGATCACGCAGGCGACGGCGATGGAACTTGCGCCCTACCACATCAACGTCAATGCGATCTGCCCGGCAGCGATCTGGACGGCGCTCTACAAGCATCTGGATGATCGCATGGCCCAAAAGCTCAATCTAGCGCCGGGCGAATTCTACCAACAGCGCATCAGACGAATTCCACTGCACCGCGGGGGAACAATCGAAGAAATCGGGTCGATGGCGGCGTTCCTATGCTCAGATGAAGCCGACTACATCACCGCCCAATCCTACAACGTTGACGGTGGCAGCGAGATGAACTGACGCGCCGGACAAGGCTGGAAGCGCCCGTTGCCTGATATCGTCTATTTCCTCCTGCGATTCACAATCTGATGAACGCGCTGTTTTGTGATGCCGTAGCGCGCGGCCAGATCACCAAGTGATGTGCCCACTTCATATACCGCGATTATCTCGACGTTACGGCTGCTCTCCTTTGGCGTCTTGTTGTTGATCGGAGATGCGACTTCCAGCTGATCGGCGTAGAGCAAGTAAATGAAGCGCGTTACGGCAGCGTCCACGTCATGTACGGAGCTGAGCCATAGTCCTCTGCGTCCCGTGATCATGCCTTGACAAAGCGCATGGACTATTTGACTGTGTGCAGCTACGTGGGCGTCAATGGGATCGAAGCACGCCTTCCATAAGCATGCGGCCTCTACAAGTACACGTGGCGGGGGACAGATATCCGCAGCAAGTGCCTTTGGCAAGAAGACGGATCTTGTTGGTGGGGCACGCCTAAACACGTCAAAGGTTCACCACGCTGGCACGAGCCTGGATCCGCCAAGACGGAAGTCTGCTACCTTCTGCTATCGTCGAAGAGCAAAAAGATAGTGCCAGATTGCCAAATTGCACGCAACTTCCACATTCATATTATTCGACCTCAAAGGCTCAAGCAGCAAATCTTGATTGCTGGAAGGCAGCAGTATTTGCGGTCGAGCGTGCAAGCCGTGCAAAATGGCAGGAAGTCTCTCTTATTCCTCCCCGCTTTTCTGTCCAACACCTTGGTTGTGATGGGGCTGTGTGTCGCTTTGCAATCCTTCTCCTGCCGCATTTGTGTCAACGCCGTTCAAGCTTTGTTCTGCTCCTCCTCGTGTCTCACAGGTTTTGGCTCGAATGGTCATGCGATCATATCAGCCTTTGACTGAGCCGAAGGTTAACCCCCTTATGAAGTAGCGCTGGAAGAAAACAAAGACCAGCAGCGTCGGGATGCTCGCATAGACGGCCATGGCCGACTGCACGCCGTAGGCGACGCTGTATTGCCCCTTGAGCGAGGCGAGGCCGACCATGACGGTGCGCATCTCATCTGAGCGGATCAGGATCACCGGCCAGAGGAAGTCGTTCCAGATCCAGGTGAACTGGAGTGTCGTCAGCACGGCCAGCGCGGGCAGGCTCAACGGGAGCATCAGTTTTGTCAGAATCTGCCACTCGTTCGCGCCGTCGATGATGGCCGCCTCGCGGATGGCCGTCGGCACGGCGGCGAAGAAGTTCTTCAGGATTAGCGTGCAAATCGGGATGCCGAAGGCGACGTGGATGATGATCAGCGACCAGAGCGTGTCATAGAGGCCCAGGTCGTTGAACAATCGGAACAAAGGGATCAACGCGATTTGCGGCGGGAAGAACAGACCGGCGACAAAGAAGATGAACAACGCGTTGCTGCCGCGGAACTTCAGCTTACTCAACGTATACCCGGCCAGCACACCGAGGCTGATCGAAATTACGGTCGCCGGGACCGTCACAAAAAACGAGTTGCGGATGTAGATCCCGGCATTCCCGCCGCTCCAGGCTTCGGCATAGTTGGTCAGTGCGAAGCTGCGCGGCATCGCCCAGACGCCGACCTCGGCGATCTCCGCCGTCGATTTGAGCGAGGCGAGCAGCACGCCGATGCTGGGCGCGGAATACATCACGACGATGATCGTGAGCAGGGCGTAGAAAATGATCATCGGGGCACGGCTGGGCTGGGCACGGTCAGACGCAAGGCTGGCCGCCGCCCGGCGATCATCGTGCACGATAGTATTAGTCATAGAGACGCTCCACCTGGGCTGACTGGCGGAAATAGACAATGATGACCGCGAGCGTGATCAGGAACAGGACGACCGCGATCGCGCTACCGTAGCCCATGTTGTATTTCTGGAACGATTCGTTGTACATGAACATGGCGAGATTATCCGACGAGTGGAACGGGCCGCCACGAGTCATGACGTAGAGCACGTCGAAGCTCTTGAGCGAGTTGATCACTGCCAGGGCGATGACGACGACGCTGGCGGGCGCGAGCAGCGGGACGATCACCCGGCGCACGCGCTGGAAGTAGTTCGCGCCGTCGATGTGCGCGGCCTCGATCAATTCCTGCGGGATCGCCGTCAGCCCGGCCAGGAAGATGACCATTGAGAGCGCGGTTTGCTGCCATGACCAGGCCAGGATGACCGCCAGCAGCGCGAACTGCGGTTTGGCGAGCCACGCTTGCGTCAGGTCGCCGAGGCCAATCGTGCGCAGCGAGGCGTTGATCAGCCCCCAGTCGGGCTGGTAAATCCAGAGCCAGATCTGCCCAATCACCGCCAGGGCGAGCGAAATCGGCAGGTAAAACAGCGACTTATAGAGGTTCGCGAAAACGCCGCGCTCATGCAGCACCAGCGCTAACGCCAGACCACCGCCAGTCGGTACGATGATGGCGGCGACTGTCCAGATCAGCGTATTGCCGATGGCATTGCTGAAGAGACGGTCGCTAAACATTTTCTCGAAATTTTCCAGCCCGACGAAATTGTAGTCGATAGCAAAGCCGTTCCAGTCGGTCAGGCTGTAGTAGAAGGACGACAAAAGCGGGAAGACGACGATGGCAATATAGACCGCAAGCGGAAGCACTAGAAACAAGGCCGCCCAGCGATAGGTTGTTCGGGTCATAGTGCCTCCTCATTCAAGCGAGAGACTCACTCTATTGATAGACTACGGGGACACACGCACGCGCGTATGCCCCCTAACATTCACTTCAAAGCAGCATCATCCGGGTCGCCAGAGAATGCGACCTACGACCCGAAGACATCGACGGCGACTGCCTGAGTCTCATCCAGGTAAGTCATGTAGCCTGATGGGTCATTCATGAACTGCGCGAACATATTCAGGCCGCCCTCAGCCATTGGCGGCGTCGTCGAAAGGTCGTAGCCGCTGAGGAACTCCACCTGCGCCAGATAATCACTGGCCTTCTTCATAACGGGCGAATAGATGCTGGTGTCGACGTTGTTGACGGCGGCCAGCGCGCCCTGACCCAGCGCCCACGTCGCCTGCGATTCTGGGGTCAGCATGTGCAGCAGCAGGGCTTTTGCGCCTTCGACATTGGCTGCCGACGCCGGAACTGCCCATCCGTCCACCGTGCCGTGGGTCACGACAGGGAGGTCAGGATTGATCACGGGGAAGGGGAAGAAGTCATAGTCTTCGCCTGCCACCAGGCCGTTGCCGTCCCAGTAACCGGTGATGAACGTGCCCATCAGAGTCATGGCTGCGTCACCATTGGCGACCTGATCAGCCGCATCCGTCCAGTCGTAAGCATTGGCGTCGGGCACGAAGTAACCAGCATCCACCAGGGTCTTCCAGGTTTCCATCGCTGTGGCGACCTCAGGATCGTTGTAGGCTGCTTCACCTGCCATCAATGCCTGGCGATAGTCTGCGCCAGCCGTGTACGACACCATGTAGTCGAACCAGAACTGCGCGGGCCAGCGGTTGAGCGAGCCGAGCGCAATCGGCGCGACACCCGCTGCCTTGAGCGTGTCGCACATGGCGATGAATTCATCCCAGGTCGCCGGCATTTCGGTAATTCCCGCCGCTTCCATAACTTTGGGGTTATAGAAGAAGCCCACGATATGGACGTTCATCGGGATATTGTAGATCTCGCCGTTGTATACCGCGGCAGGCTTGACGCCAGCAGGGATGATGTCATCCAGGTTGTTCTCGTTCCAGAAATCGGTCAGCGACAGCAGACGTTCCGCATCGACAACGAACTGCGTGCGTGCGCCCGCCCAGTACGAGAAGATGTCCGGCGGGTTGTTCCCGGCAATCGTGACCAGAATCTGGGTCTTGAAGTCCTCGTGACCGGCAGAGTTATCGACGATCTTGTATTCCGGGTGCGCCGCTTCAAACGTCTGGAACAGGGCGGTCATCGTCTCCTGGCCGAGGGCGCTGCTGTAGTAGTGGACAATGCTGATGTCCTGCTGCTGCGCCATCACCACCGCGCCGCCGATCAGCAGCACGACGGCGAAAACGGTCAGCCCAAACAGAAGCCTCTTGATACTCATGATCTTTCTCCCTAATGCCTCAAAATGGTTCTAAATGTCATGCCGTTGTTGCCGCTTCGAAACTCCATATCACTCCTTTCGCTAGGTCGTTATCGGCTCACTTGGCAACCCAGCCGCAATCCACCAACACGTCCGCGCCGGTCATGAAAGAGGCCTTGCTGCTTGCCAGGAAGTAAATCACTTCTGCGATCTCCAGCGGGTCGGCCCAACGCTTGAAGGCTTGTTCCGCCTCGCGCAGGGTTTTGACTTCGGCGAAGGGGAGGCCGGTTTTGCCCGATTCGATCTCGATGTCGCCGCGCAGCATCGGTGTATCGACTGAGCCGGGGCTGATGGAATTGACACGGATGTTGTCGTTCGCTACTTCCCAGGCCAGCGCACGTGAGAAGGCCATGATCGCCCCCTTGGTCGCGCCGTAGGTCGAGTGATCGATCTGGCCGACGTGCGCTGAGACGGACGCCATGTTGACAATGGCGCCGTCGCGCTTGGCCTTCAAGACGGGCAGAACGTACTTGCAGAACAGGAACGTGCCGCCCACGTTGATGTTGAACACCTGCTTGAAGCGCTCGTAATTGATGTCTTCGACAGCCGCGACCAAAACGACCCCCGCGTTATTGACCAGCACATCAATCGTGCCGAACGCTGCCAGCGTCTGGTTGACGGCCGACTGCACGGCGCTCTCGTCGGCCACGTCGCAGACCAGGCCGAGGCACTCAGGCCCGGAGGCTGTTAGCTCTGCTGCCAGCGCCTGCACTTCGGGCAAGATGTCCACCAGGGCGACGCGGTAGCCATTCTGATTGAATAGTCGCGCCGTCGCTGCGCCGATCCCGCGTGCCGCGCCAGTAATGATGGCGACCGGCTGTGTTTGACTCATGTTCGCAATCCTTCGGTGTCGTGAACCCGCCTCAAGCAAGATTCACATCGCTGCTCAGGACTTCACGCTAGCTTTCAATTCAGCCCGACGATCTGGCGCGCCTCGGCGACGGTGGCAAGTGGCCGTCCCATGGCGCGCGCCAACTTCGCCGCTGCCGCCACAAGTTCATGTGTCGGGGCGATTTTGCCGCTCAGGTCGTAGGGATAGTCTTCGGTGCCGATGCGCACGTGATCGCCGTTGGCAATCGCCGTCGCGACGAGTTCCATCTGCTCCCTGCCCATGATGCTCACGTTGACGACCGACCCTTCAGGCATGTACTTGCGCCGGTACAGATATTCCTCGACAGTCGGCGGCGACCACTGCCCGCCCGGCCAGCCGAAAAAGAGCGTCGCGAAATAGGGCGGCTTGAGCAGACCGCGCTCGATCAACCAGTTCATGTTCCAGATCGAGCCGGTGTTCCAGACTTCCAGTTCCGGCTTGACGCCGTACTGCTGGCACAGGCGCATGTACTCGCTCAGTTCTTCGCGCGAATGCAGCTTGTAAACGTCCAGCCCGGCGAAAGCCTCGTCGTGATGGCTGATGATGATCGACATCATGTCGGCGTGGTTTCTGAAGACGACCATCCGCTCCGGGATCGGCAGGCTGGACATGCCACATTGCAGGATGAGATCGCCGCAGCGGGCGCGGTGCTGCTCGATCACCTCGACCCAGCGCCCCTCGGCGTGGGTGTGAATGATGGTTGCTCCCGCCTCCATGCAGCGCAGCGATTCCTCGGTGATCGCTTCCGGCGTCTTCGGGTAATCGACCTGATCCGGGGCGAGCCAGCAGATATTGGCGGTGGCGGTGATGATGAGTGGTTGCATATGCGCTCCTATTCGCCTGACTTCGCAAGTTCTGCAAACGCGATCGGCTGGCCGCTGCGCGCCGATACGTAAGCCTTTTCGATCATAAGCAGACCGTAATGCGCGTCCGCCGGGTCAACTTTGGGCACGCCGCTATCCCAAACCGTCTGGATAAAATCCTTCGTCTCATCAAGAATCGAGTTGTATTTCCAGTGCACCGGGTCATAGGGGACGCCAGCCAGCGGCGTGCCGTAGAAGTCCTCCGTGCCCCGGTAGACGATGGCGGGTGGGTTGGCGATCTGGTCTATGATCAGCGCGCCGGTCGTGCCGTAGATCTCCAGCCGCTCTGTCCACGGGCTTTCGGCGGTGAAGGTAAACTGCAAGGTGAACGTGGCCCCGCTCGCCATGCGCCCGATGACGATGGCGTTGTCTTCGACTTCGCTGGCCGGGACCAACTGCGAGTGAAAGGCTTGCAGCGTGGCCACTTCGCCGAACAGCCATTTGAGCAGATAGAAGGTGTGCGGTGCGGCATCCATCAAGACACCGCCGCCGGAGCCGATCTTCTTGGCTTTCCAGGGATGCGGGTTCTTGAGCCGTTCGACTTCGCTGCCCGCGATCAACGTGCGGATCTGGTAGATGTCGCCGAGCGCGTGCGCGCGCAGCAGCTTTTCCGCCTCGACGTAAGCCGTGACGAAACGCGTGTTCTCTGCGACGGAGAACTGCACACCCATCGCGCGTGCCCGCTCGATCAACGCTAGGCCTTCGGCAGGGTCGATCGTCAGCGGTTTTTCGAGCAGGACATGTTTGCCGCGTTCGAGCGCGTACATGGCGACCGGGTAATGCAAATTGTGCGGCAGGATGATGTCGACAAGATCAACTTCGGCCTCGTCCAGCAGCCGCCGGTAATCGGTGTAGACCGTCGCGCCGAAGCGCTGCGCAACGGTGCTAGCCTTCGTTTCGTCGATGTCGCAGACGGCGGTGACGGTGGCGATCTCTGCCATGGCCGCCGCTCCTTCGACGTGTGCGTCGGAGATGATCCCCAGGCCGATGATGCCGATGCGTAGTTTCTGCCGCTCCATGGTCACTGTTCCTATGTGCTCACCGGGTCACGGTGCGGATCGCCGTTGGCAGGTGGGTCAGTTGGCGATATCCGGTCTCGGTGATGACGTAGGTTTCTTCGTCGCCGATGAGTTCGCCGCTCTCGTACTGCGCGTACATCTCCAGGTTGAGCACCATCCCCGCCTGAATCTCCACGTCGCGGTTGCCCTCGTAGATCCAGACCTCCTCCACCTGCATGCCGATGGTGTGGCCGATGTTGGGGATGAACGGCTTCAGGCCGTGGTGGTGATAGAGCGCCATCGCCTGGTCGTAGACCTCGCCGAACGTCACGCCCGGCTTGAGCGCGGATGCTGTCTCGTCGAGGATGGCGCACATCGTCTTGTGCAGCGCGGTGATGCCCTCCGGAACCGGGCCGGTGTACATCAGCCGTCGGTTGTCGGAATAGTAGCCGTCGACAATCGCGCCCAGGTCGAGCGTCACGAGCTTGTTGGCTTCCAGCACTTCGTCGATCTCGACTTCGGGGTTGGATGCGCCGAACGAGATCGTCACGTGGCTGATGCCGGATGCGCCGTGCTGCAACATGCCCGTCTTGGCCGCCTGCATCAGCGCCGGGCGACGGATGCCGATGTGCATCGCCTCCATCAGGTCGGCGACGGTGCGCTCGACCACGTTGATGCTCTTCTCCAGCAGCGCGACCTCCGCCGGGGATTTGATCATTCGCACCTGCATCATCAGGTCGTCGGCCAGGGCGATGCGCTCGGCGGGCACAATGCCATCGAGCAGCTTGAGCACGGTGTGCGGCGTGCTCGCCTCAATGCCCAGCCGCGCCCCAGCGCCAAGTTGCGCGCGCAGGACTCCGGTCAGCGTTCGCTCTGCGCCTGCGATGTCGGCGTAGGTCAGCACACTGTCCGCGCCGTACTCGACGCCGGTGACTGCGCCGCCCCAGCACATCAACGTGACGTGCCCCTGCTGAGTGATGAAGGCGAAGAACGGCAGGACGTTACGCAGCCCGTAGAGGATCGGGTTGCCGCTGCTGAAGAGCGCCGGGAAGCCGGTCGTATAAAAGACATGCTCCGGCGAGGTGAGCAGCACAGCGTCGATCTCGTGCTGCGCCATCAGCCGGATCAGCTTGTGTTTGTCGAAGCCGAGCGGCAGGAAACGTACCGGCGTCATCATGCGTCTTTCCCCTCGTGTTCAAGCAAGCGTTCGTGACGCAGAAAATCGAAATCACAGCCCAGGTGTGCACCCTGGATGTGCTGTTGATACAACCATTCGTAACCTCTGGCGGGCGGCGCAGGTGGCTGTTGGGCCGTCTCCGCACGGCGCGCGGCGAGTACGACGTCGTCCACGAGCAGACTCAGCCGCCGCCTGGCGACATCGACCTCGATCATATCGCCGTCGCGCACAAGGCCGAGCGTCCCGCCGACCGCCGCCTCTGGCGACACGTGCAGGATGATCGTGCCGAAGGCTGTCCCGCTCATGCGCGCGTCGGAGATGCGCACCATGTCTTTGACGCCGCTCAGTTTGGCGGGGATGGGGAAGCTGCCCGCTTCCGGCATCCCTGGCCCGCCGACCGGCCCGGCGTTCTGCAAGACGAGGATGTCATCCGGCGTCACGTCAAGATCGGGCGCGTCGATGCGCGCGGCCAGATCCGCCAGCGAGGTGAAGACCACGGCGCGCCCGGTCTTTTGCAGCAGCGCCGGGCTGGCCGCCGAGCGCTTGAGTACCGCCCCGTCCGGCGCGAGATTGCCGCGCAAGACGACCTGCGCCCCGGACGTTTTGTAGGGCTGGTTGAACGGGCGGATCACGTCCTGCCACTGTGGGAAGCTGTACGGCACGTCGAGGATTTGCCCCAGCGCCTGCCCGGTGATGATCTGTGCATCCAGGTCGAGCACGGGCTTGAGTTCCTGGAGGACGACAGGCATTCCCCCGGCACGGTAGAAGTCTTCCATGTAGGCGCTGCCGGACGGCTTGAGGTTGACCAGCACTGGCGTGTCGTCGCTGATCGCATCCAACTGGGCGAGATCGAGGCGGATGCCGAGCCGCCCGGCGATGGCCGTCAGGTGGATGATGCCATTGGTCGAACCGCCGAGCGCCTGCAGGACGCGCAGCGCATTGGCGAACGCCGCGGGCGTCATGATCTTATCCGGCGTCCGGTCGCTGCCGGCCAGGTCGACGGCTTGCCGTCCGGTCTCCTCGGCGTGGCGCAGCCGTTCGGCGTGTACAGCCGGGATGCTCGCGCCGCCGGGCAGCATCATGCCCAACGTTTCGATCAGGCAGGCCATCGTGCTGGCCGTGCCCATGACGGCGCACGTCCCGCTGGTGACGGCCAGATTGTTCTCGACCTCGTGGATGGTGGCATCGTCAATTTCGCCGCGCCGGTACGCGCCCCAATAGCGGCGGCAGTCGGTGCATGCGCCGAGCCGTTCGCCCTGATACGAGCCGGTCAGCATCGGCCCGGCGGCGACGACGATGGCCGGGATGCCCGCGCTCGCCGCGCCCATCAGCAGCGCGGGCAGGGTCTTATCGCAGCCACCCATGAGGACGACCGCATCCAAGGGCTGCGCTTTGATCATGACCTCGACATCCATCGACATCAGGTTGCGCATCATCATGCTCGTTGGCGACAGAAAGACCTCGCCGAGCGAGATGGTCGGGAACTCCAGCGGCAGCCCGCCCGCCTGCCAGACGCCGCGCTTGACCGCCTCCGCCAGTTCACGAAAACCGCGGTGGCAGTTGTTGAGTTCGCTGTAAGTGTTGATGATGCCGATAATCGGTTTGTCGAGTGCCGTGTCGCTGTAGCCCATCGAGCGGGCGAACGAGCGGCGCAGATACAGCGAAAACGCGTTATCGCTGTACTGCGTCAGGCGGTTGGCAAACCCTTGCGTCCGCTTCATGACGGTCTACAACCCCACTGAGACGAACTTGCGCACCATGTACTCGTAGAGACCTTCTTGCGAGCCTTCGCTGCCGAAGCCGCTCTCGCGGATGCCGCCGAACGGCCCTTCCGCTGTCGCCGGGACGAGATCGTTGACGCCGACGATGCCGAACTTCAGCCCTTCGTAGACGCCGATGCTCGTCTTCAGGTCGTTGGTCAGCGCGTAACCGGCCAGCCCGTAAGGCGTGCTGTTCGCGAGCCGCAGCCCATCGGCCAGGTCTTCGAACGGGCTGAGCGCCATCACCGGGCCGAAGACTTCGTCGCAGCTAATGCGCATCATCGGCGAGACGTTGGTCAGCAGCGTCGGCTCGTAGAAGAAGCCGCGTGATAGGTCGGCTGGCCGCTGACCGCCGGTGACGGCGATAGCACCCTTTGCCCGTGCATCATCGACGAAGGTCACGGCGCGATCACGCCCAACGGCAGTCACCAACGGCCCGGTCGTGACGCCCGCTTGCAGGCCATCGCCTAGCACGAGCTGGCCGATTTTCTCGCGCGTCGCTGCAACGAAATCCTCGAAGATGCTCTGCTGCGCGTAGAAGCGTGTTGGCGAGATGCAGACTTGACCGGCGTTGCGGAATTTCGCGGTGACCGCCTGCTCGGCAGCTTTCTCGACGTCGTAGTCGCCAAAGATCAAAACCGGTGCGCTGCCGCCAAGTTCGAGCGACAGCTTCTTGATCCGATCCGCAGCGCCGCGCATGAGGATTTGCCCGACGCGCTGCGAACCGGTGAAGCTGATCTTGTCCACTAGCGGGCTTTGCAGGAACGCCTGCCCGATCTCGCTCGGCTTGCCGTTGACGAGGTTGATCACTCCTGGCGGCAGCCCGGCTTCGACCATGATATTGACCAGCGCCATGGCGCTCATGGGTGTGAGTTCGCTCGGACGACCGACGATGGTGCAGCCCGCCGCCAGCGCCCCCGCCCACTTGCGCGCCGGGAGATAGGCCGGGAAGTTCCAGGCTGTGATCGTCGCCACCACGCCGACCGGCTCATTGAGCACGAGCAGGCGTTTGTTGCCCTTGCGCGCCGGAATGGTGCGCCCGTAAGCGCGTTTGCCTTCTTCGGCGAACCAATCGAACAAGTCCGCCGCCGCGCCCCATTCACCGCGGGCTTCACTCAGCGGCTTGCCACATTCGCGCGTCATGATCGGCGCCAGGTCGTCCAGCCGCTCGCGGATCAACGTGGCGACACGCAGGAGAAGCGCGCCGCGCTCGTAAGCGGTCATGGCGGCCCAGCCTGGCTGCGCACGGTGGGCGGCCTCGATGGCGGCGTCGGCGTCGCGCTCGTCGCCAAACGGCACCGTCATAATCACGTCTTCGGTTGCCGGATTGACCACGTTCCAGGTTGCACCGGAGCGTGCATCCGTCCATTGGCCGTCGATCAGCATCTTGTAATGCATCATAATTTGACCTCCCCCAGCGCTTCTCGATACGATGCGTTTTTCTCCGGCAGATATTCCGGCACGGGCACGTCCCACCAGGCCGTGCCCTGCCCGCCGGACGTGCCGAACGCCATGTCGATCATGACTTCGACCGCCGCCGGGCGACCGAGCGCCAACGCTTGTTGCAGCGCCGGGGCTATGTCCTCAGCCCGCTCGACGCGCACACCATGCGCACCAAAGCCGCGTGCGATCTCGGCGAGATTGGGTGTGACCGGCTGGCCCTCCGCCTCGAACATGGTGGCAAAGTCCGCCGAGTCCTCGAAGGCGATGCGCTGTAGATCGCGAATGGCCTGCCAGCCCTGGTTGTTGAAGACGATGGCGACGGCGGGGATGTTGTACTGCACGGCAGTCGCCAACTCCTGAATCGTCATCAGGAAGTCGCCGTCGCCCACGAGGGCCACGACCGGCACATCCGGGCGGGCGAGTTTTGCGCCGAGCGCGGCGGGATACGCCCAGCCCATCGTGCTGAAGCCGCCGGCGGATAGATACGTGCGCGTTTGCGTGAAGGCCATCTCCTGGAAAGCCTGCGCCTGGATGTTGCCCGACGAACTGAGCACGATCGCCCCTTCGGGCAGCAGTGCGCGCGCCGTCTTGATCACCTGGCCCATAGTGGGGTGGTCGCCCTCGTTCGCTTCGGCGCTGTATGAGGCTTTCCACTCGGCGACCTGGCTCGCGATCTCGCGCGTGTAGTCGCAATCTCGCCAATTGCGCGGCGGTGTCAGTGCCTTGACGGCATCGAGCAGGGCAGCGAGCCCCATCTTGGCATCGGCGACGACACCGACAGCCACCGGGTAGTTCTTGCCGATCTCGGCTGGATCGATGTCGACGTGGATCAGACGCGTGGGTGGAATGCTGAAGACCTCGCCCGGCTTGTAGGAGGCAGTAGCTTTATCGGCAAAGCGGACGCCGACCGCCAGCAGCACGTCGGCATTGCGGGTCATGTGATTGCCGCAGGTGGTCGCGTTGGTGCCCATGTGCCAGGCGTAGAGCGGGTGATCCTCCGGGAAGGCGCTCTTGCCCTGCATGGTGCTGACGACGGCACAGCCGAGGTGCTCGGCCAGCGCGCGCAGCTCTGCTTCCGCGCCAGAGAGCATGACGCCGCCGCCACAGACTATCACCGGGCGCTTCGCTTCCACGAGCAGTCTGGCCGCCTGCTGGATCGAGGTCGGGTCGGCTGCCGGGCGGCTGTGTGGGCGATGCTCGCGCGGGTCAGCTTCGAGATCGGCATCGACCGACTGTGCCTGCACGTCCATCGGCAGTGTGACCAGCGTTGGCCCCGGCCTGCCGGTGAGCATGGCGTTGAAGGCCTGGGAGATCGCGCGCGGCAGTTGGCGCGCATGATCGAGATGCCAACTGCGCTTGACGACCGGCTCCATCACCCGGTAGAGATCTGACCAGCGCTGGCGTTCGACCTCCTGGAGGACGCCGACGCCGCGCATATAGGTATGCGTCTCGCCGATCAAGAGGAGCAGGGGGATCGAATCAACGTAGGCGGTCGCCAGGCCGATGATGGTATTGGATGCGCCTGCGCCAATCGATGTGTAGACCGCCAGCGCCTTGCCCGACGCGCGGTAGTAGCCATCGGCCATATGTACGGCGGCCTGTTCGTGGCGCGGCATGATGACGCGGATGCGATCACGACGGCGGCGCAGCGCATCGATCAGCGGCAGATTGCCATGGCCGGGAATGCCGATGATGTATTCCATGCCCTCGGAGATGAGCATATTGACCAGGAGTTCAGAGCCGGAAATCTGCATGGTGGACTTCGCCTTTATGAAAGCCGCACGGTCTGGCCGGTGTGGGCGGATTCTTGGGCCGCGAGCGTGAAGCGCAGGACTTCGCGCCCCTGTTCGCCCGTCAATCGTGGAGTTTCACCTTTGAAGTAGCTGTCGATGAAGTGGCGCGTGGCGTTCATGAAGCTGTACTTCCAGTCCGACGGAACATTGGTGAAGGTGCGCATCTGGTTATCGCGGTAGAGGATGACGGGCGGCACGTCCAGCATGTTGCCATGCCCGCGCGTGATCCAGATCACGCCCTTGGTGCCGGTCAGTTCGACGCGGTCGTCCTGTGCGTAGTAGATGGTGTTGATCGCCATCTCCGGCGAATTGACGACTTCGAGCGAGCCATAGCGGTTGTTGGCGAACTTCCAGGAGACAATCGCCGGCGAATCGAGAAACATGCCGGTGCCGGGCGCGATCTCGGTCTGTCCGATCCAGGCATGTACCTGTTCAGCCATGCCCATGAAGTGCCACGCGAGCGCGAACTTGTGATGGCCGTCATCAAAGACGAGCGGGCCGCCGCCGTTCTTCGCGTAGTCAAAGCGCCAGGCCTGCGCCGACGCCGGGACTTCCCAGGCGGTCGCGCTGGTGCCGGAGTTGCTCTTGATGCGAATGGTGAGCAGTTCGCCAATTTCGCCCGCATCGACCAGCGCCTTGGCCTGCTGCACCGGCGGGTAAAAGATGAAGTTTTCGAAGACACGGAAGATGACGCCAGCTTTATTAGCCGCCGTGATCATGTCATCGGCCTGCGCGACGGTGAGCGCCATCGGCTTTTGCAGCGAGATATGCTTGCCCGCCGCCGCTGCATCCAGCGTGGCCTGATAGTGGAGGTGATGGGGCAGGAGGATGTCTACCAGATCGATGTCGGGCAGCGCCAGCAGATCGTGATAATCGGTGTAGATGCGGTTTTCAGGCACACCCCAACGCCGCCCACGCTCCTGAGCGATGTCGAGGTTGTTGTCACAGACGGCGGCGATGCGGGCGCGCGGATTCTCCAGATATTCGAGCGCATGCAGATCAGAAATGCGCCCTGTGCCAATAATGCCTACCCGTAACTGATCCATAAACAAACCTTCAGTTGCATATTATGCAATGGCGTTGCGCATTGCCCTCAGAAAAATATACCAATTCAGCCGGTGGGGCGCTTAGCGCGCGCTCCCCAACCGGCGCGACAGCTCTTCTGCCAGGGTGATCACCTTCTCCGTCAATTCGGGCAGTTTTTCATACGAGACACGTCCCGCCGGGCCTGATATTCCAATCGCGCCAACGACGCGGCCATTAAAGCCGTGGACGGGGGCAGCGATGCAGCGAACACCGGGCACATGCTCTTCATCGTCCGTCGCGTAGCCCTGCCGCCGAACCTGGTCGATGTGCAGCTTGAGCGCTTCCAGATCGGTAATCGTTCGCGGTGTAAACACAGGCATGGCATCAACCTGGGCATGGCGATTGAACGCCAGTAGTACTTTGCCGAGCGCCGTACAATGCAAAGGTGACATCGTCCCGATTTCGGTTTCCACGCGCAGGATCGACGGCGATTCCACCTGATCGATGTAGAGGGCTTTGCCCTGCGAGAGAATCGCCAGGTGGGAGCATTCGCCCGTCTCGCGGGTGAGTCGGCGCAAGAACGGATGCGCATGATCACGCAGCGGCATCCGGTTGAGCACGCGATTGCTAAGGGTCACGATCCGCGGCCCAAGCGTATAGCGCCGGGTATCCGCATCCTGCTCGGCATAGCCATAGCTCGCCAGCGTCTGCAGCAAGCGCGATGCGCTGCTCTTATCGACGTTGAGGTGGGTTGCGAATTCTCCGATACCCATGCCCTGTTCCGCCTCGGCCAGCAAATCCAGGATCTCCAAACCGCGTGCCAAAGACTGTATGATGGTCAACTCTAAGTCTCCAGTGTGCTATTTGCAACGATGTTGCATAATATGCAACACTCAATGCCTCAAGATCGTAGCGCTGAAAAGGCGGTTAGTCCACTATTGATTGTCAGAATCCAGACAGTAGGGTGATCAGACGCGGCGATCATGTCACAATTGTCGATGTCTCTCGCGGCATCTGATAATATCCTGTACGTCCCTAGAGAATGAGATCCGCTGCCATCCGCGCTTGACCGAACCATATCGGCCAATCCTAGTCTCCTGCGTGGCCGGTTGCTACTTTCCCTTCAAAATCTGGTATACGCGCGGCACCGACACACCAAAATACTGAGCGATGTCAGGGACTTTCCACCCTATAGAGTA
>JAHDWN010000030.1 GCA_023382675.1 Anaerolineae bacterium
CTGCTGCTGCAAATCACCGACGTTCACTGTCGGCAGGAACTTGATTTCCGAACGCCCGTAACGCCAATCTGCCGTGAGCGAGGACGCGTGTTCGACGACGGCATCCAGCATCGCTCGTTCATTGCGAAGGGCATCGCGCCGAGCCAGCGCGTCCGTTATTGTGTCGCCTTGGCTCATGCTGGTGGCCGAATTGGTTCGATTGATGCGCTGTACCAGCTCGGTGAATTCGCCGAGCACGCGCCGGTATTCATTCAGCAGCATTTCCGGCGGCTCGGCAGGTGTATCACCTTCCTGGACCCGTGCATTGCGCACCAGTCGCTCGCGGAGTTGGAGCAGTCGCTTTTGTGTATCCGCCCGCAAGATGAGCGCTTCAGCCAACTTCATCGTCGCACCTCGCAATTCCAATAAACCTCTTGCAGGATCATTCTACAAGAGGCTTTAAGGGTTCACAAGGGTTCATACTTGTGTGCAATGTGGCGATTTTCGCGCCGGATCATCGTTAGCGCAGGCCAATTGCCTCTGGCGGCGGGACGGTTTCGCCGAGCAGCCACACGTAGAACAAGGCGTCGAGCGGCATCCCGCTCACTTCTTGTGCGAGGGCGATGAAATCGGTTGTGGCCGCGTTGCTGTAGCGGAAGCGTTCGGCATACGTGCGCAGAATCTCGAAGAACAACTCATCGCCCACTTCCAGCCGCAGCGCATGGAGTGTCAACGCGCCGCGATCATAGACTGCCCCGCTGAACAGGGTGTTGACGGTTGGGTTTCCGGGCAGGACACTGCTCGAAGTCGCCGTCATGTACAGCCTGCGCAGATAGCCAAGCATCGCCGCGCGTCCCTGCGTGTGCTCCAGCCACAACACCTCGGCGTAGCGAGCAAAGCCTTCGTTGAGCCAGATGTCACGCCAACTGTGCACACTGACGCTGTCACCGAACCACTGATGGGCAAGCTCATGCGCCACCACCAATTCGCGCCCAGACTGCAAGATGTTGGTGCTGAAGGTTGACCGTGACTGTGTTTCCAGCGCGTAATGAAACTGCGGATCGGCAACGACAAGCGAGCCAAAACTGTCAAATGGGTATGGGCCGAAGCGTTCACTATAGAAGGCGATCATGTCCGGCTGGTTTTCGAATATGCGGCTGAGCGCATCGGCCAGGGGTGTCGGGAAATAGTTACTGATCGGCAAGTCATCCGGCCCGACCTGTTCGTAGAGCGAGTAGCGTCCGACACTGAGGGTCAAAAGGTAGCTGGCCATCGGCTGCGCCATTTGCCACGTATAAGTCGTCGTGTCATCATGCTCATCGGTCGAAAGGAGCACGCCATTGCTGACTGCAACGTAGGGTTTTGGCACGGTGATCGCGATTTCATAAGTGGCTTTGTCGCGTGGATGATCGTTGATGGGAATGAAGCTGGTGGCGCTCAGTGGTTCACCGGCGACATAGATGCCGCCAGCAAAGGTTTGCCATCCGGCGCTGCCGAGCATTGGATTCGAGATTGGTTCGGGCGTCCCGGCATAGCGGATGATCACGGTCACAGGCTGCTCTGCACGCAGTGGCTGTTGGGGCACGATTTCCAGTTCTCCCGCCAGGTGATGAAAAACGGCGGGCTGGGCATCGACTGTGATCGATGCGATGGGCAGCATCTCGAAGTCGAGAAAGAACTGCGCCACGTCTCGCGTTGGGGTGAGTCCAATCGTCATCACCGCTTCGATATTGCCTGCCTCGACGGAAGTGACAGTCAGGTCAAGATCATAGTGTTGCACATCGTAATTGCGGTTTCCGGCGAGCGGCAGCAGCAGATCGCCTATCCCTTCCCCGAACGGCTGCGCATAGGCCGGAAGCAGCCCACACACCATCATGATCGCCAGCAACACCAGAAACCTACGCATTGGCTTTATCTCCGAGCAGTTCAACCATCTGCATATGATACAATCTCCGCAGAATAACCGTTCAGAGAAGGCACTGCCATGCCCCTGATAACCAGACGTTGGCTGAACTTGTTCGGCGTCATCGCCGTTGTCTTCGCCCTTGACCAGATCGCCAAGCGCCTCGTGCTCGATTCACTGGCGCTGTACGAAACCAGCCGACCCATCCCGGCGCTGGCGCCGTTCTTCCAACTCACTCGCAGCGAAAATCGCGGGTCGGCGTTCGGTTTTTTGCCTCAGGCGGGTGACTTCTTCCTCATTCTGGCGGTCATCATCGTCATCGCGATGATCTTCATCTTCCCGCGGCTGCCGGATAACGCTCAGCTATCGCGCATCGCTTTCGGGCTGGTCTGCGGCGGTGCGATGGGCAATGCGGCGGATCGCGTGTTTTATGGCATGGTTATCGATTTCATTCATTACACCATTCCCGGCCTGATCTCGAACGTCTCCAACATCGCCGATCACGCGATTGTGCTGGGTGTTTTGCTGCTGCTGATCGAAAGCTGGCGCGGCGAGCGGGAACATGCAGCGGGTATTGTGCCGCCCGCCGAGCACTCGGATGAAAACCCGATTCACATCGATTCGCGCTGAGTGATCCCTACCGGATAATCCGAGTACGCATGCCTGCCCCCTCTGCTTTGGGGGAGTTTGAGTTACCCGGTCTGCCATTATAATGAGCGTAGGGTTTCTTTCGAGGAGAAAACAAATGCGGTTTCGCATCTTTGCCATTTTGGCGCTTGTGGTCACGCTTGTAGGGTGCAGTGCTGTCGGTGACATTGTGGGTGGCGCTGTACCGACGACTGGCGATACGGCGGCAGACGCATCTTCTGCGCAGCGCTTCCTGCCCAACCTTTCCAACTACGGCTACACGTCAACCGAGGCGAGCAGCATTTCCAGTGCCATTGCTTCCGTCGGTGGGAGCGCATCTTTGCTAACGGGCAATCCGGCTGCCGCCGCATTGATAGCCCAGATCGACAGTATGATTCAGTGCTATCAGGGCGTTGGCGCTGTGGCGGCACGCATCTACACGGAGAACAACATCGCCAATGTACTCCAGGGTGAAGTCCCCAAGGTGGGCGCGCTGGCGGTCATCAATCAAGATCGCCTGGTGAACAATTTCATGCAGTGCGTCGTGCCATCAGCCTTTTCGGCGCAGGCTATAGAACCTTGCTTTGGCAGTGGCTCATTCTCTCGCGATGGTGAGACTCTGCACTATCTCTATGCCGCGACCAACCCTGAACTATGTACCTTGTTCGCAGCGGCTATGCCTGCACAGTAAGGCCATACGCGAATGGGCGCGGGCTTGCGCTCTGGGTGAATGATGCTGTCTCCGCCTTGTGCTCGCGCTCCATAACTTTGTGCCAGGATGCTGGTGATGACTGCACGCGAACGCGCGAACCAACACTCCCAGGATGATTTCATCTGTTGTCAGAGCGAAGACCCGGCGCGTGTGCTGGCGCTGGTGCAGCCGCGCCCCGATGCGCTCATCTTGCATCTGGCAGTGGGCGACTCTCCCGCGTTACCTGCTCTGGCGCTTCCCGGACGGCACCTGTGTGTGAACGATTCTTCATTTGGCCGATTGCAAATAGCGCGTGCCCGCTATCCTGGCAGAATTGAGCCGGATGTCTCCTATATCTGCTCCGGTGCAGATAGACTCCCTTTCGCTGCCAGCAGGTTCGATCTTGTGACCTGTTTCGTGGCTGCGCACCGATTGCCTCAGGTGGATTATTTCCTGGACGAGGCGGCGCGTGTGCTCAAGCCAGGGGGCAGCCTGCTCATCACCGATTACGTCGCGCCGGAAGATGACCGCGCTGCTCGCTACGTCAATGCATTTTATCGCCTTCACGATCCTCGACACGTGCGTGCTTTCGCCGAATATGAATGGCAGGGCATGTTCTTGAATGCGGGTCTGGAAGTGATTCGCTCGGAGATCTGCCAGCGACGCGTTCGATTGCTTTCCTGGGCAGAACGGCAGGCTTGCCCTCCTGAGGTGATCGAGCACTTACAGATTTTGCTGGTTCAGACTCCACAAGCTGTCTCCGCCTTCCTGCGTCCCATATGCGCCGGTACACGCGACGCGGAATTCGATCGGCATTGCATTCTGATGTTGGGCAGCAAATCATGAGCTATTGGTCTGAACTGCGAGTCAATGTGGCTTCACGAGGTGGAAAACGGGATTCATAAACAGAATCAGGTCTGGATTTAGCACAAATTTTCTGTATGATAGATCTCAATTATCTGAGGTGTGTGATGCGGCGAGTCGGCTCGATTATCATCATCTTCCTTGTGCTGTGGGCAAATCGGGTGGTCGTGGCTCAGGACGAACAGCCCCTGGTCTTTTGGGCCAGTGGCGATCTCTGGCTCTGGTCGCCCTCTGCGCCTGCAATCACTGCTCTGACGACCGACGGTACCATCTCATCCCCCTCTCTTGCTCCATCTGGCGGGCAGATTGCCTATCGCGCGCTGCCATCCGTCAGCCGTGAGGCGCTGGGCCGGTTGCAAACCAGCGGCTTGATCGCCGAGTATGACTTGCCTGCGGATCTTTTCCTGGTCGATCTGAATACACGCCAGTCGATCTTGATTGCAGCACAACCCGCCGCTGCATCGCTATTCGTCGAGGGCGTCGCAGATAATGCGCTGGTTCGTTCGGAACCTGCCTGGTCGCCTGCCGGAGATGCACTCGCCTGGGTGGAATTTCCATTCGGCGCTGCTGAGGGTTCGCTATTCGCCTATTCGCTTTCGAGCGCGTCACCACAAGTAATTGCGACAGACATTCCTATCACCAGTGGACGCGCGCCGGAGCTGCGCTGGGGCAGCCCAGGCATTGTGCTGCGTTCAGCGGGCGATGATACGGGTGCGCAGGTGTTCCAACTCTATGCGCTGGACACCTCCGGATGGATTACACTTCAGACTAATGTGCCGGAGGACACCTATGTGCAGTTGTTTGATTGGGTTGCCAGCCCACAGGGGGAACTCCTGGGTATTCTCTTATCCAATGGACGCTGGCAGCTTCTCGATCCACGAACGGGGGCAGAAGGGAGCGCCGGCACACCGGCTCTCTACAGCCGATTTGATGCTGCGAGCAGTCTGGCGCTTCGATTCGACGTTGCGCCCGAAACAGGCTTCTTCTGGGAGACTGTCGTGCAGAGTGCTCAAACAGCCTCGGCAGCATTTTCTGGCGCACCCGGGCAAGTGGCGGTTGCACCTGATAGCCGGACGCTGGCGTTCATCGGCTACCCGGAGTTTGGCGCGCTGGCGCTTTGGCAGGAGGGAGTCATTATAAACATCGCCGGTACCGGCAGCAGCGATCCAGCTTTTCAACTGGCGGCAATTGTCTTCTGGAGTCCTCTGGAATGGCGTCTAGCCCATGAATAATTAATTTATAGTTTCCGTAATGGCTCTAAAGTTAAATTCATTAATCTTTCACCAATGGTTTGTGTTTGTCGTAAGTGAAAGATTTTACAATAGACGTATCGTCAAGATTGACGGAGAACAAGGTTGTCAGAGAAGGGCAACCTCAACAGACATGACTTTGCACATTGTTCACCTCGAGGATGAGAAAGACTTACTGGAAGGCATGAAGTTCGTTCTGGAAGAACTTGAGCCAGATGCGTATGTCATCCAGTTTGCCAAGGCAGATTCAATTCTCGACTATATTGACGCACACGCGGATGAGATCTCGCTTTTCATTCTCGACATTCGTGTTCCTGGTCCGTTGAATGGGTTTGATGTCGCGCGGCATATTCGCAAGATTGGCTGCACGGCAGCCATTATTGTTACCTCCGCTTATGAACCGCCGTCACCACAACTGATACAAGAGCTTGACATCCACTATTTCCGCAAGCCGTGGGATTTGCCGGAAACGGTATTGAAGATGCTGGCGTACGTGAAAAACTAACCTCACCAACCCTGCGTTTCAAGCGCATTGTGGTTACAATGACATCTTGCCGAAACGCGGGAAATTTCATCTTATGCACATCGCGATCAATGGTTGGTTCTGGGATCAGCCGCATACCGGCAGTGGTCAATACCTGCACAAGCTGCTCACGAGCTTGCGCCGTATCACGCCTGAACTTCGCCTGACGCTCGTACTGCCTCGTCACATCCGTGAACCCGGCGCTCTGCCAGCCGATGTTGCCGTCGTCCATGCAGATGCGCCACGGGGTAATCTCGGAAAGATCTGGTTCGAGCAGCGTGCTTATCCGTCGGCGGTGGCACGCGTCGGGGCAGACATCGCGCACGTTCCCTATTGGGGGCCGCCACTGGCAGTTCAGGCGCGTCTCGTCGTCAGCGTACTCGACGTTATTCCGCTGGTGATCCCGGATTATGCAGCTTCCACCGGCGCGCGATTGTATACGTCACTGGTGACTGCCGCGACTCGCGGGGCTGCTCATGTGATTACCCTGAGCAATGCCTCCAAGAAAGACATCGTAGATCACATCGGCTACCCACCGAAGAACATCACTGTCACCTACCTGGCGAGCGACGAAACCTATCATCCGCGCCTGGGTGCTGAAATCGATGCCCAGGTGAAAGCCAAATACGATTTGCCGGATAATTTTGTCTTGTATCTCTCCGGGTTCGACATCCGCAAACAATTGAATCGCCTGCTGCTGGCGTATACGTATGTCGGGCCGTCACAGGGAGAAGCCGCGCCGCTGGTGATCGGCGGGCGCGAGCCTGCCTGGGGCAGCCGCATGTTTCCCGATATGCGTCAATACGCCCACGATCTGAATATCGAAGATTATGTGCGCTGGATCGGCTACGTTGATGAGGCGGATAAGCCCTCGCTCTACCGCCTGGCGAGTGTGTTCGTGTATCCGAGTATCTATGAAGGGTTCGGTCTACCCCCGCTCGAAGCGATGGCGAGTGGTACGCCCGTCGTCGCCTGTGATATTCCGGTTGTGCGTGAAGTCGTCGGTGACGCCGCTTACCTGGTCGAGCAGGACAATGAGCGCCAGATGGGAGCCGCGATTCTATCGCTCTTGCTTCAGCAGCCCCTGCAAGAGCAACTCGTCCAGCGCGGGCTTTCGCAGGCTACCCGCTTCAGCTATCGCAAGACTGCCCGCGAGACCCTGTCTGTGTATGAACGCGTGATGCGCGAGACGGCTGTTTGAGCCTTTGCCCGATCGGAACCTGAAGCTCATGCTCGATTTCAATCCCTCCGGCAAGAAAACCATTCTCTCAGTCGATGGCGGAGGTATGCGCGGCCTCATCCCGGTTGCGATGCTCGCGGAGCTTGAGGCCATGACCGGCAAGCCTGCCTACGAGCTGTTCGATATGGTCGGTGGTACGAGCACGGGCGCAATCATTGCCGGTGGATTGGCGCTCCATCTCAGCGCCCATGAGATCCTTGAGCAAATCTACAAGAGCCGGCTGCCCGGCGCATTTCCCCCAGATACCCTCCTGGGTAATCTCGCCACCTACATCCGGTTCATTTTCAATGGGCTGCGTTATCTTTACGATCTGGAGCCGTTCAGACAGGCGCTTCAACCACTGGCGCTGGGCCGCTCCTTGGGCGATCTTCAGCAGCCAATCTTCTTCGCCACAACCAAAGATGTGCGCAGCGGCGATACCTATTACATGGTCAGCGCAGGGCCAGGTCGCGCGGCCTTCGCTGATTGGCCTCTCTCCGGCGCGGTGGCGGCCAGCGGTGCTGCGCCCATCTATTTCCCGCCGGTTGCCGGCAACCTGATCGATGGCGGCGTTGGGGTCTATGCCAACCCGTGCCTGGCAGTCGCCACCGAGGCCATGGAATACATCGGTTCAGCCGAGGAGTTTGTCGATGACAATGTCATTCTCATTTCCATCGGCACAGGCTTCGCCCCGCGCGAGCGGGATGATGGCGTCGCCAGCAGATATTCACTTTTCGATTGGGTCAATTATGTGATTCTGTCAGGCATTGATGACGCCGCTTTGCAGCAAGTCTTTGTCACGCGCGCCATCTACAGCGGTCGCCTGGATTTTCGCCGCTACAACCCGCTGCTTTCTCGTGCCTCGATTGAGCGTGACCTGGATGTACCGACAGGCGGACTTCCAGACCCGGCGCAGCTCACGCTGTCTTCACGGCGCCCGGAGCAAATCGCGCTGATGGAAGCGATTGGGCGCGCGTATGCCCGTAAGCTCGATTGGACACGCGAACACGTCATGCCCTGGGATACGCCGGGTGGACAGCCCAGACAAGATATGTCTACCTTCCCGGTCGATTGGGCCAAAACGCCGTTCCGTTAACACCAGCAATTCTGGATGTGACGAAGACGTGACGAACGTCACAAAGTTGCCAAAATTAAGTTCTCACAGCCACGAACCTGCTATACTGAATCGAGAGTCCGTGAAAAGAAGCACAAAGAGTTGCGCTATGAATTCGACCAATGGAGCTGCTATACCTGAGGTTTTGCGTGTTGCCATCATCGGTTCGGGACCTTCCGCATTTTATGCCGCGGAACGGCTGCTCAAAGCGCCCGATCTGAACGTTGAAATCGACATCTTCGAACGCCTGCCCACTCCCTTCGGCCTCGTGCGCGGGGGTGTCGCGCCGGATCACGCAAAAATTAAATCCGTTACCAAGGTGTATGACAAAATCGCGAGCGATCCTCGCGTAAGATTTTATGGCAATGTTACCTTCGGCAAAGATGTCACCCGTGCCGATCTGGCGGAGTTCTACCATGCTGTCATCTTCGCGGTCGGTGCGCAAACTGATCGACAAATGGGTATCCCAGGCGAAGACCTGTCCGGCAGCTATGCTGCGACAGAATTCGTTGGTTGGTACAATGCCCATCCCGATTACCGCGATTTCCAGTTCGATCTCTCGCAGACAAGCGCTGCCGTGATTGGCAATGGCAATGTCGCGATGGATGTCGCCCGTATTCTTGCGCGCACGCCTGAAGAACTTCTTGCAACCGACATCGCAGACTACGCAATTGACGCGCTCCGCAACAGCAACCTACGCGATATCTATGTTCTGGGGCGGCGCGGGCCGGCGCAAGCAGCCTTCACCAACCCGGAAATCAAAGAGCTTGGCGAGATGGCTGGCGCAGATGTCATCGTCGCACCTGAAGAAGTCGCCCTCGACGCTCTGAGCAAGGCGTCACTGGCGGCTAATGGCGATCGCAGCGCCGAACGCAACGTGGAGATCCTGACCCGCTACAGTGAACAGTCCCCCCAGGGCAAGAAACGCCGCATCATTTTCCGCTTTCTCGTCTCTCCGGTGGAACTCATCGGCAACGACCACGTCGAGGCTATCCGCATCGTCCACAACGATCTGTACCAGACAGAGGATGGGACTTTGCGTCCGCGTCCAAATGACCGCGAGGAAGTCATCCCGGTTGGGCTGGTCTTCCGGTCTATCGGTTACAAGGGCGTCTCCCTGCCGGGTGTGCCGTTTAACGAAAAAGCCGGGGTCATTCCTAATCGTCAAGGGCGCGTCATCGATCCAAAAACTGATGCGGTTGTCCCCGGCGATTACGTCGTTGGCTGGATCAAACGTGGGCCGAGCGGCATCATCGGCACGAACAAGCCCGACTCAGTTGAGACGGTCGAGCGCCTCCTGGAAGACGTGACTGCCCACAACCTGCCGCAACCGGCGAAGCCATCACGTGCGAGCATGGAGTCGCTGCTGAATACGCGAGGTATTCACTTCGTCACCTATCAGGATTGGCAGACTCTGGATTCGCTGGAACAGAAGAACGGCCAGGCTCAGGGACGCCCGCGTATCAAGTTCAGCCGTGTCGAAGATATGCTGGAAGCGCTTGATCTGGCAGATGCCGATCAGCTTTTGCCGTCATTGGATTAGATAAAACGATCTTTCCAGGGGTACGCACAGATGGCGTGCCCCTGCTTTTGCTCACCCTGCGGCTGGAAGTACGATCGTGAACAGGCTGCCTTGCCCGGCGTGACTCTGGGCGTTCACGTAGCCACCGTGCGCTTCGGCAACCATCCGCGCGATAAACAGCCCCTGCCCCAGTCCTCGCGGGTCCAACAGCTTTCCGGCGCTCGTGCGCGGCTCGCCGCGATAGAAGCGGTCAAAAATGTGCGGCAGATCTTTTTCGGCGATGCCAACGCCAGTATCGACTATCTGTATCGCGATCTGGTCGTCGCTCGTCCGGCGCGCCGTGAGCACAATGTGACCGCCGGTTTCGGTGTAACGAATGCTGTTTTGGAGCAAGTGCCCCAATGCCCAACGCAGCCGTGGATCATCGCCTTCGACAGTCAGCTTCTCATTTGGGCGCAGCATGACGGAGACAGAATGGCCGGCGCGCTTGATCTCCGGCTGCAGGCCGCGCACGACATTCCAGATCAGCGGCTCCAGCGGCAGATTTTCACGCCGGATGCTGAAGTTGCCCGTCGTCAGCTCAGAAATATCCAGTAGTTCGACGATCATGCGGTCGAGGATGTCAACGTTGCGGCTCAAGGTCTCGAGCAGCTTACGATTGGGCGGGCCTTCTTCCCCCTGCGCCATGATGACTTCACTCATGCCCTTAATGACCGCCATTGGCGTGCGCAGCTCGTGTGAAATCGCCGTGATGAATTGATCTTTGAGGCGGTCGGTGAGCGCGTCGCGTGTCACGTCGCGCAAGACGATCATCGTGCCGAGGCGATTGCCTTCACCATCGGCGACGGCGGCGACCTGTGCGCCAAGAATGCGATTGTTGAGTTGGACACGCTTCGGTTCACCAAGCGGCACCAGTTCGCTGTCAAGGTGAGTCATGTCGCTGTACTGGCTGAAAAGCGCGCCTAATTCGCTCTGCCAGAAACTCTTCATGCTGCCCATCAGTTCGCGAGCGGCATCATTGACAAGCACGAGGCGACCCTCGTTATCTTGCATGATGATGCCTTCGCTGATCGCGGCCAGGATACCGTGAAGCTGCTCGATCTCATGATCGCGCTGCCGCAGGGCGAGGGTAAGCTGCCGGCTCTGGTCTAGCAGATAACGGGCGCGGTCAGCTTCTTTCTGTTTTCGACCGATACTCTTGTAAAGACGGCTGAAGAAGGTTTCTGTGGCTTCACCAAGCTCGTTTACGCGGCTAAGTGCGTCGGTAATCTCGACAGGATCGGATTGTGGCTGCTTCACAATGCATACATCTTCAACTAGGTTGCACTAAGTTTATTATCCACGATTCTGTGCAAAATGCTGCGCAGTTGTTCAAAATCAGGCAGCGGTTTGTTGAGGATGTGATCGACGCCGTTCTCGCTCATCATTTCAGTTCGTTCGCGTTCAGTCAGCGCGAAGGCGGTCATAAGCACAATCGGCGTTTTGCTGAATTTGTCGACCTGGCGCATACGGGTGGCAATTTCATTGCCTTTTTTGCCCGGCATTCGGATGTCCATCAAGACCAGCTCTGGCACCTGGGGTTCCGCAGCTTCCTCAACTTTGTCAAGCCAATCCCAAACCTTTTGCCCATTCTCGAAGGTCATGGTTTGATGACCCCATACCTGGCACATCATATCGAGCAGATTTCGAATATCTGCTTCATCTTCCGCAATCAGCCACGTCAACATTGATCCTCCGCCGGTGTGCGCTGCTTCCGTATTATTTTGAGTATAGAGGTATTATCATGGTGAAATTCCTACAGGTTTGCTGAAATCGCGTAAGGAATTTATCATTAATGGGTAGCAAAATGGTTAAACTGTAGAAGTGCCGGTCGAGCGAGCTAAGGAGCGCCTACTTGTCTGCGTGGATGGTCGTCGAAGATGAACCCGACATTTATGAGTTGCTGCTCGCCATGTTCGAGATGTGGGGCATTGAGGGCGTCGCCTTTGTTGACGGCGAAGAAGCCGTTGCCTGGATCAAAGACGTGGAGAGCGGGCGTGTCAAAGGGGAACTGCCAGAGTTAGCGCTTCTGGACATTCGCCTGCCCGGCAGCATCAGCGGCCCAGAGGTGGGTGAACGCCTGCGTCAGACCCGGCAATTGGCGCAAATTGCCGTCGTGTTGACGACAGCGTATCGCCTGACTGCTGACGAGGAGAAAGCCGTGATCGAACAGGCAGGAGCAGATCGCCTTATCTACAAACCTTTGCCTGGTTTTACCGATCTCAAATCCATTCTTGAAGACGTAATCCAAAAACGGCGTATCCAGGTGGCACAGCCCGGTAACATCTAACGAGGTATGGCTGCTATGCACAACGTTGCTCCCTCGCGCGCATTAGCCCGGCGTAGCCGTCAACTACTGGCGCTAGCGCTGGTAATTGGCGCGCTCGGCGCTTTTATCGTTGCGCTCGGCATACTGATGATCATGATCCCGCTGGTGGCGGAAGGCAGCGGCAGTTTCACGATCTATAATCTCCTACGCGACGGGTTGGTGATATTTGGCGTACTCTTGTTTCTGGTCGCTCTAGGACTCGCCATCCGTGCGGCCACATGGCGGACCGACAACGATCTGGCACAAGCCGTCGGCAAGTATCTCGGTCAAACGCTCGACGCTCGCTACACATTCATACGCAACGTCAGCCGCCGCGATCTGGGCTATATCGATGCGATTCTGGTTGGGCCTCCCGGTGCGCTGGCTTTTCGCCTGATTCCGGATAAAGGAATCTTTGCCAACGAAGGCGCAAACTGGATGCGCCAGAATCGTAAGGGCGAATGGCTGCCCTGGCGCATTAGCCCGACGCGCGAAATCGTGGTCGATATTCAAAAGCTCCGCAGCTACTTATCGCGGGTCAACCTGAGTGACGTACCGGTGTACGGGGTGATCGTTTTTATGAAGGAGCAACCTGCGGTACAACTGATGGCAAAAGAGCCGGTCGTGCCGCTGACGCATCTCAACACCCTCATCCCAAACACGCAGGAGAATTATTTCGCCCGGGATCGCATTGATGCGAGAAAAGTTACTGACACGATTCGTTCGCTCTATACACGTGAATAGTTTCGGCAGCCATGCCAACTGAATTTCTGCTCGCCAGTGTCGGCGCAGGCAAAACCGAAATCGTGCAGTCACGCTTGCTGGCGTACAAGAAACGACACCCCCTGGAGAAAGCCTGGTGTTTGCTCGCAACCGAGCGGCAGACCTTTGCCTTTCGCCAACGGCTGATCCAGCGCCCGGATGCGCTAGGCATTTATTTCAACGTCGAGTTTTTCAATTTTTATCCCCTCTATCGCCACATTCTAGAACTCGCCGGTAAACCTCAGCGTGTGCTGGATACTGCCGCGCGCTATCGCCTATTGCGCCTGATCCTCGTGGAACTCGAAAGTGACGGCGAGCTAGAACTCTTTGGTCAGATCGCCAGTACGCCGGGTCTCATCCGCATCCTGGCCGATTTCATCTATGAGCTAAAACAGAACCTCATCGATCATCGCAGATTCGGCGACGCAGCGCGAACAGCGAAAGATCGAGATATCGCCCGCATCTACACACGCTATCAGGAATTGTTGATGCGTTATGACCTCGTTGACCGCGAGGGCGAAGGTTGGCGCGCGCTCGACGAACTAGAAGACAATCACTATCTGGCGCGTGACGTTGGCTTTCTGGCGGTCGATGGCTACGACCAGTTCAATAAGCTTCAGGGGCAGTTTCTCACGCTGCTGGCGGGGCGCGCAGGCGAAACCCTCATCACGCTAACGACCGTGCCTGAGCGTGAAGATACGGTCGGCAAACGTTTCCAGCGCGCCTTCGACCGGCTGATTGAATATCATCGGGAAGAGTCGGTCGTCTATCGCGTCAACCGCCAGTTGGAAGTCGGTGGGAACCGGCCACTACCCCTGCGCAGCCTCATCGATCACGTTTTTCAATCTGGCGCGCCGCACGTACACGCAGGCCAGAACGCCCTGTTGTTAGAAGCACCGGATGCTGCGGGCGAGGTGGGCGCTGTGCTGCGACACGTCAAGTCTCTGATCCTGGAGGGGACTGCGCCGGATGATATCCTGATCGCCGTGCGTGACTGGCCGCGCTATGCCGCTTACGTGGAAGCGCAAGCCCGTGCTTATGGCGTGCCCATTGCGCTGGATACTAGCAGTTCGCTCGCAGAGAACTCGGCTATTCAGGCATTGCTGAAGGTGCTCGATCTGCACCGTCAAGACTTTCGCCGGCGCGAACTGCTCGACGCGCTCCGGTCAGCGTATATTGCTGTGCCCGGCCTCGCCGACACGGATGTAGATCTGCTGGAGCGCCTCAGCCAGTCAAAACTGGTCTTAGGTGGACGTCACGAATGGCTCGCGGCGCTGGCCCATCCGCAAACCCCGGCGCTCGAAGATGAGGACGACGGTCCAGACCAGACTGACTTGCTCTCCGATCCGGCGACACTCGATAGACTGCGCGCGGCGCTCACAGCCTTCTTTGACGCGGTGACGCCACCGAAACACAAAACGATGACGGCTTATACCGCCTGGCTCGAAGATTTGATCGGCGTCGATCCGGTCGCCGACACCGACGATGAGGAGAGTGACGAACACCGCGTTGCCTACAGCCTGAATATGGTCGCCTGTATTCGCAGTCCTGCGCTTGAGACAGGGCACGACCGCATCGTCTCCCGCGACCTGAGTGCGATGCAAGCGTTCAAACGACTGTTGAGCGCGATGCTCTCGGCGCAACGTCTGTTCGCAGCGCTGGAATTGAGCAGTGCGCCCGGCTGGGATTCTTTTTACGGCGATCTGCTCAATACTGTCAAAAGCGTAGATACTGCGCAGCACGTGAGCAGAGATGGCCGTGTTCTTGTCACAACGGTTGCCAATGCGCGCGGCCTGCCGCACAAACATGTCATCTTGCTCGGCCTCTCCGAAGGGATCTTCCCGGCGCGCATAGCCGAAGATCTGCTTTATCTCGATAGTGAGCGGCGCGCATTCCAGACGCTCGGCATCGATCTCCCCACCCAGGCCGAGCGCGCAGATGACGACGGCCTTTTCTACGAGATGATCAGTCTGGCGACCGAATCTGTCACACTGACGCGCGCAACCGTCGACAACGGCGCGCCGCTGCCGCCCAGCCATCTCTGGCGCGCCTTTGAGGCTGTCTATGATGGCCTTCCAGTTCAGACAATGCGTGTCGGGGCAGTTGTATCGCTCGATCAAGCGGCTTCTCCGCGTGAGCTGGCGCTGGCCGTCGCTGCTTCCCCCAATCCGAGCACGCAACCTGACGCTGCTTTTGCCGCCTGGTATGCGGATGTATTCCACAACCAGTGGGATCAACTGCGTCATGTACACGCCGTCGAGCGGCACCGCATGTCCGCCATGCCACACGACCGTTTCAGCGGGCGCCTACAATCCGCAGGTTTGATCGCGCAGGTCGAAGCGCTGCTCGACGATCGTATCTGGAGCGCAAGCCAGTTGAATGAATATGGTATGTGCGGCTTTCGCTTTTTTGCCAAGCGCCTGCTCAAACTCGAACCGCTGCTTGAGCCTGAAGATGGCATGGACGCCACCCAGTTAGGCACACTCTATCACGAGATTCTCGAAAACACGTATCGTCAACTGGCGCGGGAGTCCGTCGCTATCATCCCCGCAAACCTGCGACGGGCGCTGGATCTACTGGAAGAGAATGCCACTCGCCTGCTGGCGGATGCTCCTGATCGCATCGGTTTCCGCGCACCCACGCTCTGGGATTCCGAACGCGAAATCCTCATACGGCGATTGCGCGATCTCGTCCACGACGACTTCGACGCAGAGAGCCAGTTGAATAAACAGGTCGCCAAGCTTGCCCCAGGTGAGCGTCGCCCCTATCGCCAGGAGATGCCGTTCGGCAGCGACGGCGTCTTCACATTGGATCTCGGCGGGGATCAAGTGCGTCTGCGTGGCGTGATCGACCGCATCGATCTGGTGGGTGATCGTGCCATCATCATGGACTACAAAAGCGGCAGCAGCGAAATCCCCATCAGTGAAATTGCGCGCGGGCGCAATTTTCAGATGATGATCTATTTGCTTGCTGCACAAGCGGCGCTTCAAGACAGCGCCGATATTGCCGGTGGGCTTTTCTGGCATATCGCTTCACGCAAGACCAGCGGCACGCTCACATCGGATGACGAGGCGATTGAGTCGGGCAAAGCTCACTTGCGACGCTACCTGACACGAGGACGAGCCGGTAACTTCGCCAGCGAACCCAACAAAATCGAAGAAGGCAAATGTAGTCGCTACTGTGATTACAGCCAGTTGTGCCGCTTCAACATCATGCGCCGGAGAAAGCCTGATGCGTGAGCCGTCTCCCTACAGCATCCGGCGCGCGGTTGAAAGCGACCAGCCAGTTATCCGGCGTCTCGTTCGATCAGAATGTCTCAACCCGCGCGACGTACATTGGCAAAACTTCCTCGTGGTCGAAGACGAGTCTCGCATTATCGGCATTGGGCAGATACGGCTCCATGGAACCGTCAAGGAGTTGGGCAGCCTGGTGGTTCTGCCGGAATATCGCGGTCAGGGCGTGGGTGGTGCGCTGATTTCGGCGTTAGAGATGCAGGCAGGCTATCCGCTTTATCTGATGTGCAGAAACGACAGGGTGAGTTACTACCAACGCTTCGGCTATGTCGTCCTGAGTGATGCACATATTCCCCCGGCCATGATCCCCCGACGCGTACTCTGGATTGCCCGTCATCTTCTGAGAGGTCAGTTTGCGGTGATGCTCAAGGTCGCTTGAAGGCGGCCATCTCGCAGCGCTCGATATCACTCAGCCGACACCAACGCTCTTCAGTTTCTCTTTCAAGATGGCCAGACTGATCGGTTTTGCCAGATACTCGCTTGCGCCGGCTTGCTTCGCCTCTGCGATCAAGGGCGGCGCGGCGGCTGAAATGATAATGACCGGTAAATTGGCGAATTCAGGCTTCTGGCGCAGCTTCTGGCACACTTCCAGTCCGCTCTGGTCGGGCAGCATAATGTCCAGCAGGACTGCATCCGGCATCTTCAATTCAAGCTGATCCCATGCCTGGCGTGCGGTCAGGGCTTCGGTCGTATCATGTCCGATCAGTCGGAGAAATGTCGCCAGCATTTCGACCGTCATATACTCGTCATCGACGATAAGAATGTTTGCCATTCTCTAGAGTGCCTTCTCGTACAAGCGATATGTCTTATAGATTTGACTGCCGAAGTTCTGGGCAATGCTGACCATTGCCTCGTTAGTCGCTAGTATCCAACCAGAATCCGAATTCTTATAGCCACAATTGATGACTGACTCCAGAATGTGTGAATACATCACTGCATCTACACCACGCCCGCGATACTTGGTCTTGACGCCCATCAAGGGGACGCGTACACCGTCGATCACATGGCGGACTTTCCAATGCCAGACGACTTGTAGCAAGCTCAGGATTTCAGGAACCCCCGGATGTGGACGAACGCGTTGGAATGCCTGATTCATGTCCGGCACGGCCAGGATAAACCCTGCCGGATCGTCCTCGACGGAAGCGAAGAACAACATTCGTGGATCGACAATCATGCCCAGTGCTTCGACGACCATGTCCAGTTCACGCTCGGTCAGGGGGACAAAGCCCCAGTTCTTTTCCCAGGCGCTGTTGTAGATGTCTTTGATAAGCTCAAATTCTGACCGCATGTTCCTGGGATTAGCCTGCCGGATCGTGATCTTGTTGCGTTTCATGATGCTCTGCGCAATCCGCATCAGCCGCCCGTTCAAGCCACCCTCAGCAGCCTGGTCACTACTCAGGAAGAAGCTGTACATGTCCATCGATTTATGGAAATCCGCGCTTTCAATAAAGCCACGATAGTAGGGCGGATTGTAAACCATCTGCAAGACTGGCGGCGTAAAACCGTCGATGAGCAGCCCAACTTCCTCATGCGTCGTCAGTGTTTGTGGGCCGCGAATGGCAGCGTAGCCCTTGGCTCGCACCCAATCTGTCGCCGTATCCAGCAGCTTATGCGCGATGTGTTCGTCCTCAATCGTTTCGAATGCGCCGAACCAGCCGATGTGCTCGTTGTGATATTCATTGTGACGCTGGTTGATGAACGCCGCCACTGTGCCCACAAGCTGCCCGTTGCGCCAGGCGCAAAAGTAATCCCCGTCAAGATAATCCCAGGCGGGATTGCGTTTCTTATCCAGCACGTCGCGGCGCATCGAGACCAGCGGCGGAATCCAGTTTGGATCGTTCTTGTAGAGTGTCCATGGAAACTCGATGAACGAGCGCAAATCTTGCGCGGTCTCGACTTTGCGTATTTCGATGTCTGTTGCCATCTCATCTCCCTAGCGTAACAAAGTCTTTCACGCCCAGGTGTGAAGGCCGTAATCTTACCCGCTTTTCATGTCACCGTGGAGTCCGGGCATTTTGGGAAGCTAGGTTTCGTCGCGCTCAGAATGTACGAGCGTCATTTCGGTCGCCATGGGTTCAGAGAGGTCGCTCGGTGTCAATGCGCTGCCAAAGGTCATGACGTGCCGGGCAGCATCTGACGGTTTCAGGGGCAGTTCGATGTAAAACGTCGATCCAGGGCATTTTTCCATGTCGTGACCAGGGCTTTCGACCCAGATTTTACCGCCATGGCCTTCGACCACGCCCTTAGCAATGGTCAGGCCTAAGCCTGGCCCTGCCCCCATAAACTTGTACGTCCCGGTCGAATGTAAATTGGGATCGGAAACGCGATAGAATTTGCGGAAGATGAGTTCAAGATCGTTCTTGTCGATGCCTACGCCTGTGTCGGCGATTTTGACCAGGATACGGTCATTGTTGCTGCCATTCTCGCCAGAGAGTGTCTCGGCAGTAATGTCGATGCGCCCGCCATCCGGCGTGAATTTGATCGCGTTGACGATCACATTCCGAAATGCCTGAACCAGACGCTGCATATCCGCTTCGATCACCGGCAGCCCGCGCAGCCCGCGCGCGGATAGCGATAATTTGCGTTGGCGGGCGGCGTCTGCCAGCGGCTCAATTGCCATACGCAAAATGCTCTCGACCGACGCTTGCGTAAAGCGCAAGTCCATCGCTTTCACGTCGAGCTGGCTAACGTCGAGCATGGCCGTGATCAATTCTTCCATGCGCTGCGTTGCCTTGCGGATGTTGTCAACCATGCCGCTGACATGATCGGGATCGATCATGCCTTGCTCGTTCAGGGTATCGACGAGGTCAGAGTAACCCCGAATCTGCGCCAGGGGCGTACGTAATTCGTGACTGGCGATGGTGATGAAATCGGTCTTGACGTCGTCGAGCTTCTCCATTTGCTCTTTGGTCGCTTCAAGCCCACGATTGAGCACTTGCATTTCTGTGTTGAGTTGCCGCAAATCGGCGACCAGCCGCGCATTTCTCAGCGCAATGCCTGTCTGATCCGCCATCGTCGCCAGCAAATCCAGGTCGCCCGGGTAGAACGGTGTGCCGTCGCGTTTCGAGCCGCAAGCAAGCACGCCGATCAACACATCATCGACCATGATCGGCGCGAAGGCGCTCATATCCAGGGCGCGCAGCACATCCAGTTCGATAGTATCGGTGGCTTTGAAAGCAGGGTTGAACTCCATGTCGAACTGCGTCACCGGCGTGCGTTCAACCAGCCAGCGGCGCAAGATCGGGCTGTTCCGCCCCAGTTGGAAGCGCATTTCACGCCCATTATCGCCGGGATCATTGGGCAAACGCAGCGTGACGACCTCGTCGCCCTTCTCGAACTTGTTCACCAGCAGCAGACGCGAGCGGCGTACCTTCATCGCATCTTCCAGTGTCTGGCTCACCGTGTCGGCCAGTTGTTTGAGTTCGAGTGTTTTGGAGATTTGCTGACTGTACTTCCTGGCAGCGGCGGTGGGGTCGACAATGGTGCTGCCGAGGATTCGTTGCAGAAGCCCATCCAGCGCCTGCCGTATCGGCATGTAGAGCGTGGCCGCCAACAAGGAGAGCACCAACACCAGCGCGACGGACTGTGGTTCTCTCAGCAGGCCGAGATCTTCTGCGATCATGACGGCGGCGAAGATCACGGCTGCCGTGACTGCGACCAACAACAACGTTCGCAAGAAACCATGCAGGCTGGCACGCAGATCAAATGCCCGGTGTGTCGTTTGCGCGTGAACCGCGCCGCTGACACTGAGGAGGAGCGCCAGCAGCCCTGCCGGCATCATCAGCGTCTGACCGCTAATGATGAGCACTGCGCCACACAGCGCTATCACTGCCAGTGCCAGCCAGAGCAACGCGCGGTTGGTGATTTCCGGCAGTTTCGAATGATAGTAACCGTAGAATGCCGCGCCCGGCAGCATAATCCCGGCGACTAAAATGCCCGCAAAGGCCACCAGACCTGCGGCGTCAGGGGCCGATTGCAGTCGCAACAACCAGTTTGCTTCGCCAATGTGGATCTCTGGTGACGCCAAAGCAGCAACAATGAGAATGACGAGCCAGGTCAAACCCGCTCCAAGCCAGAGGCGCGGTGTTCGCCCGATCACATCGCGGATGAGCACTGTGCCAAACGCAATCAGCAGGACGGCCAAGCCCAATGTGATCGCAAATCCACGCCCTATCCGGTCGGCCAACAGCATATTCTGTGGCATCAGAAACGCGGCTGCGGTCACGCAGGTGGCAACAAGCGTGAAAACCAACCAGGGTCGCCCCATACGTCGTCGTTCATCGCGCACGAAAATGACGACAAACAGGGCGAGGCAAATCAGAATCACAATCAGCGGGAGCACACCCACTGCATTTACCATCAAAGTACCTTCTTATCTATCCTTAATGGCACTTCAGCATGGCGCGCCGGCCACATCCCCAGAGACATACGTAAGCCGCGATAGGCCAGACACTCGCCTTAATCCTCATCATAGTGTCTGTCCTAACACTATCACAAAATTGAAACGTTTATTTGAGAATATAGTATGTACCTTTTTTCGAGCCGACCTTGAGCAGAATTCCGCGCTCGACCATATCGACCAGATCGAGCCGCAAGGTTTCGGCAGAAACACCCTGGCACAACGTCCGGTATTCTCGATTGGTGATAGAACCATTTTCGCGGATGTACTGGAGTGCCCGTGCCTGCCGGTGATTGGTGTTGCGCGCCCAATCAGGTGCAGATGTCTGTTCCCGTGCGTTGCGCAGCGTGACGGCAAAGCTGTAGGGACGCGCATCGAAAACCGGCGGCGCATGACCCGCGTCCTGCATCACTTCCAGCATTCTATCGATGCCCAGGCCCAATTCTTCGATGTAGCCCCATTGGAACAGGCCGTTGACGATCCGTGGATTGCGACTGAAATGCTCGTCAACGATGTTTTCGATGGTGATGAACCCTGGCAGGCCGCCCGGAGAGATGACTTCGAGGCGGTCGGAATACATACGGATTTCGATGCGCCGCCCTTTGATCCGATAATCCCGGTGGCAGATGGCGTTGACGATGGCCTCGCGCACAGCGAACTGCGGGTACTCATACTTCTCTTCGCGCTCGAGCCCTTTGACGACTGCGCTCACCGCCATCTCGCTCCAGACGAGATTCCAGGCGGCTTCAACCAGGCGCGGCAAAGGCCCGGTCAATTCCTCACGCCGGGTATAACCGGCCAGGTTGTTTTCGCCACGCGGCGTTTTGCCGACGAACTTGGCGAATACAATGCCGGACTGCGGCAGCCAGTGCTGCGGATATTCACTGAGAAGCAGGATTCCGCTGACGGTCGCGCGCCCGGCGTTATCAACCGCGCCAATTTCACGCAGCAGGTCGTCGATCTTGCCGTTATAGGGGCGCTTGGTGCGTTCAGCGCGTTTCGCCAGGTACTCATCCAGCATCTTCTTGCTGAAGTCGTCTTTGGTCGCGCCCGGCACGTGCTGCGATTCGTAATCGCCTGTCGATTTTGCGCTCGCCAGTTTGAGGATTTCTTGCCCACCCAGTGGCCGGTTGTTGATGCTGTCGCGCAGCAGCACGCGCCCATCACTCAGCGCGTGCAGCTCGATGCTGCGCGGCACGCGGATGGCGTAGACGATGCCTTTTTCAAGCTCCACGTCTTCCCACGATCCCGTTGTCACGACCGGGCTGCAAAGCGCTTCCGCGTCTTTGAGCGCCTTGGTCAGCACGTCACGTTCGATGGTCGCCTCATAAGTTCCATCGCTTTTCAGGCCGATGACAATCATGCCGCCATCCGTGTTGGCAAAGGCCACCAGTAGTTCTGCCAGCTTGTCGGCAGAAGCTGATTCCATGAAGGCGAGGCGCGGCCCCTGACCGGATTTCAGGAAGTCGGGATTGAGCATGTGATACTACATGTGAATTTGTTGGACAATATATCCCAAATTATATCGCAACCTAGCGAATTAATCCGCAAGTATAAGATCGATGTGATTGCATCGCTGGCACATACATCCGTCGATCAAGGTCGAGCGGCAGTTGCGACGCATCCCCACCAGAGGGCAATGAACGGCAGTTGCGAATAGGGATAATGATCGAACAACCCGATCACAGCGAAGGCAATCACCGCCGCCAGCAATGCCGCGCGGTCATGACGATCTTGGCCCAGTCTGCGTAGACCGGCCATGATGCCGGATAACAGCCCTGTGGCAAACAACGCCAGGCCGACGAATCCCAATTCTGCCCAGACGGCCATAAAGACCTGGTGGACCTGGTCGCCGAGCAGATCATAAAACGTCTCGCTGATGTAGACGGCAGAGCGCCAGGGAAAGGCGCCTGCACCCTGCCCGATCAGCGGTTGTTCCGCAATGGCGCGCAGAGCTAAATCTGTGAATACGATCCGGTCGGCGACCGACCGCAGTTCGATGGACTCTTCGCCCACGCCCGCCCGCGCGGCGATCAACGGCCAGTACGACGCCAGGAAGACGGCTGCGACGAGTGCGCCGGTCAGGAGCACCGGCAACCATCTATGCCAGGGCACACGCATCATCAGCAACAGACTCAGCCCTGCCACAGCCAGCGCCAGCCAGGCAGATCGCGAAAATGTGACCAGAAGCGCGAGAAAAATCAGCGCCAGCAAGCCCAGATAGATAATCCGTACACGGACATGTACCTGGGCAGCTCTTGCTGTTGCCAGCAGTGTACACACGGTCAGCAGACCGCCGAGCATGTTGGGATGCGGGCTGAAGCCGGATGGGCGCAAGAAGCGCCAATCGCCCGCCTGCAAGATGCTGCCGCCGTTGGCTGTCAATGAACGTTGAAACTCCCCCAGGAAGCCCAATCCGAGCGTGCTCTGACGCGCGACCTGCACCAGCGTGACGATCGCAACGAGGCTGCCCGCCGCGATCATCAAGGTGATCAGAAGGCGACGCTGCCCGGCAGCGGTTACTACCAGAATGAAAATGGCGACCACGCACCAGATCAGCCCCGCGCTGGTCGTCACGTTCGGATCGCTCTCCCGGGTGAAGGCCCACGCTTGCGAGGCATAGGCCCAGATGCTTAGCAGCAGCAGTGCCAGCGTCGAGAACGCACGCAGCGGCTCACGGCATAGTGTGGCGAAACCTGGCGCGCCCATCGCCGCCCAGATCGCGGTCGTCGCCAGCATCACCCAGAGAAGCGCAAAGCGCGTCGCATTCAGATCGGGCGCGCCGAAGGGCGGCGGTACGAGTCGCACCCACCCCATCATCAAGATGAAAGCCAGGGCGATGCCAAACTGTAAGGGCAAGTGGCGCAGGTTGAGCTTAAGAGCGTAAGGCATAGCGATCCGAAATCGTCCATCAAATAGCACGTCCGTCGATCCGCCGGGGGCGAGCATGAAACTGTATCGCTTCGATGCGTCTCTAGCCAGGCCGATTGAACAGTACGGCAGCCTGGGGGCCAGTTTCGTCCCCCTGATGCGAACAACTATGGCACTCACGATCGTCTGCATTCGCCTGGATGCTGGTGGCGTGTTAGGCAGGCATCCTGCGACGCAAAATCAGCTTTTCCTCGTGGTCGATGGCACGGGCGAGGTCAGCGGCGAAGATGCGCGTTCGCACATCATCGCTGCCGGGCAGGCGGCATTCTGGATCGCGGGGGAGATGCACGAGACCCGTACACAGCATGGCTTGACCGCTATCGTGATCGAAGGTGAGGCGATTCAGCCCGCGGACTGGATGGCAGCTCTATAATTTGACGAGCGATCCGGCTTTCATGCCGGAAAAATTGGCTCTTGACCTTGTAGTAAGGTACAGGGTTTAGACTCGCACTGGAGGTGACACATGGACGGTATGACTCGCGGAGAACTGGCGAAGAACTGCGACATTCACCCGGAGACCGTGCGCTATTACGAGCAGCAAGGACTGGTCGCAGCGGTGAAGCGAACCGAAGCCGGCTACCGGCTCTTCGACGACGAATCGGTGCGCCGTATTCGCTTCGTCAAGCGGGCGCAGGCTGCCGGTTTCACGCTGGAGGAGATCAAGGAACTGCTCGCCATCCAGCACGATCCTCAGGGCACATCTGGCTCGGTCTGGCACATCGTCGACGCCAAAATCACCGACATCGACGCGCGCATTCGGGCTTTGCAGTCGATGCGTCAAACGCTTGTCAGTCTGTTGGACGATTGCCCTGGCGGGCTGGTTCCGGCCACCTGCTGCCCGATCCTCGAACACTTCGACGCTGTCGATACTGAGCTGAGTGCGGAAGCAGGTTAGCTATGGCGCCTCCGCATGGATGGCCGCGCGCATCCACTCGTCTTGAGCGATGCCGTTCACTATCTCTTGTTCGTTTCAAGCCTTGAAGGAGTATCAACATGGAACAGAAGACATTCAAAGTCCCCAACATCGGCTGCAATGGCTGCGTCAACACGATTAAGAGTGAGGTTGGCGCGCTCAGCGGTGTCCAGCGCGTGGAAGGCGATGTCGCCAGCAAAATGGTCACCGTCGAGTGGGGTGATCCGGCCAACTGGGCGACGATCAAGTCTAAATTAGAAGAGATCGAATACGCCCCCGAAGCGTAGCCAAGCATCTCAAACACAGCATACAGCGCGTGTGAGCATTCTGAATCCGTAGCGAATCAGGGTGGCAGGCCAAATGCCACCCCAGCTTACGCCAATGACGCAACCTACCTCATATTGGCAATACTGACTGTTCTGCTCGAAATTGCAGGTTTCAAGAGAGGGAGCGCCCTATGGATGTCTCGACACAACACGCGGACAGTCACAAGCAGCATCCACACAGCCACGTTGTCCAGCAGCACAATCAGGATCAACATACACACAGTGGTCATGGTGTGATGCATGAAGGCCACGCCGACATGATGCGCAGGCGCTTCTGGGTTTGCCTGCCATTGACGCTCATTATCGTCGCTTTTTCGCCGATGGTGCAGCGCTGGCTCGGCTTTCAAATGCCGCAGTTTCCGGGCAATGATTGGGTCGCGCCCATCTTGAGCACAATCGTCTTCGTCTATGGCGGCCTGCCCTTTTTGAGCATGGCGCGCCAGGAATTGGCCTCGCGCCAACCGGGGATGATGACACTGATCTCGGTCGCAATCACGACGGCGTATGTCTACAGCCTGGGCATCTTCCTGTTCCCACCCGCGGACGCCATGAACGAGCCGATGGATTTCTTCTGGGAACTGGCGACGCTGATCACCGTTATGCTGCTTGGCCACTGGATCGAGCTGCGCAGCGTCGGCCAGGCACAGGGCGCGCTGCGTGAACTGGCGAAACTGCTGCCGGATACCGCGGAACGCATTTTGCCTTCCGGCGAGACGGAAACGATCAGTATTCAGCAGCTCGAGCCTGGTGACCGTGTGCTTGTGCGCCCCGGCGCGAGCATCCCGGCGGATGGCATCGTCCACGAAGGCGAAAGCAGCGTCAACGAGTCGATGATCACGGGCGAAAGCCGTCCCGTGGACAAAGCGTCCGGCGATCGCGTCGTTGGTGGCACGGTCAACGGCTCTGGCTCGCTGCGCGTCGAAATCCAGCAGGTTGGCGATCAAACGGCGCTGGCCGGGATCATGCGGCTGGTCGAGGAAGCACAGAAGAGCCAATCGCGCGCACAGACGCTCGCCCAGCGCGCCGCTTTCTACCTGACGATTGTCGCCATTGGCGCGGGTCTACTGACCTTCATCGGCTGGATGATCTTCACCGGCAGGCTGCCGGACGCAGTACGCAATACCGTTACCGTGCTCGTGATCGCCTGCCCGCACGCGCTTGGGTTGGCTGTCCCGCTGGTCATCTCGATTTCGACCACGCTCTCGGCGCAGAACGGGCTGCTTGTGCGCAAGCGGATCGCGCTTGAGAAGGCGCGCGAGTTGAACTACATCGTCTTCGACAAGACCGGCACGCTGACCAGGGGCGAGCAGGGCGTCGTCAACGTCGCGACCGCTGGGATCAGCCGTGACGAGGCGCTTGCCATCGCCGCCGGAATCGAGGGCGATAGCGAGCATCTGATCGCACAGGCGATCCGTCGCCACGCGGAAGATCACGGTATCCAGCCCAGCGCTGTGACCGACTTTCAGAGTCTGGCCGGGCGTGGCGTGCAGGCGAGGATCGGCGGCGTCACCTATTACGTCGGTGGCCCGCGCCTGTTGGAGCGGCAAGGTTGGTCGCTGCCGGCGTCGCTTCAGGCGGCGCAAAAGGACGCCGAATCTGCCGGGCAGGCGGCAATCTATCTTGGCAAAGATGGTGAAGTCGTCGCCCTGTTCGCCATCGCCGACGTGATCCGCGAGGAAAGCTACGCAGCGGTCGATAAGCTCCACGAGCTGGGGCTGAAGGTGGCGATGCTGACCGGTGATAGTGAAGCGGTAGCGCGTTCAGTCGCCGATCAGCTTAGGATCGACACCTTTTTCGCCGAGGTGCTGCCGGAGAATAAGTCCGACAAGATCCGCGAACTGCAGCATAACGGCAGCAAGGTTGCCATGGTCGGCGACGGGGTCAACGACGCCCCGGCGCTTGCAACTGCCGATGTCGGTATCGCGATTGGCGCGGGCACCGATGTCGCCATCGAAAGCGCAGGCATCATCCTGGCGAAGTCGAATCCGTTCGACATCGTCAAGATCATCGAACTCAGCCGCGCCACCTATCGCAAAACGATTCAGAATCTGGTCTGGGCGACCGGCTACAATCTGATCGCGATCCCGGTCGCCATGGGTATTTTTGCGCCGCTCGGCCTGACGCTCGATCCGGCGATCGGCGCGGCGGTCATGTCGCTGAGCACAATCATCGTGGCTCTCAATGCCCAGTTGCTGCGCCGCTTGGATTTATCGGCGCAGTCTGCCCTGCACGGAGCGGCTGCATGAAAACGTGGTCGCTGTTCCTGACGCTGTTGGGGATACTCGTGCTTGCGACGGGCTGCGGCGTGCGATCAGACGCTCCCGCCGCGTCGATAGAAACGGCTGGTGTTCCCACCCTGTTGTATTTCTACACGGAGGGTTGACCACCTTGAGCGCAGATGGCGCCCATCGTGAATGGGCTGGAAGCAGAAATGGGCGATCGCATCGAGTTTCGCTCTCTGAACGCGCTGGACGGCGCAGATGGACAGCAGCTATTCGAGGCGCTGGCGCTGCCCGGACATCCGGGTTACGTCATCTTTGACATGAATGGGCGGGAGACTTTTCGGGCATTCGGGGTCATCACAGTCGACACATTACGCGCCGCCATCGAGGCGACGTTGCAGGAAGAAGGTAATCATGGCTGAAACAACGGTAAAACAGATCGAGCTGCCGATCACGGGCATGACCTGTGCCAACTGCGCGCGCACGGTCGAGCGCACGTTGAGCAAGACCGACGGCGTCGAGAGCGCGGTCGTCAACTTCGCCAGCGAAAAGGCGAGCGTCAGTTACGACCCGGATCATATCTCCACCGGTGATCTCATCGGGCGCGTCAAGAACGCCGGTTATGACGTGGCGACGGCGACACTCGAACTGCCGATCACGGGCATGACCTGCGCCAGCTGCGTCCGCAACGTCGAGCGCGCGCTGAGCAAACCTGAAGGCATACTTGAGGTCAACGTCAACCTGGCGACGGAGAAGGCGCTGGTCACTTATGTGCCCGGTCTCGCCCGCCGTCCCGACATGATCAAAGCTGTCGAGGCCGCCGGATATGGTGTGGTCGATCTGTCACAGGCGGCTCAGCCAGAAGACGCCGAGCGCGCCGCCCGCGAGGCCGAAATTCAGCGCCAGGAGCGCCTGCTGCGCCTCGGTATCCTGTTTTCGCTGCCGCTGTTCCTCATGAGTATGGGGCGCGACCTCGTCATGGTGAGCCTCGGCGGGCACGCGATGGCGGGCATGGCCCAGCCGGAGACGCCGTTCGCGTGGCTGCTCTGGCAGGGCTGGCCGTTCATCTTCGGCCTGCTGGCGACGCCGGTGCAGTTCATCGTCGGCAGGCAGTACATGGTTGGCACGTGGAAGGCCCTCAAGAACGGTACCGCCAACATGGACACGCTGATCGCGCTGGGGTCGTCCGCCGCCTACTTCTACAGCATCGCTGTCTTGATCGGCATCGTGCTCGGCGCGCAGGCGGTCATCGGCGATCACGTCTATTTCGAGACATCAGCGGTCATCATCACTCTGATCACCCTCGGCAAGCTGCTCGAAGCCCGCGCGAAAGGCCGCGCCAGCGAAGCGATCAAGAAGCTGATGGGGCTGGCTCCACGCACGGCGACCTTGCTGCGTGATGGGCAGGAACAGGACGTTGCGGTCGACTCGCTGACGCCCGGCGACGTACTGGTCGTCAAGCCCGGCGAGCGTATCCCGACCGATGGTGTCGTCATCGAAGGCCGCTCGGCTGTGGACGAATCAATGCTCACTGGCGAGAGCCTGCCCGTCAACAAGAGCGCCGGTAGCAACGTCATCGGCGCGACGGTCAACAAGCAGGGCCGACTCGTCGTCGAAGCCACGCACGTCGGCGCGGAGACCGCCCTGGCACAGATCATCCGTCTGGTCGAGCAGGCACAGGGAAGCAAGGCCCCGATCCAGCGTCTGGCCGATCAGGTATCCGGAGTTTTTGTGCCGGTCGTGCTCGGCTTGGCGGCGCTCACTTTCCTGGGCTGGCTGCTCATCGGTCAGGTCGGCTTTGTGCAGTCGATGGTACACGCCATCGCCGTGCTCGTCATCGCCTGCCCATGCGCGCTCGGTCTGGCGACGCCGACAGCGATCATGGTCGGCACCGGGCGCGGCGCGGAGATGGGTATCCTGTTCAAAAACAGTGAGTCGCTCGAAAATGCGCATCGCATCGAAGTCATCGCGCTCGACAAGACCGGCACGATCACACGCGGTGAGCCTGCCGTGACACGGATCGTCGCCGTCAACGGTACAGATGAAAAGGATCTGCTGCGTCTGACCGCCAGCGCCGAGCGCGCCAGCGAACATCCGTTGGCGAGCGCTATCGTCGCCGAAGCACAGGCGCGCGGACTCTCACTCAGCCAGCCGACCGACTTTGAGGCGGACAGCGGGCGCGGCGTTCGCGCTGAGATCGACGGCAAGCAGTTGATCATCGGCAGCCCGCGTCACGCGCGTGAACAGCAGATCGATTTGAGCGCCGTCGAGCCGCAGATCGACTCGCTGCAAGCCGCCGGGCAGACGGTCGTTATCACCGCCGTTAACGGCGTGGCTGCGGGCATCCTCGGCATCGCCGATACCGTCAAGGAAGGCTCGGCGCAGGCGGTCGCGGATCTGCGCGCGGCAGGCGTTGAGGTCGTCATGATCACCGGCGACAACGCGCGCACGGCACAGGCTATCGCTCAGGAAGTCGGCATCGAGCGCACCATGGCCGATGTGCTGCCGGATCAAAAGGCTGATGCGGTGCGCAAGCTGCAAGCCGAGGGTAAACGCACGGCCATGGTCGGCGACGGCATCAATGATGCGCCCGCGCTGGCTCAGGCGGATGTCGGTATTGCCATCGGCACAGGGACAGACATCGCCATGGAAGCCTCGGACGTGACGCTCGTCAGCGGTGATCTGCGCGGGGTTGCGCGCGCGGTCGCGCTCAGCCGGGCGACGATGCGTACGATCCGCCAGAATCTGTTCTGGGCGCTGATCTACAACGTCATCCTCATCCCGGTCGCGATGCTCGGCCTGCTCGTGCCGATGCTCGCCGCGGGCGCGATGGCCTTCAGCAGCGTGTTCGTGGTGACGAATTCGCTGAGATTGCGCGGGAAGTCTATCGGTGGAGCAAAATTCGCGGTCAAGGACGAATCTCAGAAGACCACAACTTCTGTTCCACAATCAGCCTAGCCAGTTCGAAATGTAGAATTGAGCGGAGAGGTAGGTGTTGTGCCTCTCCGCTCGATTCTCTGAGGGTGTATGAACTACTTGTCTTTGTTTTCGCCCCATAACCTGGCTTTGTTGAGTGATTGGCTTTGTGAAACTGGGGAACTTTATGTTGACATATATTTGCCCCACAGTGGAGGGGGCAGCAGCGCGTACTTTGTTCGGTCTATGAATGACCTAAAATCCCTCATTGCACAACAGACTCACCCTGAAATCGAGATTGCTGTATTTCACAATTTGCAATACCCCATTCGAGGTGTTGCCGACGAAACGCTTTTGAAGCGGGCTTTACAACAGATTGCTGATGGCGATTGGTACACCATTGTGTCTTTGGAAAATGTCTACCCTTTCTCAGTCGCGTGGTGGGGAAATGGTAGGAGTCATCAAGAACTTGAGCGTGACTTCGCTGATGTATTGGGCGAGAAAGTGGGCATAGGCATCAACCCTGATGACGCTTATAACGGAGACTGGCGTAAACTTCATCACGGGGAAGTTTTCACATAATCCGATTCAAGGAATCAAAACTACTACGAGCGCTATGCTAGAGAACCTGAAAATTACGCTTGGATTATCGATCTATGGCAAGCGTAGTGTAGTGGTTTGTCGTTTCAAGACGTCGCGGGTGCGATGGCCTTCAGCAGTGTGTTCGTGGTGACGAATTCGCTCCGCCTAAAAGGTGCGATGCATCAAGCAAAATTGACTTCGTTGACGTCTCAACCTAAAAGCTTTTAACGCGCCTGCGCTACCCTTGCCCATATCGACATCATTTCCATTCCAATTAGGGAGAAACAGACAGCGCCTCAGAAATGCATGAGGCGCTGTCATGTTCAGTCGAGATGCACTGTCGAGTTCTGGCAAACTACGTTTCAGGCGGCAGGAACGCCCACAGCGCGGCGTTATCGTAATTCCACCATTCTTCGACGATCTGCCCATCGACAAAACGATGTACCGCCATCCACAGAATGTTGACATGCCCGTCTTCGTCCGCGGGATCGGTCGCCGTTACTGATGTGACCACGCCTGTCAGGCACAGGTCGCCTTCGCAGATGATGCGCGTATCTACAAGGCTGAAACCGTCCAACCCGGCGAGCGCGTCGTACATGGCGACGGTCGCCTCCGCGCCGCTGCGATCTGCGAGATAATCATGAGTCACCACGCCGGCAGCATAGGCGTTCGCATTCGCTGCCGATCCGCCGCTGCTGAGGGCATCCCACAGCGATTGCAGAGTCGCGTGATGCTGCGCCGGGGTGGTGCTGGTCGTGCCAAGCCGCACATCCCATGGCTGCGATGCAAACGCATAATCGGCGGGTGCCCAGCCCATGAACTGATAGAAGTTAATCGGATTGAATACTTCAATGTCGCTGAGTGCCATCCCGGTTTCATCAAATTCGGTGGCGAACAGGATATGGTCTCCGTAATGCTGTCCGTTTGGCGGCGTATCAAAGATTTCGCCTGTGAAGTCGGCTTCCTGATAACCGATGAGCCCGACGTAATTCCCATCCGCTAGGATGATATAGCCGGTGAAGTCGAGATCGAAGGCGGCGTTCATGTCATTTTCGCCGGGGATGGCGTCGGTCGGATTGCTCGGTGCGCCATCCGGTGAAAACGGTGTGTACGCCATGTAGTCCGCCGAATTGATCGCCGGGAGCAGATCGGTCATGTTACGATTACGGAAATACTCGACGAACAAATAGATATTGGCGCGATTCGGCGCGATGGGATCGGTTTCCTGAGCGAACACCGGCGCGGCGAAGGTGACAAACAATACCAACAAGAGCAAGCACAGCGGCAGCTTACGCATAACAATCTCCTTTGAAGAACAGAATTCGTGATAACTGACACTTGCGCGACGAGAACGAGTTTTCGTACTGTGGAAGATGAGCGACCTCACGCGCGACGCCAGCCGGGGTGATGTGTTTCATCTTCCTGACTCTCAGTGTGATGCGCGCCCGTCAATCCATCGTCAAAGGAGATTAGAAGGAAACGGCGGACGATGGGAACACTGCCAGTCCTATCGATCATGTCCCTCGGCAAAGTCCGCATCAGCCGGGGAGAACTACCCGCCGAACCCTTGAGCGCGCAAAAGACGGCGGCGCTGTTGGTCTATCTTGCTTATACCAGTCAGCCGCAGTCGCGCGAACACCTGGCCGATCTGCTGTGGCATGATCGCGACCCTGCGCAGTCATCCGGCAGTTTGCGCATGGCAGTCATGACCCTGCGCAAGTCGTTCGAGCCTTACCTGCAAGTCTCCCGGCAGACGGTGGGCTTCGTGCCCAATAGTTATCGACTGGATGCGCATGCACTGATCACGGCGCTGAATGATTTCGAGAAAGCGAACGGGCAGCGCTTGCGCACGCACGAACGCCAACTATCACAGGCGCTTGACCTGTATCACGGGGATTTTCTGCGCGATTTCTTTGGCGGCAGCCCGGAATTTGAGGCGTGGATCGAGTCGGTTCGCCACCACCTGCTGTCGGTTTATATTCAGGGAGTGGCAGCGCTCGCGCAGTTCTGGTCACAGGAAGGCAAAGCGGGTCAGGCGCTCCCACTTTTGCAGCGTGCGCTGCAATTCGATCCCCTCAATGAGAGTCTCAACAATGCGCTTATCCTGCTGACTGCACGCAGGCAGGGAACCGCCGCTGCGATTGCGCATTTCCATGCCTATCAGGATCGACTGGAGCGCGAACTTGAGGCTGAGCCATCGGTGCGCACGCTGACCGCGATCCACTTGATCGGCGCTGTGCCGAATGCACCTGCCTTGTCTCCGCAGAACGGCGGCATTTCCGGCGCGGTTTTCCACATCGTACCATTGATTGGTCGTGACCATCTGCTGATGGAGATCGTCGGTTGGGCGGAAGATTCCGCTCATCCCCTGCTGACGCTGGTGGGTCCCGGCGGAATCGGCAAGACACGCGCTGCGCTTGCTGCCGCCGATGTGTTCAAGGAAACCGGGCTTTTCCCGGATGGGGTGTTTTTCGTGCCACTGAACCACTTTCACAGTGCGTCACAGATCGCCCCGGCGGTTGCTCATGCTTTAGGCTATCGTCCGCTGTCAGATGGTCGCTCTGTGCGTCGACAGGTGATTGATTACGTGCGGACAAAGCGTATTCTGCTCGTATTGGATAACTTCGAGCATCTGCTCGATGGCGCGGATTTCGCGGCGGAACTGGCGCAGTCTCGCTATGTGCGTGTCCTCGTCACGTCACGCGAGCCGCTTACCGTGCCGGAAGAAACCCTGCTCACCGTGCCGGGATTATTCTACCCGTCACCTAATACCCAATTAACCGATTATGACGCGGCGCGGCTGTTCGTCGCGGCAGTGCGGCGTGCCTTCCCCGATTACGCCCCTGCCGCAGCCGATCACGATGCGATTACGAACATCTGCCGCCTCGTGGACGGATCGCCGTTGGGGCTGCTGTTGTCTGCCGCCTGGATCGATGTTCTCACACCGACAGAGATCGCCGCGTTGATCCGCGAGAGTATTCAGGCGCTTGAAAATGATCTGCCCGGTCAACCGGAGCGACATCACAGCATCCACGCGGTATTTGCCATCACGCTCGAACGTCTGCCACTGCCGCTTCACTCAATGCTGATGCAGTTGGCGGTGTTCAGAGGCGGAAGCACCCGTCACGCGGCGGAAGCTATATCAGGTGCGGGAATCCGCGACTTGCAGAGTCTCGTCAGCCGGACGCTGCTCACACGCCACGCGGATGGGCGCTTTACGATCCATGAACTGCTGCGGCGCTACCTGGAAGATCAGCTTCACCAGACTGAGCGGTACGCCAATGCACGAGACGCGCACAGCGCCTACTTTCTATACTTTCTGAGCCAGCGTGAACCGGACATCAAAGGGCAACGCCAGCAGGAGGCACTTCGAGAAATTGACGAAGATTTTGAAAATGTTCGCTCCGCGTGGGAATGGGCGTGCGAGAACCAAGCCATTGATCGGCTGGATGCTGCACTCGACGCGCTCTACTGGTACTGCGATATGCAGCGACGGCAGGGGGATCGCCTCGAACTGCTGCGATTGACACTGAACGCCGTTCAGCACAGCGGACATGATTTACTCTATGCGCGTGTGCTGGCGCGCTGCTGGCAAACTCCAGCGGAAGGACGAAAGAACCTGCGGCAGGCTCTCAGGATCGCGCTGCGACACGAATCCGAGCGCGATATCGCGGAGTGCGTTTATCTGCGCGGGCGCGCCGCCCTGCTGGATAACCGCGACGCAGCGCCTAAGCTGTTCGCACGTGCCTACGATCTGATCGACGATCCTTTTTATCATGAGGTAGTCTGTTCGGATTGGGCAGTATCGCTCATTTATGCCGGACACGCCGACGAAGCGGAGATCGTTAGCAGGCGCGAACTGGCGGCGGTGCGCCGTTCCGGAAACCGCATCTATCTGGCGAACCTGCTCTACAATCAGGCATCATCACTGGCGACGCGCGGCGCAAACGCCGAGGCGAACCGTTTTCACGAAGAAGCGCGGGCGGTGTTGACCGAATTGGGGCAATTTCTCAACGCCGCCGACATCGGCGCGTGGGGTATGGGTGTGACAGCGCTGCGCGAAGGCAATTTCGATCTGGCGCGCCGCCGCGCTCAGGAACTTTTGGAACTCTCGCAGGAAGTTCATGCGCGGGTGAGTCATGCACGGGCATTGTGCATCCTCAGCGCGGTTACATTGATCGACGGTGATCCGATTCACAGCCGCGAATTGGCACAGGAAGCGACGGACATGCTCGGTACACATGCCAACGCGACCTATGCCGATAGTTTTCTGGCGGCGGCGGCTGCCGCCCTCGGTGACTTCGACACGGCGCGGATCATTTGCCATCGTTGGCTGCCGCTGGCGGTGCGCGTCAAGGAGCGCGTACTCACTTCGCTGCTGTTGATCCCGGCGGCAGCAGTGCTCGCAGCGTCAAGGCAGGACGAACGCGCAGTCGAGTGTCTATCCCTTGCGCTAAATGCTCCCGCGAGCATGGGGTGTTGGGCAGAAGCGGTGTGTGCTCTGTATGCCTTGCCCGAACAGCTTCAAAGCATACTACCACCAGAAAAGTATCGCGGTGCGTGGGAACGCGGACGGTCTTTGAATCCGCAGTTGGTAGCGACTGATCTCTAGGCGAGCGATCGTGAGCTTAATCGGATCGGAGTGACGGTGAGTAAACCACGCTGTGGCAGTGCACATTCTGGGGTTTCAATGGTGACGAATTCTTTTGAGGTTGCGTGGAACACGGATAAGCAGTGCGTCCAGCGAGCACCAGGAAACGAACTCACTCACCACTGCGAGAGCGGTCTAAGCCAAATCTGAAGACGATTAGAGCCGTTGGGACACCCCAACGGCTTTTATGTCGGTTATGGTGTGAAACGTTGAAACCGATGTTCGCGGCTAGGCAAAGCGGCTTTCAGCAGCGTGTTCCTAGTCTGTTATTTGTTAAGGCGACGGAGGAAATCATTTTAATGTCGGTTTGAGGAACGTCAATATCCGGGTGTTGGTCGCATCGGCCTGGTCTACCGGGAACAGGTGTCCACCATTAGCGATCAACTCAGCTTCGAGATGGGGAATGAGACGGCGTGCGCGCTCCAGTTCGACACGCGGCCTACATGTCCCATCGCGATCGCCAATCAACAGAAGCGTTGGCATTGCGAGTCGCTGCAAAGCTTCATCACTGAAACGGGACACAACGCCGATGCTCAATTCCTGCGGCTTGTAAGACTGTGCGCCGATCATAAACTGTTCGGCCAGAGAGTGATGTTCGCCGAGCGGGGCTGTGGTCATCCATTGGAATGCCCGATAAAAGCTGCGTTTGGTCGGTCTGATGAAGACTGGCAGCATATGTAACAAAAACTGCCAGCGCATGCGTCCAATACTGCCAGATGGACTGAGCAGCACCAGACGTTCTATGCGCTCTGGTCGAGTAGTGGCCAAGTTGAGTGCGAGCCAGCCGCCCTGCGAGTGCCCAATCAGGGTAATGCGATCCAGGTGGAGTTCATCCAGCAGTTCGATAAGCCAATTTGCACAGTCCTGAGGTGTCTTAAGCCGACGGGTTGGCACGCTTCGCCCCATCTGATCAACCACGTCAGGCGCATACACATGAAAATGGCTGCTCAGTGGCTTTATGTTGGGATACCACACCGGTGAACTGATCTGGGCACCGTGCAGGAGCACAAGGGGAGGCAGACCCGGCGATCCCGCAACATTGACATGAGTCACACCGAAGGATGTTGTGATTTCAAGCGGCCGGTGCTCGACATTCCAAAGCGAGAGTGTCGCATCATACGCGGCCATGAATCGGGCTTCGTCCTGTGATGTTCTGAATCTCGACTTGTCAAACATCGATTTGACCTCACCCCTTTAGTCGTTGCCTTGACGGCAATGCCTGATGGACAGTTGCGAAATCCAAAGATCGCTGCACCCATTTTAATTTGGGACGAGATATGTGCCAGAGCGTTTGCGCCCCACCAATAACCTCGACGGAACCGCTCACCCTGGCCGCCTATCGCTCACGAAATCAAGATCATTGTAAATCAGTACCGCTTGTTGAAAGCGGTAGGAATATCTGGACAGCCTTTTTTCTGAGGACTGGGGAACTGATATGGTGTCTGGATGTCGGCGAGAAATCCAGGTGGTCGTGGTTTCTACTGCTTGAGGCTCTTGAGCAAAGGCAGTTCATGTTGGTTCGGGAGAGTTAGTGGAGCTGGTAATTCGACCGGCATATTTCCAGAAGTGAGGTCGTATTCAGTGCACCTATCGCTTCAGCCAGTCATTTCGGTGGGCAGGTCTGTTACAGCTAGACCTGCCCTTTGACGTGATCCTTCTGTGTTAGCTACGAACCTTCTTTGACCTCGATGAGTTCGTCGGCAACTAGCCCATGGGCTTCCCGATGAACGGCATTCGCGGCTTCTTTGTTCGGCGCTTCGACCAGACAAAAAACCTTGCCCGTTTGTTCATCAAACCAGTAACGCAGGTACTTGACACCGTATTTGCCCTGCGTTTTCAGGTCCTCCTCGTGGGCATGAGCGACGGCGTCCGCGGTCAGCCCTTCAATGTGTTGATGTATGTCCATATACAGTGGCATGGTTCATCTCCTCTGGGAATGGATTAGCTGGCAGGTGTGAAGTCGGTGACCGGTTGATTGGTGGGACAGAAGACAACCGGGTTGAAATCCGAGAACATCCCATGGGGGTTATCTGTCCACAGCCAGATGTGCAATGCCCAGACTGGGGGTGTATTCGGGATATTAGTCTTGAGGTGAAATTCCTGCCCAAACAGGACAGGCGCTTGTCCTCGTGCTGCGCTGTAATCCCAGGCATCAGCAAACACGAGATACTCGTATGCGACCAGGATCATGTCCCCGTCCTCAGTCGGCTCGTACACCAGCGCCTCAGGCCGCATGGGATCCAGGACATCATCACCGACCAGATCACCGTTGACGTAGTGTTGCCCCATGCCGCCGATGTCCTGGTTGACGAAGCAGTCCAAGAACTTGCCGTAGCCCGCTTCTTCGACCTCGTCAAAATCGCGGAAATTGGCGGTCGCTTCCCGGACATCTGAGATCAGTTGGCGGGTCTCAAGAGGCAGCGGCTCAGCCGGCGACACATTGTGGTCTTGGCCGTCGTGTGCCCACGACGTTCCAGCGCTTGCCAGCAACGTAACCAGACTGAACAGAGCAAAAAGCGACATCAGCGAACGTTTTGCTTTCATCGAACACTCCTTATGTGTTGATTTCGGATGTGTTCAGAATAGTCGTTCGCTAGTGCAACGTATATCTCCCAAATGGTAGATTCAATGGTAGAAATTAGATGGTCAGATATCCAGTACGCCGAGTTCCTGGGCGCGAACTGTCGCCTGAGTCCGGTTAGTAACCTCAAGTTTGCGGTAGATGTTGAGGGTATGAGTTTTCACCGTACCCACTCCGATCACAAGCGCAGCCGCGATCTGTGGATTGGTCATCCCGGCAGCTATGAGGTGGAGAATTTCACTTTCACGAGCTGTAAGCAGCTTCTGATCGAGTCCTTCAATCACAACGCCATTTGATGTGTGAAACTCGTTTTGGATGAAGAGGTCCATTGCCTCAAAGCTGACTGTCTTGCCTATGTCCCAGTGCGTCTGAAAAGACTGCGTATCCAATGATGCCTGGAGTTGTGATTGAAGTCGATCAAACAGCGGCCATTGGCGTGCCCAGTCTAATGAAGTCTCAGGATAGGCATGCACCCAGGAAATCAACTCAACAGCTTTTTCAGGACGTGTATCCGCCAGAACATAAGCAGTACAGGGTACCATCCCAAAGATAAGTGCAGAGTATTCTTCAGCGTCGGAGAGATCTATCATCTTTTGTAGATAGATTCGAGCTTCTTTTGGATCACCTAGCCCACACTCGAGCACTGCGAATGCCCAATAGCTGAGCTGGAATCCCAGCAGGTTGGGCGGGTGCTGGTTTCCCAATTCGGTGAGCCGGACGGCTTCGTCATAGTCTTCTCGAAGACACGCCAACAAGACGAGTAATGAAAGGCTGTAAGGCTCGATGATGAGCGGCAGAACATCTCTAACGACCGACCGTGAGCGCTCTGCTGACGCTAGACAGGTGCTGTAATCACCCTCATAGAAAGCGCATAAGGCAATCAAGCCCTCTGCGTGAGCAATTTGGCATTGGTGTCCTGTTGCGACAGCGAAATCGAGCGCTTCCGTTCCGTAGCGCTTGCCTTTCATAAAGTTGCCTCTCAAGAAATGGTCAGCGCCCAGGTAAAAGAGGCAGATGAAGAGCGCAAATCGATTATGAGTCTGCCGCGCCAGCATCAGGCTTTGTTCCGTGTAGGCGACCTCTTTCTCACGCTCGTTCAGAAAACCGTAAGCCACCCCTAAACGATGCAAAACCCAGCAAACGTAATACGGTTCATCAAGCTGCTCGAACAGCGCTTGGCCAGTTTCCAGATGGGAGACAGCTTCGGTGAATCGGCTTTTCCCTATCAATGCATAAGCGGCAATCAGATGACAAAAGGCAATCTCAAACGGGTTATCCTCTGCCTGTGCTATCGTCATAGCTTGCTCGATATTTGCGAGCGCTTCGTCGAAATCCTGTCGCCACCACCAGTGCAAAAAGCCCCAACGTCTTACAAGCATTCGACCATAGAGGGGACGGTCGAAAGCGATTTGTTCAAGGTGTTGCTGAAACATCAGCAGCACTTCAACATTGCGGCCACCTAGAAGACCAAAGAGATACAAGCTGTTCAGCATTGTATGTAGGTGATTCCCTAGTTGTTTCTCGATGGCCCATTCCCATGCGAGACGGACATTATCGAAATCTCGTTCTATAGACCGCATGATTTCCATTTGGTCAAGTTCTTTGAGTGCTGCTTCTTGCTGAGCCATGCGCTGCGAAAAGTAACCGCTGAAGTGGGTATAGGTAGCTTCGGTTTCGCCAAATGCTGCTAGTTTTTCCAGCCCAAATTGGCGCAGCATTTCGTGGATAGCAAACCGATCGGACGATACTACCTGCACCATCGACTTTTCGGCCAAACCGGCCAAAACTGAAAATGGGGCTTCGGCCACTTGATTGGCGGCGGCGCTATCAAATCCACCGAGAAAAATAGACAGTCGGGCAAAAACCCGTTGCTCATCTTCTGATAGTAATTTCCAGGATTGCTCAAATACAGCCCGCATACTGCGATGGCGTTCTTCTGTATTGCGTGCTGTAGTTGATAGGAAATCGAGGTTGTTTTGCATCGCCGCCGCAACTTGGGTGCCCGTCAAGCCTTTCAGCCACGATGCTGCTAATTCAATTGCTAGAGGTAGGCCTGCTGTCATCGCACAGATGCGACTGATCGAGTCGTGCTCCTGATCAGGATCGAAGGCTGGCTGAACTCGGCGAGCGTGGTAGAGGAGAAGTTGTACAGCATCGTAATCCTGCCAAGATGTCGCATAAGTGCTCAAAGGTATGTTCATGCCTTTGAGCGGATAGAGCCATTCTTCTTGAACGTTTAGGGCTTCTCTTGAAGTGACGAGAATCTTGACCATTGGGGCGTAGGCAAGAATTTCGCTGAGGATTGGCGCACTTGCTAGCAAATGTTCAAAATTGTCGAGCAGCAGTAGCATGGATTTGTCGCTGAGATATTTGAAGAGTTGTGTTTCAGTCTCGTCTTCACCGTAGAAGGTTAAACTCAGTGCTTGGGCAATCGTTTGGACGAGGAGATCACTCCTTGAGAGCTGCTGTAGGCCGACCAACACGATACCGTCTTGAAAATGGTTCGCCAGATCACGGGCGGCTTCTACCGCCAGGCGCGTTTTCCCGCTTCCGCCCAACCCGATCACAGTCAGAAGCTGACATTCAGGGCTTAACAAGCGTTTCCTAACCTCTTCCAGTTCAGCCTTTCGACCAACGAAGACATCCGGTCGCTTAGAGGATAGGTTTGCTGTCATCATCGCTCTATGGGATAAGACATGTGATTGAACATTTGGATTATACTCTTTTCCATCCAACTCATCATGACGCTTCAAACGGCCCCTCATGACAACGACACTTTCAAAAGTCTCGAGAGATCCATAGGTATCATTGCTCCAAGGGATGTCACCGCCATGAGTGAAAGGTAGCGGCATTCTCATGCTGTGCTGTCTCCTTCGCCAAAAGTTCCTCCAGCACTTCAACTATGATGACTTTCCCGCGATCTTCCACGGGCGAGAAGGTGACATTTGACACGGCAGATTGTGCACCGCCAGCGTTACTGTATAGACAGGGCGTAAGTCGGGATCGCCATTCTCAAGAATCGATTACGCAAAGCGCTTCCTGAGTGAATCTGGCAGATCAGATATCGCCGTGTTTTGATTCATAAGGCTAATCACATGGCTTATTCGAAGACGTATGTTGATCTACTTGAGCGGTTTAGCCGGCGAGGTTGTGCGATCTGTGGGCTGCTCCTGCATGACGAAAACCGTTACATCGACTCTCTGCTTTATGAATTTGCAAACGATGCAGGCATTCATAAGGTGTTCCGGCGCGGGCGCGGATTCTGCAACCATCACAGTTGGTTGCTCGCACATCAATACGGTTACTCTTTGGGTGTGTCGATTTTGTTCGAGGCGGCCTTAGATGCAGTGCTCGAAATTCTCGAATCTGAGAATTCGCCCTTTCAACTCTCGAGGCTGGAAACAGTCGTCAGCGGCTGGTTCGGCGCTAAAGGCGACACCAGACTGGCGGGCAAGTTAGAGCCTGAGATCCCGTGTCCCGCCTGTGTCAGCCTCTGCAAATCAGAGGCTCTGTATATCGAAACGTTCGCGGAGTACTGGAGCGATACCACGTTTCAAAGCGCGTACGAGCAGTCCCAGGGCCTGTGTCTACCGCACTTTCGGGATGTTCTGCGACTGATGTCTGCGCCAAAAGAGCGGGCACAATTGGCTAAGATCCAACGCGCGAAATGGGAGGCATTGAAAGGTGAACTCGAGCTGTTCCAAGCGAAGAGTGTGCTTAATTATGTAGGCGAGCCTTTCGGCGCCGAAGTGGACTCTTGGAGGCGTGTGGTCGCAAGTATGACGGGTGGAGAACACGCGCTTTTGAACCTTACCCGTCCACGATAGTCGAAGCAGCGCATTTGCTGGCATGCCAAATATTGAGTCAGCATGATCTTCAGGTCGAGAGCGTGCGGTGAAAGGTGAAGACAAGGTGCAACAAGATCACCGCCGATCATGCCAGAGCACGGGATTTACAAAGTGCGATTGCGCAACGCAGACTGATATTTCCACTGCATTGCCTCATTGGCGGCGTGTCACATTTGCCGCGAGGCGCGACGTCAGCGGAACGCCGGATGATCGCGTAAGCGGTGAAACAAGTGCCTGACATCGCCCAGATGTGATTGCGCCATCCGCAGCCCGCTCCACAACAGGTAGCCTGCGACGATGATCGAGCCAAGAATATCCACATACCGGGTTGCCGGATGCGTGGGAGCTATGGCGACGGCGGTTAGCGCGGCAACCACACACAGATCCACGGACGCTTTGGCGCGATATAGTTTCTGCTGTGAAGCAATGACCGAACTGTATTGTTCGCGCGTCAGGATTGTGTAGCGCCGCCAAAACCAGGTATTGGTCAAAAACCCAAGCGCCGCAATGATGAGGCCCAGCGTAACTCGGCCACCAGGCTCGAATACAGACAGTCGAGACATAGCCACAATCAGCATGACGACACCGGAACAGATCATAGTGCCAGCGACGCTTAGCCCTGCCATTCGTTCCAGTCCAACCCGATCCGCCTCGCTCAGCGCCAAGTTTCGTTGAAGCCGGCGGAAGACCCACCAGGAGAGAAACAAGGCTACCAGCTCCACAGTTCGCCGGATGAAATCGGCGACCTGCGTTGTGGATTGGCTGGAAATGGCAGCCAGTCCGGTCACCAGCGGCCCGGGCAAGCTTAACAACAATGCTATCAACAGCGTCTTTTCACGACTCGCCGCCTGTTGTTGGGAAAGATCGGTCATGTTACACGCTCAGCAAGGAGAAAAAGGACATCAGGGGAAGGATGGCGAAAGCCGTCGAGAGCGGGACGGTCAGGGTATCCATTCCCCGGTGAGAAAATAGCTCAACGGCGGCACTCACAGGCGCAACGAGCGTCGCAACGGCAAGACTCACCTGCCAGGATTGGCCAGCATATATCAGGAGCGTAAGGAATATGGCCAACCAAGCGACGATGAACATCGCCAGCGTTCCCTCACACGTTTTGGTCCCTTCAATCCATGGATGTCGAATCCGGCGGCGGCCAATTGCTTTACCTACCAATGCGGCAGCAGCGTCGCCCAACCCCCAAGCCATGACCGCCACAACGACAACATACTTCCAATCGTCTCCCAGCAATCCCCAAAAGATGAAGACCAGAGAAGCTAGCGACAGTTGAACAATGAGCAGACTTCTTTTGAATTCACCGCCTTCACGCTCGACCGCAAATCGCTTGTACAGCGCGAAACGTTCTGCCTGGGCAAGCACCGGATATATCACCAGAGCCAGGGTCGATGCAGCCAGGACTGCCATGTACCAGGTACTGAATAACGTCAGTAAGGGAAAAATCGAGAAGGGTATCACCATGTGGTACATCTTGCGGACGATCTCGAATGGTGGATTGAAGTACATTTTGAGCAGCAGCAGCGTCAGTCCTGCAACCAGAAAATAGCCTATGAACAGGCCTAATCCAATCAGATCACTCTCTAACATCGTTGTCCTCTAGGTATTCATCGCCTGTTCGCGCGCGAAGTTCTCTGATATACGGCTGAACAGTCTCATAAAGAAGTCCAGTTCATCGTGAGAGATGCCCTGTACGGCCAGCGTAAATACACGGTTGTAGATTTGTTCAATCCTTGGCCCAATCTCTGCGGCAGTGCTCGTTAGCTGAATCCAGTGAGCGCGCTTATCCTCAGGACTAGGCTCCCGGGTGATATATCCTTTCCTCTCTAGTGAATCGAGGGCGCGTGATACGGCTGCCTTGCTGATATCAAGTTGGTCGACAAGCTGCTCCTGCCCCATCTCCTTACCCTGCGTCCACATATGGAGCAATATGTTTCCCTCGGCGCTGCTGAGGCCGAGCGGATATAGATCACGATTAATGATCTGCCTGGCCGAGCGGATCATGTTGTGGGCATGCAGCCAAATATCTCTGATTTCTGACATATGTCTACTCGATACCTTGACTAAATTGCTGAACTCCAAGCACGGAAACAACGTGTCGTCATAAGAAAACTAGACGCTCAATTAGTTAACTTGTTAATCAATCCATCAACAAAATTATACGCCAACTTAATTAACACATCAACTATTTTGATCTCATGTTAAGCAAGATCATTTGGGGCGGCACTTGCCATACCGTGGTCTTAGCCCACCATCAGACGGCGCGGCTCTTGGTGTCGCAGCCGCTTCTGAAACTGCAAGAGAGTCATTACTTCAGCGCCAGGGAAAAATCGGTCATCTTTGGTTTGAATCACTCAATGCTGAATTCAAGACTCAATTGGCAGGATTGGTCAGGAGAAGCACAGCCTGGGTTCTACGCGCTTGCTAACCCGGACGAGGTTTGCGGCCTTATGCAAGATCTGATCGTGCCGGCAAAGTCGAAAAACGATTGGAGAAAGCGCAACAGATACCGTCGGGGCACCCCGGCGGCTTCTGTGTCGGACGTGCGGTGAAATGTGAAGACAGGGCGCAGCAAGAACACCGTTGGCAGCCGTCTGAAAGACGTGGGCTGAGCGTGGATTATCCATCGTCAACTTGGGTTACGATGAGATAAATCAAGTCATCAGACGGAGAGGTTCCATGACGCGAAAAACACTGTTGCGCGGCCTGTTTATGCTGATGTTCCTGGCAGCAATCGCCATGATGCGAACTGAAACAATACAGGCGCAGGTGGATGCTATGTATGGCTTAATTTCAGTCGATAATGCTGAAGTGCGGATTGGCCCCGATTTTGCCTACGACGCGATTGGACGCTTACCACGAGATACCTCAGTGACGATCATCGGGCGGGCTGGCGATTTCTACCAGCGTTGGGATGGGCGCCAGTGGGTCCAGATCGAGTTCGGCGCAACGCCCGCCTGGGTGTACGCCCGGCTGGTGCGTACCAGCGTCGCGTTCAACAGCATTCCACCGACAGGGCGGCTGTTGCCCCGTGATGCGAATGGGCGTGTGCCGGAAGGCTTCGATCTTTCGACCGATGTCTGTTCACAATGGGTTGGCGACTTCACTCGCAGCGGCGACTTCATGGCGGGCGACAATCGGCTGACAGTCACCTACCCCGGGCTGCAGGGCTCCAATGTCTATAGCGTGATCGTGATCTCGCCGTCGGGCGTGCGCCGCGCCTTTGACAGCCAGACGACGACCTCGACCATCGACATCGGCTTTCTGCCCCAGGAAGCAGGGACTTACACCTGGCGTGTCGCTCCCTATTGGACAAACTCCAATTACCGTTACAACTGGCAGCAAGTCTGTTTGCTGCGAACGGGGGGCACTTTCGAGAAACCGTTCACGGGGCCACCATCATCATAGGGGTCTGGCGCACCAAACCCCGTAGATCATGGTTCAAAGGCGGGCCTGGACGACATTGTCTTCCAGGTCTTGCAGGCGTTCGAGCGTTGCGTCGAAGATGATCCGCGCATTTATACCGGCATCACGCGCATCGCCGACGATGCTTGGCGAAACGATGCCACAGGTCAGCAGGGGTTCACGCGATAACTGCATGTAACTGATGGCTTCAGTCAGGCGGGGGATATACCGCTCCAATTCTGGAAGCTGGCGGACATCATCGTCACCGTAGGGGTAAGTTGTGAACTCTGCCGGCGCATCGCAGGGCATGATTTCGCCGCGGAAGACACGCCACCAGAACTGCTCGAGTTGAACCGCATAGGCGCGGCGCTCGAAGACGAACGCACGCAGCCGGTCGATTTGCGCCTGTTGCAGCTCGACCGGGATGATGATGACAGGCACGCCTTCAAGCGGCGGCAGGTTGGATGCCTGTGGGATTTCGAGAACGCGGCTCAGCTCTCGCCCCGCAAACGCGACGATCCAGCCCTGATGGCCGCGATAGTTGATGAACAGCCATGAGCCATCCTGATTGCGCGCCAACACCGGTACCGTGATCGAGGCAGGCAGTTCGACGTAGGGCTGTACCGATGGAGAACGTCGCGAAGGCTGCGTCCGCAAGGTGGGCGCTTCTGCGAGGAAGATCGCAAAGGGTGGCGCTTCCAGCAGCGGCGTGGGGCCGGTCAAACCCGTCGCCAGATCGCCAAGCGGCAGCAGTTCGGGGTAGAAATCCCAATCGAGCGTCCCCTCGAAGATCCAGCCCAAGGTATTGAAACGCCCCGGACGCCGCACCTCGAACCAGGTGCCATCCAGATTGCGGCTGATTGCCTCCAGAATTTCGCCTTCGAAGACAGATGCCGTCGCTTCCGCCTCAAAATCTGGCAGGACGCGCGCAAAGGCACTTTCCACCCGCACGCGCCCCCGGAAATCGGTTGCGCCACTATCCTGTGCCGCGACCGTCGTGACGCCGAGCACAAGTAACATCAGGGCAATCAAGATACGCTTCATCGTGTCACCACCCAGTCTGTGATGTTCCACAACGGCTCGCCCGGAAACGGCGAAAAGTTGACGATGCCGCGCGCACTGTAGAAGTCATTACGCGCGTAGAGCCACGTCGCGGGCAGTTCCTCATTCAGTAACCGTTGGACTTGCTGGTAGATGTCCGCGCGGGCCTGGATGCTGCAAGTCGGAACGCTGCGTGCCTGCTCAAGCAGACTTTCAAGCTCTGGATTCACATATGAACCCAGATTCCCGACGCGCACGCCGAGGACATCCATCGCTTGTGTAAACTGATAGGTCAGATCGGGTTCGCGCGCCCACAGAGATGCCCCGCTGGTTCCGGTCAGCAGCAGGTCGAAGTCCTGTCTTGAACCGTCGTCATAGTAGATCTCGACTGCGATGCCGACGCGCCCAAGCTGTACCTGAATTATCTCTGCGACCTGTTGGCGCACCTCGTCGTTGTCAACCATCAGCCTCAATGACAACGATGAACGCCGCTCAGGATACGTGCAGCCGACGCAGCGACGACTCTCGCTTCCGCGCCAACCCGCCTCATCCAACAGCCGTTCTGCCTCCACCGGATCGTAATCCCAGGCAGTCAGGGAGGGATCATACGCCCAGGATGCTGGCGAATAAGCACCGTTCAAGGCTACGCCGCCACCATGCAGCGCGCCGTCGATCAGCGCCTGCGTGTCGATAGCCAGTCGGATCGCCCTGCGGACGCGAACATCCCACAAGATCGGATGCGGCAGTTGTTCCAGGGGGCCAGCGTCAATGAAGGCCGGACGGGGATAATTCGGGTCGGACAGATTAAAGACGAGTCGATCCGCCGCATAACCCGGCGCTTCGTAAAGCTGAATATCGCCCAGATTGCGCAGGTCGGCGCGCTCGGCAAAGGGCGGATCGAGCAGGAGATTGATGTCTTTTCCAGTGAGTGACTCGAAAGCGGGTGAATCGAAGCTGTTTTCGTCGATGACGAGGCCGCTGCTGGTGGTGATGACATAATTGGCTCCATCATTCGTCTGAATAAGAAACTGCCCGCCCCAGGGAATATCATCGATTGAACCCTGACTGGTAGCAGCGTCAGGTTGCCCCCATTCGACCCTGAATGCCTCGCGATAGGCTTTTTGCCAATCCGCTAATGAAGGTACGCCCGCGTGCTCTGCCTGGAATGACAGCGCGAACTGACGAAACGATGCTGCAAAGCTCGTAACCGGCATGATGACGCTGTTAAGCCGGGCCTGCGCCGTGCAATCGGGCGAACGATAAGTCACTGTGAAGGTGCGCTCTCCATCGATGCGCAGCCCGTCGATGATGGTCAGGCTCGCCGGCGCTCGCAGCTCACGCCCAATGACGCTGAAGGCGACATCATAGGCGCTGATGGGGGTGCCGTCGCTCCAGAGCAGGTCTGCCTGGATGGTGTACTGCTGTTCGGCGCTGGGCAGTACCGGCGGATCGCCGATGAGGATGCGTTCTCCTGGCTCAGCCGCGCGGATGACGCCCGTTGCGGGGTCGGAGGCGAACAAGCCGGGAAGAAGCAACCGGGCGATGCGCAAACAGCTCACATCCGAGCAGTTAAACAGTTCAAAATCGCTGCGCTCGGTGAAACCGCGCCCCAGTTCCAGAATTTGAAGCACACCATGCCCCTCTTGTGCATATGAGGTGAGGGCGGCCATCAACATAACCAACAACAGCAGCGGCATCCGCAGCGAGTGGCGTCTCATGGCGTCCCCCAGTCGGCGGGCCGCATCAACCCCAACCAGACGCTGTAGTTTCCGGTGCGCAGGCCATTGTCAATCGCCGAGAGCATTTGCGTTGGCGTGCCGGCGGGGAGCAGCGCTTCATCGGAGCCACTGACCTCCAGGTAGCGCTGGTAGTTCTGCACCGCCAGAGCGGAGTAGATGCTGCCGAGCGTAGCGTACGACACTGGATTGTCCGGATGTTGCGTGGTGGCGGTCTCCAAATCTGCCAGCGCCAGGTCGTAATTGCCTTCGATGGCATGAACGACCGCGCGGTTGTTGAGCGCGATGGCGTTGCCCGGCTCCAGGCTGAGCGCTAGGCTCAAATCTGCCAGCGCCAGCCCAAAGTTCCCGGCCTGAGCGTAAAACATGCCACGGTTGATGTAAACTTCGACCAGCGTCTCATCGATGGCGAGCGCTGCATCATAGTCCGCCAGCGCGGCATCGGCATCGCCCAGCGCCGATTGGCTGACTGCGCGCCGCGCGTAGGCTGGCGCATAATTCGGGTCGGCTGCCAGCGCGCACGTGTAATCGACGATTGCTCGCGCGTGCTGCGCCGATGCTGCGTGAGCATCACCCTGCCCGACAAAGTAGACGGCTGGAGCTATACCCGGAGGTGCGCTGCATTCGTCGGCAGCGTCTTGAGCCGCAGCTGGGTGTACCAGCAGCAGACTCAGGATGATTGCGCTACCGAGAAGCGTGAACCATCTGTTCATCGCTGCCTCCTACAATCCGGCGTCGTCTGGGAATCTGGACAGCAGCAGCCATGAGCCATCATCGAGACGCAGTTCAAACGTGAAACGTGACTCCAATGCCCCGGCTGCCGAGCCAACCCGGTCATCTACAAACAGGCCTGCGCCGTTGTAGAGTTCGACATAGTTACGGAAGTTGGTGAGCGCCTGCCGCTCATAAACGATGCCGAGCAGGGCATACAGGCGCGCATGATCGGAGTTGAACAGAATAGGATCATCCGTGTTGCGGTTGGGATCGCGGTACTGGCTCAGGATGCCATCGATATTGGTCGTGTGGATCTTGTCTTCGAGCAGCGCGATGGCAGCATCGTATTCGCCCAGCACCGTGTGCAGCACCGCAAGATTGCTGTAGGCGGGGGCATAGTCGGCGTTGCTCTCCAACGCGCGGTTGAAGTCTGCCCGCGCGCGCGGGTAATCACGCCACTGCATGAACAGATAGCCCCGGTCATTGTAGGCCGCCGCCAGATCGGGCGCGAGCTGCACCGCACGATTCAAATCCGCCAGTGCGCGTTCGTATTCCGCCAAGCGGGTATAAACGCGCGCACGACCGATCCAACCTGCCGTATAGTTGGCATCGATGACGCGGACAATGCAGGAGAAACTGATGCGCGCCGCGTCAAGCTGGTTGTTGTTCAGGTAGGCCAGCCCTTCGCCCATGTAGTAAGCCGTGCGTGACTCGCGGGGTTCGCCCGCAAATGCTGGACAGTTGGGCAGCGGTTCTTCCGGCAGCGGCGTCGGCGTTGGGTCTTGCGCCCAGACGACACTCGCCATGACCATGAGAGCAATGAGCATTACGACGCTGATGAGATTTTTCTTCACGAGATTGTCCTTTCAAATACAAAGAATGATGATGTCATTGTCCGGGAAAGCTGCCTCAATATCCCCCGCCGGTGGAGGTATCGAGCAGCGGATTGCGCAGCGCCAGCGGTTCCAAAAATGAACCCGCTACCAGTAGCGCCCGTTCGGCTTCTGCAAGGCGCAGCGATTGCGCCTGAACATAATCGCGCGTCAGCACGAAGCCAGGCGCGCACGCATCTTCAAAGGCGCTGATCGCCGTGTTGATGTTGGCGGTCGCATCGTTAAGCGCGACCACCGCCGGCCCAAACAAAGGTTCGCGCAGAACATCCTCCTCAGTGAGTTCGTTGTCGATGCGGGGCGGGAGTGGCGCACAGGCAACCTGCTGCCCGCCGCTGAGGCGCGACCAAACGCCGTCGATCTGGCGAAAGCTGCCCAACGCCAGCGCGACATCCTGCTGTAGCCTGAGTATCAGCCGCCCGTAGGGATACAGATAAGCCAGATCGAGCAAGCGCAGGTAATCGCCATCCACGATGCGGATGTTCCAGTTGCCGACCCAATAAAGCTGCCCCTGCCAGCGCACCTGAAATTGGAAGAAACCGCGCTCGCCCAGGCGTCCCGTCAACTCGACTTCGTAATCAATCGGGATTGTGCCGAGTGGCGTGCCCGTCAGGTCTGGGTTGGCAAAGAAGGGTGTTTCGCGCGTGGTCACGCCGACGGCTGCCGCGCGCCGGATAAACGGATAGGGATCAACGCCATCGACCGGCAGATCGATGATGTCGCCGCTCCAAACCAGGTAGCGTGAGGATAGCCAGCCGCGCTGCCCTTCATAGAGCACCTGTACCCACTGCGTATCTGATGAGCGGCCATATGCGGGCAGCGTCGTCGTCGCTGGAACCACGGCCAGGCGCTGAAAGGCGGTGCCTGGCCCCTGCCGCAGCGACAGGAAATCCTGGGTCGTGACGTAGACGCTGGTCGGCGGCACTTCGGTTGGTGTGTCCTGGGCATGAATGCGCCCGAACGCCAGAATCACTCCGAGGACGATGCCTACGCACGTTAGGAACGCCAAGCAGGAACGAGTCTTCATCGTGTTCCTCCGTCGTCAGTCCATACGCTCAAGCCGGTTGCCTGAGTGCTGATCACGGTTGCATATCCCGTTTGCGTATCCAGGATGATGGTGCTGGGGAACTGCGCTTGATACTGCACTTCGAGCGGGACAGGTGTGGTGGTCGGCGCTGTGGTGTAGGGCACCAGCGTCGGGCCAGGGGTTGGGAAATTGTCGCCTTCAATCGGCAGTGTGGTTGTAAAGGCGATGTAGCGCCCGTCCGGTGACCACACGAAGGCGTCAGGGAGCAGTTGGAAACCGGTCTGCGGAACACAGTAGCGACGGATTGCACCAGTCTCGACGTCGGTGATTTGCAGTTTCAGCGGCAGTTCACCCCTCTGAAGACGATCACGTTGATCATCGCTGTTGTTGTAGCTGGAGGCTCGATAGCGACCGTCTGGCGACCAGATCCCTGAAGAGCGATGTGGAATCTGGTAATGTGTTCGCGTCGCCGCATCGAAACGGAAGTAATCGCCGCCGCTTGCGTAATCGAGGAAGCGACCGAGGGGATCCCATTCCGCATAATCCAGATTGCGGGCGAAGTACTCGGCGGTGTCTGTTTCCCGATCGTAAATGTAGTATTTGCTCGTGAACGAGTCGTAAGGTGTCGTCACCAGGGAGAGCAACCCGCCTGGCTGGAGATCATCTCGCTGGATGGGTAATTCGCCGATGCGCACCGGATCACTCACGGTGAGCGGCACAAACGGTTCGCTCAATCTGCCCGTCTGCGGGTCAAAATCCCGCTGCACATGGATTTGGCCGCGATATTCTTCCGGCAGATAGCCGCTGGAGCCGATACGCAAGATATTGCTGGGCAACCACTGCGCCTGGTAAGGTGCGCTGATGTTGTTGCCCGGCGGAATGACGGTTGTCGCTTGTGAGCCATCGACGCGCGAGACCATCACGCCATCGCCGACCTGGGCAATCCACTGCCGGTCGAACGAAAATGCGCAACTTCCATTGCCCACACAGCGCGGAATCGCGGCATCGGCATACTGGTGACCCGTTCCAGGCTCTATCACCCAGGTCCCACTTGATACGACAGATGACTGCGCCAGCAAACGTCCATGCGCGGCATAGTCTGGCGGTGTGCTTTCGAGGCTAAACAACGTGCGCGCCGGGCAGAGCGTCGTCACCGATTCGTCCCAGGCAGGTGGCGTGGCTTCGGCGAGCACAGGCGCAGCAATAGTTGGCGTCGGGGTGAGCGTTGGCCGAATCGCACCAATCGCTTCGTAGGCGGCGGTCGCCGTCGGTGCCAGGCCAATACTGCGCACGCCATCCGCTTGTAGCGTTGCGCGGGCAAGCTGCCCTTCGCGGATGAATTCGTCGTAAGTTCGTGTGAGGCGATAGAGACGGACGAACCCATTTTGGTCGAACTCGGCTGCGAGTCGCCCATCGGGGCTGATCGTCAGTGTGTTTGGCGGTCGATTAAATTGGCGGGCAAAGGCGTCGATAAGCGGCGTCATCTCGCGCTGTAGCTGCGTCGGTGGTAGATAGTCTCCCTGTGACCGCTGGCCGGTTTCGACATCGAAGGCAATCACCATTGGGCGAAATTCTTGGCCGCCGCCGGTGGTTTGTGGCGCCGCGTCAATCGGTGTTGGTGTGGGCGGCACGGCAAGGTTGGGATTGATGGTCGGTGTCGGTTGGATGCTGTTGACTGAGCTAATCAAGCCCTCGCAGATCATCCCCTCTAACTCAGCGACTTGATCTTGAGTGAGACCGGCGGAAATCTCGCGCCAGAGCGTGGCATAGCGCGTAGCTTCGAACGGGAAATGTTCAGTCAAACACAGCGGCACGCCGGGGATGACATAGGGCAGCGGTGTGGGCTGACTGCGATAGATGAAAGGCGGTGTGGGCGTGAGTGCCGGGACAACGGCATCGGCTGTTTCGGGCAATGCAGCACACAAGCGCAAGGCGAGGCGATTGATGAATTCGCTGTCCTGGCGCAAGCGAATCGCTTCCCACACGATCTGCCAGTCGGCGGCTTGATCTGGGAATGCGCGGACGAGGCAGGCGGGCAGCCCGGAGGGATCGTAGTCTACGCCGTAGACTCGCTCGGGCTGATCATAGTACGGGGTGCCCATCACATAGATTTTGTTGGTGTCGAGCCAGCCATACTGCCGATAATCTGGAGAAGGGAGATCATCGCCGGATGCCCAGAGTACTTGACCACGCCCGAAGGTATACACAGCAATATCGCTTCCGCTGATGAAACCATCGTTGTAAACAACCAGGAGGCTTTCCCAGGTTTCATTCGGAATGATTTGCTCAATGAAAAGACCGGGCACAGATGGAATTTCGAGAACACGCCGACTGTTCTGGCGAATGTCAATCAGATTGATGATGGCTGGATCGCCGTTTTCATCACTGCGGGTCAGATAACGTGCGGAGTCTGGCGATCGAGCGATGATCTGCTGTCCCTGCACCAGCGTCAGCGAGGCGCGCTCGTGGGGCTGCCCGGTGGAAATGTCCCATGATTGCCAATCGTCGCCCCGGATAGTGATGAGATTCTGGCTGCTTTCATCGAAGGTGAAGCGTTCAAATCCGCGGGTGTATTCTGGCAGATAGGCTAGCATATCCCCGTTCTGGGCGTCGAAGCGCTGGAAGTCACTGATAATGACGCTGCCGTCGGCATTGAATGCCAGGACACGCTCACCCGCGCCATCCGGCTCCGCCGGCACGATACTCAGATCGAGCGTGCAGCTTTGCAGATCGTAGAGTTCGATGGCTTGCTCTCCTGATGCGCGCCGCACCATTAAGCGCGTTTGATCGGGGCTGAGCAGCATGTGTTGAACGTCCGGCGGGCGAATGAGTTCAATCGTTCCCCGCCCGCGTTCCTCGTTGAAGCTATAGAGGAGCAGCGCACCCCGTTCCTGCCCCATCGTCAGCGGTTGCAGAACGTCGAGCAGCATGACTGTGACCGGCTCATAATTCTGGTAGCTCAGATAGCCTTCGCCATGAAACAGGCGCAGTAGCGATGACTCGCCTGGATCTGCCAGGGGACACAGCACCCGCGCGCTCCTCGACAGGCGAAAATCGTTCATCTCGGCCAGATTGCGATAATTGAGATTGATGCCGAGACGCAGGTCAAACAACGCGCCGCTGTCGGTATCGATCTGTTCAATGGCAGCGTTGTTTCCAGGGTCGGCATACAGCATGTTGTCGAAGGCACTTCTCCAGACAGTGATCGGGTCACGTTCGAAGCGGTTGGCGGAGATTTCGCCGACGACCGGAAAGCCAGACCGTCCACCATCTAACACCATCAAGCGATTGGGAATGCCACCCACCAGATAAGTGTTTGCACCCACAACCAGGCCATTGCGATACTCGAAGAAGGGGTAGCCATCTTCCAGGCTGGCATAACGCGATGGCCGTTCGCCGCGTCCCGCTTCCAGATCCCACAGCCAGGGAATAATGCTGGTGTCGTTTTCACTCCGGCGGAGTTCCTGGGGCGCGGGCACCACTGTATCGAGCAGCAGATAGCGGTCGTCCGGGGTGAAATGCAGCGGGCCTTGCACCAGATTTGCGCCCGCTGGCTCGAACATGGCGGTGCGCTGCCCGGTGGCTGTCTCCCATAGTTCCACCCGCCGGTCAATTGCCAGGGCTAACCACAGACCATCGTGACTGAAGCGATAGGCGTTGTATGCCCCGCTCTCGTAAAGGGTGTGCAGGAGTTGATAACTGGCGGCATCGACCAGAACGAGCCGTCCATCATCATCAACCCAGGCGAAACGGTCAAACTGAGGATCATATTGGATGCCCTGTGGTCGAGGCGCGCCAATCTGACCGATAGGCACGAAGAGGGCGTTCTCCGGTGCAGGCTGTGCCATGACCACCGCGACACCGAACAACAAGGCGAGAACAGCAGTTTGCAGTAACAAGGCACGTTTCATCAATTTTGTTTCCCACTTATGTCGGGCTATCTTTATCGTATGTGAAAACGCATCTGCGCAACCTGCATATTGCTCACCGTTCGCCCCACGCGAAAACAACGCCTGACCTACGGGCAAAAAACTGGCGCTAGGTTAAAGGAAAGACACAATGATCTGCGCGCACACGACCAAGGGAGCGCTGCCATGAAGCGACATCAATTCGCCGTTTTTTTCTTACTCTTATGCGCTTGTACGTTTGGCTGGGCACCGTTGCCCAGGATGCTCCGGGCGCAATCCACGCCTGTTTGCCCGACATCGATATTGCTGGATGTTTCGCGCGCGGCCAGCACCTGTTTCCGCCTCGAACCCGGTGAAATCTGTGCTGGCAATGGCGCGATCTCGGCGTCCGGGTTTGCTGGTGAAGTGCTTATGGCTCAGGCGGGTGATCGCGCTGCCCTGAGCGCCGTCAATACACTCTCCGCCGCGGTGACGGATGACGACCTGGGCATCGTCACGCTCAGCTCATACGACGGAGGTGAGCCTTTAGCAGGTGCGTTCACGCTGGTGGCATTGGGCGACGTAACACTGACGAACCAGGTCACGCCACTGCCCACACTGGACGCCATTGCCATTGGCAGTGTCAACATCCGCAGCGCGCCGGGGCAAGACGCCGAGATCATTGCTCACGCGGGTGTCAACGATGGGTTGATCGTGAATGGACGCAGCAGCGACAACCGTTGGGCGCGGGTCGCTGTGCCGGGTGAGCACGTGTTTGGCTGGGCGTCGGTGGATGTACTCAACATTCGAGGCAATCTACTGACGCTAGCACTTGCGAGTCCGGGACAGCCAGTGCTGGATGCATTCCGCGTCTTTGATCTGGCCACGGGCGCGAATACGGCGTGTGAGGGAGGACTGCCGAGCGGCATCCTGCTCCAGAGTGCCAACAACGAACAGAGCGCGTTCATGCAGATAGGCAGCACGCGCTTGCAGGTGCATGGCACTGCTTTCATCACGGCTCCAACTGCTGACAGTGACCCTAGCGTCTATGTGCTGGCTGGCTACGCCATCATCCATAGTGATGCGGGCGACCTCATCTTCATTCCTGCTGGCGGCGTTCACAGCGCGGCGAGTGCAGTGCCTTTCGAGCCAGCTTCGGTGGCGCTGCTGCCCGTTCAACTGCTGCCGGTCTCCATCCGCTTGCCGGCTGCGATCACCGAGACGGACATCGCCCGCCTGACTGAAGCCTATCTCAACACGCTTGCTGCCGCGCAAGCGACGCCCACTCCTCAGCCGACGGCTGATCCAACCATTTGTCGCCGTGTGACGCGGGGCACGACGACGCTCTACGCTGGCCCCGGCGAATTCTACGAAGCGATCAATTCCCTGCCAGCAGGAGCATCGGTCAGGCCCGTTATTGCTGCCAGCGATCCTGATGGGCGCATCTGGTGGCAGCTCACGACCAGTAACTGGCTCCTTACCAGCCAGGTTCGGGAAACTGGACTGTGCCCGGATGTGCCGCGTACGCAGAACATCACACCACCGCGCAATAACACCCTCTCACTCGAAACCTGTGAGACAACCAACGGCCCCCTGCGCGCTGGACAACAGGTAACGATTCAATTCACGCCGCCTGCGTTCGATAACTGGGGTGAGGCACGCGACGCCGTTCGCATCGATCCAGGGCGCATTAGTGTCGGCGCGCGCACCTATCGCGCCCAGGCGACCTCACCGATCCGGCTGGGCACAACAGACGATGACGAGCGCTACCTGCGCACGTTCTACATCGTCTGGAATGCCGTCCCCGGTACGCACCGCATCGTAGGCGATCGCCTGTCGTATGAGCCGATTTGTACTCTGGTTGTCCCTGTAGGCTAGCGGCGCGGACGCCAACCAGAAGGAAATCCTGTGCTGCGAGCCGCCTCAGCGAAGCGGCTCGCATTCACCCTGTGATCAACCTGCTTGACTAAAACGAACAAAAGTTCTATCCTTATGGCTACCTAATATACATCGCGAGGGAGATGCAAACATGAGCGAAGTTCGTGTTCTCGTCGGCACACGCAAAGGCGCATTCATTCTGCGGTCGGATGAACGGCGCAAAGACTGGACAGTGGAGGGGCCACTCTTCCCCGGTTGGGAGATCTATCACATCACCGGGACGCCGAGCGACCCCAACCGGCTCTACGTGTCGCAATCGGGCGGCTGGTTCGGGCAACTCATCCAGCGCTCTGACGATGGCGGGAAGACCTGGGAAACCGTCGGCAACGAATTTTTGTACGACGGCGTACCCGGCACCCACCAGTGGTACGATGGCTCGCAGCATCCCTGGGAATTCAAGCGCGTCTGGCATCTTGAACCTTCGCCGTCCAACCCGGACTCCGTCTATGCCGGAGTCGAGGATGCGGCCCTGTTTCATTCGGATGACGGCGGCAAAACGTGGCGTGAATTGCCAGGACTGCGCGACGTCAAGGGCAACCTCTGGCAGCCAGGCGCTGGCGGCATGTGCCTGCATACCATCGTCCTGAGTCCCGATGATCCCAACCGCATGTTCGTTGCCATCTCTGCCGCGGGTGCCTTCCGCACCGACGATGGCGGCGCGACCTGGCGGCCAGTCAATCAGGGGCTGAAGTCGGAATTTGAACTGCCGGACGCGACTGCCGAAGTCGGGCACTGCGTCCATAGCATCGCCATGCACCCGTCACGCCCAAATATACTGTTTATGCAAAAGCACTGGGATGTGATGCGCTCGGACAACGCCGGTGAATCCTGGCACGAAGTCAGCGGCAATCTGCCCAGTGATTTTGGCTTTCCAATCGCCGTTCATGCGCATGATCCGAATACGATTTATGTCGTGCCAATCACGAGTGATTCCCACCATTTTCCGCCCGATGGCAAGCTGCGCGTCTATCGCAGTCGATCCGGTGGCGAGGAGTGGGAAGCGCTGACGAATGGGCTGCCGCAAGAGAATTGTTATGTCAACGTACTGCGCAACGCGCTGGCCGTCGACTCCCTGGAGTCGTGCGGCCTCTACTTCGGCACGACCGGCGGGCAGGTCTACGTGTCCGCCGATTCGGGCGACAACTGGATGCCCATCGTCCACGATCTCCCGGCGGTACTGTCGGTCGAGGTGCAGGTGCTGCTATGATCCGGGTCACGCTGCCCACCCACCTGCGCACGCTGGCGGGAGTGACTGGCGCGGTTGAACTCCGGGTGGAGGAGCCAATCACGCAGGGGGCGATTCTGGAGGCGTTGGAGACGGCCTACCCAATGCTGCGCGGCACCATCCGCGACATCACCACCAAGGAACGCCGTCCCTTCGTTCGCTTTTTTGCCTGTGGCGAGGATCTCTCCCACGAACCAGCCGACGCATCCGTGCCCGCCGAAGTCGCCGCAGGAACTGAGCCGTTTCGCATCATCGGTGCGATGGCGGGCGGCTGAGCCGGACTGTCCGCACGTAGAATGCTCCGTGAAGCTGTTCCAGGTGAAACGAGTTGAATTGCTCTGATGCAGTTCAACTCGTTTTGCTTTGCGGTTCCTGTGGACTGATTGCTGTGGGATGCCAGCGCGGGTAGAATTCGGGCAATCACGTCGAAGACCAATAATCCATGTTGACAAACCCGCTCAGAACGAGACAGACCGGCAGCAGCTACCGTTGGGTGATGCTGGTCTTGTGTGCTTTGACACCGTTGAGTGTCATCACACTGCCGAATTTGTCTCTACCGCCGCTGTTCACCACTATCGCTCAGGATCTAGGGCTATCGCTCGTCGAGATCGGCATGATCTGGGGTACGGTCTCGTTTGCGGGCATCTTCTTCGCGCTAATCGGTGGGACGCTGGGAGATCGCTTCGGAACCCGCACCATGCTCTTCGTGACCTGCCTCCTGACCGGCGTCTTTGGGTTCATACGCAGCCTCACGGTTGATTTCACCACGCTGCTCATGGCTGCGCTCTTGTTTGGTGTCTTTCAGGCGGCCATTCCGGTCTTGTTGTTCAAAGTCGTGCGCCAATGGTTTCCGGCCAGTCAGTATGGCATGGCCAGCGGCGTGATTTCTGCGGGCTTTGCCGCCGGGCTGATGCTTGGCCCGCTCCTCAGTACAAGCGTGATCTTACCAGCGCTCGGCGGCTGGCGGCAGGTTCTGGTGTTCTATGGTGCTGTCGCTGTTGTGTTCAGCCTGATCTGGCTCGTCGTTCACCCGGTTGAGCAGCAGGCTGACGCCAGCCTCAAGCCGCGCGTCTCGCTCGGAGACAGCCTGCGTCACGTCGTCCGGCTGCGCAACGTATGGATTCTGGGCGTTGGTGGTCTGGGCATTAACGCCTGTTTTCAAGGCTTCACCGGCTATCTACCCACCTACTTGAAGACGATTGGCTGGGCAGATCTGGATGCTGACCGCGCGCTGGCGGCCTTCTTTGTGACGAGCCTGGCGGCGGTCGTGCCGCTGTCATTTCTCTCGGACAAACTACGACTCCGACGTGGTTTCTTGATCTTCGCCGCGCTCGTCCTGGCGACAGGCATTGGCTCATTGAGCGTCGTTGAAGCCGCGTTGATTGTGCCTGTGATCGCCGTGACGGGCTTCGTCTTCGATTCGTTCATGGCGATCCTCAACGCCAGCGTGCTCGAAGTAGAGGGTGTAAGTCATGTGTACGCCGGGACGGCAATTGGCTTTGCTACGATGATCCGCAATCTGGGCGGCACCTTTTCGCCACCGGTGGGCAACAGCCTGACAACGTTCGGATTCAGTGTTCCGTTCCTGTTCTGGGGTGGCATGGGGCTGTTTGCGGCGGCCATGTTTGCCTTCGCGCTCAAAGCGAAGAAGCAGACCGTGCCGGAAAGTCAAGCGGTCGATTTCCCCCTCGGCGCAGGCGGATAAGGGAGCCCATCAGCCCTCGCGCTGGTATTTCATATAATCGTCAACAATCTGGGTGAACTCCACCAGATTGTTGAATGGGTCACGGCAGAAAAAACGAGGCCGCCCATGAATCGTCTCTGGCGACCACGGTTGATACCCGGCCTTTTGAAGCGCTTGCCGCATCGCCTCAAGATCGCCCACGTTCAAACAGAAGTGCCCTCCGGACGGGCTGCTGGCGGTCGCTTCCCCAAAAACGTGCAGTTCCATCTCTCCGCCCAGGCTGAACCAGACCAGGTCAAGATGCACGATGCCGCTCGGCACGGGTTTCTCAGGCAATCCAACCAGGTCGCCGTAGAACTGGCGAGCAATCTGGGCGCTTTCCTCACCGGGCGGGCGCGGTATGCTGACGTGTTGTAACGCGATTTGCATCGGAATATCCTGATAGTCTAGCTGAAGGAAGGTGAATTATATGCGCTCGCCGTGCTGACGGCTATGTTGCCTGACCGGCTTGCAGCCCATGGGTGGCTCGCCCGCGGTATACTTAACCGTGGACAATGTGAGTGATGCAGGAACAGCCTGTGGTGAACGTCGGCAAAGCGCGAACACTGGCAGGCATGGGAGCACTGTCTGCCGCCACACTCTTGCTCCAGGTGGCGTTAACGCGCGTCTTTTCGGTTGCGCAGTTCTATCACTTTGCGTTCCTGATCATCAGTCTGGCACTGCTCGGCTTTGGCGCGAGCGGGTCACTCCTCGCACTGTGGCCTCGTTTGAAAGCCCCCACGTTGTACGCATGGTATGCGCAAGGCTTTGCGATCACGGTTATCGCCGCCTATCTCTTCCTCGACCATTTTGCGTTTGACTCTTACAGCATTGCCTGGGACATCAACCAGGTTTTTCTGCTCGTCGCCAATCTGCTCGCTCTGGCCGTGCCCTTTGTCTTTGCCGGAGCCTTGATCGGCAGTCTGCTGACGAATCAGCCGGAAAGCAGCGGGCTGGTCTATAGCGCGAACTTGCTCGGCTCGGCAGCTGGCTCCGTAGCCGCGCCTATGTTTCTCACCTTGTTAGGCGGTGCGCGCACGGTTTTGCTCTGTGCGCTCTTCGGCGCACTCGCAGGGCTGATCCTGTCATCGCGGCGGCGCGTCTCGCTTCTCGCGATTTTCGGCATTGGCGTTTCGGTGCTGCTGCTCGCGATCTTCCCGCCCGTATTCGAAATCATCCCGTCACCCTACAAGCTCCTGAGCCAGTACCGGCTCAACCCCGATGTCACGATTACTGCGACCTACGAAAACGCCTACGAGCGGCTGGATCTTATCCAGAGTCCGACCATTCACTCCGCGCCAGGGCTGAGCCTGGCATATCTCGGTGAGCTACCGCCTGAGGCTGCCCTGCTGCTGGATGCTGACGCGCTGCTGCCCGTGGTTCAATCAGACCAGATGCCTGCCAGCTTTGCCCGGTCGCTGCCGGCGGCGGTCGCGTTGGGCATTCGGCCTGATGGCGACGTGTTGATCCTGGGCACGAGCGGCGGTCTGGACGCATCCGTCGCTTTAGGAAATGACGCGCGGCACGTCACCATCGTCGAGTCAAGTCATCAGGTGTTCGACGTTTTGCACGACGATCTGCGGGCCTGGGCAGGGTTGGTCGACGACGCGCGGATCACACTGGTACGCGAGGATGTCCGCACCTATGCTGAGCAATCCAGCGCAGACTACAGCATTGTCCAGCTTCCCCTGAGCGACAATTACCGCCCGATCTCCTCTGGCGCATTCACGCTGACTGAGAACTACACGCTGACAGCGGAAGCGTTTCGCGCCTATTTCGAGTTGTGCGGCGAGGATGGCCTGCTCGTGGTGACGCGCTGGCTGCAATCACCACCGAGCGAAGACCTGCGCACGCTGGCATTGATTCTGGAGATGCTGGGCGATCGCGACCCGCTGCAACACATTGTTGCTTTCCGCAGCTTTCAGACCGTGACCTTCGTCGTCAAGCCCACACCGTTCACCGCAGAGGAGACCGAGCGCCTGCTCGAAGCGATCGATCGGCTGCGCTACGATCTCGTCCTGGCGCCGGTGATGCCAGAAGACATGATCAATCGTTATGCCCGGCTGGAAACGCCGGTTTACCACGATCGCTATCTCACTCTGGCGACCACGTCTGATCGCCAGGCATTCTACGAAAACTACGAATTTGAGGTGTCGCCGCCGACGGATAATCACCCCTTCTTCTTTCACTTCTTCCGCTGGGCGCAAACCCCCGCCATCGTCGAGAATCTGGGCCGCCGCTGGCAGCCATTCGGCGGCAGTGGCTATCTGGTGCTGGTCGCGCTGCTGATGTTCGTCGTGTTGGCGGCGGCAGTCTTCATCCTTGCGCCGGTCGCGCTGCGCCGCGCTTTCCGTTCTGCGCTGCGGCAGAGGGGCACATTGCGTATGATGCGCACGCTCGTCTATTTCGCCGCTATCGGCCTCGCCTATCTGTTCGTAGAGATCGCCCTGAACCAGCGCTACATGCTGATTCTCGGACAGCCCACGCTGACACTCAGCACGGTCATTGGCTCGCTGCTGCTATTCTCCGGGCTGGGGAGTCTGGCCTCGGCGCGGCTGGCACGACGGCGCTATTCCATCGTCATCCTTGCCGCACTGCTCGTTATTCTGCCCGCAGTCATCGACGCGATGTCACCGCCGATCTTGAGCACGCCGCTGCTGTCACGGCTGGGGTTCACTGTGCTGTCGATTGCGCCGGTCGGCTTTCTGATGGGGATGCCGTTCGCGCGCGGTGTCAACGCCCTGTCGGATGCGTCCGCTCTGATCCCCTGGGCATGGGCAGTGAACGGCAGCGCCTCGGTGATTAGCGCTGTGCTGGCCGCGACCCTGGCGCTCTCGCTCGGTTTCCCGGCGCTGCTGCTCCTCGGCGGCGGCCTCTATCTCCTGGCAGCGATCATGAGTCCTGCTCGCGTGTGAACGGCACGAACACGACGCTCATGATGCGCTCCATCTGCACTTCGTCCTGCTGCCGAATCACCAGCCAGAGTGTTTGCACGTTCCCCACCGGCCCGATCGGGATGACCATGCGCCCGCCCTCCGGGCTGAGCTGCTCGACCAGCGGCGTGGGCAGGTGATCCGGCGCTGCTGTGACGATGATGGCGTCATAGGGGGCGTATTCAGGCCAGCCGTTGTAGCCATCGGCGCGCAGCAAATGGATGTCGCCGTAGTCCAGGGCATCGAGCACCTCGCGGGCAATATCAAGCAGTTGCGGGATGATCTCGATCGAGTACACCTCGTCGGTGAGTTCGCGCAGGATCGCTGCCTGATAGCCGGAGCCGGTGCCGATCTCTAGCACGCGGTCGCCGTCTTCCAATTCGAGCAGCTCCGTCATCGTCGCCACGAGCGATGGCTGCGAAATCGTCTGGCCGTAGCCGATCGGCAGTGCGTGATCGTAATAGGCGTAATCGAGACTCTCGGTTGGGATGAAGCAGTGGCGCGGGACGGCCTGGGAAGCGGCAACGACACGCGCATCGCTCACTACCGGGGCGATGTAGTTATCGACCAGCCGCTGGCGCTGTTCCCGCGTGTCTTCGCTGTCCTGCAATTGGCGATTTAGAACGCGGGTCGCTGAAGGCTCGTCTGGAGCCACCGGAGTGCTTATCGCCCCGGTTTCAGCGCCGCTGCAGCCGCTGGCTATCAAGCAGATCAGCAGTGTTGCCAGGAGCATGAATCTGAGGGCGAGGTTCGTGGATCTGAAGGGGTTGTCTTGCATCGCCATTCCTCCGTACTCTGCACGAGGCGGCGTGTGTCCATATCAATCATAACGCTTCAGGACGCGTGCGTGAATATCGACACGCTGGCGACAAATCGTGGGATGGTGGACGTTGGTATCGCCATTGGTGACTGCGTACGGCAGGCAGGTGTGTGTGTTCGACAACCTTTGTCTTCGCCATTGCGGCGCTGATTTCCCGTTCAGGTGTATTCTCGCGCACAGTATTAGACGAGTAGTAGAAAAAATTATGAGTTCCGCCAAAATTGAGGTTATTTTTGAGCTTGATGCTACTATGGGTGAGTCAAATGCTATTCAAGTTAGCTGCTTAGGTGGGGTGAAATTGACTATCGATGTCTCCAACTGATCTTAAAAAGGGCGGCTCTGATCTTGAAAAGATCTTGCCCTCAGACGTGCCAACTGCTAATCGGCAAGACACTTTGATGAGGGTTCTTGATTATTTCAAAGCCAGGTTAAGAACTTTGAAGGATGCTGATATAACAATGAATTTGGCAAACCAATATGTTTTGGGTTCGCAGGCGTTCCACAAAGCGTCGGCAATTCCAGCCGCAATCACTTTATTACTTCATGGCTGGGAAAACCTGGGGTGCTGGCAGCGTGAAAGTAAGAGCTATACCTATAGAGCGGCTATCTCCAATGAACTTTCGGCGATTTATTTCTATTATCTCCATGACGTGGGCGCGGCAACGTGGTGGGCACTTCATACTCAAGCAAACGATCTCCTCCGAGACCATTCTTCTGGAGGCGGAAGAGATATGCTACAAACCGTTTTGAGTGTGCCAGATGAAGCACTCAAAGAGTTAAAAGCGATAGCGTTAGAAAACCTTTCCAACCTGAAATCCACTGGTGGTTGGGCGGGTATAAATGGATTTGCTGAAGAAGTAATCAGACAATTTGCGGCAAAATCGCTGCAATATAGTCACATATTGGCTCAGAATACGCTGACGACAGAATTCCCTCTCTCAAAGGGCTATTATCAGAGTTTGTTAGACGACGTAGCAAATGCAGAGAGCGAGGGAAGAGATCATACGTCCAAGAAAAATTCTCTTGAACGTTTGGCGTCATACCTCTTTCTTCTTCTTCCCGGGTGTATTCCCAGATTAAACGTCCGTAATCAGTCATCTGAAACAGATGTCGTCATTCGAAATCTCATCTCAAATAGCAATTTGCTGGCTGAAATATTCGGACGCTATTTCATCGCTGAATGTAAGAATTGGGAGAAACCTGTTGGTGTACCAGATGTGGGATACTTTCTCTATCGTATGCGGCTAACACATTCTAGTTTTGGGGTTCTGTTTGCGAAGAATGGAATAACCGGTGCTGAAAACGATAGAAAAAAGGCGGAGGAAATAGCAGCGAAACGACTTATCAGAAATGCATATCACGAGGATAAAATCCTTTGCGTAGTTTTGACGCTAAATGATCTTAAACGTCTGCGAAAGGGTTCCACGACATTTCGCTCTCTGTTACTTGAACTTTCAGAAGAGTTCCGTTTCGGAAAATGATGATGTGATAGTGCTCTATCTGTCTATCAGCAATGATCTTCAGTATGAAGATTGACGCAGCGCACTCCATAGCTCTCCCTCACGCTTCATACACCTCAGGATTGACGACGTGGAGCGGGCGCTCGCCGCGCAGCACCGCCAGCGCATTCTCAGCGGCCATCAAGCCCATGCGCAGCGTCGTCTGTTTCGTCGCCGATCCACTGTGCGGGGCAGCGATGAAATTCTCCAACTCCAGCAGCGGGTTGCCAATCGACGGTTCTTTGGCGAACGCATCGAAGGCCGCGCCGCCGAGCTTGTTCTGCGCAAGCGCGTCATAGAGCGCCGACTCGTCCACCAGTCCGCCGCGCGCGGTGTTGATCAGCAGCGCGCCCGCTTTCATGCGCGCGATGGCGTCCGCGTCGATCAGGTTGCGCGTCTCGTCCATCAGCGGCAGATGCAAACTAACAACGTCGGAGTCTGTCAGCAGTTTGTCTAAGGTGCAGGCGGTCGCGTTCAGCGCTGCCACGACTTCGGGCGAGGGCGGCAGCGGGTCGTAAAACTGGATGCGCATCCCAAACGCCGCCGCGCGCTGCGCGGTCTCCTGCCCGATCCGCCCCAGGCCGACGATACCCAGCGTCTGTCCGTGCAGTTCCATGCCGCTGATCACCGACCAGTCACCTTTGCGGATGGCGCGGTCATGGCGGGCAACGTGACGCGCCAGCGCCAGGATCAGCGCTATTGTCAGTTCGGCCACGGCGATGCTGTTCGCGCCGGGCGTGTTCGTCACAACGATCCCGTGTGCTGTGGCAGCGGCGAGATCGACGTTATCCACGCCGACGCCAAAACGCGAGATCACCCGCAGCGCCTGCGCTGGCTCGATAGCCGCCGCCGCCACCTCATCCACACCCAGGATTGCGCCGACAATCTTCGGGTCGGCCAGGAGCGCGCCCAACTCATCCGCCTTCAAGGGGCGCGCCTCCGGGCTGTTGACGATTTCATAACCGGCGTCCAGCAACAACTGCTGATGTCGTCCGGGGACTTTGCGGAACGAACGGGTCGTGACCAGGATTTTCCCGGGTGTGTGAGAGGATGTGGACATGGTAGGAATTCTTTTCTCAGCAGGCGGACGCGATAGAGCCTGAGATTAGCTTGATCTAGCCAATATTTCTAGCCATTTCGTGGATAGATAGGTGGTCGGTGGATTGACATCTCGCTCGTAAGATACAGCCATCCTGGGTACGATATTGGCGAGTACAGGCCTTCCTCTCCATCGAAAACGCGCTGGTCAGCCGCGCATCCACCGGCCTGGGCCACATGAACGAGGGCATCATGGCAGTCATGGTCATCGATATTGGAAGTTCGTCTGTTCGCGTGATGCTGTTTGACGAACAGGCGCGCGCTATTCCCGGCGCGGTCGCCTTCCGTCCGTATCAGTTTTCAAATACACCGGCCGGCGCGGCAGTGACCGACGCTCATCACCTGCGCCAGCTCACCGAAGCCTGTATCGACGACATCTTGTGCCACCCCAGAGCCGGTGAGATCGAGATCGCGGCGATGGCCATCTTCACAGATAGCCTCGTGGGGCTTGACGATGCCGGTCAAGTCATCAGTCCGGTCTATACTTATGGCGATACGCGCAGCGCATACGATGTCCTGTTGCTCAACGACCGGATCGATCTCACGGCGACGCACCAACGCACGGGCTGCATCAACCACACGACCTATCTGCCTGGCCGGTTGCATTGGCTGCGCCGCACCGAGCCAAAGATGTTCCAGGCTGCCAGGCAATGGCTGGACATCGCCACCTATCTGTTCAAGCTCTGGTTCGGCGACGCGCCGTGCAGCTACTCGGTCGCCTCATGGACTGGGCTGCTCGACCGCGCTGCACTGGCGTGGGATGCGGCCTGGTTTGACATTCTTGGACTGGATCCGGCACGTTTCCCACGCTTGAGCGATTACGATGACATGCAGGCCGGACTGCTGCCGGCATACGCGGCGCGCTGGCCTGCACTCAAAGCGGTGCCTTTCTGCCTCGCTGTCGCCGATGGCGCTGCCGCCAACGTCGGTTCTGGTGGGGTGGATACAAGCCACATGGTGCTCACAGTTGGCACCACGGCGGCTCTGCGCATCATTCTTGATGCTGAAATGCCACCCGTGCCGCCGGGGTTATGGGGCTATCGTCTGGATGCAGCGCATCACGTCATCGGCGGCGCGACTTTCGAAGGCGGCAATATCTTCCACTGGGCGCGCAGTGTCCTCCTGCTGCCGGAAGATGACGAAGCGTTATCTGCCGAGCTGGCGCGCCGCCCGCCGGATTCGCACGGGCTGGTCTTTCTGCCTTTGCTTGCCGGGGAGCGCAGCCCTGGCTGGGCTGGGGACGCCACCGGCGCGATTGCCGGTCTACGGCTGTCGACCGGCGCGTTGGATATTTTGCAGGCTGCCTACGAGGGTGTCGCACTGCGCCTCGCGCTCACGGCTGATCAGCTTGCGCCACTGACAACCGGCGATACAAATGTGATGGCTGGGGGCGGCGCGCTGGCGGCCTCGCCTGTGTGGGTGCAGACCATCGCCAATGCGCTGAATCGCACAATTCATCTGGTTGCCGAGACCGAGATCACGGCGCGTGGCACAGCGATTCTGGCGCTCCGTGCTCTGGGGCGCTGTTCGCTCGCGGATCATCCTCCGGCCATTGAACGGATCGTGCAACCCGTTCCTGAGCACGTGGCGATTTTGCGCGGCGCGCTGGAACGTCAGATCGACCTGTATCGCAAACTCGTGAATTCTGACTATTCGCTGACAGCACACTCTTAGGATCGCGTTATGAATCTTGAAGAACTGACTCGCATGTATGATTTTGGCGGTCGCGTGATTGTCGTCTCCGGTGGTACGGGTGTCCTGGGGGGTGAAATGGCCTGCGCGCTCGTGGGATTGGGCGCGAACGTTGCCATTCTCGACCGGAATCCCGATCTTTCGGAGACGATGAGCAAGCGTCTCGGCTGCGGCCCCGGCTGCGCTATCTCGGTCTTTGCCGATGTCCTCGACCGTGATTCCCTGCTGAAAGCGCAGGATGCTATCCGCGAGGAATTCGGCTCGGTCGATACGCTCGTCAATGTGGCGGGGGGAAACAGAGCCGAGGCGACTACATCACCAGAACGCACCTTCTTCGACCTGTCGGAAGAGGCCTGGCGCAGCATTCAGGACCTCAACACGCTCGGCACTGTTCTGCCCTGTCAGATCTTCGGGCGCGGGATGGCGGAGCGCGGCGAGGGCGTGATTCTAAATATCTCGTCTATGGCAGCGGTGCGCCCTCTGACTCGTGTGCCCGCCTATTCGAGCGCGAAAGCGGCGGTGACCAACTTCACGCAGTGGTTGTCAGTTCACATGGCGCTGGAATACAATCCCAATATCCGAGTCAACGCCGTAGCGCCCGGCTTCTTCATCGGCAACCAGAATCGTTACCTGCTTATCGACCAGCAGTCCGGCGAATACACCCCGCGCGGGCGTCAGATTATCGATCACACGCCGATGAGACGGTTTGGCAATCCTGAAGATCTGCTGGGCACGGTCTGCTGGCTGCTGAGTGACGCCAGCAAGTTTGTGACGGGCATCGTCGTGCCGGTCGATGGCGGCTTCAGCGCCTTTGGAGGAGTGTAGATATGTCGTTGATTGCCCAGGCCGTCGCGCCTGCCGGAGAACTGCTGGAGACGGACATCATCCAGCATACGCTGGCCGAAGGCCTCGAAAGCCAATTCACCAATGCGCGTGTTCTCGTCCTCATCCCTGATCACACGCGCACAATTCCGCTGCCGATGCTCTTTCGCATGATGGTCGCGCTGCTCCATAATGCGCGCCAGCTCGATTTCATGGTCGCATTAGGAACGCATCCGCCTCTGAGCGAAGAGGCGCTGAACACGCTCGTCGGCATCAGCCGTGAGGAACGCGAGACTACCTATCGGCACGTCGGCCTGCTCAATCACGCCTGGGATAACCCAGACGCCCTGGCACAAATCGGCGTGCTCGAACAGGCGCAGATTCAGCAGATCGCCGGCGCTGCCTGGCATCCTTCGCTCGGCGGCGACACGCCGGTGCGCATAAACCGCCTCGCTCTCGAATACGATCACATCATCATCCTTGGCCCGACCTTCCCACATGAGGTCGTCGGCTTCAGCGGCGGCGCAAAGTATCTGTTCCCTGGCATCTCCGGCGCGGAAATGATCAACACTACACACTGGCTGGGAGCGCTCATCACCGTTCTGGATACCATCGGCATCAAACGTACTCCGATGCGCGCCATGGTCGAAGCTGCTGCTGACTTGCTCTCGACGCCGATCACGCTGGTAAGTCTGGTTGTTGTCGGTACAGGACTGGCTGGCGTGTTTGTTGGCGATCATCTCTCGGCTTGGGAGAAAGCTGCCGATCTCTCCAGCGAGCGGCACATCCGCTGGGTCGATGCGCCGTTCCAGCGCGTCCTCTCCCATGCGCCGCCGATGTACGATGAACTCTGGACGGCGGGCAAAGCTATGTACAAGCTCGAACCCGCTGTTGCGCCCGGCGGTGAACTCGTCATTTACGCGCCGCACCTGGATACCGTCAGTCACGTACACGGCAAGTACATCTATCAGGCCGGCTATCACGTGCGCGATTACTATCTCAAACAGTGGGAGCGCTTCAAGGATATTCCGCTGGGTGTGCTCGCCCACGGCACGCACGTGCGTGGTAGCGGCACATATGAGAATGGGGTAGAACGCGCGCGCATTCGGGTCGCCCTTGCGACGAAGATTCCGCGAGCGGACTGCGAACGCCTCTCGCTAGGCTATTATGACGTGTCCGAGATCAATCTGGAGCATTGGCAAGGCCGCGCCCACGAAGGCGTCCTCTACGTGCCAAAAGCTGGCGAGATCCTGTACCGCGTCAAACAGTAGTGTTCACTTGCCCACACTCACGGTACATTGCTGCTATGGATTGATCCATAGCTACCTTCAACTTCGCATTGGTGCTCCCGCTCGCCGGGCATTTGGTTGTGAATGCAAACGCGTAGTGGCTGTGCTAGTTTCTTTCGTGGGTAGATCCGGCTCCACATTCCGAAAGATCCGATACACCAGCCAGGCCACAAACGCGTATTGTACGACTTTGGCCCCGCGATAGAGCAGGTTGAGCGCCGCTGTCACAAAGTGCAGCAGGGCTTTGATGAAGAGCAGCGTGTCTTTAAGCATGGGGCAGACGCTCCTCCACTGCGCGGCGCAGATGCTTGACTTCACGTTCCAGATTGTCCACCGCCTGCGCAACCGAGTCGCGACTGCTGCTCAATTTGTCTTCCAGACGATCCCGCAATGTTTTCGGGCGGCGCTTCCGGCGTGCAATCGTGTACAGGGCCAGAGCCATACCCAATGCCACAACGACACTCATCATGCGCAAACCTGACGTTGGCGACATCAGCATTGGGCTGTCTTCATGGTTTTTAACGGGCGTCTGTTGATTGGTGTAGTCCATCGACTTGTCTCCCTATTTCACGTTCTGTGGGACTTCATAAGTGAAGCGTTGAAGCATTTGCCTGTCATCCGTTCTTGGTTTTGAAGATACCTGTCTCCGCTTGTAAGAGCATGGCAAGAATGGCTCATGACCGGGTAGGTGAAGTGGCTCATTTTGTGCTGGTGGCCATCGGCACGGCTGTCTGGCAGCTTGGGCATGTTATCTGTTCCGTATGAGCTCTGCTAACAGCGCCAAACTACAATGGGGGCAGCGCTGAAGCACTTCTGCGAACGAAGCAGGTCTGTCAGTGTCGTTATCGCCGTCCAGCATCAGCGAGAAAGGCTGTGCGTGCAGCGTCAGGGGTTGGGCATCGTAAAGAAAGACACTGACTTGGCCATCTGTTTCCAGATAGGCCCGTTTGACCTCTCTCAGATCTTTCGCGCCGCCCTGGCGCAGCTCGGCGAAGATTTCCTTGGTTGACATATGCGCGCGCTGTATACCCATCATATCGAGTGCTCCGTCTTTAACCAGGCGAATCGCTTCTCCTTCGAAAACACGCCTCATTTGTTGGCTGTGGATCGTCCAATAGGTGAATAAACGTTGAAATATCACCATCAATGTCAGCGCGACCATGCCGTGCAGCAGCGGCACGTCAGCATAGATCATCGGGTCGCCGACGGCTGAACCCAGGGCAATGATCAACGTGAATTCCGCCATCGAAAGCTGTCCTAACCCACGATGCCCGACCACGCGCAAGATGATCAATGTGTAGCCAAACAAGATTGCCGTTCGCAGCACGATTTCGAATAGAAACACGGGTGGCAAGTCGCCGAAAAAGATGCGCCCTAAGTCGAAGCTGTATCAATCCATGCATTCTGCTCCGTAACATCCACTCACAGCGAAAGCCGCCCAGGCGGCGGCTTTCAGAAGGTGTTATTCAGTTATCGCCCGTGATGTTCAGCGATGCTCAGTATCGAAGGAGCGTTCCCACTCGTCGATCTGACGGCTGACCTCATCCTTCGCCATGCCATAGCGTTCCTGAAGCTTGCCGGCGAGTTTTTCGCGATGGCCGGCGATTTCTTCCAGGTCATCATCGGTCAGGCGGCCCCACTTGGTGCGGATATCGCCCTTCCACTGATGCCACTTGCCAGCAATACGGTCCCAAAAACCGCTATCTTGATGTGTCATCATCTGTCTCCTTATTCGTCAGTCGCGGATGGTTCTACTCTTACATTGGCATCGTTCTACCACATAGCATCTACCTTGATGAACGATGCCTCTGACCTCGTTGCGCGCCACGCCGACTGATAGATTGCGTGCGTTTCCGAGGTTGGTTGGGGAACATGGCTTTCGCGCGTTTACTATGCTCCCAGGCACCGCCTTGACTTCAGGATGAAGATTCACGTGAAGATGCTTTCTTCTCTTGATCTTCTTCTGCCCACCGCTTGGCCTGCGCGATCGCGATCGGGATCGCACGGTCTTCACTGTAGCCCTCTTCCAACAGCGCGTTCGCGATGTCGATGGCTTTGTGCCGCACGCGCGTCTCGAGGTTCTTCATAGATGCGGGGTAGTCCTGTTTCGTCCAGGGCATGTGCTTTCCTTTCCTCTGTACAAATGTCATGCTCATTTGCACTGTGTTCAGATTACTGGAGAATGCAACCATCGCCACCGACCAGGTGGTTGTTTGAGGTATAGGCCGATTGGGGGAATTTGTCGCCTAGCCTTAACCGCGCTGACTTCGCGCTATAATGATCTAACCAGACATCACGGTGCTGTTCTCGGTCATGAATGCACTCCTTTTGCTGCTGTTTCTCCTTATAGCTGGCGTTATCAGCATCGGCCTATATATGCTGCTGACCGCTGTTCTGTCGCGTCTGAACGCCAAAGCACTCACACAGCGCGGTATCGCTACTCAGGCGACCATTACCGCCGTTAAGGAGAAGCAGTTGCCCCGTGGGTTGCTGGCTTGCGGGATTTCGTATCGCTTTCACGTCGTCACATCGTCCGGAACAACGCGTGAATATGTCAGCCAGGAAGCCGTGGATGCCGAGGCATACAAGCATCTGAAGGTTGGCGATGTTATCTGGGTGCATTATTTGCCCGATCACCCGCAAGTTGTTCGCCGGACAGAAGCCCTCGCCAGGATGCCGGGGCGCAAGATCGGCGAATAATCCATGTCGCATCAGCTACCCACGATTCAGACGTACCGTCTCCTGATTCGCCCGTTCACGCTCGATGACGTTAGTGCATATCATCGCGTGATCAACGACGACCCCGACGTCATGCGCTATTTGCCTGGCGGTGTACCTGTTTCGCCGAAACATAGCGCCAAAACTCTGCATTACTTCATCGAACACGGGCAGCAGTGGGGCTTCAGCTTCATGGCTGTCACCCATAAAGTGGATGGGGCGCTTATAGGGCATGTCGGCCTCCATAAGCTTTCGGATGCCGTCGAGGTTGGCTACGCTCTCGGCAAGGCTTATTGGGGGATGGGCTATGCCACCGAGTCGGCGCGGGCTTTGCTGGGCTTTGGGTTCACCCACCTCCAACTGCCGGAAATTATCGCGCTGGCTTATGCTGCTAACACCGCTTCTCGCCACGCCATGGAGCGATTAGGCATGAGCTTTGCTGGCGAAACTGACCGCTACTACGACACCCGGCTGGTGATCTACCGCCTTGCGCGCGCCGACTTTACCGATACCTCAGACGATGTCCGTGTCATCTTTGCTTAGTTCGCAACTTTCACACATAATCGTCTGATTGGTATATATGCACAATTTCTTTAGCCTATTTTTAGGTATTTTGCATATAAAGTAAAGTAGCAGCTACTCATGCAGCATGGCGCGGCGTATACTAACTGCTGATCTGTTTGTTATGCCGGGCGCCACCGGTTAAAGGAGAACGGCGTTCATTATGGTGGTCGCGTATCAAGCCTCAACTGGGCAGCAAAAAATCGATAATCCGTATCAAATTGCGCTCGCGCAGTATGATCGGGCAGCCAAACATTTGAATTTTGAGGAGAGTATCAAAGAATATTTGAAGTATCCACAGCGTGAGTTCACGGTCAATTTCCCCGTGCGTCGCGATAACGGCCAGGTGGAGATGTTCACCGGCTATCGTGTCCATCACAGCACTGTACTGGGACCTTCGAAAGGCGGTTTACGTTACAGTCTCGCCGTTGATCTCGACGAGGTTCGTGCGCTGGCGATGTGGATGACCTGGAAATGTGCTCTGGTCGGGCTGCCTTATGGCGGTGCAAAAGGCGGTGTCGTGGTCGAGCCTAAATCGCTGACCACCGCCGAATTGGAGCGCCTCACCCGACGCTATGCTTCCGAGCTTCTCCCCCTTATCAGTCCTCATTCCGATATCCCCGCGCCTGACATGGGCACAAATGCTCAGGTCATGGCCTGGATCATGGATACCTACAGCATGACAGTCGGTTATTCCGTCCCCGCGATTGTCACGGGCAAACCGATCAACATTGGTGGTAGCCAGGGGCGTAACGAAGCCACTGGCCGTGGTGTCATCATCATCATGGAAGAGGCGCTGCAACAACTCAATATGTATCCGGCGAACGATGTGCGGGTTGCGATTCAAGGCTTTGGCAATGTCGGCTCGCACGCAGCAGCCTACGCTCATTCGCTCGGCTACAAGATCGTTGCTGCCAGCGACGTCACCGGAGGTGTTTACAGCGCTAACGGGCTGGACATCGACAAAGTTCGTGCTTACGTGCAGGAAACCGGTGGTGTACGCGGTTATCCAGAGGCGGACTACATTACCAATGAAGAGCTGATCACCTGCGACTGCGATGTGCTTGTCCCGGCGGCCATGGAAGGCCAGCTGACCGAGCGCAATGCCCCGCATGTGCGCGCCAAGCTGATCGTCGAAGGCGCAAACGGCCCGACGACGCCGGGGGCGGACGACGTTTTCAATGATCGCGGTATCCACGTCGTACCGGATATTCTGGCGAATGCGGGCGGCGTTGTCGTTTCCTATTTCGAGTGGGTACAAGACCTGCAATCGTTCTTCTGGGATGTCGATGAAGTCTATCGCCAGTTGGAACGTATCATGCGCAAGAGCTACTACGCCACCGAAAACACCGCTGAGGCACACAACGTTGACATGCGCACCGCCGCTCAGCTTACCGCCATTCAGCGCGTAGCCGATGCGGTCAAGACGCGCGGCTTCTATCCGTAATTCGTTCAACCAGTATGCGCAAAATGAGAGAGGCGACGCAATGGTCGCCTCTTTTCGATCCTGAACAGGAAGCTACGTCTTCCCCAACGCGGCACTCGTGACACCATGAGAAGCCGACAGCCCTATTTCGTTCCGCCAATCGTGACGTTGTCGACACGCAGTGTGGGCACACCGATTGCGCCAAAGAGTGGAATGAAACGCAGATCGCTGCCGACCTCACTGATGTTCTGCAAAAAGTCGTTCAGGGTCGTCCCGATAGTGACGCCGCCGACCGGGCCGGTGATCTTGCCGTTTTCGATCCACAGCCCGTTTGCGCCCATCGAGCAGTCGCCCGTGATCGGGTCGATGCCGCCAGTCTGCATGACGCTGACAACGTAGAGGCCGCGTTTGACCCCGGCGATGATCTCGTCGCGGGTCTGGTGACCGGGCTGCATGTAGAAATTCGTCGGCCCCAGGCTCGGCAGGCTGCGATGTCCCGCGCGCTGCGCATTGCCACTGGATGCTTTGTTGTCCTTCCGTGCCGAATACGTGTCATACATCAAGTTTTGCAGCACGCCTTCGTCGATCAAGCGCGTGGCTGACGTCGGGACACCTTCACCATCGAAGGGTGCAGACGCCAACCCACGCTTGAGACGCCCGTTGTCCATTAGTGTCACCATGTCGCTGCCGACCTGCTGGCCGAGTCTATCGAGCAGGAATGAGCGTTTGCGCTGCCAATCGTCCGCCGAAAGGGCCAGCGCCAGCGCGCTCAAAATCTCCGCGCCGACGGCGTGATCGAGCACGATGGTCGTGGTCTGCGTCTCCACCGGCTTGCCGCCCAGAATGCTGATGGCTTTTTCGCCCGCCTCGCGCCCGATAGCATCCGGATCGAGGTCAGCGAAGAAATTCGACGCGCCGCTGCCGAAAGCATTGACCATGCCGCCGTCATCGCCCCGCGCGATGCCCATCAGATAGCTATACGCCGTCGTCCGCCCATATTGCTGCGCAAATCCGCGTGAGTTTGCCAGATAGACGTGATTGACGGCGTCGCCATAGGTGCAGAACTCTGCCAGGATGATGCGTGGATCGTAATCGAACGCCGCGCGTTCGACACGCTTCAGCAGTTCGATTTTCTCTGTAGTTGGCACGCTCGGCAGGCGTTTGTCCCAGATTTCCAGGTCTTCATCCGAAATTGGACTCGCATCTGGCAAGCCCCGGTATTTGTCGGCGGTCGCCACCTTCGCCAGTTCGCGAGCGGCGCGCCATGTCCTCGCGATTCCCTCGTCGGAGAAATCGGACGTGTAGGCGTAGCCTGTGCGCCCGCCGTCGATTACGCGCACACCTAGTCCGCGCGAACTTGATTGTGAAAGCTGCTCGACCTCACCGCGGCTGACCTTGATTTGCGTTTCGACATCATGGGTGATAATCGCCTCGACCTCAACGCCGGGCGCTTTGGCTTGCTGCACGACCGATTGAGCCAGGGATAGTAAGTCTGTCATGACGGAGTCTCCTTCTCAATTGCTCGCGCTGGCATCATCAGTGCCGCCGACGGTGACACGCGGAATACGAATCGTGGGCTGCCCGACGCTGACGCGCGCCATCTGAATCTTGCCGCACATGCCCATGCCAGGATCGAGCGCCAGGTCATTGCCCACCATGTCGATCTCTTGCAGAACCTGCGGGCCGTTGCCGAAGATCGTCGCGCCGCGCAGAGGAGCGGTCAATTTGCCATCCTCGATCAGATAGGCGACCGTCGCGTTGAAGACAAAATCGCCTTTGGCAATATCGGCCTGTCCGCCTGCCATATCGCGGATGTAGACGCCACGTTTAACCGACTCGATAATCTCCTCAGGCGTGTGCGATCCCTGGTCGATAAAGGTGTTCGTCATGCGCGGCATGGGCATGTGCCGGTAGCTTTCGCGCCGCCCATTGCCGGTCGATCCATCACGCCCGACGCGCCGCGCCTCGACCAGATCCCACATGTACTCTTTCAAAATGCCTTCCTCGATCAACACAGTTCGCTGCGCGGGTGTGCCATCATCATCGAACTTGAGCGAACCACGTCGCCCCGGAATTGTGCCGTCGTCGATGGCTGTGATGATCGGGTTGGCGACCCGCTCGCCGATTTTGCCCGCATAGGCCGAACTGCCCTTGGTGATGAAATCTGCCTCCATCTGGTGTCCGCAGGCTTCGTGGAAGAGCACGCCGCCCCAACCATTGCACATCACCACCGTCATTTCACCTGCCGGGCAGGGACGCGCATCCAGCATCTGCACGGCACGCTCGCACATGTTCTTCACCTTGGCAAGCGCGTCATTATCGTCGAGCAGTTCCAGCCCGACGCGCCCGCCGAAGCCCTCGCGGACACGCTGGAGTGTGCCGTTGCGTTTCGCCACGACACCCGCGCGCACCTCCGTGTAGAAGCGGTCATCTTCGACCTGCACGCCATCGGAATTGAACAACCACATCTGCCGGCGCAGTTGTTGGTAGTTCGCTGTCACCTGCACGATCTGGGGGCTGTAGGCGCGTGCTGCCTCATCCATCCTGGAGAGTAGTTGCACCTTGTCTTCGATGCTCAAAGTATCAAACGGTTTGCGTATAGGGTATTCGAGCTGGCTCTTGCGCTCGGTGAGGTCGATGGTTTTTGCCTGCTGCTGTGTGCCTCTCCCTGCTGCGGCAGCCGCCCGTGCCGCCTCCATCAGGCTGTTCTCGTCGAGCGAATCGGTAAATGCATATGTCACCAGATTTCCAAAAAACACCCGTACACCCGCGCCCCGATCTTCGCCGCGCATGGCGGTTTCCAGCCGCGAGTCGTCGATGCCAAGTTGCAGTGACTCGACATCCTCTACGTAGATTTCCGCCAGATCGGCACCCGTGCGCAGTGCCTCGGCCAGCACTTTCTGCGCCAAAGACTTTTCAAGCATAAGGATCTCCAATCTCTCTTTCCCTGAGGTGGAAGACTGACATGCTTAAATACGCGTTCGAGGGGATTTGGTTCTAGTTCAGAAAGGGCATTCACGAGCGGTGATGGGAGCGAGACTATAGCAAAAGGCGACCTCTGTGGCCGCCTTTTGCGCAAGTGCGATGTCTGTGCTCACCTACGGGAGTGGCTGATCCTGTGTCTTCAGATAGGCGACCAGATCTGCCAGATCTTGATACGACAGTCGGCTCGCGAAGTTCGGCGTCATCACCCCGCCTGGGTAGGAGCCGCCCGTGGGCGCACCCGGTGCCAGGTATTCGTTCGGATGCAGAATACTGTGCTCCAGGTACTGCTCGCCTGTCAGACCAGCATTCGCCGGGTCTTGCAGGCGAAGTTCCTGGACGCGTGTCCATGTACCTTCGGTCACTGGCGCTACCGCCGCGTTCAGATGGCAGCCTGCACAGCCTAACGCACCATTGTAAAGCGTCTGGCCGTTCTGCGGGTCGCCGGTGTAATTCGCCAGTTCTGCGTCGATGGCTGCGTAGTCGAGCTGTTCGGGATTGGCGTTCGCGTCGGTCAGCCCCGGCACAATCACTTGCACATCAGAAGCAACCACAGTCGATGGATCGACGGGCTTGATCGGGAACTGGTTGACTGCTGCCAGGTCGTCAAGAGTCCAGTTATCGCCCCTATCCCAGTTGAGGATGTAGGTCGTCAGGTCTTCAAGCTGATCCATACGCAACGGGCCACCCGCTGTCTGCGACCAGGCGGACATCTGTCGCGGCCAATAATTGGCGCTGACTGGGCGGCCGTGGATCAGGGTTGTCAGTACGAATGCGCGTAGACTACCTGCCCAGGCCAGGTCATCCAGACGCGACGGATTCTCCGGATCATAGCCGCCGGGCTTGGCCTCCACGACTGTGTTGATCTGGTTGATGACGTTCTGGCGCTCGTTCTGCAGCTCCTGCATTCTGGCATCGATTTCGGTCACTCGTTCCGCGGTCGTCGCCGGGTTATTACGTTCCTGCTCCAACGTGATGAGCTCGCGGTCGTAGACCGCCAGGTAATCATGACCAAACAGGTGCGGGCTGTTTAGAGCGGGGGCAACCCCTGCGCCACCCAACCCGTTCGGCCCATGGCACTCGCTACAGTTCACAGCGAAGAGCGCCGCACCGCGTTCAATCGAGCGAGCGGTGTACTGCACCTCGAAGGATGCCATGCGCCCACCCTCGTTGATGGCAAGCCACCCGACCAGGGCCATGCTAGCCAAGAATGCTATCGTGCCGACGAGGACGCGCTGCTCAATGCGTTCGAAAATCAGTCGTTGCAGCATGGATTAGCTCCCCGGTGCAGCGAAATACTGCGAATCTTGGTGGATAAAGATGTGATCGGCGTTCACACGCAGTACCGGTTGGCCGTTGTCGTCCAGCACCGGCACTGGTTGTCCGTCCATGCCGTAGACCACCTTGCCGTTTTCAATCGCGACTTCTTCCCAGACGATGAAAGAATCGAGGCGTTTGAGGCCGTTCTGCTGCTCTGTGATGATGATGCCGCCCCATGCATTTCGGAGTTCATCTGCGCGGTTCTGCAATTCATGCTCGAAGAATTCAAGCGCTTTGTGAAGATCTGTTGCGTCGGCAGGCAGCGTCGTGAAATTCAATGAATTGATGGCCAGGTAATCGGCTCCGGTCAGCTCGTTCAAGAGCAAAGCACCACGTCCATTCTCCTGGATTTCCTGGTTGAACGCTGCGACGACTGGGCTTTCTTGCCCTTCTTCCGCCTCCAATTGGCGTGTCGTATACATGCCGACCACCAGTTGGTCGTAAGGCACGGGCAGCAACTTGCCCATGTGGTTGTGCGCTGGCGGCATGTTGAGTTCGTGCAGAATTTCGCTGTCAGCCGAGTTCTTCACGCCGAATTCAGATAGACCCATGTAACTGAGCACTGTGGTCGCGCTGATCATGAGGAAGCCGACGGTCATCGCCGTGCGGCGGTGTGCCCAACGGCGGCTCGGTGTCGTGTCTAGGTATGGCATCAGCATGAGGAAGCCGAATGCAATCGTCGGGAAGATGATGCCCCAGAACACCTTGTCACCCAGCTTGAGCGCGCCCTGAATCCATAGGAAGTACCACGGCGCGGTTGTTCCTAGCGGTGTGACTTGCGGGTCGGCATGGCTTTCCAGCGGTGCGTGGAAGAACCACGTCACCAGGATCACCAGGATGAGTGTCGTCACGCCGATCCACATGACCTCGCTGGTGAGAATGTCCGGGATGAAGTAGACGCGTTTATCCAGGGGGACGCGCTTGGCCGTATCTTCGCCGATATTTTCTTGTGCCGGGGGCAGACTGTGCCCATGCACAACGACTTTATAGTAATGGACGCCCGTGAAGACGAACAGCAACGCCGGGACGAGGAGCACGTGCAGCAGGTAGAAACGGAGCAAACCGTTCGCGCCGATTTCCGGGCCACCGCGCAGCAGCAAGTTCAGATTCGTACCCACGACTTCCGGCGGCGCAGCCTCAATCATCGATGCGCCGATGGTCACTGCCCACAGCGCTAACTGATCCCACGGCAGCAGATAGCCGCTAAAGCTCAACAACAGCGTCATCAGCAGCAAAATCACGCCGCTGAACCACGTAAACTGTCGCGGCTTCTTATAACTGGCAGTGAAGAAGGCTCGTAACATATGCAACGTGACGATCAAAACCATCGCCTCTGCGCCAATGCGGTGCAGGTCACGGATGAACTGCCCCAGCGGCACGCCGCTCATGATGTTGAGCATATTCGCGTAGGCGACTTCCGGCGATGGCGTATACCACACCATCAAGAAAATGCCGGTGATCGTTTCAAACACCACAAAATATGTCGACAACCAGCCGAGCCGGAATTCGGGATAAATGCCGGTGACTGATTTGTGAAAATAGCTCGGACGCATGTGCAGCCAGAAGCCATCGGCGTGCGGCTGCAGACGCGGGTTTGGTTTTCGGCTGGGGGCTTCACCGCGCAGCGCTTCACGGATATCCTGTACATTCATACCCGCTGTGGCGCGCTCGACGACTTCGTTGATGCCTTCGAAGATCGCTTTTCTGAAGCCCTTCTCCTTCACATCATCGAAAAACGATGGAAAAGGGAGTATCGACATCGCGATTTGCTCCAAACTCTACGCGTTCTCTGGGAACGCCAATAACCCTGGTTAATTTCGACCGGTACGTTTGATGCGGTTGCCTGTATTGATTTCGATACGGGCAATTGTCTTGCCGTTCAGTGGGATCGGGTCACCGATACTGTTACTCGTCTCGCTGCTGCCATCGGTGAAGTACACCGTCGTTTCGAACCGATCCAGGCTGCGTGGGGCCGGGCCGGCAAGATACAGACCATCCAGAGCAAACTGCGACCCGTGACAAGGACACAGGAATCGGTCTTCCTGGACGTTCCATTTTGGCAAGCAGCCAAGATGAGTGCACACCGCGTAGAGTACATTCAAACCCTGATCGAGGTTAACTACGTGGAAACGTCCTTCAGGGATGCTTACTGGCGCGGTCTCAACCAGGGGAACACGTTCTGGCGGGAAATTGAAAATACCGCCGAATGTTCCTGCCTTGAAACGTGGTAGCGCGAACCAGATCAAACTTGCCGCAGTTTCACCCAGTAGGAGGAGCATTGAGGCGCCCCAAATGTAATACAAGAACTCACGCCGACTCGGAAGTTCGACCTGCACTTCAGCTGCACGTTCGGTCGAGATAGCTTTGGCTTTTGTTTCGGTAGCTGTTACCGCGCTCGCCATACTCCTGAACCCTCCTTAAAGATGAAGACTGCCTCTGAAGGGGCAGTCTGAACGAACGATCACAGCCTGTTAAGCGTTTTTCAGGTGGCGATACGTCTTTTGTGTATCAGACAGGCGCACATAATAACGCTTTTAACGTGATTTCAACAAGGTTTTATTCACCTATATGCGCGTGTTTGGACCGTTGGACGTTCACTTTGTACAGAATATCACAAATGAATGGTCGAGTCAAAATGAACAATGCCGTCATTTTGCCAGGATTACCATGCGCGGACAGCCGTCCACATAGTTGCTGTAGTCCAGGTCGCCATACACCTCCAGAGTGCTGAAATTCGCCTTTTCGAGTAGTAATCGCATCTCGCTCAGGAAAAAAAACCGGTTGATCACAGGGGCGACCATGCGTTTCACCGTGTGATCGCCCAATACTTCGTCATAGATCCAGGTGACGTGCATTAACTGCTCGACGCGATCAAGCTCGCTCACCGAATGCTGCATGATCAGGTGGCCGGTCTCACGTTCCAGAAAAGTTCGCTCCAGCACTACCGCTCCGGTATCCTGGGCTGCATAGGCTTCGCCTGCATTCGGCAGATCGATGGCGAGGACGCCTCCCGGCACGAGCCATTCCCGGCAGCGGCGCAGCAGCCCAAGATGCGCCTCGACGCCGTGAAAATGCATCAGCGTATTATAAGGAATGGCGATCATGCGATATTGCTGGTCAAGCGTAATCGTCAGCGCGTCCCCGCGAATAAAGCGCGCGCGCGGTTGGACAGCCTTCGGCGCAGCATCGCGATGGCGGATTGCCCGTTCGAGCATTGCCTGTTCTTGCTCGATGCCATGCACATCGAATCCAGCTTCTGCCAGGTTGAGCACGATGCGCCCGGTGCCCGCGCCGATGATCAAGATTGGGCCGCCAGCTTTCTGCGCCGTCTGACGATAAAAATCGAAGTCTTCCGTCTTGTCAGCGTGCTCGGAGTCGTAGTAGCGGGCAATCAACGCATAAAAACCGGACATAACCTGGTTCTAGCCCCCGTTCTCACGTTCGGTAAAAGCGCGCATCGCCGCCAGATGTGCCTCGCCCGTCCACAGCGACGGGAACAGCGAACGTTCACGTGCCAGCGCCGCTTCATAAGGCAGGTTCAGCCCTGCCTGGAGCATCTGTTTCGCAGCCACCACTGCAGCTTGATCGAGTGTGACAATCTGGCGCGCCAGTGTCAGCGCGCCAGCCAGCGCTTCTCCAGGCGGCGTGACTGTCATCGCCAGTCCCAGGCTAACGATTTCGTCGGCATGAAGCGGCTGAGCGCGCATCAGCAGTTCCAGCGCGCGCGCATAGCCGACCAGGCGCAGCAGCCGCTGCCCGCCGCCCCATCCGGGAATGAGCCCGCGCCGCAGGTGGATGAAGCCGAGCCGCGCACGCTGATCGACAACTCGTATATCGCAGGCCAGCGCCAGTTCGCTGCCACCGCCCAAGGCATAGCCATTGATAGCTGCAATGACGGGATACGGCAGTCGCTCCAGCCTGAGCAGTGTTTCGCCCATCAATTCGATCATTTGTGTGGCGTCGGCTGCGGACAGCCGCCCACTCAGATCTTCCAGATCGCCGCCGCTGCAAAAGGCATCCTCGCCCTCGCCCGTGACGATCAAGACGCGCACACGGCTGTCTGTTGTTAGTGCCTGGATTGTGTCGGCCAGGAGGCGCATGGTCGCGCTGTCGAGCGCATTGCGCCGCTGCGGGCGCGCAATCGTCAGGATGCCAACACCGTCCGTATTGACCTCACAGCGCAGAGTCATTGGGGTTATTTGCCTGATCAAGGGAACTTCACCAACTGGTAGTGGAACACCCACCAGTCTAGCCAAAAGGTCCCACGGCGACAAGCCGAAAGGTTAGCTTTGCAAGCCTGTTAGATGCTTTTTAGTCGTTTGTATGGTAATTTCGGGCAAGATTTGGTTGTGCTTTGGCACAAGGTTAGATTTGTATTTGGATGGATAGAACTGTAGTTACATCCTGGCGTAGAAGCCGCCTCACTTCGTTGTTGTTCCCTCTCACACTTATGCTTGTGAGCGGGTTGCTTTTGATCTCCACCTCGTTTGCACAAGCGCCACAGTGTGTAGATGTCTGTTACGTTAACGCTGAGACCGGGAATGATGCTAACAGCGGTGCTGCGCCCGACCAGGCCAAACGCACGATTCAGGCTGCAGTAAATGCTCTGCAACCGGACGGCGAGATTTTTATCGCTGTCGGTGAATACACCGAACAACTCAGCATCGAAAAGAATCTTTCGCTTCGTGGCGAAGATGCAAATGGCGTGATCCTGCGTGCGCCGCAATCCCTGGTCAATTCGCCGCCGGTTCCGCCAGGGGCGTCGTCAGTCCGCAGCCTTATCACCATCCGCAGCGGCGCGACAGCCACGATGACGGGCATCACGGTTTCCGGGCCGCTTGCCGCGCAAAGCTGCAATGACAATGTCAGTGGCATCTATGTGCATCAAAATGCGCAGCTCAATTTGAGTGACGCCATTATTCGCGATACATATCCATCCACCACAGGCACGGATCTGTCCACCTGTGCTACCGGGGTCAGTGTGCGCGTGGGTGAATATGGCGAAGGTACGCCCGCGACTGCCACCATAAACACCGTTACCTTCACTGGTTTCCAGAAAGCGGCTGTCGTCATCAGCAATGAAGGCTCGCAGGCGACCATCGAAGACAGCACCATTGTTGGCGCAGGCAACACCCCCGCGCTGCCACAGAATGGTATCCAAATCTCTGCCGGTGCGAATGCGCTGGTGCATGATAATGTCATTCGCGATCTCCGCTGCGATAATGCCACCTGCGGTAGTGACCCGGCCAGCCAGTT
>JAHDWN010000031.1:0-64525 GCA_023382675.1 Anaerolineae bacterium
AGCGCGGGGAAACCGGGATGCGCTTCATGGGGTCAGCTCCGGCGGTGCTTCCTGGCGTAGTTTCTGATACAACGCCACGCAAAAACTGACCAGAATCAGGGTGCGCGCCACGACCAGGATGGCGAAGGGCATTTGCAGCGCGCCGGTCAGTTCACCGCCGGTTTCGCCTGTGCGGATGAATAGAAATGGATACTCTGCAAACGCCGCCGTGCTGAGCAAGACCAGGCCGAGCACCGTGTTGCGCGAAGGCAGTGCCAGCAACAGCAGTGGGATGATCTGTGCCTGCCATTGGGTGCTCCAGCCCTGCGCCTGCAAGAAAAAGATCAGAAGCGTGATGGTCAAGAACGCCATCAGCCCGCGCGCATCGTAGCGGCGGGTGCGCGCGTAGATCAGCGCGCCGATGCCCGCGGCGACCACCAGCCGCAGCCAGCCGGAGATGACCGCCGGGTTGCCCAGAAGCTCACTCGCTTTCGCCGGGTCGAACCGATCCTGAATCGGGCCAAAGTTGCCCGTGCGATAGTTGCCATCGATCAGCGCCCAGACCGTGCCATAGGAGGCTTTGCCAAACTGCGCCGTCAGCGATGGGATCGTCATCTCGGCATTTTGTGCCAGCAGCAGACCATAGACGAGCGCGAAGATCGCAACCACGATAACCATGTAACGCAGCGCCGCGTTCGGTTTGCGGAAACGCCAGACTGCGCCGATCAAGAGCGCGGGCGTGAACTTCACCAACGCGCCCACGGCGGCGGTCACTGCCGAGCGGATCTCGCGCTCTTCGACCAGCCACGCCAGCGCCATTAGCAGGCAGAAGGCCACCAGCGGCTCGAAATTCCACCAGATGAACACCGTCGGCGCGAGCATAATGGCATAAATCCAGGCCAGCGTCATGCCCGTCTGCGCGCCATGCAGACGTGTGCCGATGCGACGGATGAGCGCCAGGTTGCCCGCGTCGGCGATCAGCATCAGCAGTCCCAGCAGCGCCGCGAAGCTCGCATAGCTCGGCGGTGAGCCGGAAAGCTGGTAGACCACGGTAATCAGGTACGACGGGATCGGCGGGAATTCGCTCCACCAATCGCGAAAGGGCAGCCAGCCCTGGCCGGACAGCGACGCCAGATTGAAGTACGTGCCAAAATCGCCGCCCGCGCTGACGCCGCGTTCGACACCGTCGATCAGCAGCGGCTGATAGGTCATCAGCAGCATCAGCCGGAAGGCAACGAACAAGATCAGCAGCAGGCGGAAGTCTCCCAGCAGCCCTGGTCTTCCCCATGCGCCTGATGGCAGGTTATCCGGCGTTTTGCTACGCGCTGCGCCGGAAGATGATGGCCTGCTCGTCTTCATATTCGACACTCCAATTCGGGTCTTCGCGCAGCACGTTTGCCAAGCCGCTGCCAGGCTCGATGAAGACGGTATCGACATTGTATTCGCTGAACAGCGGCTGCCAATCACTGCCGCTGGCTGCGCCGACATAGCGCCGGAGGAAGGCATCGCCGTAGAGGTCGGTGCGCCCATCGACGAACACGGGTGTGTCCGGCAGGGCGTAGGTCAGGTAGCCGCCCCAGTTGTAGCTGTTGAAGAGCACGCCCGGCGGATTTTCGCGCAGGTAATCCACTGCCTGCACCGGCAAATACTCGTCCTTAGCGGTGTTAACGGCATTGCTATCGACCACGCTGATGATCTTGAGCAGCGCGCCCAGACAGACGAGCGCCAGCAAGACCGCATTGATCATTCCAATGCGCGGGCTCGCACGCTGCAGCGGCTGGAAGGCCCAGCCACGCTCTTCCATGATCGAGTCGAGATGATAGGTGAGCACGGGCGTGGCGACGATGGCAAAGATGGCGATATTGCGGCCTGCCAGCAGCCCCATGAACGCTGTCACCGCGCAGAGCAGAAACTCTGTCCAGTCGAGGCGCATTTTGCTCGCGCCTGCCGCGCCGAGCAGCGCCAGCAGCAGCATCGCAAACGGCCAGGTGGAGACATCGTGGAAATTGGGCGACATCCATTCCTGGATGAAGTCACGCAGCGCGCCGATGCCCAACGTCTGGAAGGGGACAAGCAGCATATTCAGGCCGTAGGGATTGATGACGAGCGCCGCTGCCGACACCAGTGTGACGATCACGAGCTTGCGCACACCGCGCCAGGGGACGACATCGTTGCCGCCGGGGTTGAAGATGTTGCCGAGGATTTCGCCCACAATCGTCACGATCAGGAAGATGAAACCAATCGAAAAGCCCGCGTGCAGATTGCCCCAGATGGCGAACAGCGGCGGCAGCGCCCAGAGTAAATCTTTGTTTTTACGCTTGAACAGATGGATCAATAGAAAGACAACGGCACTGAATACAAAGGAAAACATCTGTGGGCGAGGCGACCAGAAGACAGCCGCCGTCGCCGCGCCCAAGACGAGCGCAAAGGCGCGCAGGTAGACGTTGCCATAACAGGCGCGGTAGATGATGAACATGCCTGCCGTGGCGAGGACGGCAGTGAACATCGCCAGTCCGAAATCGCCCAACACGTTGTAGGTCAGGTACAGAATGACCTGCGAACCCCAACTGTGGTTGATCCAGGGCTGGCCCTGCATCGTCGAGGAGAAGGGATCGCTGTACATCATGCCCTGGGTCAGCGTGTACTCGCCGCTGCGGATGTGCCACCAGACATCGGTATCGAGCGGTATGCGCGTTGCCATGGCAAACAGCAGCACGAAGATCAGGATTTTGGCCGTGCGTTCAATCGTCAGCGCTTTCATCTGTTGCTATCCTTCCACGGTTATTCGGGAGACTAGCCCAAGAAGGGGCGTCGCCCCGAGGGATCACTTGCCAGCGACACTGCCCCCGCTTCTGAAAAGCACGAGCAGCGCCAGGAGCGAAACCAGACTTACCAGTACACCAGGCAGCAGCCAATCCGGCTGATAAACGAAGCGGACTGTGCGCGCATCAGGTGTTACGGCGACCGCCCGAAAGGCGATGTTCGCCCGCTCGATAGGGGTGGGTGTGCCGTTCACTTCTGCTTTCCAGCCCGGATAGAACGTGTCCGCGAGAACCAACCAGCCTGGTTGTTCAACCTCGACCGAAATGGCAACCTCGTTCACGCTATCGTCTATCGCCAGCACCTTGCCGGTCGATTCTCCTGTGGCCGTATCGTTCGGGCACGTCTGAGCATCGTGTAAGAGCACCTGTGTGGCTGGCTGCCAGTCGCCAGGGATACTGTCGTCGGCTGCCTGCAAGCAGTCGCTCACCAGCCAGGCGCGCGCGGTTTCGATATCCACGGGGGCGCGCGTGCCGTCCATGCTGTAGCGGCTGCCGACATTGGCAGCGACGAACAAGCGCTCGTCGACCTCAGCCGCCGCCTCGATTCGCTGTGAGAACAGTTCGAAATGCCCGATGCGCAGCGGATCGAAATTGTTCAATAGGGGCAGCCGGTCGAGGATATTCAGGTCGGGCAGTTCGCTGGCAAGCACTTCTTGCCATTGATTCACCACTACCCGGTAATCATCGGGCTGAAACCAGGTGTCGAACTTGACGTGTTCCTGCACAGCCTCCGGCCAGTAGGCGCGTGCCGGCGATGCTGTTGGTTCAGGCTGGAGCGTGTAGGCGGCTGTGTGGGTCGGGTTCAGCCCGACGCTGGCCCAGCCCAAATCCGCAGCAACCAGCATCAGGATTGCCAGCGACCAGCGCGCATAGCGTGCGTGGCTGGGATCAGGTTGTATCAGCGACAGCATCCCGGCGGCGGTGCCGATCAAGCCGACCGAGAAGAGTCCGCGCAGCAGCGTGACGATCTCGACGTTGTGACCGGCTTCCATAGCGACCGGCGACAGCGACCCGGCGATCAAGGCGGCAATACTGGCGGCGGTCAGGCGTCCGGCCCAGCGTTTGGCCCGGCGTGTACGTCCCCATACGGTTGCACCCGCGCCCGCCAGCATACACAGGCCGAAAACCGTCCACAGATGCCAGCGCACCGGTGCTTGAAACAGGCTGAATGTGGGCACGTGCTCGTATAAAAAGGGGAATATCGGCGTGTTCCTGCCCAGTGCCAGGATAAAAGCAAAGATGACTATTGCCAACCAGAATGGCACCGCCGCCAACTGCGTGGGATAGGTTCTGGCGCGCTGCCCACGAATCCAGCCGATGACTGCGGCGACTGCGCTCACCAGCGGGATCAAACCGATGTAGACCGCATCCTCAAAGAAGACGTCGTTCGCCAGATACGAGCCTTCGCCCGGATTGCCGATCAAATTCGGCGCGATGAAATTGAACGCCTTGAGCGGGGAATAGCTGAAATTCATGGCAGCGTCATAATCGACGCCGCTCGAACGGTGCGATTGCAGCAGCAGGTCACCCGTCGCCGCCAATTGCAGGCCAGCGATGCCTGCGCCGAGCACTAGCGCGACGCCGACCGCCAGGAGACTTTGCCAGCGGATCGGGCGCACGCTCAACACCTGCCAGAGCACGTAGATGGCTGTCAGGAGCAGGCTGTACCAGGCGGTTTGCGCGTGACCGGCCAGCAGCAGCAGCGCCGTGAAGCTCGCGAGCCAGGCCGCGTCGATACGGCGCCGTTCGTTGACCAGGCCATGCGCCGCCCACATCAGCCAGGGCAGCCACGCCGCCGCGCTGATGATCGGGAATGTCCCCAGTCGGGCGACCAGGTAGCTCGTCATGCCAAAGCCGAGCGCACTCAGACCGCGCCCCAACGTGCCATAGCCCAGTTTGCCGGTGAATGTCCACATGCCCCACCCGGCGATGAACAGGTGGATGACAGCGATGACGCTCATCATCCACGGCGTCGCCAGGAAGAAACTCAGCCAGTTCAGCGGATACAGGAGCGCCGATTGGTAGTTGGCGAACAGCGGCGCGCCGGCGCCATTATAGGGATTCCACAGCGGCAGTTGGCCGCTGCCAAGCAGATCAAGCGCATATAAGCGCCAGGGGTAGAACTGGAGCGTGGGTAGTCCCCAGACGAAGACTTCGCCCAGGATCAAACGGTAGAAAGCGATCAATAGGGCGATCGCCAGGATCATCAACGGGATGCGCGGTGCGAGCGCTTGTGTCTTGTTCATCGTGCTTTGAAGGCCAGCAGTCCATAAATAAGCAGACAGGCGGCAAACGCGATGCCACTCGTGACCATGGTAAGCCCGGTTGTGCGGTTTATTGCCATGACAGTCGCCGTGTCAGGCAGCTCTTCCTGGCCTAATGCCCAGCGCGGCACTGAGGCCGAGTCGATTCCCAGCCGGTAGTCGAGATTGCGGTACACATAGATTCCCTGGATGATGTCGAGTAACTCCAGACGCGGCTGATCGATAGGATACGGCGCGACCACGTGGCTGACCTGCCAGCGCCCCAGGGCATCCGTATCCGGTACAGCAGCGCGATTCGCCCCACTCAGATCGTCGCCTTCGACGCCTGTCAGCGGCGGTTGAACGACGCTGTAGCCCTGTTCTCGAACGCCGCTGCCGTTTGCTATCGCCTGGACGATGCCCTGTAGCTGGAAGGGATCGACCCCGCCGAACAGGTGCAAATCATACGCGGCGGCGACCTGTTGGGGCAAGCTGTACGCTGGCGAATAGACACGGTCGACATTGTCGGCGCGCAGCGTTTCCGCCATCTGTGTGTAAGGCGTCAGCCACGCATCCTCGCCCCGCCATTCCAACCAGGAATGCCCCACCAGCGTCAGATCCACAGCCACGACGAGCATGAGCGCCACTGCCAGGCGACTATCGGCCAATCGCCGCGCCAGCGCCAGCACGATGATAACGCCTGTTGCGCCTCCGATCACCAACAGATGCCGCCCACTTTCAGCGAGATCGGGCAAACTGACCCATGAGAAAAGGCCGCATGTCACCGCAATGACCAGTCCGATCAGTGTCAGTAAGCGTATACGCCCGATCAAGCGTGGTTGACCGCGCCGATCCCCGGCGGCAGTCAGCAGCCAGTTTGCGCCGTAACCCGCCAGGAGCGGGGTAGTCAGCGCAATGATCAGCCAGGCGCGCGCCGGAACACGAAACCAGCGCAGGAATGGCAGCGCTTCGACCAGTACACGCCAGACGATGCTGTTGCTGCCCAGCGCATAAACGATGGCGAGCCCGCCCATCACCAACCATTCGAGATGTTTGGCGGGCTGCGCGATCAGCGCGATCACAGCCAACGCCAGAACCGAAACGCCAGTGTACGTCAGTGTTTCGACGTTGCCGTGCTTTTGCGGCAAGACCAATCCTGCAAGTTGCCCAGGCTCGAGCGAGAAGACACCCGCTTCGGCAGCGCTGAGATCCGTGCGGCTGAGATAGGGCTGCCAGAGCAGCAGCGGCACGATCAGCGCTACGATCAGCAGCGCCCACACCGGGATGGCGAAGGCGCTCTTGAATGCGTGCGTCCAGCGGTGATCGCGGGCTGCTTCGAAGATGCCGTAGATGATGCCGATCGCGTAGGCGAACAGACTCAAGCGTACATCTGCCAGGAGGATCAACGCCGCGATCAAACTCAAGCCAAGCAGTTTTCGAGCGGAGAACGAACTGGTGAACCAATCGCGGATTGCCCACATCAACCAGGGAAACCACGCCAGCGCATACAGCAGGTCGAGATGTCCCGCGCCGGTGTGCGCGGCGATGCGGGGCGACAGTGCATAGGCGACGGCGCTGATGAGCACTGCCTGCCGCCGAAATGCCAGCGCCTGCGTCCAGCACGCCATGCCCAGCGCCGCGATAGCCATGTGCAGAACAATCAAGATGTTCAGATGCCATGTGGGAGGAAAGATGAGCGCGAGCCATTGCAGTGGATAAGCTGTCTTATTTAGCGGGTTCGCAGCAAATGGCTGCCCGGCCATGTTGAGTTCCCACCAGAGCGGGAGGCTTCCCTCGTCAACGATGCTATGGCGGAGATAAACGGCAGCCGGATAGTGGGCAACGGCTGCATCCGAAAAGGCTGCGCCCGGCGCAAAGGGCAGGCCATCCGGGCGCAGACCACACGCGAGCAAGAAGATGCCGATCAGCCCTGCCGCTAACAGCTTAAGGCGCATAGATCGTCACACTGTTGAAGGTGGCGACCGGTTCCAGCGTCGTTGTGCAAGCGGCATCGCCCAGAAGACGCTCCTGGGGGCCAAGCAGCACGTAGCGGATGGTGTACTCTTGAAGCAGTTCGGCACAGTTGTTCGCGTTGTCCGCGCCATACCAGTTCAAGACGGCCTGCCGGTTGACCGCCGCGTTCACCGTTTCGTACTCGTGGCCGTAGACTACGCGCGCCCCGGCATAGCCAGGCAGCCACATGCTGACCACCGGCGACGCCAGGATAACGTCGTTTGTGCTGGTGCGCGGCTGCAACCAGTCAAATGCCTGGACGTAATCCCGTTCCAGCATACCTCCGGGCACGGATTGCGCGGTATTGGCGAACGGCAGCACGGAAGCGGCCAGTACAAAGAGGAGGCTGAGCGGCATGACGGTGATAACCACAGTGTAGACGAGGGGCCGCCGCCGCCGGCTGACGTAATGCAGCCACACGTCTTCAATGGCGCGCGTCGCGAAATAGGCGATAGGGATCATCATCCCGGCGCTGAAACGGCGCTGGATATTCAACGGCAGGTAGATGGTGATGACCATGACGACCAGCCAGAGCAAAAACAACCGGTCGCCATCGAGTTCGAAGCGGCGGACGGCGCGGAGAATGCCGGGCACTGCGATCAGTAACGGTATGCCAAGACCAAGGGCGAGGATCAGCGGTGGTGGCGCTGGCGTCACGTTCTGCAAGTTCCAGGCCTGCATGGTGGGATTGTATTGCACGACCAGCACGTAGTAGATCATGAGCGGCAGGGCAGGCAGACCGACTGCGAGCAGCCATTGGACAAGACGCGACGGAAAACGACGCATTTGTATCCCTGCCATGATCACGAACAACGTCAGCGCCCCGCCCAGGGGAACCAGGGCTTGCGGATAGAGCAGCGCCAGACCAAGCGACGTAATGCTGGCGAATGGCATCAGCCGGTTGACATCCGTGCTGTGCTCTGCGCCGGGGCGCGAGGCCATAATCAGATAGCTGACGAGCAGAGCTAACAGCGCAAAAGTCAGTGGAAAATGCACGTTCATCATCGAACTGTAGAACGGAAATATTTCAGGAATTGTCAGATCAGGAAACTCGGTCGCGCCCATGGGCGCAGCCAGCACCCACCCGAAGCCCGCGCCCAGGACGGCAATGATGAAAAAGATGCGCCGGGCGCGCACCCGCGTCCAGATAGTTGCGCCTAATTGGTAAAGCGCAACGTACATGAAAAGCGTCGCTCCCAGGCGCGCCACGTGCAGCATCACGACGTTGGGAATGCCGGTCATACGGCTCAGGTGGCCCAGAAACGGATACAAAACCTGGATCAATGCGCCATTGTGGATTTCCGGCGTATGCAAAAACTGCACCAGCCACGCGCCAGTTCTGCCCAATTCCATTTTGCTCAGGTAGGTGGCGCCGTCCTGGTAGTTCAAGAAAATGCCCATGAACTGATAGTTGCCTGTGTCCTGGACGGCGATCCATAGAATGGGGATGAAGGCCACCAGGACAAGGATGCTGATGACCAGCAAGAGCCATCGCCACTCTGCCTGCGCAACATGCACAGTGTCGCTGATGTGGACACGCGGCGCTTTATTATCGAGAGGTACCGCTTCGCTGACCAACCTGGACATGTCTCGCCTTAACACTTGAGTTCAGAATCGCTCGCTCTCCCTGTATTGTACATGCAGTGTTGTGTCTCGTGGATTGAATGTGTTGATGTTTTCTCTCGACCAGAATTCAAAAGGAAATGTTGAATCGCATTTCTAAACCTCTTTGTTGGCCTTGTCCCCCTTATGATAAGAACGTCATCATCCGCCGCGCAGATCGGAGCGTATTATGGACGTACAGACCTATGTGATTGGCCTCTTGAGCGGCTGGGCGAGCGCATACGCTGTCTATCGCTTTCGCCACGTTGTCAGTTCGGTGGCAGACTCGGCGCGCGCACAAGCCGTATCAGCGCGCACCAGTGCGACGCTGGCTGCTGACTCGCGTTATATCAACGATCTGATCGCCCGCTGCGAAAATACGCATTTGGCCGGGCAGTTTCTCAAGCTCACGGATGTGCTTGTCGAACCACGATTTGTCATGGCTCCTGAGCCTGTAGGGCCGCCAGATGAAGATGTGCTCTACGACGTTTTCCAGGTGATCCCGCGCATTCATGATATGCCGTTTTTGCACGGGCCATACAACATTCCCGCAATCTCCATCTCCGAATTGGGCGATGGCTCGCGCGCAGTCGCGCTGCTTGGTTTGCCGGGCAGTGGCCGGACGACCGCCTTGCAGACGATTGCGCTCTTCAGCCTCAATCGTGTGCATTTCAGTGCGCCGACGGACGCAGTCCAGCACATCATTGACGAGGAAGAAGCCAAACTCTCTGACAAGGATCGGAAGCGGGTGGCGCAGGAACGTGTGCGTATCGAGGCGGAGGCGCGTGAAAAGCTGGCGCGCGAAGGTGGCATTACCTTCGAATCGGCAGACGAAGAAGCCAAGCAGGCCGTGCCCACTTTCAATCGTCTCATGCCTGTTTATATTCACTTTGCCTTTTTCGCATTTGACCAGATACGCGGCGATCTTGATCCCGCCGAGCCGCTGGTGCGTGCCCTCCAGGCGAGCGTCCGTGGGATTACGGCCAAGAGTATGCCGAGGAGCATTTATGAACGTCTGGAACAAGGCAAAACCTTGCTCTTGCTGGACGGTTACGATGAGCTTCCGGCTGCGGTTCAACCCAAGGCGCTGGCATGGTTGCAGGCATTCCTGCAGCAGTATGGTGAGAATTTCGTGATCGTGACCGGGTCGGCGCAAGGATATGGCGCACTGCTGAACGCCGGTCTTGCGCCGGTCTTCATGCGTCCATGGCAAGATCTGGACATTGACCGGGCCGTCGATCTGTGGGCAAAGGCGTTTCCACGCATGGGCGGGCGGCGTCTTGTAGGCAATCGCAAAATTGGTGAGGAGGACGTGGCGGTCGCACGGAGTGATTCTCGCGGGCTAACGCCACTCGAAATCACACTTAAGATCTGGTCTGCCTATGCAGAGCCAGAGGCTGCAACCACCATCCAAGACTGGTTCGCCTTGTACATTCAGCGCCATTTAACACGCAAAATGCCCATGGATGGCGACCCGATGCCGGTGTTGACCGCGATCGCCGCCTTGCAGGTTGAAGACGGCTATATCACACGCGCTCGGATGGAGGCACTGGGGATTGGCGGTGAGGCTGTGCCGGAGGCGACCACCCCTGAAGATGCGCTGCGCGAAGCGGTTGCGCCTGATACGAAAGGCGTGGCAAAGGCCGCCCAGAAAGTGGCGCACGATGCGCGTCAGAACGTGTCCAGCATCCAGGCGAAATGGCTCGCCGCCTTCAAACGCACTGGCCTGATCATTCATGTCGGACGCGAGCGCTATCGTTTTCGCCATGACTATATTGCGGCTTATCTCGCCAGTTTTGAGCTGTGCAAGCAGCCTGCCGAACAGATTCACGAACACTCGCTGCAGTCTGACTGGCACAGCACCGTCACCTGTATGGCGCTGCACACGTCGATTGATGCTCTGGTCAAGTCGCGTCTGAATGTGACGACCGACATCCTGCATTCGACACTAGTGGAGTTGGCGCGATGGCTGAAGTATGCGCCGCAGGATGCGCCCTGGCGCGGGCATGTCCTGCGCCTGTTCAGCCAATCGTTCATCGTGCCCAATCAGTATCCTCTGGTGCGCAAGCGTGCCGCGGCAGCGCTGGTGGCGGCGCGTGACCCCAGCGTGGGCTTCATTTTCCGCAAAGCAGCGCGCAGTGCGGATGCCCTGATCCGCTCGCTGGCCTGCCTGGGGCTAGGCGCAATTGGCAATCCGGATGGCATCGGCGATTTGGAGGCTTTGCTGCACGATCGCGAGTCCGATATCCAGTTGGCGTCGGCGATGGCGCTGGGCGCGATCGCGACCGAAGAGGCTCTCGACGCCATGCTCCAGGCGTTTACGAGCGATTCCGAGCCTGTGCGCAAAGCGATTGCCGAGGCATTTGCTGCACTTCCCGACCAAGGCCATCCAACGCTCTACGACGCGGTGCATAGCGACGACATGCTGATGCGCCGCGCGGCGGTCATGGGGATTCGCCGTATTCGCGCCAACTGGGCGCGCAGCGAGATCTACCGTACGTTTTTGCGCGATGAGGAATGGTACGTGCGCTCGGCGGCGGAAACCGCGTTCTACGAGACGCATTTGGGGCAGGCGGTGCGCGTCGTTGAGAGCTATCCACTGCCCGAGAACATTCAATGGCTGAACGAGTGGGCTGCTCGGCGTGGCGAGACGATGGAACCTGGCGATCAGGCTTTACAGCTCTTGATACTGGCGCTGCGGGATAGCGAACCTCAGATTCGCGCGCTTGCAGCCGCCACTTTGGGACAGCTTGGCGTCCTCGATACGCTCAATGTGCTCTACCAATCATTGCTCGATGGGCATGATCAGGTGCGGTCGGTGAGTTTCGAGGCGCTGGCGGACGTGCAGATGCGGTTGGGGCGGCCACTGCCTGCCCCTGCTCGCTAACCTAGTTGCTCGTGGGCGGCGGGGTGGGTAAGACTTCGCTGCCCTCCGGGCAGGGCAGGATGCGGTCAAAGTCTGTATGGAAGGTGTAACGGTCGCCGCCAGCCTGCAAAATGATCCTGTAGCCTGGGATGTCAGCCTCGACGTAAGTTTGGTCTGATCGTGGGCAGCCAAGGCTTGTGTCTGACCAGCGTAGCGCCTGCACCTCGACGAGTTGTATGCGGCGCTGCGGCAGCCCCAAATCTTCTGCAAGCCGCCGTTGGGCTAACGTGACCAATTCTGCGGCAACGGGGTCGGCGTCCAACAAACTTTCAGGCGTAGATAAATCTGTGCCGGTGGCAGTTGCACTGGCAGATGTGGGTGTTATCGGCAGCACAATCAAAGGATCGGGCGTCGCCGACGGCGGAATTGGTGTTGGTTGTGGCGTCTCACTGGGTGGGATCAGCGTCAATGTCGGCGGGGACTCGATTTCGTTGCCGGTGACGCAGGCTGTCAGCACCAGCATACAAACCATTGTCACCGCTATCCCCGCCTTCATCGGCTAACTGCCAATCCCCAAGCGCGCTTCCACATCCGCAGCGGTTACGCCTTCGACGCTGACGATTTTCTCACGTGTGGTTGCACCAGCGACGATTTCGATCTTATTGCGGGGAATATCGAGGGTGTTGGCAAGCAAGTCGATCAATTCATCATTCGCCTCTTGCGAGCTGGCCGGCGACGAGACCAGGCGCACTTTGAGCACGCCGTCATCCTGAATGCCCGCCAGGGCACTTGATTCCGCCTTGGTCACGACTCTCACCGGGATTGCGGTACCGCCACGGGCATCCGTAATTTCAAATTTCCGTTTCGTCGCCATGCTGATTTGCCTTGCTGCCCATGTCTATATGAATGTACAAGAAATGTACACAGATCGTAGCATGGGCTTCATAGCCACACAAGTTTAGAGACCTGGACGCCAGAATCTGGCTAAATCACCAGCGTACGCAGCACCTGGACGATCAGGAGGACGATAATCGGACTGAAATCGAACATGCCCGTTTGCGGCATCATATCGCGAATGGGTCTCAAAATGGGTTCGGTCGCATCATAGACGAACCGGATCAACGGATTGCTGTGATCCGCATTGGGAAACCAGCTTAGCAGAACCCGCGCCAGAATCAGCAGCTCGAAGATCAAGAGCGCCATGTTAATCAGGGCAGTCATCAGTCGTCATCCCTCTCAGTTGTTAGTTACTCGTTCACCAAATATGGCACGACCTACGCGAATCAAGGTCGCGCCCTCTTCGATAGCGACCGGGTAGTCATCGGTCATGCCCATGCTCAAATCGGGCAGGGGCAAACCGAGCGCTTCCGCTGCGGCAGCACGCAAGGCCGCCAACTCGGCAAAGACCGGGCGGGTTTGCTCCATGTCATCAACAATCGGTGCCATCGTCATCAGGCCACGCACCTGCAATCCAGGTAGCTGTGCAATCGCCTGGATGGCCTGAAACAGCGGTTCACGCACGGCTGTCTCCGTTCTCCAACCGGTTGCCTGGAAACCATACTTGCTCGCCTCACCGGACACATTCACCTCCAGCAGAATATCCAGCGTCGAGCCGGTTTCCGCCGCTGCTCTGGATAATTTCTCAGCCAGACGCACGCTGTCCACCGAGTCGATGGTTTGGAACAGCGCCAGAGCGTCTTTGACTTTGCGGCTCTGAAGATGGCCGATCATGCGCCATGTCAGCGAGTGCGCCGTTCTCAAACCCGCTGCCGGAATCTTGCTTTGCGCTTCTTCTACGCGATTTTCGCCGAAATGTTGCACGCCCGCTTCGGCAGCCAGCAGCACACTCTCGACCGGATGCGTCTTGCTGACGGCGACGAGCGTCACGGAATCAGGGTCTCGCCCGGCGCGCGCGCACGCCGCTGCGATGTGTTCGCGCACACGCTCGATGTTCTCATGGATGTTCATAAGCACATGACCGCGCCAAAGCGCCCGGTACGCCCATGCTCTGCACGATGAGAGAAAAATTCATCGGTGTGCGTTGCGGTGCAGATGCCCGCAATGTCGATCTGTTCCAGCCCGGCGCGCTGCAAATCGAGTGCATTGGCCGCCCACAGATCGAGAAAAGCACTTCCATCGGTAGCATCCCGGCGGATCAACCCGTCAAGACGACCATAATAAGCATGTACGGCTTCAACAACCTCTTCACCCACCTGATAGCGCTCAGGGCCTATGCTCGGCCCGATCACGGCTTCAATGTCGCGTGGACGGCAGCCATAGGCGGTACGCATGGTTTCAACAACTTTCGCACCCACGCCGGCAACTGTGCCACGCCAGCCAGCATGAGCCATGCCAATGACGCCCTGAACCGGATCGAAGAAGAGCAGCGGGACGCAATCGGCAAAGCGCATACTCAAAGGCACATCCGGCATGTCGGTTACTAAACCATCGGCCAGCGCCAGCCAGCGCCGTCCGCGTACCGGGCCTTGCGCGATCACGACATCGTTGCCGTGAACCTGCCAGACCGTGCAGGCGCGCCGATCGTTCACCCCAAGCGACGCATACATCCGTTCGTGATTATTGCGTACACTTTGCGGTGTATCGCCTACGTTGCCGCCGAGGTTGAGCGATGCAAAGGGGGCCGGACTGACGCCGCCCCTGCGCGTGAAGATGCCATGCTTGAGCGACTCCCAGTGCGGATTATGATAGAACACGAGGCCGCTTCTTGTTTGTCTTTCTAAGGACATTGTCATACCGGTCTTGTTCAGCGTGCGTTATTATAGCGTGAGCGGCTGTCGTGAGCATAGTGTGCATTGCCGATTGCCTTGCGATGCCTCAGCGTTTGGTTGTATACTGCCGAAAAGCGTACCGACGAAAGGATGAGCGGTTGTCTGCGTCTGTTGCAGTGTCTCCGCGCGGAAGCATGAACGAACGCCAAGAACGTCGCTACACTCACGAAATATCCGTACTCATAGTCGACGATCATCCCCTTTTTCGTGACGGTTTGCAGCGCGCATTGGAATATGAGGATGACATCCGGGTCATCGGACAATGTCAGAATGGCGAGGAGGCATTACTCAGCGCACGTAATCGCCTGCCGGATGTTGTTCTGCTCGATATTAACCTGCCGACAATCAATGGCTTGCAGGTGGCGCGACTGCTCAAGACCGATAACGCTCGCATTGGTGTTATCGTCCTGACGGCCTATCACGATACCCAACAGGTGCTCCATGCCATGCGTGCCGGGGCGTCGGCCTACTGTGCCAAGGACATCACGCCGGATCATCTGGTCGAGATCATCCGCGATGTTGCCAATGGCTATTATGTTGTCGGCGAACGCCGCATGACCGAGGATGAAGTCCAACGTTGGATCAGCAGCAGCCTCGAAGCGATCACCGGCCCCTACGTTGTCGATCCAGAAGAACATTACGTGCCTTTAAGCCCACGCGAGACTGAAATTCTGCAATTCGTCACCAACGGCATGAGCAACAAAGAGATCGCGCGGCGGCTGCGCATCAGCCAGCAGACCGTCAAGAATCACATGACCTCGATCTTGAAGAAATTGAACGTCCAGGATCGTACACAGGCGGCTGTGACTGCCTTAAGGCACGGTTGGGTGCGTTTGTTGGACAATGAAGACTGACATTCGTGAAGCAGTAGCTGAGATTGTGAGACCGCGATGGATAGAGAATTGCGCACGGAAACGTCATCACGCGATGAACTCGTGGAACTGCTTCAAAAAGAAATGAAGCGCATTCGCGACAAGCTGGCGGAAATCAAAATTCAAATCGATCAGACACAGCTCGTTGTTGACCGAGAGCAGGTACGGAATACCGACATTGCGACGGAATTGCGCCGCGTTCAGGACAACATTGATACCACGCCGCGCCAGGATATTCGCGCCATCTACGACGATGCGAGTGAGGCGCGCTTTCGATTGGCGACGATGCGTGGGCAGTTGGAAAAATTCCAGAACAGCCGCGATCTTCTGGAACAAGAAGCGAAGCTCCTATCTCAGGTTCACAGTCGCATCCAGGGGGGTGTCGACACACTCGTCGGCGATACCGGTGGACTGAATCCGATACCCGCCGGCCAGAGCATGAGCATCGTCCGTATTGTTCAGGCTCAGGAGGAGGAACGTCAGCGGCTGGCGCGCCAGATGCACGACGGCCCTGCACAGTCTTTGACCAACTTTATTTTGCAGACGGAAATCTGCCAGCGCTGGTTTGATCGCAATCCGGCCCGTGCGGCGGAAGAATTGGGCAGCTTGAAGGACATGGCAAGCGTCACGTTCCAGAAGGTGCGTGATTTTATCTTTGACCTGCGTCCGATGATGCTCGATGACCTGGGCGTGATCCCAACGACACGGCGCTATGTTGACGCCTTCCGTGAGAAGAACGACATCGATGTGAAGCTCGACATCCTGGGGGAGGAGCGCAGGCTAGAGTCGCATCGAGAAGTCATGATATTCCGCGCGATTCAAGAACAGATGGTGAATGCGCGGGATTATGCGAACGCCACCGAGATCATGATCCGATTGGATCTTTCCGGCAGCCGGGTCAAGATCACGGTGGAAGATAACGGACGCGGCTTTGATGCTGAAGCAGTCTTGATGGGTGATGAGAACTATCATGACCCTCGCGCCCAGAGCCTGGTGACGCTCAAGCAGCGTTTCGAACTTGTAGGTGGTTCAGCGGCTGTCTTCAGTGGGGAAGAAGAAGGCACAAACGTGCGCCTGGAATTGCCCACGAAAGACTAGCATAGTGGTTAATTGGTTACGAGTCAGCAGTACATTCGGGCTGTTTCCGATTCCTTGAGGCTTTTCTAGACTACACTCACATATACTGAGTGAGTAGTACACCTGGAACTCCCAGAAGTGCAAGGTAAGTGTCACTACATTGCACCTACTGCGTACCCGACGGAGGATCTTCATGGGACGCCTTCGCACAATTTTGATCGTTTTGATTCTTTTGCTTGCAATCGTTGGGGCGGTTGTGTTTCTGCTGCCGAACATTACGGGCGGCGGACAGGTTCCAGCCACGCCTGCGGGTGATGGCACACCTGCGCCGGCGGTGAATATTGCGCAAGTGCCGACGCCGACACCGCTCCAGATGACGGAGATTGTGATCGCCGTGCAGGAACTCCCGCGCGGTATTCCCATTCCCCCGAATGCGGTTGCTCTTCGTCCATGGCCGCTTGAATCCGCGCCGATTAACGGTATCACCAACCTGGAAGATGTTGTCGGCAAGATTGCGCGCACGGATATTTTCCGCGAGGAACCAATCCTCTCTAACATGATCGTCAGTGATCTCACCAGCCTGGCACGAGTCGGCTCAGACGCTGCGGCGATCTTGCCGGATGGGTCACGCGCTATTGCCGTGCCTATGGATCGGCTGACGTCGGTCGCATATGGCATCCAGGATGGTGATCGCGTTGATGTGATCATGTCCATGTTGTTTGTCGATGTTGACGAAGAATTCCAGACCATTCTGCCCAATCGCGTCACATTGGTTTCGCAAGACCCCGAAACACAGCAGATCCAACTGACGACCGCTATTGAGGGGCGTCTTGACCCGCTCGGTTTCGGTAATGCTGTCGTTGGCCCAAGTGAGCGTCAGCGCCCGCGCCTTGTTACTCAGCGAACCATTCAGGACGCGCTGGTTGTGCACGTGGGCGAGTTCCCGCCGGATGGCCGCTTCATTGGCGTTCCTTCGACGCCAACGCCAGCGGCTGATGGTGGTGAAGGTGATGCCGCTCAGGGTGATGCAACTGCTGTGCCCACGCCGACAATGACGCGACCGAATATCGTTACCCTGGGCGTGACGCCGCAAGATGCTGTCGTGCTCACCTATGCGATTGAAGCGCGCCTGCCACTGACGTTCGTGCTGCGGTCTGCACGCGATACATCGCGTGTGGCGACGGATCCGGTGACGCTCGACTACATCATGACTGAATTCAATATTCAGTTGCCGGGCCGCCGTCCCTACAGCATTGAACCTGCGATTCGCAGTATTCGGCAGTTGATCGTTGAAGACCAATTGCAGCTCGGTACCGACACTGCGACGGGTGGCGGCGGCTAGGCCGCCATCCCTGGCACTTTGTCATCACGTTTGATCCAGACATGACGAGTTTGGGATAAGGGCATGTTTAACAAGAAGAGCGCCGGGAACGAACCCCGAGATGTCATCAAAGTCGTGATCGTTGATGACATCCCGGATACCCGCGAAAACATCAAGAAACTGCTCGCTTTTGAGGAGCAGGAATTCCGCGTGGTGGGTACGGCCGGGACGGGCACCGAAGCTGTGCGTGTCGTTCAGGAAACCCAGCCTGATGTCGTCATTATGGACATCAACATGCCCGATATGGATGGTATCCAGGCTACGTCGCAAATCTCCAAGGTCGTGCCGACCGCTGCTGTGATCATCATGTCGGTGCAGCAGGATAGCGACTACTTCCGGAAGGCGATGCTTGCTGGCGCGCGTAACTACTTGATCAAACCAGTCGATCCGGACGAGTTGTACGGGACGATCCGCGCTGTTTACAAACAGCACGAGATCATCCGCCGCCAACAGGCTGCGATCCAGAGTGTGCCGACGGACATGCGGGTGGCGTCATCGCCAGAAACCGATGCCTACGCCCTGCGTGCCGGTCACATTGTCGTTGTCTACAGCCCTCAGGGTGGGGTAGGTTGCACGACGATAGCCACGAATATCGCCACGGGACTGATGAAAAAGGGCATTCGAGTTTTGCTCGTGGATGCCAATTTGCAGTTCGGCGATGTCGGCGTGTTCTTGAAGCTCCAATCGCAGTCGAATATCTACGATCTTGTCGATAAAATCGACGATCTGGACATCGAGTTCTTTGACAGCGTGGTTTCATCACACGAAAGTGGACTCAAGGTATTGCTTGGCCCGCCTCGGTTGGAGCTTGGGTTGGAAGTTGAGCAGACGCCGAACGCAGTTGGGCGCATTCTGGAGAAGATCGCGCAGAACTACGATTTTGTGGTCGTCGATACCGCCTGTCATCTCAACGAGGCGCAACTGGCACTCTTTGACATGGCAGCTAAAGTTGTGCTGGTCGCGACCCCAACGCTGGCGTCGATCAAGAACACGCGCTTCATGCTCGATCTATTCGACAAGCTCAACTATACGCCGGCCAAGATCACCTTTGTCCTCAATCGGGTTGAGGACGACCGCCAGCGTGGCCCACGGGCAACCATCGAAACGGAAACGTTTTAAAAGATTCTCAAACGACCGGTTGATGCTCAGATCCCCTCTGACGAAAAGACGATCCTGACTGCCGTCAACAAAGGTGTGCCGGTGATCACTTACCAGCGCGACCGCTCACGTTCGCCGATCAAAGAACTGGTCGAACTTGCCGATAATCTTTTCACGCAGTTATCTGGCGATGAAGAGCTGATGGACGATGATCTGTCTGGGGATAAGAACAAGGCCAAGAAGCCCTTGCTGCGTCTGGGACGTTAACGAGAGAGAAGGAGTCTAGGCGATGTCTTTGTTGAATCGCATTCAAAAAGGCGGCGGTTCCGGCGGTGGTCAGGGCGGGGATGAACCTCCTCAAAAGGGAGGTGACGAGGATCGCTTTTCGCGTAATCGCAATACGCCAGTCATGCAGCGAGGCCAACCCGGCACTGACAAGTCCTACAGCGATCTCAAGGGGCGTGTGCAGTCGCGCTTGATGAATGAGCTTGATCAATCTATCGATACGTCGCGCAAAGCAGAAATCCGCACACATATCGAAGAGTTGTTCAATTCGATCCTTGCTGAAGAAAGCATGGTGCTGGCGCGCGCAGAGCGCCAACGCCTCTTTGAATCGATCGTCGCCGATATTCTGGGCTTCGGGCCGCTTGAGCCGCTGCTGGCGGATGAAACTATAACAGAAATCATGGTCAACGGCCCCAAGAACGTTTTCATAGAGCGTGCCGGTAACATCTTCCGAGCCAATGTTTCTTTTGAAGACGAAGATCACGTCATGCGCATCCTGGATCGCATTGTTGCGCCGCTCGGTCGTCGTGTTGACGAAAGCTCGCCGCTGGTCGATGCGCGTTTGCCGGACGGGTCGCGCGTTAATGCCGTCATTCGCCCGATTTCGCTCGTCGGCCCCACGATCACCATTCGTAAATTCTTTAAGCGGCCACTTACGGTCGAGGACTTGATTAGCAAAGGCTCGGTGACGAAAGAAATCACCGATTTTTTGCGTTCGTGCATCATTGCGCGCCTGAACCTCATCGTGTCAGGTGGCACAGGCTCCGGTAAGACGACGCTGTTGAACATCCTTTCTGGCTTCATTCCCGATGACGAACGAATCGTCACCATCGAGAACGCAGCAGAACTTCAATTGCGCCAGGAGCACGTCGTTACGCTGGAAAGCCGTCCGCCCAACATTGAAGGCAAGGGGCAGATCACCATTCAAGATCTGGTGGTGAACTCGCTGCGTATGCGCCCAGATCGCATCGTGGTTGGTGAGTGCCGTGGCGGTGAGGCGTTGGACATGCTCCAGGCGATGAACACCGGCCACGATGGTTCCTTGACCACGCTCCACTCCAACAGCCCGCGCGATACGATTGCGCGTCTCGAAGTCATGTGTTTGATGGCGGGTATGGATTTGCCGGTGCGCGCTATTCGCGAGCAAATTGCCAGCGCTGTCGATTTGATCTGCCATCAGGAGCGTATGCGTGATGGTTCGCGTAAGGTTGTCAAAGTGACGGAAGTGCAGGGCATGGAAGGTGACATGATCACCATGTCCGACATCTTCGAATTTGAACAGACCGGCGTTGAGGGCGGTAAGATTATCGGTCGTATTCGCCCAACAGGTATTCGCCCGCGCTTCATCGACCGCATCGAGGCATCCGGCATCTACCTGCCGCCATCCGTATTTGGCATTGGCAAAGGGTACTAAGTTTCTAACTTTGCCGCGAAAACTTGCAGGACGAGACGCCATTCACTTGACTCGCGTTTCGTCCTGCACTTAGAATCAGAAGTAAGCACGACGAGATGTAGCGGTAGGAAAAAGCCGTGGAAAGTATGCAAATTCTGATCATCGCCGTTGCTGCGGTCGTCGCGATCGGTGTGCTCGTCTGGGGCATTCGCAGCGTGCGCGGCGAACGCGATGTCATCGAAGAACGATTGGAGAATATCGGCGCGGTTTTTGAAGCCGTCGTTGACGATGATATTCAACCGGAAGAAGAAGCGCACGGCAAAAAGTCCACTGCCTTGCAAGAGCAGCTCGACAATGTTCTGGCCGAGCGCAGCTTTGGCAAGAAATGGCGCAAAGAACTAGCGCGTGCAAATTTGAAGCTGACAGTCGCCGAATTCGCGGCGCTACACATCATCGCGATGGTAGGCTTCTTCATCGTCGGATATTTTGTCCTCTTCGGCCAGCAGCTCGTGATGGGGATCATCGCTGCGTTTGCTGGTTTCTTTGCGCCGCGCATCTACCTGTCGATGTCCGTCGGCAAGCGCCTGCGCCAGTTCGAAAGCCAACTTCCGGATACCATCAGCTTGTGGGTCAATGCGCTGCGATCTGGTTACAGCGTGCCCCAGGCGATGGAAGCGATTGCGCGTGATGCGCCTGAACCGACCGCGACCGAATTCAAACGTGTCGTTCAAGAGATGCAGATCGGCATTCCAATGTCCGCCGCGCTCGATCACATGCTTGAGCGTGTCGAGAGCGAAGACCTCGATCTGATCATCACCGCCGTCAATATTCAGCGTGAAGTCGGTGGTAATCTGGCGGAAATTCTGGATGTGATTGGCTACACAGTCCGCGAGCGCATCAAGCTCAAAGGCGAAATCCGCGTTTTGACAGCGCAGGGACGCATAACCGGCTACTTGATCAGCTTCCTGCCGATTGCGTTGGCGTTGTTTTTGAACACGATTAACCCCGGCTACGTCGGTTTGCTCTTCTCGAATCGCTCCTGTGGTTGGCCGATGCTGGGTATTGGTTTGACTCTGATCGGGATTGGTGCAGCCCTGATCAATAAGATCGTCGACATCGACATCTAAAAACGAGACGGAGTCTTGGGCATGGATCCCATTCTATTGTTGATCATCGTAGTCGTCGGTGGTGCCATCGTTGCCGGATTGGTCTATGCGGGCATCAAGGACGACAGTGAATCCGACCCGCTTCAGGATCGGCTAGCAATGTTCGAAGACAGAGACATGCCTCAGTCGCTTGAGGAAATCGAATTGTCCCTGTCGTTCCAGGATCGCGTGCTCTTGCCTGTTCTGCGCGCGATTGCAGGGATGACGACTCGGCTCACTCCGCAGAAGCAGCTTGAAGACGCACGCCATAAGATCGAGTTGGCTGGGATGTCGTGGGAACCCTCGATGTTTTTTGCCGCCCGCATTGTTCTGATGGTCGCGTTTATCTTCCTGGCCTTCATGGTCGCGTTTGTCTTCTCGACCTCGACCTCTGCCGGGACAGGCTTGCTCTACATGATTGGCGGCGCCGGGGTCGGCTATATCCTGCCGGAGCTTCTGATCCGCAGCAAAATCCGCCGCCGCCAGGATAACATCGTTCGGGCGCTCCCGGACGCGCTCGACCTGCTGGTGATTTGCGTCGAGGCCGGCCTCGGTTTCGACATGGCGATGGGCAAGGTCTACGAGAAATGGGATAACGATCTGGCTGTGGCCTTTGGCCGTATCCTGCGCGAGATCCAGCTTGGTAAGCTGCGCCGTGATGCGCTCCGTGACATGGCGAGTCGTATGGATGTCCCTGATGTCACCGCGTTCACGGCTGCTGTTATCCAGGCCGATCAACTCGGTGTGAGTATGGGGCGCATCTTGCGCGTGCAGTCCGATCAAATGCGTGTCAAGCGTCGCCAGCGTGCGCAAGAAAAGGCGCATCAGGCACCAGTAAAAATGATGATCCCGATGGTATTGCTGATCTTCCCGTCGATCTGGATCGTGCTCCTGGGGCCATCGGTCATCATTCTGATGAACACGAGCGTGCCCATATAGATTGAGATTTCTGAGTGTTTATATTCACTCACTGACTGGGAAGCGGCCATGCCGAATATTCCCACAACCTCTCTATCTCTTGCAGAAGCCCGCGTGGATGCCGGGCTTCTGCGCTATAAGCGGCTCAGGCAGTGGGTTGACAATGCGCTCACCCTCATATTTCCGCCGCGCTGCGCTGGTTGTGGCCGTGTGGATACTGTTTGGTGCGCGCGCTGCCAGCGCGAGATCGATCTTGTGCCTTTTGTGCAGAAGGCGAATCGCTTTGACAGTTTGACCGCCTGGGCAGCGACCGGCGTCCACGAAGCCGTTCTTCAAAATGCTGTGCAGGCGCTTAAATATGAGCGAGCGCTGGGTGTGGCCGAGCCTTTGGGGCAGCGTCTGGCCCACTGCGCGGTCGATCTCGCCTGGGCATTCGATCTGATCGTTCCCGTCCCCTTACACGAAGAGCGGCGGCGCTCCCGTGGCTATAATCAAGCTGAGTTGATGGCGATTGTCATGGGCCGAATATTGCATGTGCCCTGTCATCCCCATGCGCTACGCCGTATCCGAAATACACGCTCGCAAGTGGGGCTGGATCAAACGCAACGTTTAGAGAACGTCGCAGATGCCTTTGTTGCACAAGAGGAGGGATTACGTGATCTGAGAGTGCTCCTGGTTGATGACGTGTTCACGACGGGAGCGACGATGGATGCCTGTGCCAGGGCGGCACGAGCTACTGGAGCTAAAGCGGTTTACGCGCTGACGGTCACGACCGCCCGCGCGTGAAAACTATGCAATTGCAAGGAGATAATCATGGAAGTACAGATTCATGGTCGCGGTCTCAAGATTGGCGAGCGGGTTGAGGAATACGCACGACGCAAGCTGGAACGCCTGGATCGCTTCTTGCCCAATATTACTGAGGCGCGCCTGGAACTCACGCGCCAGCATACCAAACGCGGCGAAGATCTGTTGGTCGCGCAGTTGACTGTGCGGCACTCCAGAGGTGCAATATTGCGCGTGGAAGAACGCGGCGCTGGCGATGATTTGCAGGCCATCGTCAATAATGCCATGGATAATATGTATCGGCGGATTGAACGATTCAAAGGCAAACGTTCGCGCAAAGGCGGAACGCGCTTTTCAGAACGTTACGCAGCCACCGTCGAAGAACTGGAAATGGCGGAAGAAATCCCGGAGACCGAGTACGTCAATGTGCCAGGAGCCGATGTTCTTGAGCCGGAAATCGTACGTCGCAAAGACATCGTTGTCACGGCCATGACAGAGCAGGAAGCCATCGAGCAGATGGAGCTACTGGGACATACTTTCTTCGTCTTCTATGATGCAACCACCGGCGGCGTCAACGTTCTCTACAAACGTACCAACGGTGATTATGGCGTGTTGGTGCCGATCATTGGTTAGAGCAAACCATTTCGGCGCTTAACGCGCCAAGGCAGAGTAGGGCGCGGTTAGCCGCGCTCTACTTCATTCTGCCGCCATAACTGGCGCAGCAAACGATATTTGCGCAGTTCATACCAGGCCATCAGCAGACTCAGGCGCAGGCCGTGGATGCCGTCGCGATACCCCTTGAGCGTGACGAAGCGCCACCAGAACTGCCGCAGCGGCATACTGATCCACTGACGTAATCGGGGACGTACTCCCTGCTCATACAGAATGCGCGCATCGTAGGCGCTGTAGCGCCGCTGTTTCTCCGCGAACTGCACAGCGTCGCGATAGTTGTAATGAACAAATGGATTGCTTGTCGATCCCAGTTGCCCGTCGAGAACAGCCGTCTCATGCACCGGACGCACCGGATCATAGTGTGCTTTGCCGACACGAAGCAGCCGCGTCTGATAATCTGGATACCAGCCTGCGCCCTGTGTCAGCTTGCCGAAAATGTAGTTGTGCCGCGGGATCTGCCAGGCCGCGTAGCCCGGCATCTCGATTACGCGGCGCACTTCTTCAGCCAGTTCTGGCGTCACCCGCTCATCCGCGTCGACAAACAAGACCCAATCCGCGACATCACGCACCGCTTCCAGCGCGGCGTTTCGCTGGCTGGCGTAATCACTGAACTGGTGCTGAATCACACGCGTACCCGCCTGAAATGCTAGCGCTACGGTGTCGTCGGTGCTGAACGAATCGAAGACGATCACCTCATCGCAGAAGTGCAGACTCTCAATGCACGCGACAATGTGTGCCGCTTCGTTATACGTCAGAACGACGCCGAACAGGGTCGTCATGATTCACGCGCTTGTTCGTAGACTGTTCGGTAGGCGTCTGCCACTGCCGGTTGGAGCTCCCGTTCAGTGAGTTTGCGCCGCACCCCTCGCATAATGATCTGGCGCGCAGCCCAGAATTTCCACGCAGGCTGGTGTTTGCGATACAGGCGCAAACGGCTCGTCCACAGGTTGATCACGCTTTGGGGGCGCACCTGGGCAGTGCTCTGCCCACCGAGATGGGTGACTCTGGCTTCGGGCACACACTGCACCTGCCAGCCGGCGGCTTTGATGCGCCATGCCCAGTCAATTTCCTCGCAGTACATGAAGAACTGTTCGTCGAACATGCCCGTTTGCTCAATGACTTCGCGCCGGAGCATCATAGTCGCACCGAGCACGAAATCAACCGGAAATGGCTGCCCGGCAGCATAGACCGCGCGCGGGTAGCGCCCGTTAAAACGGCCTTCGATCAAACGCCCCGGCGTAGGAAAGAACTCGGCCCACAATTGGCGCAATCCCGGAAAGCTGAAGGCGCTGTGCTGGAAACTGCCATCGCCGTAGTTGAGCTGTGCGCCCACCAGGCCGACATTTGGATCGGCCATCAACGTGTCGAATAAGCGCCGCGTCGCCTGTGGCTGCGTGATCGTGTCAGGATTGAGCAGGTATACGGCGGCGGGCTGCGACTTCGCCAGCGCTTCACGGATGCCCAGGTTGTTGCCGCGCCCGAAACCGAGGTTCTCACCGCTGGCGATCACGTTCACGGTCGGGAACGCGGCCTCAATCGCGGCGGCTGTTCCGTCGCTTGAGGCGCAGTCTACGACATAGACATCCGTCTCTGGCCCATGTGCTGCCACATCCGCCAACAGACTGCGCACTGCCTCCAGCGCCAGCTCGCGGACGTTCCATGTCACAATGACGACGGCGAGATCGGTCATGGACTGCCGAGCTGCTCCAGATCGATGTTTGCCCGCCCCAGCAGACTGTCGAACGCATTGAAATCAGTCGCGGCTGCCGCACGCAGGTTGTCCTGGCCGATGAGCATACGGAGCGATTCCGCGCTCGTCTCATCAGCAGCGATTGCCAGCAGAGCATCGTTCAGATTCGCGCGCGTCGTCAGGCTAACTTCCTGCGGATAGACCAGGACCGCATGGACGACGTTTACGCTGTCGATCACCGTCACTTCGTCGGTGGCATCACCGGCGTTTGCCAGCGCTGTCGCATCAATGCCAGCGCCAGCACAACGTCCGGAACCTACTGCGTCCAACAGGCTTTCAATATCCTCATAATCTTCCACGGCGTCCAGATCGCTGATCGGATTGACGCCGTTCGCCTGCAAGATGATCGACGGCAGCAGCCACGTATGTGACTCGGTCGCGCTGATTCGACAGAAGGTTTGACCGCTGAGGTCGCTGGCCGCCTCGATGTCGGAGGATGCTCCAACGATGATGTTGATCGTATCCATCGCGCTGAGACCGTCGTCGGTGTCTCTTTCAACGACCAATCCCGCGTCGCCACAGGCGTGTGCCTGTGCCGCGGCGTACCCCAGGCCATCGAGCCACGCAGCCACAACGTCGCCGCCGGGCGACGCGCACAGCGTGGACAGCGCCTCTGCCTGGCTGTCAACTACGGTAAACTGGACGGCCATTCCACCTCGTTCCAGCAGCGCAGCCTCCACAGCCGCAAGCGCGTCGCTCTCCGTCGTCTCACTCGCGACGATGGCGATTTGCAGCGGGCGATCTTCGCTGCCGACCGGGGCGGCAGTTGCGCTCAAGGGCAGTGGCGTAGAACGCGGTGTCGATGTCACCGTAGGGATGGCTGTCGGCGCGGCGGTGCCGCTGCACGCTGACAAGACTACGGCCAGGCAGTAGAGTACTGCGGAAGACAAAATCAGTTTGAGTTTAATGCTGCACCCCCTCGTCGAGATGCCGGTGAGTCCTAACCGGATCGTAAAGTCGATTCTGGATGCTGGCAACCATGTTTGCCTCAAGTATCGAATTTATGTGTCATCGCCGACGACCACCAGTTCGATACTGCGTGCCCCAATATTCTGATACGGCACGCCCACGTCCTCGTGGATCAAGCCTGCCCAGCAGTTCTGCGGGTTGCGCGCTTCTAACACGCTCATGCGGATAGCACCCCAGACGACGCTGGTCGCGCCGACCGGCAGATAGCGAAAGACTTCGCCGGTGGCGGGGTCGGTCTCCGTGATCAGAGCGTCATCCGTGCCCAGCGCCCAGCGCCAGGGATAGTCGCTCGCCGCCGTCGTGCAGTCGATGCCGATGCGCCATGCGCCGGATTCGTCGTACAGTCCGAAAGTTGCCGCGCGCTGCGTCCAATCGTAGACCGTTCCGGGCCCAGGCCCCGTGGTGCGCAGCGGGACGCGGCCCACGTTCTCGACGGTCAGCTTGAAGATCAGTAAGTTGCCAACCGGGATGGTCATCGTAGTCAGATTCAAGTCCTGCGGATCGTCCGGTTCGGCGACACGTTCGCCGAGGATGCCGCGTTCGCCAGCGAAGCGGTCTTCCCAGGGCGCGGTCGAAAAGATGACGGTCGCCCCGCTGGGCTGCGGTGTGATCTGCCCAAAGGGCTTGCCACCGCGTTCGATGGTCAGGCTGCCCGTCTGCTGGACTTCCTGGCCGACCGCGTCCCGCGCCAGAGCGACGACGGTGTATTCGCCGTCCGCGGGCGGGTCGGCATTGCGGTCGACGCCGCCTTCGTAATCGTATGGATGCATCCCGGCTTCGCCGATGCGCGCATCTTCGACACGCGACGGGATGAGAATCGGCTGGTCATCTTCGCCGAGCAGGTACACCAATAATTCGGATGGCTTGGTCGTGAAGACGTTGATCTGCGTCCGGTCGCTGATACCATCCTGATTCGGTGTGAAAATGCGCGGCTCGATGTCGAATGTCGTGATTTCCGGCAGTGGAGCGTCGCCATCGGTCACAACGAGCGTACCCGTTCGCTCGTCGTGTTCACCGTCTTCAGCGACGGCGCTTAACCGCCAGGTATAACGTCCATCCGGCATCAGGCGGCGCAGTACTTCGCCGTGAATGTCCTCGCCCGGCAGCGTGTAGCCATCGACGACACCGCTGAAGTTCACGTGATATTCATCTGCGATCCGCCGCGCATCCTGGCGAAAAGTGAAGGTCTGCCCGTCTTCACCTTCCAGCGTGATCGTGATATCTGCGTTGCGCGAGAGCACGTAAGAAAACTCGGCAATATCGTCGCGCCCATCGGCATTGGGTGTGATCGTTTCGGGGCGAAAACCCGCTTCGACAATTAACGACCCCGGCGGCCTCAGCAGTAATGCACCCAACACCAGCGCAAGTGCGGCAGCGGCAACAGCGGTAATGATGATAATCCAGCTTGGAAGACGCATATCTACCCAGAGTATCTCCCTTGAATGCGTTGCAAGTCTAGCGGACGCCATGCCCTGATGCTACCCGCGCTTTCCTGACGCTTTGCCCGCGAGGTCGCTTGCGCTACAATAGATTCCCTATTCCCCCGTATCTTCGTTTTGACTCATTTAGGTGACGCCCCTTGCCAAATACGACAGGTTCTCAGGATTTCCCACAGATAAAGCTCGCAAGAATGGGACGCGATGGCACGTTTACGCGCGCCGCACTCGTCCTGAATGGCGCAGTGCTTTTTCCAGGTGTCGTAACAGTCGTGCCGGTGGATACGATTCAAGCGCGCGAGGCTGTGGAAACTGCCAAGCTCAAGCGTGAGACGCTGGTGGTGCTGCCGCATCACGACGATGTGGAAACCGAACGCCCAGCGCTGCCGACTATCGCTGTCGAAGCGGCTGTATTGCGCCTGCTGCGCTTGCCGGATGGGACGCTGAATGCGTTAGTACAGGGCCGGCGGCGCGTTGAAGCCACCGACTATACTCAGGATGAACCCTATCTCCGGGTGAAGGCGCATCCAGTCGGTGAAGGCCAGATGCTGACGCAAGAAACCCGGGCGATGATGCAGGCCGTCATCAATCTTTATCGCCGTGTCACCGAGCTAAACGACACGATTCCCGAAGATGTCATCATTCACGTGCTCAATACGGATGATCCGGGCGTTCTTTCCGATGTGATCACGTCCACGCTGTCGATCAAGTTCGAGGAACGTGTGCGTGTGCTGGAAGCGCTGGACGCGGATAAGCGCCTGCATCACGTCGCTATCCTGCTCGGCCAGGAATTGAGTATGCTCGAACTCAAGGACGAGATCGCCAGCCAGATTCAGAAAGAGATGGATCGTGAGCAGCGCGAAGTTTATCTGCGCGAGCAGATGCGCGTCATCCAGACCGAACTGGGCGAGGCGGACATCTTCCAGCAAGAGCTGAACGAGGTACGCGAGCAGATCGTGCAGGCTGCACTGCCAGCGGAGGTCAGTGACAAAGCGACCAAGGAATTTTCGCGTCTGTCGCTGATGTCGCCGCTCGCCCCAGAAGTCGGCATGATTCATACCTATATCGACTGGTTGACCTCCGTCCCCTGGACGACTGCGAGCGAAGATCTGCTCGATCTGGCACACGCACATCAGGTTCTGGAAGAAGATCACTATGGCCTGCCCAAGGTCAAAGATCGCATTCTGGAATACATCGCGGTGCGCAAACTCGCAGGTGACAAACGCAATACACCGATCCTGTGTTTCGTCGGGCCGCCCGGTGTCGGCAAGACCTCGCTCGGCAAAAGCATCGCGCGGGCGCTGGGACGTCAGTTCGTCCGTGTCAGCCTGGGTGGGGTGCGCGACGAGGCCGAGATTCGCGGGCATCGGCGGACCTACATTGGCGCGCTGCCGGGTCGTATCATCCAGACGATGCGCCGCGCCGGGACGATCAACCCGGTCTTCATGCTCGACGAAATCGACAAGCTGGGCGCAGATTTTCGCGGCGATCCGGCGGCGGCATTGCTGGAAGTGCTCGATCCGGAACAGAACAACACCTTCTTCGACCACTATCTCGACGTGCCCTATGATCTATCCAAGGTCATGTTCATCACGACCGCGAATGACCTCGATCCTTTGCCGCCGGCGCTGCTCGACCGCCTCGAAGTGATCGAATTTGGTGGCTACACGGAAGAAGAAAAAGTCGCCATCGCCCGGCTGTTCTTGCTCCCGCGCCAGCTTGAATTCCACGGCCTGGACAAGTCAGCGCTCAAGTTCTCGGCGGATGCGCTGCTGTCGATCATCCGCGAATACACTTACGAGGCGGGGGTACGCAACCTGGAGCGTGAAATCGCCAATGTCTGTCGCAAGGTCGCGCGCCTGACCGCCGAGGGCAAGCGCCATCCTCGTGTCGTGCATACGGAGCATGTGCATCGCTATCTTGGGCCATCCCAGTTCGATGAGCTGCGCGCGAACGAGCAGGATGAAATCGGCGTTGTGACCGGTCTGGCGTGGACACCGTTTGGTGGCGATATTCTGATCATCGAAGCGTCAGTGCTGCCGGGCAAAGGCGGCCTGACACTCACCGGGTCATTGGGTGATGTTATGCAGGAATCGGCGCAGGCGGCCCTCAGCTATATGCGGGCGCGCGCCGAAGACCTCGGTGTGCCTCACGACGATTTCGACGCCTTCGACATACATATCCACATTCCTGAGGGCGCGGTGCCCAAGGAAGGCCCCTCCGCCGGCATCGCCCTGGCGACGGCCATGATCTCCGCCTTTACCGAACGCAAGGCACGCAGCAATTTCGCTATGACCGGGGAGATCACCCTCCGGGGCAAAGTCATACCCGTGGGCGGCATCAAAGAGAAAGTGCTGGCGGCGCGGCGGGCGCGGATCAAGAACGTGATCCTGCCCAAACAGAATGAAAAAGACCTGGTGGATATCCCGAAGACTGTGCTGGCCGATCTGAACATCGTCTTCGTGAACGACATGCAGGAAGTGATCGATACCATGCTGCTTGAAGGGCCGGAGCCAGGCGCGCGCAAGCTTGACCAGATTCGGCAGGAGAAGGAACGCACGCAGGCGGAAGCAGAGGGGGCGAATGAGAATTGAACGCGGAAGGGGATGACATACTCCAGTTTGTCAAGCACGGAAGGGGTGCTCAGCTCGACTGGCTGGGCGAAAACGCCGCGCTAGAAACGATTGCTTCTGTGCTCACAGCGATGGCGAACACCCAGGGCGGCACGTTGGTGTTGGGCATGGTCGGCCCGGCGGCGACGACCACCGGCGTGCGCGATACCGACAGCGTGGTTGATCGGGTTTTGCAGGCGGCACTGGCCATCGATCCAGCGCTGATTATCCCGATGCCACGTGTGCTACGTAGTCAGGAGCGCGCCTTCGTTGTTGTCCGTGTGCCCGCGGGTGTGCCGCATGTCTATGCCTATGATGGCCGTTTCTTGCAGCGCCAGGGCTATGAAAACGCTTCACTGAAACCGCGCGATCTACGCCGCCTGATGATCCAGCGCGGCGAGGCCAGCTTCGAGACGGAAATTACCCCCGGCGCGGGCGTCGATGATCTGGATTGGGACAAAGCCAAGGCCTACGTCGCCAGTTTGAGCGGCATCAGCGAGACTCAGGTTGAAAAAGTGCTGCTCAAACGCGGCTGCCTCGTCCTGCAAGATGGTCGTGTGCGCCCTACGAACGCGGGTATCTTGCTCTTCGGCAAAGACCCATTGCGCTTCATCCGAGGCGCAGAGATCGTCGCCGCGCGCTTTTCGGGCGTGGAGATGGGCGATCATTTCGAGCGCATCGACGTCACCGGTTCACTTCCTGATCAACTCCGGCGCGCCGAGACTTTCCTGATCGACCACCTGCGCAAGGGCGTACAGCTTGGCAAAGCGATGGCGCGGGACGAGCAGTTCGAATATCCCCTGGAAGCCGCCCGCGAACTGGTTGTCAATGCGGTGGCGCACCGGGATTATACCGTCGCGGGCGATTCGATCCATCTGTTTATCTTCAAAGATCGCATGGAAGTCACCAGCCCAGGTGGTCTGCCCGGGCCGGTCACGATTGCCAACATTCGCAGCGAGCGTTTCTCGCGCAATCCGGTCATCGTGCAAGTGCTGTCCGACATGGGGTTTATCGAACGGCTGGGTTATGGCGTAGATCGCGTTATGGCGCTCATGGAAGAACGGCAGTTACGCCCACCGTCGTTTGTCGAAATGGCGGGAGGTTTTTGCGTCACACTGCACAATGAAAAGCCCGTCACCAGCGAAGCTGCCGACGAGGTAGTCGAGGAAAAACCTGCGATTGAACTCAAAGGCGAGTTTCGTGGCAATCCGATCAATCCCCGCCAGGAGACGGCGTTGGTTTATCTCCTGAGCGGCAGTTCGCGGATCACCAACAGCGATCTTCAGCAGATGCACCCGGACGTGCATCCGGAGACAATTCGCCGCGATCTTTCGGATCTCGTCTCGAAATCGATCTTGCGCAAACTGGGTGAAAAGCGCGGCTCATACTACGTCTTGCGCTCGGAGACGTAGGTCTGTGTTCGTGCGCGCCGGACGGCGCACCCTGGCGTGCGCCGACGACAGCCATTATGCTATTGCGCGACTTGAAACCTTCACGGGACGCAAAGCATGAGTGACCGTCGTTCGTTTTTGGCTATTGCCGCCGCCTTGCTGGTGATCGGGAGTGGTTGTCAGGGCTTTGCCGCGCCGACGCCAACGCCCACATCGACACCGACATCATCGCCGACCCCAACCGCTACGGCGACCTCCACGTCAACTCCGACCGCAACCGTGACGCCGTCGCCGACCGATACGCCAACGATTACGCCGACGCCGACTGAAACACCCACGCCGACGGCGACGCTGCCACCCACCAGCACACCGGGCACGACCGTTGGCTTCATCTACGATAATTGGGAGCGCGTCGATGTCTCAGACTCGCTGTTAGACAGCTTGCGCACGCTGCCCTTTATCGCGTTTATCAACCAGAACAATCGCGATGCTGTCGGCGATGTGCGCACGCCACAGCCCGAAAACGCCGTGCAAACGCTGTACTACGTTTCGCCGGGCGTTACCGGCCTAGTGCCCATTCTGGAGATGTCGGTCACGACCGGGACGCAGATTTACACGGCTCCTACTGGCGATGTGTTCGCCTACTTCCGTCAGGATAACCCGGCGCTGACCGGCTTGTACGTGGTCGATCTCGCGGCGAAATTCAGCGGACGCGTGCTGCCGATCACTACGCTGCTCCAGCGCGGGTTGGTCAGCGATCCGGTGTGGTCGCCGGATGGATCGCGGCTGGCGGTGACGCTGGCGACGGGCTACGACCTGGACATTTTCACGGTCGGGCGCGATGGCATCAATCCTGCGCCCATCGTCCGCAGCGGCGCCTATGAGTTCTTCCCGGCCTGGTCGCCGGATGGGCGCTTCATCGCCTTTGTCTCGGATCGTCAGACGTGCCCCTCGTGGATACCCGGCGAGGCAGGCACGTGTGATGGCACAGGCACGCCTGCGCCCAACGGCGGCACGCTCTACATCGCAGAACTGGCGACTGGAGAGGTCACATCGCTGGGCGATCAGTTTCTGACTGAGCCGCCGCGCTGGATTAACGATAGGCAGATCGTCTTTGCCAGCGGTCAGCCCGCGCTCGGTGAGCCTGAACGCAGCCTGTGGATCGTCGATATTTTCGAGCGCGTCCCCCGTCAGTTGACGATCACGAATGGCCGCGACGATACGCTCAAGCTGGCGGAAGCCTGGTCGCCGGACGGCAGCCTCGTGCTGTATCAGGCGGCCGGTACGACGACCGAGATCGTGCTGGCGACGAGTAATGGCGTCGAAATCGCCCGCAGTAACGATCTGGCTTTCTCACGCTACGGCATGGTAGCCGCGTGGTCGCCGGATGGCACGCGCGTCGCCGTCGGGGGAGTCGGTGGCACGTGCCCCTACGGTGTGAACGTGTTTGGCGATGCGTTGGATGTTATCGCCCGTGGCAATCCACCGCCGAGCATGTGCGATCCCGCCTATTCACCGGATGGCCGGTTCATCGCCTTCGTCGGCATCAATCCGAGAATTGATGGCCGCCGCGATATTTACTTTGCCAATGCCAACGGCTTTGGCGCACAGAGTGTCAGCGCCAGCCTGCGCGGACAGACAGAACTGATTGGCTGGGTCGGTGGTCAGGGATAGGTCATTCACCGAACATATTAGATTGCGAGGGGATCATGGCAGATTTGAACGAGCGAATTGCAGTAGTCACTGGCGCCAGCCGGGGCATTGGGCGTGCTATCGCGTTGGAGCTGGCCGGGCGCGGCGCGACGGTCATCATCAATTACCAGAAGAACGCCGATACCGCGCAAGCAGTCGTAGCCCAGATCACAGGCGCGGGCGGTCAGGCAAGCGCTTTTGGCGCCGATGTCAGCCAGGAAGAGGGCGCAAACGCTCTGATCAAGTACACGATCGACACCTACGGCAAGATCGATATTCTGATCAACAACGCCGGGACGACGCGCGACAACGTCATTATGATGATGGGCGCGGATGACTTCGACACCGTCATTCGAACCAATCTGCGCAGTACCTGGCTGTGTTCTAAGGCTGCCGTCCGTGCGATGATGCGCAAACGCTATGGACGTATCGTCAATGTCACCAGCATCAGCGGCATCATGGGCAACGCCGGTCAGACGAATTACAGCGCCAGCAAGGCCGGTATCATCGGTTTGACCAAAGCGCTCGCCCGCGAGGTCGCCGCGCGCAATATCACTGTCAATGCGGTCGCGCCCGGCTTTGTGCTCACGGATCTCACATCCAGTCTGCCGGAAGAAATCACTCAGAAACTCAATGAGAACATCCCGCTGGGGCGTTGGGGAACGGTCGAGGACGTGGCGAAGTCCACTGCTTTCCTCGCATCCGACGAGGCAGCTTACATCACCGGTCATGTGCTGGTCGTCGATGGTGGCCTGGCGATGTAGCTCGCCAGCACAAAAGGAAAGATCGCGCTATGCCGACTATCTTTGCCAGGATCATCGCCGGACAGGCTCCGGCGACGATTATCTATCAGGATGAATTGGTGACGGCCTTCAAGGACATTCATCCGCTGGCGCCAGTTCACATCCTGATCGTGCCCAACAAAGAGATAGCGACCGTCAATGACGTGACGCCGGATGACGAAGCGATGCTAGGGCGAATGTTTACCGCCGCGCGCAAGATCGCGCAGGCAATGGGCATCGCGGAGAGCGGCTACCGATTGCTGGTCAACTGCCGGGATGATGCCGGGCAGGAAGTCTATCACCTGCACATGCACCTTGTGGGTGGGCGTCGCCTGGGGCCGATGCTGGCGCGCCGTGATTGAATGAGGCTAAGTGGAGGGCATGATACCCTCCACTCAGGTCAATCTACCCGCCGGATGTCGCGGTCGCTTCCAGCGTCGCAGTCGGCACATCGGTTGCTGTGGCGGCTTCCGTAGGCACTGGCGTTGCCGTGGCAGCATCTGTGGGCATCGCTGTCGCCGCAGCTTCAGCGCCGGCAGAGGTGGGTTCCGTTGTCGGCGAGGCAGTATCGCCGCTCAGAGTCGGCGCATTGGCGATTGCCTTATCAATGGCAGCCAGAATGCCCGCCGAGTCGTTGATCACCTGTCCGTTCTCATCGGTCGGTACGACACCATTGATGGCAATCGTGGGAGTGCCAATGTAGTTGAGCAGTCCGCTCGCGGCTTGCTCAGCGCTTGCCAGCACTTCGCTGGGGCGTGGGCTGCTCAGACAGGCACTATAATTGTCGTTATTGACACCCAATGCGTCCAGCGCCGCTATGAGGCGGTTGTTCGTGAAGGCCTGATTGCCAAAGATTGACTGCCAGCTAAACAGCACATCCTGCAATTCCCAGGCTTTCCCCTGTTCCGTCGCACAGATCATGGCGCGGGTTGCTCCAGACGCATTCGTGATCGAGCCTGTGGTCAGCGGGACGAAGATAAGCTGGATTCCGCCTGCTTTCACGCGCTCAATCAGCCCGTCCATTGCTTCGTCGTGAAACACTTTGCACGAAGGACAGGCAGGGCTGGAATACAGTTCGACGACGACCGGGGCGGCGGGATCGCCAAGGCGCGCATAGCCATCTTCCGTGCGACTCTGGCTGATGCCCTCATAGCGCGTGAGCGTACCCTCAGGAATGGGCGCATCTGCTGGCCGGGTCGCAAGAACTATCAAAACGAGCAACAGGATGGCCGCTGCAATCAAAATCAATGCTAACGATGTCAACCGCTGCTTGCGTTTCTCAGCCTGGCGTTCCTGTCGACGTTCGGCTGCTTTCGAACGAGTCATTGATGACCTTTCTCGCTACGTCTGTGTGAACTCCCATTTACAGTGAGTCTACAAGTCGAACCTCAAAAGGCAAGCTTCTCGCCTTCAGCTTTTATTTAACTTTATGAAAAGTGTATTATGATGATCGTTAGACTGGCAAGTTGGTAGGCCAATGAGCGACATTTTCCAAAAACTCAATGTATTACTCCGCGCCGGGATGCGCGATCTGGTGGGCGAAGATCCGCTCAAATTGGCGACGATTCGCGATCTGCTCCGCTCTGAGCAATTCGGTAAGGATTTTGAGCGTGAGGTCGTGGCATTGCGTCAGAAAATCAATGAAGCAATCGACTATGAGGATATGCTCACTGCTCGCGTACAAGAATTCCAGACCGAGGTCGAGCGATTGGATCAGCAGGCGGATAGGGCGGTTGCCCTGGGCGAAGAGGATCGCGCCCGCACACTGCTCGTGCAGCGAGAGCGGGCGGTTCAACGTCTGACGATGGCGGAGTCTGATCTGCGTGAGCATCGTTTTGTCACTCAAGAGCTGATTCAGCGTGTGAATCAGCTTGAAGCGGTTGTCGCGGAAATTCCAGAAGCGCAGCCGGTGTCAGAGCAGCCAGTCGAAGCAGGCGGGAACAACCTGGCTGCAATCTTGCGCCAGGCGCGGGAACAGCTTGTGCGCGAATCTCCCCGTAACAGCGGTGAAACACCCGATAAATCGGGCACGGAGGCTGATCTGGAGCAGCGTCGTCGTCGGTTGAGCAAACCATCACCTTAATCATGTTGCGTCATAGTCTATGAGTTCGCGAAAGAAAATTCTCGTCGTCAGCGGCGATTACGATGTGTTACACCAGGCGCGGCAATCACTGACCGACTTAGGCTTCAGTTTTCAGAGCGCCTATTCACATCGTGATGCCATTTATGCAATGCGCAATCACGAGTACGACGCCATTATTGTTCATGCCTTGATGACCGATCTGCGTTCGGGCGAGTACACAGCGCGCCACCTGCGCGAGATCAATCGGCGTGTCCCGATAATCATTTATCTGCCCGAAAATGTCGCTCCGAATGGATTTAACGAGTCGGCGGATCATGTGGTGACGAACCTCGACGAGGGAACCATACGTCACATTGTCTTGCAGGCGTTGCACTATCACACGATCCCGATCATGATGCAGACGATCCAGTTAAAAGGGCGTGACGACAGCGAGTATTGGGATGTTGACGAAGTTCAGACTTTCCTGGCGCTGACGCGTTCACTCACAGAAGTACTTGATCTTCATGAGGTTTTGAGCCGCGTTGTCATTGCTGCGCGCCAACTGACGGATGCAGAGGAAGGGATGCTTCTTCTGCCGGATGGCGATTCGCCTGAACTATACCTGCGTGCGCGTGTTGGCATGGACAATGCCGTTGCACGTAATTTCCGAATCAAAACTAGTGACAGCCTTGCTGGACAAGTTTTTCGCACCGGCCAGCCCGTCCTTATTGGTCAGCGTGGCCCACTCAAGGTCAAGACCCAATACTTTGTCAATTCGCTTCTCTACGTGCCGATCCTACTTCAGGGGCAAACGCTTGGTGTGCTCGGTGTCAACAACCGTAACAAGCACGATGTATTCAATGGTCATCATGAGACGTTGCTGCTGAACCTGGCTGCTTATGCTGCCATTGCCATCGAGAACGCCCGCATTCATGAACAAAGCATGCGCAGAGCGCGTGAGTTGCGCGCACTAGTAGATGCCAGCGAAGCCATCAATGCGAATCTCTCGGTCGATCACACCCTGAGCGCGACTTGCGAGCAACTTATCCGTGTGTTGGGGTTGAGTCAGGCCGACATTCTCGATTACAACCGTGAGTATGGCTGCCTTCAGGCGCGTGCGCGCTTTGCGCGGGCGATTTGGCGACCCGGCCATGAGCCGCGCTTTTCCCTCGCTGATTGTCCGGCCATGGCACATGCGCTACGGGAGGGACAACCGCAGTTTGTCCGCGCGGATCGCTCACCACCCAGTACCGAACGTGACTATGTTGTTCAGAGTGCCGCACGTGCCATGGTCATTGTGCCAATCAATGGCGATCAGCAGCTTTTCGGTGTGTTGCTCGCGTTCTACAAGCAGTTGCCGCGCCGGATGCCCACATCTGAGCAACTTATGGCTGCGCAATATCTGGCGATGGAAGGCCTGCTTGAACTGCTCGACAAAGAGCGCAGCTTCTCGCCGTCCGTCCAGCGTATTGTTGATGAAATCAACAAGCTCTGTAGCTCGGATTGGTGTGAAGCTGGCCTGTTGACGAACAATGGCGACGAGATTACGCTGCATTTTCGCTCTGGCGCTGCCACCTGGAATGTGGGTGCCGCGCCGGCGATTTCGATTGCCGAGTTCTTCGATCTGAGAGAAGCCCTCGAGACGCAAAACATCGTCAACCAGCATGTCGAGGGCGAATTGTTGACCCCTGGCGTCCATTATTTGCTGCAAGCGACGAATGCGCGGTCGCTGCTCGCGCTACCGTTGAATTATCGTGGACAAACGCAAGGGGCAGTCTTGTGTCTAGATATGGAAAACAGCCAGCCCTTCGGGGCACGCGAAATCGATTTGGGACGGGCTGTGGTCGGGCAGGCGGCCACCGCGCTGGAGAATGCCGAGCTTCACGGCGACCTTGCATCGAGTTTGGAGAAGCTCAAGGCTGCTCAGGAAATGCTGATCCAACAAGCACGCTTGTCAGCCATGGGCGAATTGGCAGCAGCCGTGGCGCATCAGGTCAATAACCCGCTGACGACGATTGTCCTCGATACTGAATTGATGATGCTTCAGGAGCCGGAAGACTCGGAGCGTTATCAGGCTTTGTTGGCAATCTCTCGCTCTGGAAAACGGGCTGCCAGCGTCATGCGCCGTCTGTTGTCCGCTGTTAGCCCGCAGACAGACGAGACACCACCAGCCCCCATCCAGATAATCACAACCATTGAGGACACCATTGCCCTGGTAAAATCACATATAGAGCGCGACGGTATTCGCATTGTTACCAAGCTGCCGTCTCAGCCTGTGCCACCAGTAGTAGCGGTGCCGGGCGAACTTGAGGACGTGTGGCTGAATTTGCTGCTCAATGCGCAAGACGCGCTGGCTGGGTTTCGAGGCCCTGTTATCCGCGTCAGTGTGGAGTTCGATGCAGATGAAGGTATTGTGCAGGTAATGGTCGCAGATAATGGACCCGGCATTCCCGAGGAGATACAGCAGCACGTCTTCGATGCGTTCTTTACGACCAAGCCTATAGGCGTCGGCACCGGATTGGGACTGCACATTTGCCAACAGTTCGTACAGCGTGCGGGCGGTCAAATCACAGTGCAGAGTACACCCGGTAAAGGTGCCTGTTTCACGGTTGAATTGCCAGTTCAGAAAGGTGACTAGGTATGGCTCACATTCTTGCAGTCGATGACGAAAATGATGTATTGCAGACGCTGGGGCGTGTGCTCAGACACGAGAACTACGATGTGTCTCTGGCAAGTTCCGCCATGGAAGCGATGCAGCTTCTGGAACGGTCACTGCCCGATCTTATGATTCTCGACATCATTATGCCGGAGGTCGATGGTATATCGTTCTGTCGCCAGCTTCGACGCGACACTCGTTTCATTGCGCTGCCGATTCTATTCTTGACGGCCAAGGGCAGCACCGATGACATCGTCAATGGCTTGGATGCCGGGGCTGATGACTATGTGATCAAGCCGTTCGAGCTGGCAGAGCTGCGTGCGCGCGTGTCAGCATTGCTGCGGCGCGGCACACGCGAGAAGCCCGGTAACACGACGCTGCAGTTCAGCGACATGACTCTTTACTCCGATACCTATCAGGTCGTCGTTCAGGATAACCTTATCCAGTTGACTTCGACTGAACACCGGCTCTTGCGTTACTTGATGGAACATCCCAATCAGGCGCTGTCGCCTTCACACCTGCTTCAGGCAGTCTGGGAATATCCGCCAAACACCGGCGATCCCGATCTTGTGCGCGCGCATGTGCGCAATTTACGCGCCAAGATCGAGCATAATGGCACTCGGAAATATATCCGCACGATCCACGGCGTCGGCTACATGATTTCCAACTGAAGTAGCTGGTTGAACATGGGAATTGTCACGGATTTCACAAAAGTTTCATAGCGTTTCAATGTGACCCTGCACGCTCAACCTTATACTGATAATTGTATTCAGGTAATGACGATGCAGTGGAAAAAGCAGTCATGCACAATATACTCATTGTAGACGACGACGCACAAATGCTGGACATGGTGGAACTCGTGCTCAAACGCGAGGGATTTGCAGTTGCTCGGGCTTTTTCCGCGCAAGACGCGCTGGATTTGGTCGAGGACGTGACCCCGGATCTTATGCTGATCGATGCCATGCTCCCGGATCTCGATGGGCTGGCCCTCTGTCGGAAATTGCGCACGCTTTCCCAGACATCCAATATCCCGATCATCTTCCTTACCGGCTATGACGCTCCCTTCAGCGTGGTCGATGCCCTTGGAGCGGGGGGGGACGACTTCATTCGCAAACCATTTGTGCCGCGTGAACTGGCCGCTCGTGTTCGTGCGCACATTCGGCGTGCTGCCTACTACGTCGATGCCCAGGTGCCCGTCGTTCGTGTTCTGCCGGATAGCTATCAGGTCTACGTCAACGACCGTGAAATCTCGCTGACGCGCGTTGAATTTGACCTGCTCGTTTATCTGTGCCGTTCACCGCACAAACTTCACTCGACTGAAGATTTGCTGAGCAATGTCTGGAATTATCCACAAGGTGTTGGTGACGCTGCGCTTGTGCGTAATCACATCCACAACCTGCGCCAGAAATTGGAACAGGATCCTGATCGCCCGGCCATCATTCAATCGCGCCATGGCCGTGGGTATGTGATCAAAGCTCACATTCAACTTGAACAGCGCACGCTTTCCTGAGCCGTATTATCTGTACAAAACCCTATCAACTTCTAGACACTAGCCGCACGTTCGGAATTTAGTCGTTATGGTATGATCGACCTGTCAGGAGTCTGCTTTTCGCCATCACGGCTGTTGCAATTCTTGAGAGTGTGCGATGCAAAAGCTAGTGCTCAAAATCATTCAACTCCTGGATGGAACGCCTACCGTTTATGGTAAGAGCCAGCGTGGGCAAAGTCTGGTAGAAATGGCGCTCATCACGCCGATTCTTATTATCATGCTCATGGGCATGGTTGAGATTGGCTGGTTTGCAAATAACTACCTGACTCTGCTTGATGTCACCCGCGCGGGTGCTCGTCATGGCGCAGTCCTTCAGGATCAATTCTCGCCTCTATTTTGGAATAACGACGCAAGTTATGTTCCTGCCCAATGGTTTGGATCAGCGCCGGACTCCAACAACTTTCAAGACCAGGGCTTGTTGCTTGGCGATACATCCATACTCGCCATGCCCTATACTGGTGACGCTGCCTCTCAGCTAGTCCAGCGCAATGCGCGCGGCGGCCAACGTGGCTGCAACCTGCCAGTCGAATCGCAGTTTTATCGCGAAGTCGCCTGTGTGATGATGGCTTCCATGGAGCCGCTGTCATTTGACGCGGAAAACAATACCGACGACATCATCATCTCTGGTTTCTCGATTGCGCGCATCACAGATACCCCTGGCAATCCGGTAATCATCACGGACTCATTGCGTAGCGCTGTCAATCCCAGCGCAGACACCCTGAATGTCGTCGTTGGTCGCTATCCAACGAACGCCAATGAATGTGATGTGCAAAACACCGGCACCGGCGCTGTGCCAATTTTTCAAGTCCTGCCGCGTGAACGAGATCCCTTCGACATCAACGAAAATGGCGTGCGCGATCTGCGGCCTGATGCCGGTGGGCCGAGGGGAACCGGGGTGTTCAACGAGCTAGACGGTAGGGATATTGTGGAAAGTTCCGTCAGCCTGGCCGAGAAGCAGGTCGGTTTCTCTGTCTTTGGGCAGCACTTAATTCCCGGCACGGGCTGCATCGGATCAGTCTGGAAAGTTGCGGACATCGAACGCCTGATCAATCTGCCCAATTACGAGTTGACGGATGAACTGCGGCGCTCACAGCTGCCGTTTCAGGGGCTTGTCCTGGTAGAAATCTACTGGGAACATGATATGCTGCTCAAATTCCCGCTCTTCAATCCGCTTGTCAACATTTTTTCGGGCGATCTCTCCCCAACCATTTCTGTCTGGGCCGTTTTCCCAATGCCAAGCGTAGAACCAAATGCTTCTCAAATGGGCTTACCGTAATCGTAGACACTGCGTGATGACGTGCTGAAGGACGAATCATGAACTCAGGTGCATCAGAGCATTTCAAACGATACCTCCGGCGTTCGCAGTCCGGCCAATCGCTCGTCATTCTGGCGATAGGTTTCTTCGCCCTTGTCGGTTTCGTCGGTATTGTCACCGATGTCTCGCTGCTGTTCGTGCGCTACAGCACCCTTCGTCGTGCCGTCGACGCGGCGGCCGTCGCTGCCGCCGGGCAGATGCGGCGCGTTGATGCGGCGACGGCGGGCGAAGATCAGGCGCAGAGTTATGCCAATATGGGCCTGGCGGCGCGCCAATTTATCGAATTCTACGGCTTGAACCCAAGCTCGGTCACAGTCGAAACGTGTCACGTACAGAATTCGCCATCAGGCACACCCGATCCTGAGCTGTGTACGGTCGATGAGCGAAAGCTGGTGCGGGTGACCGCTCAGATTGACTCGCCGACAACCTTCTTCAGCCTCTTCGGATTCCGGACAATCCGCCTGGAGGCGGAATCGATCTCAGAAACGGCGGTGCTCGACCTCGTCTTCATCATGGATGTGTCCGAGTCGATGCTCAACGAAACCACCTACGCCGATTGGGAGCGTGTGCCCCAGACCGACGGTACAGAGGCCAATTTCGGGCTTCGTTATCTTCCGCCTGTGCTGAGGCTGCCTGGTGGCTCGACCTATGGCGATATGGCGCTTGCCTGGCAGAGACTTGTGGGGAGCAGCAACGAGGTGATTTTGCAGAACGTCATGGATGCTGCCGGTACGGGAAGCCTCCTGGCTGGCCTGGTGCCTGTAGGGCAGGAAAAGGTGCGAACATTTGGTTCGGGTACGGCCCCGCGCCGTGACTGTACCGTCCGCTTCTGGCCCGGCTCGGTCTTGAAGGCTCCGCAGACCAATCGCGCGCAGATCGATCAGTACATTGCGGACTTGGGTGGGATAACCAATTTCAGGAACTGGTTCGGTCTCTCTTCCTCAGCAGACGTCTATACGCAGGCAGCATGGCATGGTCTGGTGCCGATGTACGATTATTATGGCTGCTGTAATGACCCGAATGGCGACTGGGACATGACAGATCTGATCTGTCAACCGTTCCGTCGCGCGCGTGAAGCTAGCATCGACTTCATGGGCCGGCTCGATTTCATCCGGGGTGATCGTGTTGCCATTGTGACCTTTGACCGCAATGCCACGCTTATGGATCCCGATCCCAGTGATACAGATCCGACCGATTCAACACGCTCAGATACTCGTGATGCCATGATCTACAGCCAGGATATTGCTGAGCGTGTCATGCGCGAGCGCGTAGGGGTGCGTACAGAGGATAGATTCTACGCCGATTCCGCCAGCCCAGCACGCGATGGCCGGTGGGATCGACTGCGCGATAACGGTGTTCCTAAAGACCTGGGATATTTTGCCACCACGCCGATCCAGAACATCATCGATCACCCGGTGCGCAATGCCTGCCCGTATGATTCGGCTATCCTGCCTTATCCCTACAGCTTGTACCGGAATGCAGCTGACACGGCTTATCGGTCGCCTTTTGCTATTCCTGCCCCGGTTACAGAGGCTCCAGGCGGTGTTCCAGTCTTGCTCGACGAAGTCGATACCCTGCCATCATGGTTCATGTCTGCTATGTCGCCGAGCGGTGGGGCTGGCTATTTGCGCACTCCGGTGGATACCAGCATATGGGAATTCACCGATCGCCTCGAACGTAGTTACGAATACCGCGGTTCGTGCGCCGGAACGAATATTGGCGAAGGGCTCGGCAAAGCCAGCGAGACCCTCGGGCGTCTCGGGCGGCGCGAAGGCGCTGTCTGGATCATGGTGTTGCTGAGCGATGGCGCTGCCGGCGCGAGCGCTCCGGCATGGCGTAACGGCACATTGGCGATCCAACCGCAACCTTACAATCCCAGCGGCGTTGGTGCCGGTACTGCACCCTACTCTTCTGGGTTAGCTCAGCAGTACGGCTCGTTCGGTCTTTGCCCTTACGGCGCCGATATGACCGACACCGGCGAACTGCTCGAAGATCGTCGCTTCCCATATTGCAGCGATCTGAGACCAGAAGTACGTCACTACTGTGGCGATGATCTCGTCGGTGTTGAAACTGCCGAGCAGCGCGGCCCTAACCGTGTCGACCTCAGCGATGAAACATCGTGCGAGCAATTCTATGACGTGGACGATTATGCACGTGACTGGGCAGATTATGTCTCTGTCCGAGGCATCAATCTCTATCAGCAGTCGGTGCCCGTGGGGGCTGATGTGATTGCCAACGACTCCGAGACACTGCTGCCCACAATTTTTACCATTGGCTTCGGCCTCGAGTTTGATCGTACCCCGGCTACGTCGAGCTGCCTTTCGGAAATCGGCAATAGTGTGTACGATTGCAACATCGAGAGCTATCTGGGTGAAGAGTTGCTCCGCTATATTGCCGACGCGGGTGACAACTTCCGTATCGATAGTGACTACTGGCAACAAGAGTTAGGCTATCGCATTCCGAATCGTGTGGCGGATCTCGCGCCTGGCGTGGACCCGGATTGGGGGCCACGTGGCCCGTGCGAACAGCCTGTCGGCACGCGTGGCGTCTGGACTCCGCTTACACCTGGTGACGATTGCGGCAACTACTTCAGCGCGGCTTCTGGTAGCAGCGCCGACCTCAATGCGGTCTTCGCGGAAATCGCCGCGCGTATGTTTACTCGTCTTTCTGGCTAGTGGAATACGGCACCTTGTGGTTAAATTTCACCCTCTTCCTAACCTATAGTAGGGAGAGGGCGATCCGCAAGGACAGGGGGAAAAGGCGACTCAAGCCTCACCAGGCTGGTTGCTTTCGGGGTGTTGGTTGCTGCGATGTGGAGTGTGGAGGGAGTTATGGAAGAACACGAACAACGGCAGGAATTGACTAGGCGGCGGCGCAATGGTCAGACTCTGGTCGAGTTTGCGCTCACGTTGCCAATTCTGTTGCTCTTACTCTTTGGCATTATTGAGTTTGGTCGCATCTTTCAGGCGTGGGTCACGCTGCAAAACTCGGCACGTGCTGCCGCGCGCTATGCGACGACCGGTCGCTACAATCCCGCCTATGTTATCAATACCAATGGTGCGGACGATCCTGCTTCGGTCATCCCTTGTGTTCAGACTGCGACCGACGAACGTGGCGTTCGCGCGGTTTATATGCCGAACAGTACCTCGAATTATGCCAACCATGTCGAGGGCTTCGAACGAGGCCTGGAGATGCTCTATGCGACGTGGTATGGCGGCGACGATTGCAGCCCGGAGCAGGACACGGATCAGAATAATCGTAAGGATCTATTGCGCATCCTGTCGATTATCGAGGAAGCACGTGTCGGTGCTGCCGGTCTTGCCATCGGCACCATACCCTATCTGGAGACACCGCTCCCATCCGGTGACGCTTATCGTACTCTTACCGTCAACGACTGGCGGCAGGTGCCCTGGTTCCATGTCTGGGATCGACCGCTGCCAAACGGGACGGTAGAGAACGCGCGCCTCGTCGGTTCTGATCAACCGACCTGGTTTGACGTGATGATCTGCAGCGCGCGCTACAAAATAGATGCCGCAAATCCAAGCAGGTTCAGTGCGCGCGTTTTTGAGGCGACTAACACGCTCCGTTTCCGCACCGTTCGCGACGCCGGGGATACACGTCCGGGCGAGACTGGCTCTGACATAGTGCCCGACGAGAATACTGTCGCGGCGTATGCGCCTGCATGTTTGCTCAATGAGCTTGGCAACGATCCCTACGAGACCAATAACGGGGCTCATCCCTGGCTAGATGCTGGCGGCCCCGGTGATGTCGTGACGATTGTTATCACGTTCAACCATCCGTTGGTGACGCCTATCGGTCTTGCCAGCTACCTGCCGCTTCAGGCTCGGCGTACTGCGGTGAATGAAGCGTTCCGCAATTCCCGTGCGGCTAATCTGGGCCAGATCGTGCCGTCAGGTCCAGGTGAGGGCATTGAACTTCCACCAGAAGAGCCGGAGCCGTCGGAAGAACCGCCGCCGCCGGAAAACACACCGATTCCGACCAACACACCGATACCGAGTCTTCCAACCAACACGCCGATACCGCCGTTTACGTGTGACGGCTTTGGGCTGGCGTTCTTTGGCTGGCTGCCCGGTGGTAATGGCGCTTCCTTCAGCATCTACAATCCCAACGCGCAGCAGACGCAGCTCAAGCGTGCCACCATTCAGTGGCAGACAATTACCGGTTGGGCGAGTTTGCGCGTGAACGAAGTCCGGTTGGGCAATGGCCCGCTCTGGAATGCGTCGGATAGCAATGGTGCGCCAACCGACATCGGCCAGACGGCTGCGGGTGTTGGCGCAGACGGCCCATTCCTGACCAACGCCAATCGCTTCCTGCCGGGGAATGCTTCCCAGTATCTGGACGTGTATTTCGCCAGCGGGCCATCGCCGTTGCAGTCTCGCTATCGTGAAGACTTCTTCAACGGGACGACGATCTACATCGATCATCCCAATCAAGAGGCAGACTGCGTCTTGAACTTCAATGTTCCGGTGCCGCCGCCAACGACGCCGCCCACGAACCCGACGGCTACGCCGATACCGGATTGTCTCGCCGGATTGATCCACATCACGTTCGCGCGGTTCGATGATCGCGGCATGGTGGTCTGGTACATCCGCAATGGGCGTAACGTGCCGGCGACCATGGTGGGCTTCAGCCTGAACTGGGTGCAGCGAACCAGCAATTACACGCTCGATGCGGTTAACGCCTATTCAGCGCCTGGCACTGCTGGATCGCTCCGTGTCTGGACGGCAAGCAGCGGCACCCAGGACAGCACGCCGCCTACTGTTGGCCACAATGGTGGCGGGGGCGGCACGGAAGGTACCTGGAACAGTAACGTAACCATTAACGCGGGTCAGCAGATTGAGCTTTACGTCGATTTCGGCGGCACATTGGGTCGCCTGGATGAATCGTCGATGAACGCTCAGCCGTCTGACTATACCGGATCGACTTTCGAGTTCAATCAGCCGGATTGCGGTCCTGGGTCAGGCCCAGGCGGTGCGACTGAGATTGCGCCGGTGATCATCCCTGAGCCGACGCCATTCGTGCCGCCGCCGCCACCACCACCACCGCCGCCGCCGCCGCCGACGTCGCCGCCACCACCGCCGCCACCACCGACGTCGCCGCCACCGCCGCCGCCACCGACGTCGCCGCCACCGCCGCCACCACCGCCGCCGCCACCACCGCCGCCGCCACCGCCGCCTGGAGGAGGCCCTGGAGGTGGAGGAGGATCCGACAGTCGGCCACGGCAAGGTCTATAAAGTGCAGTGCCCCCGGTTATCAGCCGGGGGCTTTTTCATACCATACAGATCGTTTGAGAATGGGGGTGGACGACGGTGACGAGCGCGCCTTTGTCTCAGCGCTACACAGCGATGCCAGCGCGCGCGAACTTGGCTTCGAGTGCCCGGCGCGTTTCCTGGAACGACTGCTCCAGATAGGGAAACGCGAGCCAGGCGTTCATCAGCCCGAAGATCGCGCCGGTAGTGACACGGAAGAACGGCGCTGTTTCGCGCACAGGCCACAGGCTGAAGGGCGGATAGCTGAGCAACTGGCTCACGCCGTCGATGCCGATGGGGCCTAATCCCAGGAAGATGTAAAGCCAGATGGGCACAGGGCGGATGCGTCTGCGCACGTAGGGGATACTGTAGATCAGTCCGCCGAGAAACAGAAAGGTGTAGATCGCGGTGTCTCGCGCACACAGCGTCATCTTGTAACCCATCTGCTCGTTACCGACGAAATCGCGGGCGGCGAAGATGAGACCAACGTCGAAACCCTGCAAATTGACTGAGGCGAACTCTTCCAAATGGGCGGCATACGCTTCGAAGGGGGTCATTTCTGTACCGGCTGCCGCCCGTGGATAGAAAAGCTGATCGCCGAATATGAACATCGACCGGAAAGCCATCTGGTGACACATGGGGCTGTAGAGCGTATACAGGACGCGCGCGGGCGCAGTCAGACCGACCTTCATCATCACCGGCGCGGCATAGGGCAGCCCGGCATATAAGCCGATGATGATGAGCGCGCCGCGCAGCCAATGGCGCGAAAACTTCAATAGCCACATGTTAAGCTTGCGTCCCGTTGAGGGGCGTGCTTCGCTTGCTGCTTTCATGATTGCTCTCCCGGTCTATCCACTCTCCATGGCCGCCGCAATCTCGCTTTCGAGCGCGTCTCGCGTCGTAACACCATAGAAGACTCTCTCGACCACGCCCTCTGAGTTGATCACGAATGTGGTCGGCTGGCCGTTCACTGCGTAGAGGGTGGTGATACTGAGATCTTCATCCAGCGCAATGTCGAACTGCAATTGTAGTCTGTCTACCCAGCCTGTGACAGCCTTCTCGTCTTCGCCGCTGTTGATCCCGACGATTCGCAGGCCGTCCGCACGCCGTGCCTCGTAAAGCGACTGCAATTCCGGCATTTCGATGGCGCAGGGTACACACCAGGTCGCCCAGAAATTCAGAATCACCGGGCTGCCGCGCAGCTCGTCTAACGCCAGCCATGCGCCATCGGCCAGTTTCGCCCGAAACAAGGGCGCCGGGGCACCCGGGATCGGGGCGGCAATCGTCAATGCCTCAAGCGAGGCGTCCCGTCCCGGCAAGCCAGTTAGGCTGATGATATACGCGGCGGCTGCAAAGCACGCCAGCGCGCCTAGCCACGCGATTGAGCGCCGCATCAGCGTCTACGTGGAACCATTGCTCGCCTGCTGCGCGGTGTCCATGCAGTTGCTGAACTCGCCGAGAGGGCGCTCGCCCTGGACAATGCTGAGCACACATTCTTCCAGGTTGGTCGAGAAATCCGCAAACTCGTTGGCGAAATTGCGGCTCAGCGTTTGCATCTGCCCGCTGGCAATGGCAATGCCGATCACGAGTAGTAATACGCCCGCGAAGCGCTCAATGGTGCGGATATGGCGCTGTAATTTTCGCAGGAAAGCCTGCGCGCCATCCAGCAGCAGCGCTGCGAGCAGGAACGGGATGCCCAGGCCGAGTGAATAGGCCACCAACTGCGCACCGGCCTCGCCGACATTGCCGCCGGTAGCCGCCATCGTCAGGATGGAACCGTAGATCGGGCCAATGCAGGGCGTCCAACCCGCGGAAAAGACCATGCCCATGAAGAACGAACTGATGAAATTCTGTTTCCCGCTCGCCACCATCTGCCGACGTGTGTCCGCATACAGCCCGGTTTGAACACGGTCGATCAGGCCGTTCCAGAATACGCCGGGGGCCGTAAATGCGCCGCTAACTGCCAGCCAGAGGATGACCAGGGCGATCACCGGGATGGCGATCAATGGCTCGACCAGCGCCCACAAAATGACGAGCACGAGCACAATCGTCGCCACGACCGATAGCGCCGGGTTGTTCAACAGGCCTGGTGCTTCTTTTGCGCGGCGGAAAACGATCCGCAGCACGCCGAGCATGTGCAGCGCCATCAGGATGATGAATAGTCCGCCCGCGCGCGCCAGGATCTGTTCGACGATGCGCACGTTCTGCCCACCGATCACGCTGAGAAATGCGGTTGTTGCCAGTCCCAGGGTCACAAAAATGGTGGTGAAACCGGCAACAAAGGCCAGGCCATGCACGAGCGTGCTCAAACGCCCGACAAGCCCGATGTCGGTCACGATTTGCCCGCCGCCAGCCGTCTGTGCGGCGACGGTCTGGGTGACGCGCCCGCCCATATAGCCGATGTAGGCCGGCACCAGCGGCAACACGCATGGCGACAGAAACGAGATCAATCCAAACAGAAAAGCCAGACCTAGAGTTACATTGATCATGAAAGACGTCTCATTCTACGCACATTTGGAATCGTTTATCTGACGTGGTCGCAGCCGCAGCGATTACGTAGCTGACCGTCACACAATCTCGACGATAGCTCGATCAGCCACGTGCGCATAGAGCCAGCGTGCAGCCTGTGGTGTAAGCTCGATCTGCGTTGGCGACTGCCTGCGCGTTTCGAAATCATTGTGCCAGTATGCGCCCACAATTGGCAAGTCGTTCGATACCATCAAACACCAGGGCGCACCGTAAATACTCTTTGCTGCATCGCTACAGTGAACCGCAGGCTGGCGCCCACTGATTACGTAGATACCGGATGATGTGTCCGTCCCGCCGCTCACCACCAGCGTCGCCAAAGCATCTTCACCCGCGAATGCGGTCAGCAGGTGCTGTCCAGGCTCGACGGTGATGCGGTCGATGATGCCTGCGCTTTCATGCATGTTCGCCGCGCACCAGCGTGTCGCTTGCGTCCAGCCGATTGGCTCTCGATCTGCATTTGCCACCTGATACCAGCCGATCTGACCACGGGTATCGGGCAGTGCATCGAGGGCATAGAGCACACCACCATGCCCAATGCGTGTGATCACGGCGCTGGCGGCGTCCGCATACACGTGGATGGGTGCTGCTGGCGCACTGACTTCGATGAGATCTGGAAAGCTCAGGGGCTGAGCGTTCCCAGTGATGTACATTGGCTGGACATCGCGCCGCGCCACAAAGCCATGCTCGCTCGCATACCACGCACGATCCCACGACTTGATCTTCAACACTGAGTCGGGCAGCAGGGTCTGGGTGATCGTGCCGCCTGGCGTGCTGTAGACATTCGTCGGGCGCAGGGTTCGCCCGACCGCGACATTTGTCGGTGGCTTTGGCTGCGCCAACCCCCACGGCAGCAGTGTGCCTGCGCTGAAGGCGATGCCGGATACCTGCAAGAATTCGCGGCGTGTCAAATCCGCCATAAGGGGTTATGCCACCTCGAAGATGATGCGATGAATGGCGCTGCTGCCGTTCGGAAACGGCAGATCCGCCGCGTCTTCAGCCTGAGTCTCGCCGGTCTCGTCTGTCGCACGCACGCGCAGGCTGTAGATTCCCGGCACGGGTGGGTGCCATTCAAAGGCCCAGCGACTCCAGCAGCCCGGTTCACCGGCATTGAAGGCGATCGCCGTCCATTCACCGTCATCGACGCTGATTTCTATGCGCGCGATCCGACGCATCCCGGCGTAAGCAATGCCACTGAACTGCACTGCCGCGTGTACTTTTTCGCCGGGGTGGGGCGTCTCGATCAGCGACAACGTGCGCACTTCGCCGCTCGTTGACCAGCCGCGCGCTTCCCAAAAGCCAGGAGTAGGCCGCTCGCTCAGCTCGATCTTCGTTACCCATCCAGGCAGCTTGTAGTCGTACAGCCCAGGGATGATCAACCGCGCCGGAAAGCCCAGCGCCGCTGGCAGCGGGTCGTCGTTGATCGCATAGGCCAGCAAACCACCTTCGAGTTGTTCGCGGCGCAGCGATGCTGTGCGCCCATCTGCGCTGGTGATCAGAGTGTGCGCGAAGCGGTTATCTGCGCCGAGTTCGTCCAGCAACAAACGCAGGGGAACGCCGCGCCAGCGCGCGTGGCCGATCTGTTCGCCGCCCGCGCGCCGTCCAATGCTGACGAGGGTGCTGTCAATCGAGGTGGCAGGTATTTGTAGGAGATCGGGATACGACAGCACCAGCGGCACAGTCTGATCTGCCGTAACGAAGAGTGACCAGTGCTCGGCTCGAATGTGGGGGCTGTTTGGCCTCAGCTCACGATAAAACTGCGCGGTCGGCGTATACGCACGTTGGCTGCGTTGAGAAGCGTGAGTGGGCGCGGGGGACACAATCGCACCCCAGGCCCGCGTCAATATTTGACGGCGAGAAAACGTGTTAGATGAACGCACAGAGGAATTACAGAATGGTCGCTGCTTCGACGCACTTGGCGCCGGTGGTGCTGACGATCAGGCTGTGATGAATTCCGGCGGGGATGTCGATGCGATCTCCCGCGCGCAATCTCACGCTCTGGCGGCTGTCAGGGAACGCCACTTCCACTGCACCCTCGACCACATAGACAACCTTGCTGAAGCCATGGCTGCGCACCGGATAACGAAAATTCGGCGTGTTCTCCCACATATATGGGCGCAATCCCTCTTTTTGCATGATGCGTGTAATGCTCGAAAGAGTGGGATTTTGACCACCGCTCCAGCGAGTGATGCGCACTTCGGTTTGATGAATTGCCATATGTGATGATCAATCCTTCGATAAACCTAACAGACCATTACAGACTATGGCTTTAGCCATTCTACCGCCTAAAAAGCTGTTTTTCCAGTAGCCAGCATGGTTCGTGGACAGATTGCACCCGCCCTTTGTGATCTGTGTAACTCCAATCGCCGTCGCTTTCATCGAAAATCTGATAGCCCTTACGGTTATAAAGCTGGAACGCGCGCGTGTTGTCCTTGGCAACAGCAATAGTTGTCCACTCGTAACCCAGTGCCGTGACTATGCCTTCCGCTTCGTCGATGAGTCGCCCGCCGATGCCCATACTCCGAAACATGTCCATGACGCGGAGCGCATACAGGTAGGCCCGTTTGCCTTTGCTCGCCATCCGCTGTTCCCGGCTGCGAAGCTGGACGAAAATTTGCCCGATAGGGATGTTTTGCACTGCCGCGAGAATCATCAATCGACGCCCCAGCAACTGCTCGCGATACGTGCGGCGGAAAATCGCGCGGAACTGAGTATATTGCCCATGCCATTCCAGCAGTGGCAGATCCTCCTCGCGTGCGAGGCGCAGGGTGACGGGCAGCGTCAGCGTGAAGGTGTGTTCATTGAATGTCGTCATCGCATATCCCGCTTTTCAGCCACGTCTGGAGCAGCGCCCACTCGCTCTCATCGTCTCTGATCTCGCCGTCGAGACGCGCCGCGCGCAGCCGGTCAAGGATTTCGCGGAAGCACGGGCCGGGCTTCAGGCCAAGCTCTATCAACCGGTGGCCGTCGATTGTCGGCTTGACGTGCCGCCAGGTGGACAAAAAGCCAGTGATCATGATGCGTTCGGGCGATTCGGGTTCGGCGCGAATGAAGTGAGCCAACAGCGCATCGACTGCGTAGGTCTCCAATGTGCGCGTGATCAGGCTTGGCGAGGCAAGGCTATCGATCAAGCGGCGGAGTTCGTCGCTGAGGCGCGCTGTCTGGGGAACGCTCGTCTGCATCGCGCGCGGTATCCGCAGCCGCTCGCACATCGAGTCGGCTTCCTCCGGTGTCAGCGAGATTGCCAGCAGATGCCAGTAGATGTCCGGAATGACGACGATGCAGCCTTCGGGCACGTCAATTGCGCGCGCGCGGCGAAACAGGTCGGCGGTATTTTCGTCAAAACGCAGCGCAGGATGGATGGCTTTCAGAGCACCGCGCTTCGCCAGACTCAGAAATCCTTCTTCAGGCAACGGCTCGTTCAGCAGCAAATTCAACTCGTTGCGGACGCGTTCGCCGGTGATGCGCCCCAACATTGCCAGCGCCGGAGGGATTAATGCTTCGGTGCGCGGCTCGATCTCGAATTTCAGCCGCTGCTCGAAGCGCACCGCGCGCAAGATGCGGGTCGGGTCATCGATGAAGCTCAGGCTGTGCAAGACGCGCAGATGCATGGCTTCCAGGTCGCGCAGGCCGCCGTAGTAATCCAGGATGCGGCCAAACCCGGGCTGATCTGAACCGCCAGGGCGTTGATGGTGAAATCGCGCCGCTGTAAATCCAGCTTGATCGAGCCGCTGTAAACGGTCGGCAAGGCAGTTGGATGTTCGTAGAACTCGTTGCGCGCGCTGGCAAAATCGATGTGTTCCGGGGTGTCGTTGTGTTTCAGTCCCAGGCGCGCGTGCGTGCTGTCATCGGGAGACCACTTGGCCGTGCCGAATGGGCGGAAACTGCTCGTATCACCGCCATAGGTGGCAGCCACTGCCTCTGCAAACCGGATAGCGTCACCTTCGACAACGAAGTCGATGTCCAGGTTGCGGCGGCGCAGCAGCAGGTCGCGCACGCAGCCGCCCACCATGTAGACTTCCTGGCCGCGCGTCTGCGCCAGTTCGCCAACAGCCAGGATCAGTTGGGCGGCGTTTTCGCCCAGCACCTGCTGTATCTGTGAGACATCGATCCGCGGCGTGACTTCGACATGCTGTGGATGTGTTTGCGCCCAGTGCTTGATCAAATCTGTGCGCGTGACGATCCCGATCAGGCGCTGGTTGCTGCCCATCACCGGGATCTGCCCCCAGCCAGATTGCAGCATCGCCTGCTCCAGGGCATAGATCGAATCATCTGGCGTGAGAGCGCTTGTCCCCGTTTGCATGATGTCGCGGACGAGCAAATCGCCCAACCCGTGCTCGCTGGCGCGGTCGGCATCCCGCCGCGTCAACAGCCCCACCAACTGCCCACTTTCGACCACGGGATAGCCCTCGTGACCGATCCGGCGCAACTGCTGCACCACCTCGCGGACGCGGCTCTGAGCGTTCACGGTCTGCACGCCGTGGGACATCAATTGGCTGACGCGCACCGCCGGAAGCGCGACCCGCTCGATCACTTCCCAGAGTGTGGCGATCAACGCTTCCAGGTCTCCCTCGCCGATGGTGGCGGCGGCGGCTCGTTTGTGTCCGCCGCCGTGGAACGTCTTGGCAATTTCACTCACATCGATGTCGTCTGTCGATGAGCGGCAGATCAGATGCGTGCCTTTCGGCGTCTGCACCAGGATGAACAGCGCTGCCGGTTCCAGCGTCGCGCCGATCCGATGCGCTACCCGGCTGATTTCGGCGATGTAGGTATCCACATGCGCGGTCGCCACCGATACCGTATACCCGGCGACGGTGCGATGCTCGGTGTTGCGCAGCAGCATTTCGAACAACTCGTGCTGTTCGTCGGTTAGCGGCACATCGAGGAATCGGCGTACAGTGTCGAGATCGGCACCCTGGCGCATCAGCCAGGCACCGGCGTGGAAGTCGCGCACGGTTGTGCGGCCATAGGTGAACGAGCCGGTATCTTCGTACAGGCCGAGCGCCAGCAGGGTTGCCTCCAGCGTCGAGAGCAGCATCTCGCGCGCGGCGATCCGCTCGACAATCAGCGTGACCGTTGCGCCCGTCACCTCCCCGTAAAAGGAGTCCTCCGGTCGCAGCTCGATAGTCAGTGGGTGATGATCGATAATGAGGGTTTGCGTTTTGTCTGTGACTCCACGGAGGGAGGGCGCTTTCTGCGTGTCCACCAGTGTCACCTGGTCAATCTTGCGCCTGCGCCACTGCTTGCGGGTCACGAACGGCAACGCGCTTTTGTACAGGTTGATGAAGGCAGCGGCGTTGGCATTGATGCGGTCGGGCAGGACAGGCAGCGCTTCCGGGTAGAGCTTGTGCGCGCCCAGGAGCGAGGCAATCGCGTCAAAGTCGGCGTTCTCGTGCGTCAGAATGACGTGCATAGGTTATGCTTCAGGCATAAGCCAAGGTCCGACGAGACCACGTTGCCACATGCTGATCGAAGTTGTGGCATTGAAAAAACTCAGGATCGAAAACGCAATCGCCGCGCTGCGATCATCACGCCCGCGCAGCAGGGTGAACAGGCCGGGCATGATCACCACCAGCCAGGCCATGTAGAGAAAGTACGTCGTCATACGGGCGATGCGCAGGCCGCTCACCGCCATGATGATGCCCACGAGCACCACGGCTGCTGCCAGAATCGTGATCGTCGCGACCGCGCCCCAGAAATTGCCGGAAATCGAACGATTGCGCACCGCCATGATGCCACTCCAGATACCCAGGATGATGGAAAACATGATGTGCGCATTGAAAAGAATGGCGTGGATGTCGTTTAGCCCGCTCACAATCGTCTATCGCTCTTTGACGTAATCAATCGACGCGGTTCATTATCGCCGCAAATGGGCTGCGCTGCCAGTGACGAATGGCAGTATATGCAAAAATGCGGAGGAGAGCGCTCTCCTCCGCAGATGCGGTCGCTATGAGGCTGCGGCGGTTAGCTCAGAAACAGTTGTGTCCAGATGACCTGTACCAGCCAGATCACCATCAGCACGTTGAGATTGAACAGGAATTGGAACTGCACCGCACCGCTGGCATCCACCGCGACGCCGCCGCGCATGTCGGTCTGTTTGCGGAACAACATGCTGACCGGCGCACTGATCAGCACAACCAACCCCAACCAGAGCGGAAACGCGCCCTGGAAAACGGCTGCCAGGAAGCAAGCCGCGCCCAGGCCAATTGCCAGGTACATTGCGCGTTTCGTATTCTGCTCGCCGATCATGATCGCTGTGTTGCGCAGACCGGCGGCTTTGTCCATGTCGAAATCGCGCAGTTGATTGTAAAGCTGCCCATAGACCGAGATCAGCGTCGCGCCCGCCGCGACAAACCAGACGACGCCCGGACTAATACCGTAGGTGTAATAGCCAGCCATCAGCAGCAGGCCACTCAGCATCAGCGAATGCGAAACGATGTCTGTAACTGGCCACGCCTTCAGACGCACCGGACGCCAGGAGTACAGATGTGACAGCAACAGGGTGGCAATACCCGTCAGGAGCACAGGCGTCCCGCCCAGGGCGTACAGCACCAGCGTCACCGTCGCCACCAGTCGGCAGGCAGCATAGCCAAACCGCACACCGATCTGGCCGCTGGTGATGGGATTACGCGCTGCGCGGGCCGGATCAAGCGCATCGTCCGGCGCATCTTCGATGTCATTAATCATGAAGGCGTAGGCTACGGCCAGGATGTTCGCCAGCGTCACTGCCACCAGCCGCCAATCCAGCGGCACGTTGTTCGGGCGCGCTGCCAGCAATGCCCCGAGGATCGTAAGCGGAATCACAAATGGGATGTATTCTTTCCAGCGGGTGAGTTTGATCAAGCCCGCGATCTGTGTCTCCAGTGAAGCTCTATTCAATGTCCTGCCTCCTTTTCCACGAATGAATTCGCAAAATGAGTGTCAGCTAAGAATAACACGGATTGTGAGGCGGCGTTGCGCGAGGAAATCGTCCATTGCCCCTCTGGTCGCTGGCAGAGTATCATGATTGGCATGTCGAAAACATGGTCAATCCTGTCGTTCGCCGCGTCGCTCCTGGTCGCGTGCAGCACGATGGGAACACAATCCGCTACTCTGCCGGTACTGCCGACGGCAACGACGGTGCGCGTCGTCCAAGCGACGCCGCTGCCGACTGCTGCCCGCCAGTTCCAGCCGATTCCCACTACGCAGACGGCGGTCACGACGTTGCAAGGGCAGGGCTGCGCGCGTGAACCTGTTCAACGGACACAGCACCTGGTCGATGCCACTGTCAACTATCCACGGCGCACGGCGCAGGTCAGCCAGACAGTGCGCTATTTCAACACGGACAGCGCCCCTCTGGACGACATCGTTTTCGCTGTGGAAGCCAACCGCTTTCCGCAGGTCTTTACGCTGGATGAGGCCAGCATCGATGGCGCGCCTGCGCCCGCCTATGAGTTGACCGGGCGGCGGCTCACGGTAACACTGTCCGATCCGCTACCGCTGGGCTGCGCGGTGACACTTGGCCTGCGTTTTCATCTGACGCTGCCCGCTGTCGGCGACGGCATTATCGGGCACAGCGGTTATTTCGGCTTTACCGCGCGCCAGATCAACCTGGGTCACTGGCTGCCGACCATCGCCTATCGCGCTGACGGAGGCTGGATCACGCACGACGTGACCGTTATCGGCGAGCAGATCGTCAGCGAGATCGCCGATTGGGATGTCACGGTGCGCGTCCCGGACACGCCGCTCGCGCTCAAGATCGCCGCGCCCGGCACAATGAACCGGCCTGCCGCGAATGCCTGGCGCTTTGTGCTTACCGGCGCGCGCGATTTTGCGCTGAGTATGAGCACTCACTTCGAGATGCGCTCGGTCGAAGCGACCAATGGCACGCCTGTCGAAGTCTTCACGCTCGATAACACGCGCGTCCAGACCGATCAGGGTTTGCTCGACGCTGCTGACCACGCCGCCGATGTCGCGGCGCGCAGCCTGGCCATGTACAGCGATGTGTTCTCACCCTATCCGCACGAGCGGCTTGTCGTCGTCGAGGGCGATTTCCCCGACGGCATGGAGTTCAGCGGCCTGATCTTTGTCGGGGCGGGGTGGTTCGAACAGTGGCCGGGTACGCCGCAGTCGTATCTGACCATCATCACTGCCCACGAGGTCGCCCACCAATGGTGGTATGCCAATATCGGCAGCGATCAGGCACTTGCGCCCTGGCTGGATGAAGCGCTGGCGACCTACAGTGAGTACATCTTTTACGAGGAATACTATCCTGAACTGCGCGATTGGTGGTGGCAGTTCCGTATTTACAGCTTTGTGCCGGATACGTTTGTTGTTACCCATCCGGTCGATGCGGATGTTTACCAGTTCGACAACTTGCGCGCCTATATCAACGCCGTTTATCTGCGCGGCGCGAGGATGCTGCGTGACCTGCGCGAACTCCTGGGGACGGAGGCTTTCTTCGACTGGCTGGCCGCCTATGCACAGGCTGGCACAGGGCGGATCGTCACTCCCGATGATTTCTGGTCGTTCCTCAGCGCTGAACAGCTTACGCAAATCGCCGCAACACGCGCGTATTACTTCGACGGCAGTTAGCGAGGTCAGTTTCCGGTCTCTTCCTGCTGCACAGTCTGCAAGAAGCGCGGGCTGGCAACTTCGAGTTGTTCGCGCGTGCTCAACAGCAGGTGCTTGAACAGCGCCCGTCTGCGCGCCTCCGCGTCGTAGACTCCGGCGCGGATGTCCTGGCACAGCCGGTCACTACGCAGCGCCAGAGTATCCAGCGCTTCCTGCGCGTCCGAGGGCAGCGCTTTCTCGTTAGCTTCCAGGTCATTCAGGCGCTGCCAGGCCGTCTGCAAATGCGCATCACGATATTGGAGTTCGCGCTCGGCAATCTTGAGCAGGTTGATCGCCACCAGCGTGTGAAAGTACAGGCGTGGGTCAGGCTTCACCGCCGGGACGACCTGATGCTCCAGGTGTACACGCACGGCATCCAGCAGTTCGGTCAGGCTTGGCCGGTCGTACATGACTAGATCCCCATTTGCTCGATCAAACGCAGCATCTCATACTGCATCTCTGCCGACCGCCGCCCCAGGCTCGCCAGTTCGACGCTGGGGTCGCGCCCGGAGAGATGCCGGTTCGCCTGTGCCAGGCAGATAATCCCCCAGCGTACGTTGCCCAGGAATTCCCAGTAATCGACGGCTTTTCTATCGACGCGCACGCCCGCGAACTGCTCGTAGGCGTGCAGAAACGGCTCGCGGTCGCCGATGCCACCCAGTCGTAGATGTCCCATGCCGAAACGCCAGTCGCGCATACAGCAGTAGCCGAGTTCTTCGAGCGGGTCACCGATGTGCGCGAACTCCCAATCGGCGACCGCTGCCAGACCCTGTGCATTTACGAGGAGATTGCCGATGCGGAAATCGCCATGGATGAGCGTGGTTCGTTCGCTTGGGGGTGCGTTCTGTTCTGCCCAACGCAGCGCGAACTCGAACGCGGGGTGCTTGACGTTGAGCGCTTCGAGTACGGCGTGCGCCTGGGCGATGACTTCCTGCACCGGCGTCAGTCCGTCGGCTGGCGCGAACAGGAAGTTAAGATCGTGCGCCGCGTAATCCAGCTGGTGGATTTTGGCGAGTTGTGCGGCCATTTGCGCGGGCAGCGCCGCCCGTGCCTCCGCCAGTTCCGGCATTTGCACGACTTTGCGCCCGATGCCGATCCCGTCCACGTAGTCCATCAGGAAAAACGGCGCGCCCAAGATGGAAATATCCATACACAGCCAGCGCGGACGCGCCACGCGAATGCCCGCGTCGTAGGCCGCCTGCATCAGCCGGAATTCCTGCTCGCGACTCAACGCATCGTCCAGCATCGTCGTCGGCAGGTCGCGGCGCAGCACCAGCTTAAGCGCCTCGCCACCGACGTTCGTCTCGATCAGCCACATGTCGCGCGAAGCCCCGCCCGCCAGCGGCGCAGCCTGGGTGATGGTGGCGGGGGTGCCGCTGGCTTCGGTAAGATAGTCGCTCAGGCGCTGCCGAAAATCTTCCAGAGTATCCGTCATAGCATCGCTCACAAAGATTGGTTGCTCGCTTCTGCCTGTCGATTGAACCACAAAGGTGAGAAGGACACAAAATTCTTATGGATTTTACTATTCCATCCCATGTTCAAGAGATCGCGCGGCGGGTGCGCGATTTCGTCGAGGCCGAGGTCATCCCCGCCGAACAGGTCGTCCGCCATTCGCCTGCCGGTATCACTGACGAACTATTGCGCGACCTGCGCCAGAAAGCCAAAACCGCGCGCCTCTGGGCACCACAGCTTCCGGTGGAACTTGGCGGCCTGGGGCTGTCGCTCGCGGAAATCGTCCCCGTGTTCGAGGCTGCCGGGCGCAGCCTGCTCGGCGCGCCCGCACTTAACTGCGCCGCGCCTGACGAGGGCAACATGCACCTGCTGCACCTTTTTGCGAACGAGGCGCAGCGCGAGACGTATCTCAGGCCGCTGGCGAGCGGCGCGATCCGCAGCGGCTTTGCCATGACTGAGCCGCCACCCGGCGCGGGCAGCGACCCGACAATGCTGCGCACTCGCGCCGAGAGCGACGGCGACGACTGGATCATCAACGGCCACAAGTGGTGGACATCGGGCGCGAATGGCGCGGCGTTTTTGCTGATTATGGCGCGCACCGACCCGGATTTGCCCGCCAGCAAAGGTTCGACGATCTTTCTGTCGCCCATCGACGCGCCGGGCATCGAGATCGTCCGCGACATCCCGCACATGGGCGGCTCGGCCATCGGCGGTCACGGCGAGATCAAGTTTCACGATCTGCGCCTGCCGTCCAGCGCCGTGCTTGGCAAGCTTGGCGAAGGCTTCGCGCTGACTCAGGCGCGCCTCGGCCCGGCACGGCTCACACACTGTATGCGCTGGACAGGCATCGCCCAGCGCGCCCTGGAGATCGCGACGCAGTACGCAGTCGAGCGCGAAGCGTTCGGCAAGCGACTGGCCGATCACCAGTCCATCCAGTGGATGCTCGCCGACTCGCAGACCGAACTGCACATGGGGCGACTGCTGATTCATCACGCGGCGTGGCTGCTGGAACAGGGCAGTCAGGCGCGCCAGGAAACATCGATGGCGAAGGTCTTCGTCGCCGAAACAGTTAACCGTGTCATCGACCGCGCTATCCAGATTTGTGGCGGTCTGGGCATCTCGCGCGACCTGCCGCTCAGCGAATGGTACGAGGCCGCCCGCGCCTTTCGCATCTACGATGGCGCATCGGAGGTGCATCGCATGGTCATCGCGCGCCAGGTCGTCAAGGCCTATGGCGGGGCAAAATCGTAGCTGTTTGTGGAAAGGAACATTGACTCGCATGACGACGGTCAAATATGCCCAACGGATCGCGCTCGAACTCGACATCGACGAGTCGCAAGCTGCCGCCGCTATCGATCTGCTCGACGCCGGCAATACGCTGCCGTTCATCGCCCGCTATCGCAAGGAAGCCACACGCGGCCTCGATGAAGACCAACTGCGCCGCCTTGGCGAATCGCTGACGCGCCGCCGTGCGCTTGACGAGCGCCGGGAGGTCGTCCTCGCTTCGATTGAGGATCAGGGTAAGTTGACCGACGATCTGCGCGCTCTGATCGAAGCCGCCGAGACGCAAACCGCCCTTGAAGATCTCTACCAACCATACAAGCCCAAGCGCCGCACCCGCGCCATGATCGCGCGCGAGCGCGGGCTGGAACCGCTGGCGGAGATGATCCTGACGCAAAGGCGCATCCAGGAGCCGCTCGAACAGATCGCCCGGCCTTACCTGAGCGACCAGGTGCCAACAGTTGAAGACGTCTGGGCGGGGGCGCGGGACATCGTGGCTGAGGTCATCAGCGATCATGCGGCGGTGCGTGGGCAGTTGCGTGAGAAGGCGCTGCGCTGGGGGCTGCTGCGCGCGCGCAAGATCGATGATGCGCAGGACGACAGGCGCGTCTACCAGCTTTATTACGAGTATGAAGCGCCGCTGCCACGCCTGAAACCGTATCAGGTGCTCGCTATCAACCGCGGCGAAGCGGAGAAGGTTTTGCGCGTTCATGTCGATGTCGCCGAGCGCGATTGGCGTGGCGCCATCGAAACTCACTTCCGCCCGGATCGACGCTCACTGCTGGCGGATCAACTTGAGCGCGCGCTGGTCGATGCGGCGGAGCGGCTGCTGCTGCCCGCCATCGAGCGCGACGCCCGCCGCACGCTGACCGAGGCGGCGGAGACGCACGCGATCCAGGTCTTCGCCAATAATCTGCGTGGGCTGCTCAACCAGCCGCCGCTGGCTGGGCGCAGCGTGCTCGGCATCGATCCGGGTTTTCGCACTGGCTGCAAGGTCGCTGTGGTCGATCCGACCGGCAAGGTGCTGGCGACGACGACGATCTTCCCGCACGAGCCACAGCGCCGCTGGCAGGATGCCCTGGCGGCGCTGGATCGCCTGGTCGCGACGCACGGCGTGTCGCTGATCACCATCGGCAACGGCACGGCCTCGCGCGAAACCGAGCAGTTGGTCGCCGAACTGACCCGTGGCCGCACCAGCGTCAACTATTTGATCGTCAACGAGGCGGGCGCGAGTGTCTACAGCGCCAGTCCGCTCGCCCGCGCTGAACTGCCGGATCTCGATGTGTCGATGCGCGGGGCCGTCTCGATTGCGCGGCGTGCGCAAGACCCGCTCGCCGAACTCGTCAAGATCGATCCGAAATCCATCGGCGTCGGGCTGTATCAGCACGATGTCGATCAGAAACAGTTGGCGGGTGCGCTCGATGGGGTGGTCGAGTCGGTTGTCAATCGTGTTGGCGTCGATGTCAACACGGCCTCGCCCGCCTTACTCACCTACGTGGCTGGCGTCGGCGCGAAGCTCGCCCAGAATATTGTCGCTCATCGCGAAGCCCATGGCGCATTCGCCAGCCGCGCTTCATTCCGTGATGTATCCGGCCTGGGCGCGAAAGCCTTTGAACAAGCGGCGGGTTTTCTCCGTGTACGCGATGGCGAAAATCCGCTCGATATGACCGCCATTCACCCGGAAAGCTACGCTGTCGCGCAGGCGGTGCTTAACCAGGCCGGGTTTGCCCCGGATGCCCCACAGGAAACCCGCGAAACTGCCATCGCGTCGCTCATTCAGCGCCAGCCGGTCGAAGCGCTGGCGGCACAGCTTGGCGCAGGCGCGCCCACGCTTCAGGATATCCTGGAACAACTCGTCCGCCCCGGACGCGATCCGCGTGAGGATTTGCCGCTGCCGATTCTGCGCAGTGACGTGCTCTCGATGGATGATCTTCAAGAAGGGATGCGGCTCAACGGCACCGTGCGCAACGTGGTCGATTTCGGCGCGTTTGTCGACATCGGCGTCAAGCAGGATGGCCTGCTCCACCGCAGCCAGATCCCATTCGGCGTCCAGCTCACGGTCGGCGAGATCGTCGAGGTCGTTATTCTGAACGTCGATCTGGAGCGCGGGCGCATTCAACTGGGCTGGGGCAAAGAAACATGAGGGCGATCCGAATTCAGATCGCCCCTGGGAAATGCCGGGCTAGGCCAGCGTTTTCTCCATGTCCTCGATAGCATCCATCATCGCATGGAACTGGTCGATGTAGAGCTGCTGCTTGGCATCGCTCATGGCGACCGGCGGATTCGGATGCACCTCGACCATCAGGCCGTCCGCGCCGCTGGCGCGCGCCACCCGCGCTAGTGGAATAGCGATGTCGCGCCGTCCTGCTGAGTGCGAAATGTCGACCACCACCGGCAGATGGCTCTCTAGCTTGAGCACAGCCACGCCGCCAATGTCGAGTGTGTTGCGGGTGGATTTCTCGAACGTGCGGATGCCGCGCTCGATCAGGATCACGTTCGGGTTGCCGCTGGCGACGATGTACTCCGCCGCATACATGAACTCTTCCAGCGTAGCCGCCAGCCCGCGCTTGAGGATGATCGGCTTGTTGACACGTCCGAGCGCCTTGAGCAGGAAGCTGTTCTGCATATTGCGCGCGCCGACCCAGAGCACATCGACGTAATCGGACATCATCGGGATCTGGCTCGCATCCATGATCTCGCTGACGACGTACATGCCATACTTGTTGGCTACCTGCCGCGCGATTTGCAAACCCGGTTCGCCCAACCCCTGGAAGTCGTAGGGCGATGTGCGCGGTTTGTAGGCCATCCCGCGCATGAACTTGACCCCACGTGAGGCCAGCGCCGCCGCTGTCTCGTCCATTTGCTCGAAGGTTTCGACCGCGCACGGCCCGCTGATCACCTGGAACTTACCGTTGCCTAGTTCCGTGCCGTCCGGCATCGTGATCACTGTGCGTTGATCCGGGCTAGTGCGCTGTACGCGAATCTTGGCCTTGGCCTGCTGTTCTTCCAGCGCCATCGACGCGCGGAAGATCTCGCGGAACAGTGCCTTGATCGTCTCGTTGCTGAACGGGCCTTTGTTTGCCATTTCCAACGCGGTCAGCATTTCTGCTTCGCGCTGGGCGTCGTAAAAAGAAGTGCCTAACTGCTGGGTGATCTTGCCAATTTCGCTGACGACGCGCGCACGCTGGTTGAGCAGATCAAGCAGTTGCATGTTGATGGCATCCACCTGCGCGCGCAGGTCCTGTATACGCT
>JAHDWN010000031.1:64535-79360 GCA_023382675.1 Anaerolineae bacterium
CCTATCCTCAATAGCACCATATGGAATGGGGTGGGTAGTGGGGGAATTATACGGCGGCAAGCGCGCTTTGCCGAGTCGCTGTTTGTGGACGTGTCGGCGCGCGCTCATCTTTAGCGGGAGGCGATCCCTTATAGAGTTGTACGTTTACGGCCTAAACAAAAGACTCAGAGGAGCAGCCCCGAGCCGTTGCCAAAGTCGGATTATCATCCGTCACCTACGTAATGGCGTTGATGCCCGTAAGTGTGCGCCCGACGAGCAGCATGTTGATCTCGTTGGTGCCCTCGTAAGTGTAGATGACTTCAGCGTCCATCATCAAGCGGGCGATGTGGTTCTCGATCAGCAAGCCGACGCCGCCGAGCGTCTCGCGCGCGAGCTGCGTTACATAGCGAGCCTTGCGTGCGTTGTTGTACTTTGCCATCGACAGGATGCCTTCGTTGAGTTGGCCTTGCTCCATCAGCTTCGCTATCTGGAAGCACATGCCGCGCATCAGCGTGATCTCGGTTGCCATCTCGACCAGCTTCTGCTGGATCAACTGGAAGCTCGCAATCGGCTTGCCGAACTGCTCGCGATTGGTGGCGAAATCCAGCGCATACTCGAAGGCCGCCGTTGCCACGCCCAGCGCTTCCCAGGACACGCCATAACGTCCTGCGCCGAGCACCATCGCCGTATCTTTGAACGAACTCACGTAGGCGAGCCGATTCTCGGCGGGCACGCGCACGTTATCGAGTTGGATGCGCGCGTTCATCACCGAGCGCTTGCCGATCTTGCCCTCCATGATCTCGATAGTGACGCCTTCGACTTCGTTCGGATCTTCGATTACGAAACCGCCGAACTTGCCGTCGTCGTCGCGCGCCCAGATGATGAGCACACCTGCCAGCGATGCGTTGCCGATCCAGTGCTTGCTGCCGTTGAGAATGTAATGATTACCGTCACGATGCGCGCGTGTTTGCACGTCCACAGCCGCCGAACCGCGCTCCGGCTCCGTCAACCCGAACGCGCCGATCTTTTCCAGTCGCGACATCGCTGGCAGCCAGCGCGCCTTCTGCTCCTCTGAGCCGAGCAGGGCGATGCTGCCCATTGCCAGCCCGGAGTGGACGCCGAAAAAGGTGCCGATGCTGCCGTCACCCTTCGCCAGTTCGGAGATCACCAGCCCCATGCTCATCGCATCCAGGCCCGCGCCACCATATTCACGCGGCATCATGCCGCCGATGATCGGCAGTTCGCGCAGCTTCATTGCGATGTCGTAGGGGAATTCGGCGCGATCCCAGTAGGGATTGATGTTCGGTACGACGACACGCTGCACCCACTCACGGACTTGCTGCTGGATAGCACGCTGGCTGTCCGTCAGCTGCTCATCGTAGTGATAGAAGTCGAAAGCGGGCGGAGCCTGAATTTGCTCGGAAAACATACGCCATCCTCAAGTGATCTACAATAGAAATAATCGAATGCCGATTCGATTATTTTAGCATACCCTCTACTCGTAGAGCGAATTTGTTTGCGGATGCTGACAAGCGCTTGTGAGCGATACCTATGACACTCGTCATGGATGGCTTGTGAGAAATTTCACTAACATTCATCCTGTGTGAGCTATATAGTTTGGGTGTGTGAAAATACATCTAGATAATTCAATATGTAGAAATTTTGTCGCTCGTCATCCACGAGTGACTCGATGTGAAACTAGGGTTGGGACACACTCAGCAGCGCAATGACAGATGTCAGATAGGCAGTTGACCGATGAAGAAAAAGCAATCCATAGAAGCGCCCTTGCGAGAAGAAGTTGCGTTGCTGCATTCTCGCTTTTGCAGCGGACTTGCAGATCCGACCCGCATTCTCATCATCTATGCGCTGGCAGATCATGCCTGGAATGTCAGCGATCTGGCGGATCATCTCAACGTCGCTCAGCCGGTCATTTCTCGCCACCTGAACATCCTGCGTGAGCGCGGCATTGTCCTGGCAGAGCGGGACGGACGCAATGTCAGTTATCGCCTGGCGGATGTGCGCATTATCCAGGCGCTCGATCTGTTCCGGTCGATCATCGGCGACCAGCTTCAGACGCAGGCGCAGCTGGTGCAGCGAGCCAATTAGGAACCGGTAGGGTAGTCGCTAGTGCGCAGGCGATATGTTTGGATGAATGCCGCAAGGGCGATCAGGCTGCCAGTGCGATTTCTGATGCGAAATAGCAGTAGATCATGACCGCGCCGACGGCAGACAGGACATGCCAGAAGCCATGCCCTTGCAATGGCGAGTCCGGATCGCACCAGAAGCGCCATGCGCCGCCTGAAGGCAGCCAGCACGCAAACGCAAACGCGAAAGCCAGAACCGACAGGGCAAACCAGCCGCTGTCACGTTGGAAGCCAGGTGCATTACCTGTCCAGATCGCAATCATAAGGAGAAGCTCGATCAGAAACCATGCGCCTGCCGTGATTATCTGGCTGGCTCGGCGGGTGTCTGGCACAAACCATGTGACTGCACCTGTCACAATGATGATGGCTGCAAATAAGATCCACAGCGTGGCGTCAGTCCAACCGAACCACGCGCTCAATAGATGCGATGTGGTGTAGCTCAATCCAAAGGCGGCCCAGGCGATGATCGAGAAGTTGTCAAACCACGCAGCCCAGGCTTTCATGGATGCATGGAAGAACATGCTCGCGGGTCCCATGAAGATCACGATCAGACCGTAGAGGAGGGGAAGAAACGAGGCCGGATCTGCCATCCGATTGGCGGGAGGGGTGGGGCGTGTACCGGCGATGAGCACAATCAGGAGACCGGCGGCGACGAACGCGAGATCTGACCACACGCTGATTGGCTGCTTGATCCAACCAGGCTCGAAGCCCTCGCAGAAATCGATCTGGTTGGGATCGCCTGTTTGCAAGAATTCCTCATAACCGGCATCGTTCGGACTGCTAGGAAACCAGTGAAAAGCCAGACCGATGAGGAAAACAGCGCCAAGAGTTATCAGTGTCCAGAGGATGGCTGGCAGCCAGTACTCAATCGCCACTGAGCCTATCAACGCGATGGCGAGGATCACACAGATGATGGTGAAGGGAAGGACTATGCCGTAGAGGGCCCAGCGCACTTTCACTGACATGGATTTCATCCTCGCATGGGCGAATGGTGACGTATCTAGCTACAAACAATAGTGAACATATTCGCGCAAGAGCGCAAGTTTTTCGCAGCATCTTATCTTAATCGAGAGCGACGACGAGTATCAAAACTCACTCACAGACAAGGAGCACAACATGGCAGAAATTAACGTCGATTGGTTACAGCAGAAAACCTTCGTCGGTACGGATAGCACCAAGCATTCCGTCGTCATTTCCAGCAAAGATGATGGCGTGGGCATGAGGCCCGCTGAGCTGCTCCTGGTCGCGTTGGGGAGCTGCACCGCCTATGATGTCGTCAATATCCTGGAAAAGAAACGCGCTAATTTGCATCACGTGCGGGTGACGGTCAACGGCGAGCAGGGTGAGACCGCGCCCTGGGCCTTTCACAAGATCCACATTCACTACACCGTTACCGGGCGCAATCTGCGGCCAGAAGATGTTTCTAAAGCAATCGAGCTTTCCGAAAGCAAGTACTGTTCAGTATCAGCTACCCTCAGGCCGTCGGTTGATCTCAGCTATGATTTCGAGATTGTCGAAGAGAACATGTAGATTGCACAGTTGAACGTGCGTCGTGTGTGCGCACGATCAACATCTACTGCACAATAGTCACACCGATTGCGACAAGCAGCGCAATTGCCAGACTCCACAGCGCTGCACCCAGCGCCATGGCTGCCAGCAGCCGCGCGGGTGCAACGCCAAGCGCCAATCCGATCAGCGCGCCAATCTGCGATCCAACCGTGATCGGCGCGAGCAGCCCCAACCCGATCAAGCCAAAGCGATCCCAGGCGCGCCAGAACAGTTTCTGCGGATCGTGTTCGAGCGACAGGTTGAAGCGCTGGATCAGGCGTGTGCGCAGCGGTGCGCCGATGAGCACAATGATGGCGACCCCCGCCGCGTAGCTTATCCAGGCGATCAGCGCCGCGACTGGCAGCGCAAGATTGAGCCCTGCGCCCGCCGGGATCGCGCCGATGAACCAGAAGAATGCCAGTCCGAAGGTGCTGGCGATAGCCAGAATCATGTCCATGAGTGTTGCCTTACATCATCTGCCGGGGGCGGTACTGGATCGCTTCTGCGACGTGCGGTGTTTCGATGATATCTGCGCCCGCCAGATCGGCGATGGTGCGCGCGCGCGCTCAGCCCCATCCGGCGCACCGAGATTTCGAGCAGCTGTTTGGCGTGTTCCTGCCCTTGCAAGTCTGCAAAACTACTGACGCGCATCGGCGTTGTGTAACCCTACACGTTGTTTGTCGAGAGCGTGTACTCTACGCCCAGTTTAGTTATTTGAGCAAGGATCATCTTTGTCCAAATCCACCTTAATCCTCAATTCAGATTACGGATAGTTTCTTAGCACATGCCGGTCGAGAGTCGCGCGAGTGGATGGGAATGTAGATGAGATATAATTGAATAAACGTCCGCCGAATCCATAGAGATCATCCATGCTCACAACGGTCTGTGCCTGCGCCCTCGTCGGTCTTGATGGATACATCATCCAGGTCGAAACCGACTTCAATCCGCGCGCCCAGATTCCCATGTTCACCATCGTCGGCCTGCCAGACAGCGCAGTCAAAGAGAGTCGTGAGCGGGTGCGGGCTGCGATTAAGAATTCCGGGCTGGCCTTTCCGAACAAGGTCTATGTGACGAATCTGTCGCCGGCGGATATGCCTAAGCATGGTCCGGTCTACGACCTTGCGATTTCCGTCGGTGTGCTCGCCGCCACCGACCAGATCCCGATGCCCGCGCTCGAAAAGTCTGTCTTTATCGGCGAATTGTCGCTGGATGGCAGCGTGCGCCACGTCAAAGGCGTCATGCCGATGGTCTACGCGGCTTATCAGGCGGGCTTCGAACGTGTCTACGTCGCGGCGGAGGATGCGCCGCAGGCCAGTCTCGTCAACGGCATCGAGGTGATCCCGGTCAACACGCTGGCCCAACTGGTCGAACATCTCTATGGCATGGACCCGATTGTGCCCTTCTTACCGGATTCGCTCTCCGTGATGGAGACGCCTGCACCAGGGGAGTTCGTGGATTATTGCGCTATACGAGGACAAGAACTTGCCAAGAGAGCGCTCGAAATTGCCGCCGGGGGCAATCACAACATTCGCCTGATCGGCCCGCCCGGCACCGGCAAGACGCTGCTGGCGCGCTCGATCCCTGGCATTCTCCCGCGTCTGACTTTTGAAGAAGCGCTGGAAGTCACCCGCATCTACTCAGTCGCGGATATGCTGCCGAGTGGCCATCCGCTCATGCAGCACCGCCCATTTCGCGCGCCGCATTACACCATCTCACAGCCCGGCATCGTCGGCGGCGGCACGCTGCCACGCCCCGGCGAAGTGACGCTGGCGCATCGTGGTGTGCTGTTTCTCGATGAATGTACGGAACTAAATCCGCGCACACTGGAGGTCTTGCGCCAGCCCATCGAAGACAAGATCGTTACTATCTCGCGCGCCAGGGGTACATTGACCTTCCCAGCCAACTTCCTGCTCGTCCTGGCGCACAACCCGTGTCCCTGTGGTAATTATGGAGATCCCGGCAAGACTTGCACCTGCACGCCGATGATGATCACACGTTATCAGAGCAAGCTCTCCGGCCCGCTGCTTGACCGCGTCGACATCCATGTCGAAGTGCCACGCGTCGATTACGACAAACTGATGGGCACGGCTGAGGGGGAAAGCTCAGAAACCATCCGCAATCGGGTGGAAGCCGCCCGTGAACGCCAACGCGAGCGCTTCAAGGGTGTCTCCGGTCTCTACGCGAATGCGGATATGCAGGTTGGCGAAATCGACCGCTTCTGCACCCTCAGCCGCGAGGCCAAACAACTGCTCGAAATCTCGGTGCGGCGGATGCAACTCAGCGCGCGCTCGTATCATCGCACGCTCAAGCTCTCGCGCACCATCGCCGATCTGGCGGGCGCAGACATCATCGAGACGCCGCACATCGCCGAAGCGATCCAGTACCGCCCCAGGCAAATGATTTGAGACAAGGTATTGCGAAGCAGATACATTGGCAGGCAGCTAACATCGATTATTTGATGCTGCCGGCCTGACAATCTGGGCTTTTTCATTTGCTTCGCATTCCGTCTGGCGCTCTAACCGCATGTTTCAGTTGTGTGGCAGCTAACCGACATGAAACGTGTTGGCGAGGTGGGACGATCTGTCTCGTCTGTCTGCGTTTATGGATTGAGCCCTATCCTTAATACGAAGGGGATATTTCCCACCCATGCAGTTGCCATGCGGGCGAGGCATCGCCTGGGCGTTCGCGTTATGAGCGTCAGATGCGCGCATGTTTACCCCTTGAGGCCCGTCGTCGCGATACTCTTGATGATGTGGCGCTGGAAGAACAGGAAGATGATCAGCACTGGGATTACGGCCATCGTCACGCCCGCGGCCACGTTGCCGACCGCGCCCGCCGAGTAGCGCCCGCGCAGCAGCGTCAGGCCGACTGGCAGCAGTTGCAACTCTGGTGAGTTGATCATGATCAGCGGGATGAAGTATTCGTTCCACCAGTAGACGAAGCAGACGATGCCGAGCGTCGTCAGTGCGGGGGCCGAAAGCGGCACAATGATGCGCCAGAAGATCGTGAAGTAGCCGGCGCCGTCGATGCGTGCGGCATCTTCGAGTTCGGTCGGGATCGTCATGAAGTACTGGCGCAGCAGGAAGATGCCGAACGGGCTGACCAGCGCGGGCAGGATGATGGCGGCGTGCGTGTTGTAAAGGCCCGCCTGCCGCATGAGGATGAACTGCGGCACGATAGTGACTTGCAGTGGGATCATGAGCGTCGCCAGAAGGACGACGAACAGGATGCGCTTGCCGGGGAATTCCAGCCGGGCGAAGGCGTAGGCGCCCATCGAGCACGTGATCAACTGACCGATCGTGATCGTCGTCGCCACGAACAGGCTGTTGAGGATGAACGAGCCGTACGGCACCAGATCGAAAACGGCCTGGAAGTTCGCCAGCGTCGGCTCGGATGGAAACAACCGCGGTGGCAGCACATAAGCCGCTGCCGCATCGCTGAAGGCCGCCTGCATGATCCACAGGAAGGGTGCGATCATGATGACGGCGCACACCAACAACAGGACAATCGACGCGATCTTGGCCCACGGCCACGGCTTGCGGGCGACGTGCGCCCCGGTGGCGGATACGTGATCCTGGTAAACGGAAGTCGTCATGGCGGCATCCCTATTGATAAAAGACCCAGCGGCGACTGAGACGGAACTGCAGCAGCGTGAGGATGAAGATGACGACGAACAGCGAAAGTGCAATCGTCGAAGCGTAGCCCATGTCGAAGAAGCGGAAGCCCTGCTCGTAGATGTACATGACGATTGTGCGCGTCGCGTCGCCGGGGCCGCCATCCGTCAGGATCTGCGGCTGGGCGAAGATCTGCACCGAGCCGATCATGCCGATGACCGACAGGAACAGGATCGTCGGCGAGAGCAGCGGCAGCGTCACACGTGAAAAGATCTGCCAGCGATTGGCACCGTCGACCTGCGCCGCATCGTAGAATTCGGACGGGATGCTCTGCAAGCCGCCGAGGAAGACGATCACATAGAAGCCAAGTTCCTTCCACACGTCGGTGATGACGACCGCGACTGGCGACCAGGCCGACGAATTCAGCCATGGGATGCGCTCGATGCCGATCTGGCCGAGCAGATAATTGACCAGCCCCAAGTCCTTATTCATGAGGAACGACCACATCAAGGCCACAGCGGTCACGCTGACGACGTAGGGGAAGAAGAAGCTCAGGCGGAAGAAGCCGCTCAGCCAGCGATGCAGCTTCTGATCGAGCAGCACGGCCAGCACGAGGCCGAGCAGCAGCTTGATCGCCATCGTCGCCAGCGCGATCTTGAACGTGGTCAGGTAGATATCGTCGATGCGCGTGTCGCTCAGCAGCTTCTGGTAATTCGCCAGCCCGGCGAACTGCGGCGGCGTGAGCAAGTTCCACTGCACGACGCTCAGCCCTAGCGCCGCGAACATCGGCCCGACGATGAAGACGGCAGAACCGATCAACGTCGGCAGTAAGAAAAGATAAGCCGCAAGAATCTCTTTTCGGCGCAGCGGGCTTTGTGGCAATAAACGCGAAACCATGATCGTTCCTTATTTCATGACAGGGGCGCACTGGGTGGGTGCGCCCTTGTCCAGCCTGCATGATGTCGTGAGGCTACGGGCGAACTGTGCTCGGGGTCAGTTGCACGTGATCACACTGGAGAGTTCTTGCTGCGCTGCGGCCATGGCATCTTCGACGCTCATTTCGTCGGCGAAGATCAGGCTGCTGTAGCGCAGGAAGATGTTCTCCATCTGGTTGAAGCGCGGCGGCGAGGTGACGATGCGTGCGAAGTCACCGCCGAGCGAGGTATCGCCTTCCAGCGAGTCGTAGAAGATATTCGAGTGCGGCGGCGGGAAGGCTGTGATCTCCTCGGCCACGCTGCGGCGCGCCGGGATGTTCGAGAACGGCATTTCTTCCGAGCCGACCAGCCCTTCCTGGACCTCGACGCTCGACAGATACTTGACCAGTTCCCACGCGACTTCGGGATGCTCGCTCGTGCTCAGGATCGGGTAGCCGCCAATGCCGAAGATGGTCGTCCGTGTCGGGTTGCCGGGGAAGTATTGGATGTCGAAATCACGGAAGCCGCTCGGCAGCAAGGCGGTCAGCGACCAGCGGCCCGCGCCGAACATGGCAATATTGCCGTTCTGGAACAGGTTGTAGATGTCGCCGAAGGCCGTCGGGGCCGGGGCGACCTTCTCGACATAGATCAGGTCGTGCATGAACTGCAGCGCTTCGATCACTTGCGGATCGGTCACCTGCGGCGCGCAGTAATCGTCGGTCAGGATGTCGACGCCATTGGCGAAGACCCAGGGCAACGCGGAGATGAACATACCGCTGTTGTCCCAGGCGTAGCCGTACTGCTCCGGCGTGCCGTCGCCGTCCGCATCGACCGTCAGCGTACGGGCGTAGTCGAGGAACTGGTCGCGCGTCCAATCTTCGGGCGGCATTTCCAGCCCGGCTTCGGCCAGTCGGGCGGTATTCAGGTACATGACCATGTTGTTCCAGCTAAACGGCAGCAGATACTGCTTGCCATCGACCTTGAGCGCATCGAGCATGGCCGGGGCGACGTCGTCGATGAACGGCTGGATCGCTTCCGCATCTTCAGCGATGAAATCGTCGAGTGGCAGCGCCAGGCCGGAGGCGACCAAAAGCTGCACACCCTCGCTGGCGACGAGCATGACGTCCGGGCGCTCGCCACCGGCGATCAACGTCGACACGCCGTCGAGATAGGTGCCCCAGTTGGTGCCCTCGACGCCGAGCGGCGTCACCGTCACGTCAGGGTTCAGCGCCATAAAGCCGCTGGCGATATCGTCGCTCGTCTGCACGGCGTCCGGCCCCCAGTTCCAATACAGCAGTGTGAGTTCGACCGGCTCTTGCGCATAGACGGTGCCCAGTGCGAGAGCACATGTCGCCATCACGACAAACAGGACAAGAAGGTGTTTTCCGAGTTTCATGATTGACTATACCTTTCATTGCGAATCAATGAACGAGATTTGTTGGGATTGTTCTCCATTCGTGTCGTTATGGCGCCTCCTCGGCTAGTCTGCGAAAGACGCCGGTCAGCTTGAGGCTTTCCCAGTCGTCGAGTATGGGTATGGTGATGGCGGCGTGGCCGTCGACGCGGACGATCGGTAGCGGGCGCGCGTCCGGCATGCGCAGGACGGTTTCCGTCTTGGCGGGGATGATCAGTTGGGCATTGGCGATCTGCGCGCGCTCCTCGATGGCATCGACCGTGCGGTTGAGGCCAAAGCGGACGGCGCGCACGGGGACGCCCGTCACCAGGTGGACGACCAGGTCGTCACCGAGGTGATTGCACACGATCTCGGTATTGAGCAGGCCGTCCGCCTGCACGAGCGGTGCTTCACCCGCCGCCCACTCGATCATGTTGGCGATCAGACGGCGGTAGGGCGCCAGCGATAGGCGTGCGTAGTTGCTCTCCGGCAGCCCAGCGCAGTAGACCACGCGTCCCTGGCCGTAGCGCCGGTAGACGATGACGGGTTCGCCGCTGTCGTCGCCGGGCGGCGGTTGGTTGTTGTGATAGTAGGTCTCGCCGCGCGTCTCGATCAGCGGGTCGCGGCGCGTGGCGGCGACCTGCGCATCGTCCGCGCTCAGGCGAACGCGCCACATTGCCATGTAGTGCGGCACCGGCTGGCCCGGCAGACCCTCGGTCAGGGGGCCGTCGTGGAACTGGAAGTACGGGAACGTGAAGTCGCCGCGCCCGATGTGATGCACGCCGAACAGGTCGGCGAGCGCGAAATCCGCCTGGACATGGCCGAACGCATCGTAGAGCGACGTTGCCCCGGTCGCGACCAACCCGCCACCCGCGCGCACGTAGGCGCGCAATGCTTCGGCTTCCTCATCGGATAGCGTTAGGATGTTCGGCAGGTAGACGACCTTGTACTGCGCCAATGTCGCCAGTGATTGTGGGCGCTCGTCGACGATCTGCACGGGAATGTGTACCTCGGTCAGCGCCTTGAAGGCGCCCATCCACGAGGCGAGCATGTCCGACGCCGACGGGTTGAGATTGCTCGGCGGCGTCAGCGACCCGGCGGGCGGTCGCGACTGGTTCATGACCTCGTCCAGCTCACGGCCTTTCTGCGATTGGTAGAGCGCGGCGTAGCGCACGGGCTGCGCGCCGATCAGGAGCGGCTCGCGTCGTTCGATCTCGCTGAAGGCATCGCAGATGCGATCGTAGACCTGCGGTTCGATGCGCCCATCGTGATACGGCTCGTCGTCGATGCAAACTGCGCCGCCATTAGCGACCACGCTGAAGGCTTCGTAGCGCATCTGGGCCAGCGAGCGCACGCTGAAATCCCACGTGTGGACGAAGCGGCTGGTCAGCACTTCGAACGGCTTGTTCAGCATCCCGGCGCGGATGTAACGCGCGGCATAACTGGGGAAGAGCAGTCCGTGCCATTCGCTGTAGCCCTCGGTCGATCCCAAATCGGACAGCGCCAGGTGTTTGAACGAGAGTCCCTGGCTGGCTTTGGCGTAGGGCGTGCCGAAGAAGTTGACGACGTAGGCCGCCTCCGGGTTGACTGCCTTGACGACCGCCCGGCACGACTCGATGTAGTCGTAGAGCAGTTCCTGCTGCCAGCGGATCATCTCGATCCAGCCGTCGTCTTTTAGCGCGCGCGGCATCGCCTTGCCGAAGGCAGCTTCGTAAAGGTGGCGCGTGTAGACGTCCCACGAAGGAAAGTCGCTCAGGATGTCGCTCCAAACGCCGTCGAGCGGATACAGCGTGAACATCTCGTGCAGATGCTCATGTACGCGCTGGCGATAGGGGCTGTTCAGGCTGAGCGTCGGCCAGCGGTTGTACGACTTGCTGCCGTCAGCTTCCTCGGCCATCCATTCCGGATGCTCGCGCGCGATCTGCGTATCCCACATATTCGAGTAGTAGCCGAGCACGCGGATGTCGTGGCGATGCGCTTCTTCGAGCACTTCGCCCATGAAATCGAGCTCGCCGAGGCCTGTATGCTTGTGTCCAAGGGCAGTGTTATAGTAGAAATTGCCGTACTGGCACTTGGCGAAGATGACCACAACGTTTACGCGCGCACGCACGAATTCGGCCACAATCGCCTTGGGATCAAATCGGGTTGCGATGTCGCGCAGGCCGTGCTGATCGCCGCCGGATTGGCCGGGCTGCGTCCAATCGGGCAGGTGCATGTCAAAGAAGAGACGGCGGAGATGAGTGTGATACCAGTTTTGCATGTTCTCGAATATTTTACTGAAAATTGTAGTAAAATGAGTGTATGATCGGATAAAATTTTAGTCAACTTTTTAGTAGAACGGAATGGGGATGGCTTCTCGACGAGTGACGATCCGAGACGTGGCGCGTGAAGCGCAGGTCTCGCTGTCCGCCGTATCGCTCTTTCTCAATAACCGCGCGGGCTTATCCGACGCCACTCGTCAGCGCATCGCCAAGGCGATAGATAGCGTCGGCTATCTGCCGCGGCTGACCAACGCCACCAGCCCGACCAGCAATTACCTCGGCCTCTTGATCGAGCGACTACCTTTTTCGCCATTCAATGATATGTTTTACGGTGAGGTGATCCAGGGCATCGAAGCGCAAGCGCGTCTCTTACATTACAACGTCACGCTTATGCTCCTGAGCAATAGCGAGGGCCTCTCGCAGTTGATGGAGCGCCACGGCGATAGCCTGTCCGGCATGATCATGCTCGGCAGCGGCAGCATCAACGAGGCGGTGATCGAAGGCGCCCTGCACGAAGACTTTCCGGTCGTCCTTGTGGATAACGATCTGCGCTACGCGCGCGCGGATATTATTGTGCCGGATTATATCAGCGGCGCGTACAACGCCACCAATTACCTGCTCAACAAGGGCTACCGTCGGATCGCCTTCATCCAGGGGCCGAGCAAATATCCAAGCCTTGTGACGCGCTTTCACGGTTACTGCGCAGCGCTAATCGACGCGGGCATCGGCCTCGACCCCGACCTGATTCAGGAGCCGATCTCGACCGGCGTGCCTAACAAGGGCTTCCGCGAGATCAAGGCGCTCTACGAACGCGGTACGCCCGTCGATGCCATCTTCTGCGTGACCGACCGCACGGCGCTCGGCGCGCTCGATGCGCTACGTGAAATCGGTGTCCGCGTGCCAGACGACGTCGCGCTGATCAGCTTCGACAACATCGCTCAGGCGAGCCACACCACCCCGCCGCTGACGACGGTCAACGTACCCAAGGCGGAACTCGGTGGATTCGCCGTCCAGAAGCTCCACGATCTTATCCATCAAGAGCGCGCGTTCCCACCGGTCAAATCGCTCTTTGCTACCGAACTCGTCATTCGCTCGTCGGCGTGATAGATACTGTAGGGGAAACCTGCGTTGATCCGCCGATTGGCCGATTTTCAGTGCATCTTGACAGAAGCAATTGCCCTTGTACGGGCGGAAAGTAATCCTCTCACATGCACTTTAGCGCGCGCTCGTATAATTGCACTCTCAAGCTGGGGTGGACTTGTGCGCGCCGCCGCACATTGCCGAAGCGTTCCAGTAACGCCCCGGCAAATGATTTGAGACAGCGTATTGCGAGGCAGATGATTGTCAGGCAGCCTACACCGCTTATTTAGCGCTGCATGTTGTGGCACGTTGAGCTTCCTTGGCATGCCTCGTAATCCGCGTGTCGCTTTGTCCTCACTATTCAGTTGTGGAGCCGCTTACCGCCAGAAAGCATGTTGGCGAGGGTGGGACGGTCTGACGGATAATGAAGTGCAATTAAGGTGTGAGTACATCTGCCCGCGAATGTCGGCATAATCGACGATCCCAGCGGGCAGCGGCACGGCATCCGCCGCGAGCGAGTCCGGGGCAAAGGGCGCAATCGGGTCCATGCCGTAGAGATGTTCAACGACATGTCTTATGGCGAGCGCGGAGATGACGTCAGTCGCCCAGGCTGATGCCGAGATTGCGCGCGGTTTCAACCCAGGGATGATCAAGCGGGACAGTTTTGCGCTTGCCGACCACCTGCTCCAAAGGCACCGGTTCAGTCGAATCACCACGCGCGGCGACCATGACGCCAAAGATGCCCTCGTGAATGTAACGGGCGCAGGCCGCACCCAGGCGAGTCGCCAGCAAGCGATCCGCCGGTGAGGGGATACCGCCGCGCTGTACATGGCCGAGGATGGTCACACGCGACTCGAGTCCGGTCAGTGCCTCAAGCTGCTGTGTGAGCGTTTGTGTGCTGGTCAGCCGCTCGGCCTCCAGCGCTTCAAGTTCCGCTTTAGCTTTTTTGCTCTTGCTGTCTTTGCTGGCGACCTGAATCCTCTCGTTCAATTCCTGCGGCATCGCGCCTTCCGAAACGGCGACAATGCTGAAGCCCTTGCCATCGCGCACGCGCTGCCGGATCGATTCTGCGACTTTCTCCACGTTATAGGGGATTTCGGGAATCAGAATCACATCTGCGCCCCCGGCGATGCCCGCGCCCAACGCCAGCCAGCCGGTGTTATGTCCCATCACTTCCACCACGATGATGCGGTGATGGCTGTGCGCGGTGCTGTGCAGGCGATCAATCGCCTCGGTAGCGATGGTCAGTGCTGTGTCGTAGCCGAAGGTAGCGTCGGTCATCGCCACGTCGTTGTCGATGGTCTTCGGCATAGTGATGATGTTCAGGCCGTTCTGCATCAGGTGAAAGGCGTTTTTCTGAGTGCCGCCACCGCCCAGACACACCAGCACATCCAGGTGATGCTTGTGATACGTTTCCACCATCACGTCAGTCATGTCGATAGTCTTGTTGCCAATGGGCATCTTCTGCGGTTTGTCGCGGCTCGTTCCGAGAATGGTGCCGCCAATGGTGAGGATACCTGAAAGCGCACTGGCATTGAGCGTCACCGTGCGATTTTCCATCAAGCCGCGGAAGCCATCCCGGAAGCCGATGATTTGCATCCCATAGGCATTCATCCCGGTTTTGCCCACACCGCGAATCGCTGCGTTCAAACCCGGGCTATCGCCGCCAGCCGTCAAAACTCCGATATATTGGGTCACGATCAACTCTTTTCGCTATTCGCTTGCGCATGTTTCAGCCCAATTTGGCGGGCGCGAAGATTGTACCACCCTCCAAAATTATCTGCGCATAAAACCCGTTGATGCGGGAGCGATGTGCGTTAATCATGATCCCAAGCCACTATGGTAGCCGACGATTTGATTTGCGGCCTACTTGCGTTCCGGCTCATAGATGA
>JAHDWN010000032.1:0-10356 GCA_023382675.1 Anaerolineae bacterium
TCGTCTTTCATCCCCACCCCTGAACCTTACGGTTCTTCCCCTCCCCATTGCGATGGGGAGGGGATTGAGGGGAGGGGACCTATTCAATCACAGCGCCCTGAGATTGCACTAGGCCGCAGACGGGTGTGCCCATGTGAGCACGCCCCTTGTTCAACTCTGGCAAGAACGGCAGGCGACCGTCACTGCGTTCAGCCGCCTGCCTCTGTGTTCGGTGGCACAACGCTTTCAAGAAGCGTCACAAGCGGGAGAATATCGTCGTTTACAGTCTGCCAAACCACATCCAATCGCACATCGAAATAGGCATGGATAAGGCGGTTTCTCATGCCTGAGATCGTATGCCAGGGTATTTCGCTGTGAGTAGTTTTCGCTTCTTCACTCAACAATCTTGCAGCTTCACCGATGACTTGAAGTTCGCGTATCACCGCACTTTGGAGCATTTCATTTGCGTGGAAACTTGCTTCATCGACGCCACGCATGAACCGCATGATCTTTCGCGCGGCGATTAGCATGTCCAGCAGGAGGGCATCATCACTCCTCATACACCACCCGCTCCGAGTCGAAGATGATCTTGCGGCGAATGTAATTCGGACTGCGCTCAACAGCCACGCGATCCAGGAGATCGACCGGGCGGCCAAAGATGCTCTCCAACTCGTCACCCATTTGCACAAGATCAGCCAGGCGATAGCGAACGCCTGCTTTGAACTGCACCAGCACATCGATGTCGCTGTCCGGGCGAAAGTCGTCGCGCAGAACGCTGCCGAACAAGGACAATCTGCAAATCTGATGGCGCTGGCAGAAATCACGGATCGTCTCTGGCGAGACTGCGAGATGGGCAACCATATGCGTGGACATGGGCTGCTCCGGCTTAGACGCACATTGCCTCAAGCATACCACACATCAGCCGCCCGACCGTCCCTCGACGAACGCGATCTCATCGTCGGTGAGTCAGTAAAGCTCGTAGGCGAGCGCACCCGTCTGCAACCTGGGATGCAGACTCGAACGGAGCGTGCTCACGCGGGCACGCGCCTAAGTGCAATTTCAGGGCGCTATGCTTGAATCTGTCCCCTCCCCTCAATCCCCTCCCCATCGCGATGGGGAGGGGACGAACCACAGGTTCGGGAGTGGGGATGAAAGGCGACTCAAGCCATTTACTCTGAGATTGCACTAGGTTCCATTGGGATGCAACCGCAAACCAGGATAACGAGAGCGACATATCTGTCACGACACTTCGGAAAGTGCCTCCGCCACCGCCTGCTCCAATGACAGGGTTCGTCCCTCCGCCCAGCTTGACCGAAAGGTTACAGCGTCGAGCTGTGCTTGCACACCTGCAATAATGCGTTCGATCTCTGGCTGGTCAATCGGTTGATAAAACGCCCCCATCGCTTCAAGCAACGCTTCGGAAGCCCCCAGCAAACGCGCGGCGCGTCGCGGTTGCCCTTTCCATCCTATCGGGGCGGCCAGGATCGTCATACCCAAAATGATCAGTAGTTCGTTGTTCATTGCGATTGCCAGATCAAGGGCCTGACGTGCTTCATGCATGGCCCGTTCGTAATCACCCTTGAGCAAGCCAAGGAGCGCACGGTTATGAAACACATGACAAATCTGGCGAGTCTCCCCGGTTTGTCGGGCGACCGTCAGGCACTCGTCATAAGAGCGCTGCGCGCGATCATAGTCCTTCAACCTGGCGGCGACGTTGCCCACAATGTTGAGCGCCTGGGCTATACCCGGTTTGTGATCCAGTTCGCGAAACAAGGCTAAGCCTTCTTCGGCGGCCGCAAGCGCTTCTTCACTTTCGCTCAACATGGCAAAGCCGAGATAGATGAGCGCCCAACCGGTGAATTGCTTGTCATCAAGTGTCTGGGACACGCTCAAGGACGCCATCAGTAGACGCTTCGCCTTGTCGAGATCGTGCTGCATGATCGCCATGAGGCCGCCACTGAATAGGAATTTGGCATGATGCGTCACAGGGGCTTCATCGAGGCGCTCCAGCAACGGCTGTGTCCAGTAGTTCCCCTCGACATGGTAGCCATAAGCCCACCAGAACAGGTGGAGCGCTCCGAGGAGGCGGACGCCGTACACGACATCACCTCCGTTTAAGGACCAATCCAGCACGGCCCGCAGATTGTGTATTTCCAACTCGAGTCGCTGCGCCCAACGCCCATGTTCTCCCAGGCGCAGATTAGGCTCGGCGCGTTCGGCCAGCGCCACGAAGTACTCGGCGTAACGCCGGCGGATGGTGTCGCGCGCGCCGCTTTCGGCCAGGCGTTCGCGGGCGTATTCATGGATCGTTTCCAGCATGACAAAGCGCGGCTCACCGCCGGGGGCTTCCTGCTGCTGAATGAGGCTCTTATCGACCAGGGCAGCCAGCCCGTCGAATACGTCTACCGGCAGGTCGGGCTGGCACACGGCTTCAATCGCTTCCAGCGACCGCCCGCCGCGAAAGACAGCCAGGCGGGCGAATAGCACTTTCTCAGCCGGTTCAAGCAGGTTGTAGCTCCATTCGATCGCGGTTCGCAAGGTCTTCTGGCGAGCGGGAGCATCGCGCGCGCCGCTGACGAGCGCATCCAGGCGGCTGTCAAGGCGATCCAGCAGGGCTTGCGGTGACAGGAGTTTGCAGTAGGCGGCTGCCAGTTCGATGGCCAGCGGCAGGCCATCGAGCCGGGCGCAGATCCGGGCAATCGTCTCAACCGTATCGTCGGTCACTTCAAACCGGGGCAGCATCATCTGCACCCGTTTCACAAACAGCGCTCCAGCCTCGGACGCCGTGACGCTCTCGATGGAAACGGCTTTGGCGGGGGGCAGGGAAAGCGGGGGAACGGCGTACTCCTGTTCGCCGGAGAGGCGGAGCGCTTCCCGACTGGTGGCGAGCACTTTCAGGCGCGCTGCCGCGGCCAGCAATTCAGACACGACCGAGGCCGCGGCGATCACATGCTCGAAATTGTCCAAGACGAGCAGCATATCACGCCCGGCGAGCGCGCGCTTGAGCGTTTGCAGCAGGGATTCGGGCGGGATTTCGAAGATGCCCAGCACGGCGGCGACCGCTTGCGCGACGAGCTCGCTTTCGGACAGCGGGGCGAGGTCGACGAAAAAGACGCCATCGGCAAAGTCGGCCATGACGTCTTGCGCGACCTGGAGCGCCAGCCGTGTCTTGCCGGTGCCGCCGACGCCCGTGAGTGTGACGAGGCGCATCGTCTGCACCAGGTGTTTGACCTCGGCGATTGCGTGGACGCGGCCAACCAGGGGCGACGCGGACGCGGGCAGATTGTGCCGCTGGAGGAAGGCAGGTGGCGGGGCAATCGGCGCTTGGGCGGGGCGTTCGGCTTGCAGGAGGCCGAGCTCTTTGGCGCGATTAACGGCTTGCATGCGGCCGCTGACGCCGAGCTTGCTGTAGATCTGCTTGGTGTACCAGTTGACGGTTTCCAGGGCGACGACCAGCTCCTCGGCGATGCCTCGGTTGGACAGGCCCAGCGCGATCAAGCGCAGGATTTCTCGTTCGCGCCCCGTCAGCGAGTCAACGGGAAGCTGATCCCGCTCCATGCTGCTCCTCGACTGCTGTCTATCGCCGCTCAGTCACCACCCGACACGATCCTACACGACTTCGCCGCGGGCGACCAATTCCCCCAAAACTGGTGGTGACTTCCACCATAGCCCCCTGTTTAAGGTGAGTACAGGCAGAGGTATAGAAGGGGGGAGGGGTTATGGAACTCGCTGGCAAGGTTCACAAGCAGACGCCGGTCACAGCTTTGGCTGTCCGGCTGCCCTGGTTCGGCTGGACCGCGCTGTCCGTCCTGACGGGCGTGACCATCGTCGTCATGAGCGCTGTCATCGTCACCCGACGCGACAGGCATGATCCGTTCATGGAATACCGGGATTTGTTCGGTGATGACCCCAAGCATACAGCTCTCTCGCTTGGCTTCACCTGCCGCGACACAGAGGTGGGTCGCCTCAATGCCCGGACAGTATCCAGCTTCTGTTCGCGCAGCAATGTGAATGAGGTGTTCTCTGAAGCCTATTTGTGGGTCGCAGACGGCACCATCAAAGAGTTTAGCTTCTCACCGCGAGAGAACACACTCAGGTTCGGCGACCTCGCGCTGTTGTGGGGCAAACCCAGGCTCTGGCTCAATTGCGAAACGGCGGTTGTGGTCTGGCCCGCACGCCAGATTATCGGTGTTCTCGCGCGACCAGAAGCGGGACGGGTCAACCACTTTTCGCCCGTCATATCGGTCTCGTTCACCCTTGGCGTATCACCCAACTGGGGGCGAACAATGTTGAATGACGTGCTGCACAACTGCGGCGATCTTTAGGTGCGTGCGGGTGAGTCCACGCTAACGCTGATCGAATCGAAGGACGGTCAGCCGCCTGACCGTCCCTCGACCAGCGCGATCTCATCGTCCGTCAGTCCGTATAGCTCGTAGACAAACGCATCGATCTCGCGGTCGGTGCGTTCGATTCATTCGTATTGCGAGTGCGCGGCGCTTGCCCACCAAGCCGGCGTCGATCCGGAATTGAATTCGCGGCGGGTTTGCGGTTCAATTGCGGCTGCCGTCATCCGCGGTTCAACTATCCCGGAGTTCATATGGCTACCCAGAGTTCCGACCTCCAGACGACGATCGTCATCTTCGGCGCGACGGGCGATCTGACGCATCGCAAGCTCGTGCCCGCGCTCTACAACCTCATGCGCAAGGGCCGCTTGCCCAGCCAGTTCAACATCGTCGGCTATGCGCGCCGCCCGTGGAGCGACGACGATTTCCGCGAGAAGCTGCGCGCCGGCGTCGAAGAAGCGCTGGATGGCGAGTATGACCAGGCCGAGTGGGACAGGTTCGCCGAGCGGCTGACGTATTCCCGTGGCGATCTCGATACGCCCACCGATTTTGAAGCCCTGCAAAAGCATCTCGATCAGGTCGAAGGCGGCGATGCCAACCGAATCTACTACCTCTCGACCGCGCCGAACTTTTATGAGCCGGTCGCCAAACACCTGGCGGCGCTCGGCATGTTCAAGGAGCAGGAGGGCTACCGCCGGTTGGTGGTGGAGAAGCCGTTCGGCTACGACCTGGGAACGGCGCGCGCGCTCAATGCCGCGCTGCATACGCTGCTGGATGAACACCAGATCTACCGCATCGATCATTACCTGGGCAAAGAGACCGTCCAGAACATCCTGTTTTTCCGCTTCGCCAACGCCATCTTCGAGCCGATCTGGAATCGAAATTACGTCGATAACGTGCAGATCACCGTCGCCGAGGAGGTCGATATTGAGCATCGCGGCGGTTACTACGATGGGGCAGGTGTGCTGCGCGATATGTTCCAGAATCATCTCATGCAGCTCCTGTCGCTGGTGGCGATGGAGCCGCCCGCGTCGATCAGCGCTGACGCCCTGCGCGATGAGAAGGGCAAGGTACTGATGGCGCTGCGCTCAGTCACCAATAACGATATCGTCGTTGCGCAGTATGATGGCTATCGGGGATCAGAAGGCGTTGCACCCGATTCGCAAACGCCAACCTATGCTATGCTGAAACTATTCGTCGATAACTGGCGCTGGCAGGGGGTGCCGTTTTATTTGCGCAGTGGCAAGGCGTTGCGGCATAAAGTGACGGAGATCGTGATTGAATTCCGTCGCCCGCCGCACCGGATGTTCAAGCGACCGCGCTCGGCCTCGTTCAATCCGAACGCGCTGTCGCTCTGCATCCAGCCGGACGAGGGCATTCATCTGTCGTTTGAGGCCAAGGTGCCGGATACCGGCGGCGATCTCCAGCCGGCCGATCTGGAGTTCCATTACCGGGATCAGTTTCGCGAGTCGCCGATCCCGGAAGCCTACGAACGACTGCTGCTGGATGCTATGCTGGGCGATGCGTCCCTGTTCACCCGCAGTGACGAAATCGAGTTGTCGTGGACATTGATCGACTCGGTGATGAATCATTTGAATAACGCAGGCGGCCCGGAAGTCCTCAACTACCCGCGCCAGACGTGGGGGCCAGCGGAGGCCGACGCCAGGATGTCGCGTGATGGCCGCAGTTGGCGGCTCGGATGCCTGCACCCGGACGGCTAAGGAGCGAACGAACAATGCCCGATCCAGACCTTCGTATTTACGATACGCTCGCCGTGGCGGCGCGGGCGATTGCCGACCAGATTGTCCAGATCAGCGAGCGCGCCGTCGGCACGCGTGGCCGCTTTACGATTGCGCTCAGCGGCGGCGAAACCCCGCGCATCCTCTACCGCCTGCTGGCGACCGAGGAATACGCAGCGCGCATCGATTTCACCACCTGGCAGGTCTTCTTTGGCGACGAGCGCTGCGTGCCGCCGGACAGCGAAGACAGCAACTATCACATGGCGCGGCTGGCGTTTCTCGATCAGGTGCCGATTCCGTTGAGCAACATCCACCGGATGCACGGTGAGATCGAGCCGGAGCTGGCGGCCAAGGCTTACGAAGACTTACTGCGCGATTTCTTCACCCGGCGCGGCGAAAAGCGCTCCCGCTTCGACCTGGCGCTGCTGGGCATGGGCGCGGAGGGGCACACGGCCAGTCTGTTTCACGGTTCACCGGCGCTGACCGTGACAGATCGCTGGGTGCTGGCCCCGTATGTCGAGCCGCTCGGCGCGCATCGCCTGACGCTCACCGCCGAGGCGCTCAACGCGGCGCGGCGCGTCTTCTTCATGGTTGGCGGCACGGCCAAGGCCGAGGCGCTCGTGCGCGCGCTCAAGCCACCCACCAGCCCGGAAGAGGCGCTGCCGGTACACGCCATCCAGCCGGACGGCGAAGTGCGCTGGTATGTTGACCAGAATGCGGCGCGCGACCTGAACCCACCCAAGGAACCAGAGCTTTAGCCGCCTCTGTCAGTTCTGCTGCGGCTGCGTCCTGGCGCGCGCCGCATACCAGCGTGCGGCCAGCCAGCTCGTGCCGCGCGCCGTCAGATAATTGACCCCAAAGCCAACGATCAGGCCGATGCCGGGTATGAGCTTGGCGAAGGTCTTTTCGACGACCAGCACCATGATGCGCCGGATGATCCGCTGCGTCAGCGCGGGTGTCCGCGCGACCACGTAGCTGGCGACATCCCGTTCGCGCAGTGCCAGCGCGTCGTTGAGCTTGAGCACAGCCTGCGCGTCGTCGTGACCGTAAGCCCAGGCGAGAAATTGCAGCGTCGCGCTCTGGATGCGCGCCGTCGTGAACAGATCGATTGCCAGGCCGAACGGCAGCGTGATCAGCCCGCCGACGCTCGTCAGCGCGCCGACGATGCCGGAGATGAACGCCTGCCGCCGGATGATGCGGTCAACGAGCGCTTCACGGCTCTCATTGGGGCGGCTGGCGCGCAGCCGGGCGAAACTCTCGCGCAGGTCGGCGGCGCTCGGCGTGACCAGCTTTTGTCCGCGTTGCAGCACGAAGATGGCAAGCGCGATCAGCAGGGCGGTCGGGATCACACACAGCAGAAGCAAGAGCAGGAGGATTGAATTGGTATCGAACTGCATGGCGATGAGACCTTGATCATATCGATGCTTCATTCATTATACCGATCTCGTTGCTGCTGTATGATTCGAAGATACCGGTTCCGGGGTCGCCAATCTGGCTGCCCCTGAACAGGTTCGCGCCTTGCTCCGCCAATGACGAAATCCGCTAACAGGACAAGCATTTCGTATGTCGAGCGTAGGGAAGACCTTGTTCTGGAAAGGTTAAAATGTTGTAACATGTATGCAACAGCCACCGGGCTGTTTGGCTGAATGGGGAGTGTTCACCTGGAAATGAATCTCGAGCAACCCAGGCGTATCTTGTGGTCATTGATCAATGCCGGGGCAGACACGACTGATATCGAGCGGCGGTATCAGGTGCGTGCCCTTAATGTGCTGTTCTTGATGTTTTTGCCGATCATGCCCTTGTACATGCTCGTACTCGTCATCAGAGCCCAAACATTGCCCCAGGCGTACAACGATCAGTCGAACATGACGACGACGATAATTACTGCGCTGCTGCTGCTGGTCGGCTATCTGCTGAATCGAAGCGGTCTGTTTTCGATCACACGCTGGTTGATCCTTATCGCGATGACAGCCGCGATCGTATTCAGCGCAAACGGAGCGGCCAGGCCGGAGGTAGAAATTGTCTATCTCCTGGCGATACCGACTATCGGACTGTTTCTGCTCTCTCGCGGTCAAATGATCATGCTGTCGGTCGCTGTTGTCGTCGTCATGATCGCATTCGTTGACAGTCAAAACAGCATCCCATTGGACAGCAAGGCCAAACTTGTCTTAGTGATCAGCATCCTTTGTATCTTGCTGCTGTACGTATCGCTCTATCGAGACACGCTTGAAAAGAGCCGCAGCCGGACGCTGATCGAAACCGAGACTCAGCTCCGGCTCTTGCTCGACAATCTTCCCGCGATGGTCTGGCGGCTGGACAAAGACTTGCAGCCGATTTCAAGCACACGCGGAGCGCATGATCAGATGAGCGCGATGTTGATCGCCGACAAGACGTACCGGACGGCGCTCGAAACTGTACTGACGGGGGGAAGTGTGAACTTCGAGCACACTCACGAAGGCATACCGTATCGCAGCTATGCAGAACCCCTGCGCGACGCCAACGGCCAGATCATCGGCTGTGTTGGGTTGACGATAGATGTCAGCGCTCAGAGGCAGGAAGAAGCACGCCGTCGTGCCATCGACGCCGAGCACGAGCGGATGCTGGTGCTGGCCGACTTTTTGGGCAGCGCATCGCATGACCTGCGCACACCGCTTGCCGAAATGAGTCTGAGCATCGAACTCATGCAGCGCGCTCCTGATGACGAGCGCCGCCGCTATCACGGCGAACGGCTGGCGCACGGCATTCACCGCCTCGACCACATTCTCGACATGATGTTTGACATGGCACGATTGGATTTGTACACACCGGAGCCGGGCGCTGTCCTCAATCTCAATGAGATGGTTCAGCAGATGGTCAGCAGCGAGCGTGCAGAGGCGGAAGATCGTCAACTGATGCTCGTCGCTGAACTTGCGCCGGCGCTGGAGCGGGTGGCAGGCAGCGAGGAAACGCTGCGCATGGCGGTTGCACAGGTACTGCGTAACGCTCTCCAGAATACGCCCGCAGGCGGCAGCATTGTCGTGCGTACGTCCAGCAATGCGACACATGCCTCGGTCGAAATCATCGATACCGGCGTGGGCATTCGCCCGGACGAGCTTGATCACGTCTTCGACCGTTTTTATCGTGTCGAGAAGCATCGTCCGCTCGACGATATGTGCGTTGGCCTTGGCCTGGCGATTGCCCGGCGGGTGATCGAAATGCACAGCGGCGAGATCGCTATCGAGAGCGAGCTGGGCCAGGGCACACGCGTGACCATGCAACTGCCGCTCGCGCCGGTCGCCACCGCCGTCACGGCCTGATGGCTTATTTCGCCAGCACGTCCGCCAGGGCGAACAGCTTCGGATCAACGCCCTTGGTTCTGCCGACGACTTCGCTGTAGGGCGTGAACGTTTCTTCACCCTTGATCATGCCGACAACCCCGCCGTGCTCGCCCTCGATCAGCCGCTCGACGGCATTCGCGCCCAGCCGCGTGCCCAACAGCCGGTCGTAGGCGGTCGGTGTGCCGCCGCGCTGCACGTGGCCGAGCGTGACCGCCCGGATCTCGAAGCCGATGTCCGGCTGCTCGGCGCAGTACGCCAGCAGTTCGTTAACGCCGTGTTTCGCACCCTCGGCGACGATGACGATGCCGTTGGTTTTGCCGCGCTTGTAGGATGCGCTCAGCTCTTCGACCACCTCTTGCGGCGGCGTCGGGATCTCCGGGATGATGACGGCTTCTGCGCCGCCGGAAATGCCGGTCATCAGCGCCAGGTAGCCGCAGTCGCGCCCCATCACCTCGACCAGGAAGGCGCGCCGGTGCGATGACGCCGTTACTTTGAGCCGGTCAACCGCTTCGAGCGCGATGTTGAGCGCCGTATCCACGCCGATGGTGATCTCAGAGCCGATCAGGTCGTTGTCGATGGTCGAGGCGACGCCAATCGTCGGCATTCCCATGTCGTTGAGCGCGCTCGCGCCCGTCTGCGAGCCGTTGCCGCCAATGACGACCACACCGTTGATGTCGAAGGCTTCCAGATATTTGATCGCCGTTTTGCGGCCTTCCGGTGTCTTGAACTCCGGAGCGCGGGCGCTGCCGAGAAACGTGCCGCCATACTGCATCACGCCGCCGACTTCGCGCAGACCGAGTGGGATGAAATCGCCCGTCATCAGGCCCTGATAGCCGCGTTTGACGCCGAAGACCTGCGTGCCCCGGTCAATCGCCACGCGCGTGATGGCGCGGATGGCGGCGTTCATGCCGGGCGCATCGCCGCCGCTGGTGAGAACCGCAATTGCTTTCATGATCGGCTGCCTTCACGAGTTTTGCT
>JAHDWN010000032.1:10366-12347 GCA_023382675.1 Anaerolineae bacterium
CAGGGCAAACGCATGTATCCGAGAGAATGGGCTGTAATGGGTCTCTGGGTGTTTGTAGGGGCGCATCATGATGCGCCCCTACGCAGAAATCACCCTTGATGATATGTTGTGAGCACCGGCTCACTGTCGTGGGCGATGATGCAGCCAGGGAATGACGTGCGCCGCCAAATATTGCGAATGATTTCAACCACGATAGAATTCGGACCTGACGAGCACGAGCCGCAAAACCGACGCAAGGGGAGACACGCCATGGCGACCGCCAGCGCCTCGATTCCACACACGCCGCTTGACGAAGCCACGTACAAGCGGCGTATCTTTGCCTGGACGATGTATGACTGGGCGAACTCGGCCTTCGTGACGACGATTGTCGCCGCGGTGCTGCCGGTCTATTTCAGCCAGGTAGCGGCGGCGACGCTGCCGAGCGAGGCGACGGCCACCGCCTATTGGAGCGGGGCGTTGAGCATCGCGCTGCTGATCAGCGCCATCCTTTCGCCGATCCTGGGCACGGTCAGCGACGTGATGCGCGGCAAGAAGCGCTTCCTCGCCGTCTTCACGCTGATCGGCGTCATCGCCACCGGCTTCATGGTGCTGATCGACCGGGGCGATTGGCTGCTGGCGCTGGTGCTCGTGTCGGTCGCGCGCATCGCGCTGGTGGCCGCCCTCAGCTTCTACGATTCGCTGCTGCCGCACGTCGCCCGCGAGGAAGACCGCGACAACGTCTCTACGCGCGGCTACGCCCTGGGCTATCTGGGGGGCGGTATCTTGCTCGCCATCAACGCTGTCATGATCAGCCAGATGGAGGGAACCTGGGGCGCGCGCCTGTCGTTCTTGAGCGTCGCCATCTGGTGGGGAGTCTTCTCGATCCCGATCCTGCGCCAGGTGCCGGAACCGCCAGCGGATACCAGCCGCGCCGCCGGGCGCAGCATCGTCAGCGAAAGCTTCGCCCGCCTGAGCGCGACCTTCAGGGACATCCGCCACTACAAAGAGCTGTTCAAGTATCTGGTCGCCTTCCTGATCTACAACGACGCTATCGGTACGATCATCACACTGGCGGTGATCTACGGCGCGGAGTTGGGCTTCGGCTCGCTTGAGTTAATCCTGGCGCTGCTGCTGGTGCAGTTCGTCGGCATCCCGTTCAGCCTGATCTTTGGCCGCCTGCCAGACGCGAAGAACAACCTGCGCCCGCTTTACCTGGCGTTTATCGTTTTCAACCTGATCGCGCTGCCGGTTGTCGGGCTGGTCGGGCGGCAGGTGCTGTCCGTCTCCGAGAGCGGCGCGCCCAAAGCGCCATTCGTGACTTCTGGTGCGTTCGTGGGCGAAGGGCGCTACGCCGCCGATGATCCATCGCTCACCTTCAGCGGCGATTGGGCTGCCTCCGCCGTCACAGCCGCCGAGTCCGGGCTGGATGCGGATATGGTAGCGCAGGCGGCGAGCACGCCCGGCGCGCGCGTCGAGTTCCCGTTCAACGGCCAGCAGGTGCATCTCGTCTATAACATGGGACCTGATTTTGGCAAGTTCAACGTGCTCATCGATGGCGCGCCGGTCATCACCGACGCCGCCACGGGCGAGACGCTCGTCATCGACGCGTATAACTCTGCGCCGCGCTACGGCATGACGGCTGACATTGACGCGCCGGCGCCCGGCGAGCACACGCTGGCGCTGGTCGTGAGCGAAGACCGCAACCCGGCGAGCAGTGGCAATCGCATCAGCCTGAGCGGCCTCGACGTGCAGCCGCCCGCGCGCGAAAGCAATCTGCTGCTGATCCTGGGGCTGATCCTGGTTGTCCAGCTTGCCGCTGCGTTATTCGCGCGCTTGTTTGGCCGTCGCCTGTTCACCGGGCTGGCGGCGCTGTTCGATACGCGGCGCAGCATTTTGCTGTCGCTGTTCATCTACTCGGTGATCGCGCTCTGGGCGTTCGTGCTCGATTCGACGGTCGAGTTCTGGTGTCTGGCCTGGATGGTGGCGATTGTCCAGGGCGGCA
>JAHDWN010000032.1:12357-70185 GCA_023382675.1 Anaerolineae bacterium
GGCAGCCAGGCGCTCAGCCGCAGCCTGTTCAGCAGCCTGTCGCCCGCGGCCAAGAGCGGCGAGTTCTTCGGCTTCTACGGTGTGATGGAGAAGTTCTCGGCCATCATCGGCCCGCTGATCTTCGCCTTCGCCGCGACAGTCTTCGGCCAGAGCCGCCCGGCCATCGTCAGCCTGATCCTTTTCTTCATCGTCGGCGGCTGGCTGCTGTCGCGCGTAAACATCGCCGAGGGGCAGCGCGTCGCTCGTGAGGAAGACGCGGCGCTGGCGGCGAGGTAAGGGCAGTCGGCTGTTGGCGGTTGGGAATGGGGCGGCGCGAGGCGATTGTGGGAGGGGTTTGGCGTCGCCAAACCCCTACAGGTGATTTCGTGTGCCTACGGTCGTTCCTGGACATACTGCGGTTGCCGCGCGTGTCAGCAAATGATCAATTACCCCGCCTCACCGGCGACGCGGATGTCGCTGACCGTGCCGGAGACGGTCAGATCCGGCGCGGCGATGCCCTCGTCGATCTGCGCGCCCGCTTCAAAACCGAACTCGGCGGCGAACGTCTCGCCGGTGGCGCTGAAGGTGATGCCGCCGCTGGTGCTCAGGTAGGGCGCAGCGCTGGCATCCGCCATGGACGCGAAGGCGGGAGCGGTATCCGGATCGCCGAGATCGACACGGCCGGGTTGCAGGAGTTCGAGCGGCAGGTCGAAGACGAGCACCTTGCCGCCTGTCAGCCCCAACGTCAGCGTCAGGTTACCATCGAGGGCGAAGGCGCTGACCGTCTCGACGGTGAACGTCCCTGCCTGCGCGCCGCTCAGCATCACCGAGCCGAACGATGCGCCGCTCGGTGACGACGAGATGCCGGAAATCGAGCCTTGCATCCGTGGCGACGTTGCGGTGGCGCTCATCGTGAAAGGTGTGGCTGTTGCCGCCGCGCCGCCGCCTATGCCCGCATCCCCGCCACAAGCGGCCAGTACAGCGCTGGCGGTCAGCAGCAAGATCAACATCCATCTTCGCATGGTGTTTCCTTTTCGTGATTGATGCAGCCGCACAACACTGCCAAACGCCCGGGCGCCTGTCAACGGCCAAAATCGCCTAGCGCAATCCAGGGGCTGATAGCTTGAACGCGCTTTCATCCCCACCCCTGAACCTTACCGGTTCTTCCCCTCCCCATCGCGATGGGGAGGGGGTAAAGGGGAGAGGATACAACTGTTCACATTGCGCTGAGATTGAATTAGCGCCGCAGCTCGCGCGCCGAGGCCTGCCCCCAGCCAAACACGCTGACGATCACGACGGCGAGCGCCGCCAGCGCAGCGACACCGCCCGCCGTCCAGGCGACCGGCGTGATGTTCGGATAGCGCGCGATGATGCCAACAAACGCCCAGACGATCACTGCCACGTAGACGATGTCGCGGTTGAAGATAGCGACCGAGCCGGTGATCGCGCCTGCTACGACCAGCATGATCGCGCCCCAGGTGGCCTCGGCGATACCGAACAGGTCGCGCTGCCCGGCAGCATAGAGCACATAGCTCGTGTTGGCGACCGTCGCCACCGCTGCCCAGGCGAAGTAGATGCTAAACGGCGCGAAGATCAGGATGCGATCCGCCGTCGATGGGGTTGCATCCACCCGGCGCAGGCGCACGTAGATGATGCCCAGCGTCAGCAGCAACCAGACAATCGGGATCATGCTCGGCGCGAATTGCTCGTACTGGAACAGCAGCAGCCAGCCGATGTTGCCCAGACAGCTCAGGAAGAACCACGGGCCGACCGCGCGCACGAACGGGTTGGTGCGCTGTGAGGGCAGCGCCTGATAGACAGCGAAGCCGATCCAGCTAAGAAAGATCAGCCCCCAGATGCTGAAGGTGATGTTCGCCGGGAAGAAGTAGATCGGCAGGCGGTTGGCGATGTCGGCGTTGGTCGCCGTGCCGATGGGGATGATCTGCGACAGCGAGTTGTAGATGATCGTGCCGATGGCGGCGACGATGTTGAGAACGATCAATAAAAGACTATTTTTCCGCAGCATGGCCTGTCTCCTTGTCAAATGTGTGTAAGCCGACGCCTTTCATATCAGGCCAAGTCAAATAAATGATGAGTGACGGGTTATGAATTCTTGAGCGTTGCGCTAATTGTGACTTCTCCGACATGTCTCAACAAGATGAAAATGCATGGCGAATAAGGACAGAGATGCATCGTTTGTAGTAAGTTCGTTTTGCGCCGCCGTTGGCTAAAGCTGCGCGGGGGCAGCGATGCTGCCTACGGTCGACAGAGCCGACCCCCTGAGCACGGCCAGGACCAATCAAGCCCACTGAAGGGGCTAGAAAAGGCCAGGAGTGATTACAAAGCGCCTTTAGTGCGCTTGATGACCATTTAGCCGGGCGATTCAACGTCCGGCGGGCGCGAGCGCACTTCATGCCCATTTGAGCGTTCTTTTCCATCAGCCCTTTCCTGTCATAAAGCTGGCATCGTCCTGGGGATGCCATGGCATGACATGCGTTAGCCCGGCTCGCCCAGGCGCTCCAGCCAGGCGATGACATCGGCGTTGAACTGCTCCGGCGCTTCTTCCATCGCCAAGTGCCCGACGTTGTCGTAGATGATCAGCTCGTCGTTGGGCAGCGCTTCGGCAAGCTGTTCGCCGCTTGCCAGCCGCACCCAGGTGTCGTCGCGCCCCCAGATCAACAGCGCGGGCATGTCGAGTTCGCCCAGGCGATCTTTGGCGAAGTTGTTGCGCCCGGAGTCACGGATGAGCGCGGCAAACGCCTGGTCGTAGTTCGGCGTTTGCAGCACTTTGGTGTAGCCCGCGCGCACAGCCTCGGTCGCCAGCGCCGGATCATGATAGGCCGAGGCGAGGGTATCGCCGTAGCGTTCCGGCGTCAGCAAGACCCGCGCGCCGATCTGAATCCAGCGCGTGAAGGGCGCGAAGCCCGCCAGCGTGCCGACGAACGGCGGTGCGCCGCCGCCGAGCGCCGCATCGACGAACACCAGCCCATCGACGCGCTCCGGATACTTGAGCGCGACATGGGCGATGATGCCGCCGCCCGCGCTGTGACCGACGAGCACGGCGTGATCGATGCCGCGCGCATCCATGAAGGCGGCCAGGAAATCGGCCTGGCTCGGCGCGGACACGTCGAAATCGAGTGTCTTCTCGGTCAGGCCGAAGCCGGGGCGGTCTAGGGCGATGGTGTGGTAGCCGGCTTCCGCCAGGGCGTTCAGGTTGTCGCGCCAGCTAAAGGTCGAGCCGCCCAGCCCATGCACGAGCAGCACCGCCTGCCCGTCCTCCGGTCCGCGTTCGATGTAGTATGTGTCCAATCCTTCGACCTCGACGAACTGGCCGCCATCGCTCGCCAGCGTGCGCGGATCGACGCCGGTCTCCGGCAGGGGGATCAGAAACGGCAGGATGAAGAGGATGAAGAAGAGCAGCAGGAAGATGCGCAGAAGCCAGCGTCTCATGGATGGGTGTCCCTCACTCGTGCTTCGGTGATGGCGTGATAGATATCGCCTATGAGTCTGCCGGATCGGACATCCGGACGCAAGCGGTTCGCGCGCAACCGAGGCATTCGGTTTCTGTGGAACGCCCGCCCATGAAATGGGGCGGGCTAGGGAAGCGTCCCCTGCGGGGACTGTGCCAGCAATCATGATGCCTTTGAGCCTCCGCAGGGGGCGCACGTTCAGACGGGGAATTACATTCCCGGGCGGCGAATGACGCATTTGCCCCCAATTTCCGAATGCGCCCGCTTTCCGCGCGCTGCGGGATCTATCCCGCCCGACAGTCTCACTTCGATTCCGATGCCATTCTGTCTTCTCGGCGCCGCTGTTATTCAATCCGACCGCACGCGCTGGAACGCCGCCAGCGTCCGCGCGCGCGCCATGGCGTGATCGACGATCGGCGGCGGGTAGTGACGCGGCGGCGCGTCCATCTCCCAGGGCGCGTGGATGTGCGCATCGGGTACGTCGCGCAGTTCTGGCACGAAATGGCGGATGTACGCGCCGTCCGGGTCGAACTTGCGCGACTGGCTGACGGGGTTGAAGATGCGGAAATACGGCTGCGCATCCGTGCCTGTGCCCGCCGCCCATTGCCAGCCGCCGTTGTTGGCCGCCGGGTCGCCGTCGATCAGTTGCTGCATGAAGTGCCGTTCGCCCGCGCGCCAGTCGATCAGCAGGTCTTTGGTCAGGAAGCTGGCGACGATCATGCGCGCGCGGTTGTGCATCCAGCCGGTCTGCGCGAGCTGGCGCATGGCCGCATCGACCACGGGATAGCCGGTCTGCCCCTCACGCCAGGCGGCCAGTTCGTCCGGCTCATCCCGCCATTCGAGCGCGTCGTAGGCCTGGCGGAAACTGCCGCGCGCGACGTGCGGAAAATGATGCAGGATGTGCGCGTAAAACTCGCGCCAGCACAGCTCGCTGATCCAGGTATCGACCGAGTCGCGGCCGGCTTTGCTCTGCGCCTGAGCATGCGCAGCGCGCGCCGCGTGATAGACCTGGCGCGGCGAGATCATGCCCAGGCGCAGGTAGGGCGACAGCGCCGACGTGCCTTGCGCCGCGTTTGCCCACGGATCGGCGTAGAGCCGGCCGCGTGCGCCGCCATAGGCATAGATGGCGCGCTCGGTGAAGCGTTCGAGCCGCCGCAGCGCCGCCGTCTCGCCCGCTGGCGGCGGCGTCACCTGGGTGGACAGGCCGAGGTCGGTCAGTGTCGGGATCGGCAGGCCGTCGATGTCTGCCAGATCGTGGAAGCGCCCGCCCATGCCCGTGTCGATGTCCGGCTTGGGCAGCGCCAGCCACGCGCGCTTGAACGGCGTGAAAACGGTGTAGGGCGCGCCCGCCTGCGTCATGACCGCGCCGGGCGGGTGCAGCAGCAGGTCGTCGTAAGCGTGGGTGATGCCTGCCAGTGCGGTCTCGACCGCGGTGTCGCGGGCGCGGGCATAGGGCGAATAATCGCAGTTGAAGTGGAGGGCTGCCGCGCCTGTCTCTCCCCTCAGGCGCGGCAGCACCTCACGCGGATCGCCTCGCAGCACAAGCAGACGTGACCCACGCCCCTTCAGGTCGGCGTCAAGCTGGTGCAGGCCATCCAGCAGAAACTGCATTCGGGCCGGGCTGTTCCGCTCGCTGCGGATGATGTTCTCGTCCAGGATGAACACGGGGATGACCGGCGCGCCGCTCGCAAGTGCGGCAGCGAGCGCCGTATTATCGCGCAGGCGCAGGTCACGCCGGAACCAGTGGATGACGGGCGCGCTCACGCCAGTATCTCCTCGGCTTCGTCGGTTTGGATGGGGGTAGGCTCTGGCGGATACGCGCGCCCTAGCCCTCTGTGCGTCTGTGGTTCAGACTTTCCGACGCGCGCCAGCACGTCGTCGGCGACGCGCATCGCGCCGAGAGTTACACCCGCCGTCGATTGGCCGGGGAAGATCGAGTCGCCGACCAGCCGCACATTCGCCAGGCCGGTGCCCGGCGAGCGCGCCCGCCAGAGCGACTCCGCCGGAAAGCCGCCGACCATGCCCAGGTGGCGCCCGGTGTAGTAGTTGTAAGTCACCGGCGTGCCCGGTAGCGTCAGTGTGACAGATGCGCGGAAACCGGGGATAGCGCGCTCGACCTGCGCCAGCATCCTCTGGGTGTAGTCGGCCTTGCGCTCGGCGTAGGCTTGCTCGCTCTGCGCCAGCGCCGCCCACCACGGATCGACGGCGGTGTGCGTCGTGATCGTCACGGCGCGCTGTCCGCTCGGCGCGCGTGACGTATCCCAACGCGGCGACAGCGACAGGCAGACACTGCGCGTCTCGCCGAGCGCGCCGTCATACGATTCGATCACCTGATGATGATCGGGCAGGTCGGCAGGCAGTTGATCGGCACGCACGCCGAGGTGGAGCACGAACGCGCCCCAGCCATGCCTGCGCCCGGCGATCTCACGGCGCAGCGCGCGCGGGCTACTTGCGCCGAGCAGCGCGTCGAGCGACCACGGCGTCAGGTTGCCGATGACGAAATCCGCCGGGAACGTCTCACGTTTGCGCATCCGCTCAGCCGTGACGGCGACGGCGCGCCCGCCCTCGGTGACGATCTCGACGGCACGCTGCTTGTAGAGCACGCGTCCGCTGTAAGCCTCAACCGCCTGCGCCAGCGTCTCGGCCAGGCCGCCGATGCCGCCCTCGACGTGATAGACGCCCTGGCGCGCCAGATCGAGCGCGGTCGCGCTGTAGATGGCGTTCGCGCCGTGGCTGGTCGTCTGCGCGGCGATCAGGAGTTGAGCGTCGATGAAGCGCACGAATGCCGGATCATCCGCTAGCCCACGCCGGCGCAGCCAGTCGTGCGCGGTCATGATCGTGAAGGGCAGCAGGCGCAGATCGGCGGGGAAGTTGCGCAGGGCGGTCGCCGCCAGCCGGGATAACTCGCGCAGGTCGGCGGGCGGCCAGGGCAAGCCCTGATCGCTCATGCGCCAGCCCAAATCAGCCAGGGTCGATTGCTCGTCCCAGAAGCCAGCGCTGGCGGGGAAGTGAGCGATTACGTCGGCGTTGTCGCGCGTGAGGGCGATCTGGCGATCCGGCAGGTGGACGATCCAGGCGGGATCATGCGGGCGCACCGGCCAGGTCAGGCCGAGTCGCTCGGCCAGGCGCGCGTGTGGCCCGCCCGGCTGCATCCCCCCGGCGACAGTCGCCCCGGCGTCGAAGCGGTAGCCCTTATGGAAGAAGGTACCGGCGCTGCCGCCGGGATACGTCTGCGTTTCGAGCACGGTCACATCGTGCCCGGCCTGCGCCAGCAGTGCCGCCGTCGTCAGGCCGCCGATGCCCGCGCCGATCACCACAATTCTAGTCTGCGTCGTCATGTGTTCGCGAAATTCAATACAATGTGAACGACGCCCTTATTGTATTGAACTCTGGGCAGCGGTGTGCGAAATCTAACCAGACACTAAATTGGATACGGCAAATTCTAACGTCTGTTTAAGGCTCCAATTCTTTGAGCGCGAATGCGACCGCTTCCTCCAGCGATAGCCTGCGGCCCGCAGCGCAGGCGGATTGAAATTCTGCGTCGCCAAGCTGCTGGCGCACACGGGACACGGTGCGTTCAACAAACGGTACATTGACGGGCTGCTGGCGAATGTTCATGGCCTCTTGCAGCGCTGCACTACGGCATCGTGGGTCGCTGCGTCCAACTGAAAGTATGGCTTCACCGCCTGCGCCCGCTGCGCAAACAAAGCGACCGACTCCGACCATTCAGACTGTCCACTGTCGATCAAGCTCAACGGCTGCACAGGATAGACCTGCTCGCCGGATATTCGCAGCGCTGTGCGAACTCCGGCGCGTGTGTAAAGCACGCGGGTCTGCGCCTTGCTCACCCCATGCGCCAGGCCATATCAGCAGGCAGCCAGCGGCGGCGTGGTCACGCCGGAATCAGGCGCGCACGCAGGCGACCATTCATTCAGCGCTGGTGCTGCTCAACATTATCATGGCAGTGTGGAAACCGGTCTAGGCCAACACCAGAATGAGAAAGGAATGACGTTTTTGTAGGAGTTTGGCGGCGCTAAACCTCTACGCAAATCGCCTGAGATTCCTCGGAGTTGATGGTAGATGCGCAATGCACAGAACAAGGGTGAGAATCAGCCGACTCACCCTTTTTTGTTTACCAAGTACATAGTACCTTTATCATACAGTTGATTTTGTAAATTTTTGTCAAAGAAACGCAATGATTATTTAATTTTTCTGTAGAATGCAGGATGACTCAATGCGCGCGTTCCCGACGTACCGACGGGAAGGCTGCCATTTATTAGAGGGAGACTAAATGATGAGCAGAGTACGCAATCGTTCGCGAGCCGCAATGCTGGCAGTCCTGGCACTGTTCGCGGCTCTGGTGCTGCTGCTGCCCGGCATGGCGCTGGCACAGGATGATCCGGCGGTTGAAGAAGAGATGGTGGTCGGCGCGGTCGAGATTGCGCCGGATGGCACGATCACGGTCAATGGCATCGTGATCGACACCTCGGACGTAACGCTGCCGTCCCCACTCAACAACGGCGACCTGGTGATCGTCACCGGCGTGTTCGTGGATGAGACGACGCTGCGCGCCACCTCGTTCGTCCTGTTTGAGGACGATGAAGACGAGGTTGAGGAAGTGGACGATGAGGAAGTCGATCCAGACACCTGTGCAGACATGGAACATCCGTTAGCGCTGCGCATTGGCGATGCCTTCGAAGTTGACCCCGCCGACGTGATGGCGCTGCACTGCGACGGCAACGGCTTCGGCAACATCGTGCGCGCGTATCTCCTGGCAGAGGCGGGCGAAGACGGCATGACCGCTGAGGATTTCCTGGCGCTCCACCACGGCGGCATGGGCTGGGGTAACATCGTCCGCGACAGCGAAGTTGATCCTTCCGACCTGGCGCCGGGGCAAATCCGCAATCGCAATCAGGAAGAGAACACAGGCGATACCGCCCCCGGCAATAGCGGGAATGCCCCTGGCCGCAACAACAACCCGGGTCAGGGCAACGGCAATGGTAACGCTGGCGGCAATGGCAATGGCAACGGAAATAGCAATGCTGGCGGCAACGGACGCGGCAGAGGCAACTAGCTAGCTGCCCGAATCATTATTCACATTCGCTAAGGGGAGCCAGAGCGTGAAGGCATTGCCTGTTTGCGCCTGGCTCTCGATCGTGATCTGCCCGCCGTGCTCGTCCGCAATCCACTGCGCCACATTCAGCCCCACGTTGACGGCGTCGGTATTGTCCACGTCGGGATCGTCGCTGCGATAGAACAGATCGAACATGTGCCCCATTTGTTCAGCGCTGAGCAGCGGGCCGTGATCCACCACCGTGATCCATATCATCTGATCTTCTGCGCCCAGTTCGACCGTGACCTGCGCGCCGGGCCGACTGTGATCGATGGCGTTCCTGAGCAGCGCCTTCAGGGCTTCACAGATGATGTAGCCATTCCCCCTGATCATCAGCGGTTCATCGAGCGTGGGTACCACGATCTCGACAGCGCGCTCCTGGTATTTTTGCCGTGTGGTAACCACGCTGGTACCGACCAGCGTGCGTATATCGTGCAGGTAGTGCGGCGCAGCGGTCAGTTGGAGCGCCAGATTGAAATAATCCAGCTGCTCCACCAGCCGGTCAACGCCACCGCGCAGCAGTTCCAGGCGCTGAAGGGCGTCCGCGCTCCGCTGATCATGCAGCAGGCGCGCTGCCAGTTGCCGGCTCAACTCGACTTCTGAGATGTGATTTCGGAAAAAGTAGGCGATGATACGGCCAAAGCGCTGGGCAATGACCGACCGCGCCTGGTTGACGAGCAGCGATTCGATGTGCAGCACACTGTTTTCCTGCGTGAGCGAACGGCGCACAATCGACATCAACCCTGTGTGCTGCCCCTGCGAATCATTCAGTGGGATGTTGATCAACGAGCAGGTGATCGTGCGGCCATCGGCAGTGCGATATTGGCTCGTGCTGTAGACTGGCCCCGGTTGTTTCATCATCACCTCGAACCCCAGATGCTCGGCTGCGTGGGCATCTGAGGGGGCAAGGAATTCCAGCGCTTTATGACCGATCACTTCGTGAGCCGGGTAGCCGAACAGCCGCGTCGCCGCCGGATTCCAGGTCTTGACGACTCCATCAGCGTCCCATTCGATGATCGCGTCCGGCATCTGTTCGATAAACCGTTGCAGCCGGTTGAATGTTTCGGCATTCCCACTGATCTGAGCGCGCCGGAGAGTGTCGATCCCGGCGCTGCGCTGCCGGTTCAGGTGGTCAAAAGCGACGGTCAGCGCCAGCATATACCCCTGGAATAAAGCTGAAACGGATGCAACCTCAGCCAGGCCGATATCCGGCAAGAAGAGGGGAATAGAGAGCGTCCAGAGCACGTTGTACAGCGTCGTGCGGACACCGGCGCGCCAGCCGAACATACTCGTGGTGAGGATAATCGCAGCGCTGGCATAGTTGAGCACACTCAGCAGCGCCCGTCCACCCAGGAAGACGACCACGAACACAGTCGTAGGCGCAAGCGTGATGATGAAGAGCAAACTTGCAAAGCGGTAATGGCCGCGCCGGGCCAGAAGGAACTCGACGTAAAATCCCGTCAGAGCGATGATCAGGCTGATCCAGGCCCAGTGCGCGGGCATGATACCGATCAAGTGCGTGGTGACTGCGCCGCAGAGAACCATGGTGGTAACGACAATCGCAGCAAGCAGGAATCCGGCCACCCGCTGCGCGCGCCGCCGATCATATTCGCTGGCGATGCTGGGCGCGGCGACGGTCACGCGGTTCCAGAGTGATGTGAGATACGCTGCCGAGAACACCGCTGGCCTTTCCGTTCCAGGACAGATCGTAACGAGGGAACCATCCCGATTCGATTGTAGAACCTGAATGTGAGCCGTAAGAATTGCGGATTTGTGAAAAACGTGATATTTGGCGTAACAATCTGACAAGTGTATACGACACTTACGCTGACTTCATGCGCCTCTCATTGCCTTTCGGTACCCTGGTCAGGGAATGTAACCATAGCGCCAATTGGACATGATGACAACGCCAGACGCCCCTGCCAACGCCCACATTTTCGAACACGTCAGCCGCTTCGCCGGCGCGACCGCCGCCGAATGTCGCGCCTTTCACGCCGCGCCGGGGGCCTTTGCCCGGCTGACTCCCCCGCCGATCTTCGTCCAGGTACATCGCGACAACCTGCGCGATCTGGTCGCGGGCGATGTCGAGTTCACACTCTGGTTCGGGCCGATCCCGGTGCGTTGGCGCGCGCAGCACGCACCGGGCGTCAACGCCACCTCGTTTGTCGATTATCAGGCGTCCGGCCCGATGGCCTACTGGTATCACGAACACACGATCACTGACGTGCCCGGCGGCGTCGAGCTGCGCGACCGGCTGACCATTGCTCATAAGCCAGGGCTGAAGGGGGTGCTCACACGCCTGGCCTTTGACGGCCTGCCGCTGCGCCTGCTCTTCATCTACCGCCACCTGCGCACCCGCCTGGCGCTGCGCCGGGCATAGCGTGTACCTCAACGCTGCGCACCGGCGGCCTCACACCTGAACGGGCGGGCCTGATACAATAGGCGCTGTATACCCCAGATGGAAAGCGTACGCGATGTTCAAATCACAAAAGCGCCCGATTGTCGTCCCGCAGGCAGAGCACGCGCGCTTTGCCGGTATCCTCGCCAGCCTGTGGGGCAACGCCGATTTCGACCGCCCGACGCTTGATTTCCAGTCGTTCATCAAAGGCGTGACCTTTCACGACCGGGGCTACGGCCAGCTTGATTATTACCCGCTGGGCGAGGTTGACCGCGAGACGTGGCTCTCGATCCAGCGGCGCGGCATCCTGCTCACTGCCGACGACGCCATCTCGAACGTCGTCTCGCTCCTGCACATCAAACGGCTGCTGCAAAACAGCGGCACCGCGCAGCCGACCGATGATCTGATCGCGCTGGCGGACGAGCAGATCGCGGAGTCTGTCAGCAAGAGCGGCCTGGGGCGCGCGGCGTTCGACTGGGCGGATAAAATCACGCGGTGGTGCGACGATGTGGCCTTCGATTTCTCGTTAGAAACGCACGCCCACCAGTCGCCGCAGGTCTACGCACGCACCGGTTCGCAAGACCTGGTGACGGTGGATTACGACCTGCGCCCGGATGGGGTCATCGCCGTGCGTCCGTGGCCGTTCCTGGTCGAGTGGTATGCGGGGTTCATCATCGGCTACGAGATCGAAGGCTATCCCGACCGCCTGGAGCCGGTGCTGATGCCATTCCGCCTGACGCCGTGGGTGGACTAGCGGTTGGCGCTTGGGTATTGGCTTTTGGCTATCGGCGTTCAGCCGACGCTGCCGAGCAAGCCGTCGCCACCGGCCCAGATCAGCCCCAGGCCGGTGAGCAGCACGACCGGCCCGGCCAGGCCGCCCATGAAGCCCACGGCAGCGAGCTGTGCGCTCATCAGCGTTAGCTCCTGCGGCTGGCACGCCGCGCCCTGGATCAGCCGCCCCAGGGCAAACGTGACCCCTGGCTGGCCGATCCACAGGCCGACGGCGACGATGTGAATGATGGGCAAGATAAGCCGCAATTCAGCCACAGCCTCAATCGCCCTTCTCGTGTCGGGCGTCTGCCGCGACGCCAGAGGAGCGTTTTTTTTTAATCGGAATGTGACTGGTCTGCACCGCTCGGTACATGTGCGCGCGGCTCCGACTCCTTGGTTTCTCCAATAGGCGCACGCATTCGTGCGCAAAATGAAAGAAGCGCAGCCTGTGCCGCGCTTCTGTCGCTCATCCTATGTGGTTTGTGTCAGGCGGTAAGCTGGCTGATAGAAAGGATGTTGCCTTCCGTGTCTTTGAACCAGGCGGAGCGCTCACCGCCAAGATCCGCGATGCTGTTGATCGTTCTGAGGCCGGGGAAATCATATTCTTCGAAGACGACTCCGGCCTTTTTCAACCGCGCCACTTCCGCATCGACATCTTCGACCAGGAACGACATGGCTGTGTTTTGCGCCGTCCCTGCGCTCGGCGTCGCATACATGAAGAACCAACTGCCCCCACATTGGTAAAGGATGCCACCTGCCAGCTCCCGCTGCGGACTCAGACCCAACTTGTCGCGATAGAACGCCACTGCCCGCCCCAGATCATGCGCGGGTAGTGTCGCCATCGCCGTCGCATTCGTCAACATCTCCCACCTCCTTCACTGTCAGACTTTGCCGCACATCCATCATACTCGGATTTTCTTTCGCTGCTGCACTGGCCTCTGCAAGCTGTCGTATAATAGAGGCATCGCCAACTTAATGCTGTTTGTTAGATAGACAAGGAGTCCGATGATGTCGACTTACATTTTGCTGTCCACATTGACTGACGAGGGCGCTAAGACGATCAAGAATCATCCGGGGCGCATCAAAGAAGTGAACGCCGAACTCGAGAAGCTCGGCGTCAAAGTCGTCGCCCAATATGCCACATTGGGCGCGTATGATTTCGTCAATATCGTCGAGGCCGCCGACAACCTGACTGTGGCGCGGGTTTCCGCCGAGCTGTCCTCGCGCGGCACGGTGCGCATCACGACCTTGCCCGCCATGAGTGTCGATGAGCTGGTGCGCTCACTGAGCTAGATCCAGCCATTACCCCACCGGCTCCATACGCACGGTGAAATGGCGCAGCGTGGGCGCTTGCCAGGCGATGCGATAGCCGGGCACGCGCTCGCGCTGTTCGTTAACGGCGATGGCAACCTCCGCCAGATAATCGACGTGGCTCTGGGTGTAAACACGGCGCGGGAAGGCCAGGCGCACGAGTTCCATCGCTGCCGGTTTCTCGCTGCCATCCGGCTGCAGACCGAACATGACGGAGCCGATCTCGACGCCGCGTACGCCGCCGACGACGTAGAGCGCGTTGTTGAGCGCCCAGGCGGGATACTGCGTAACGGGCACGTGCGGCAGCATCGCCCGCGCGTCGATGTAGAGCGCGTGGCCGCCGGTCGGCTGCACAATCGGGATGCCGGCAGCGGTCAGCTTTTCGCCCAGGTAGGCAATCGAGCGGATACGATAGCGCAGGTAATCGGGTTCGAGCGCCTCGTACAGCCCCTGCGCGACCGCCTCCAGATCATAGCCCGCCATGCCGCCGTAGGTCGGGAAGCCCTCGGTCAGGATTTCGAGATTGCGGCATTGCAGCGCCAGCGCGTCATCGTTGAGCGCCAGGAAGCCGCCGATGTTGGCCATGCCGTCCTTCTTGGCACTCATGGTGCAGCCATCGGCATAGCTGAACATTTCGCGCGCGATCTCAATCGGCAGCTTGTCGGCAAAACCCTCCTCGCGCTCGTGGATGAACCAGGCGTTCTCGGCAAAGCGGCAGGCATCCAGGATCAGCGGCAAGCCGTAGCTATGCGCGAGCTTGCTGGCCGCGCGGATGTTCGCCATGCTCACCGGCTGGCCGCCGCCGGAGTTGTTGGTCACGGTCAGCATGACGAACGGGATGTTATCGACGCCGACCGCCTCGATGGTCTCGCGCAGGCGGTCGAGATCGATGTTGCCCTTGAACGGGTGGATCGTCTGAGGCTGGCGGCCCTCGGCGATGACGAGGTCGCGGGCTTCCGCGCGCTGGACTTCGATGTTGGCGCGGGTCGTATCGAAGTGGGTATTGCTCGGCACGATCATGCCGGGGCGGAGCGCCGCCGCGAACAGGATGTGCTCCGCCGCGCGGCCCTGATGCGTCGGCATGACGTGCTTGAAGCCGGTGATGTCCTTGACGGCAGCCTCGAAGCGGTAGAACGACGCTGCGCCCGCATACGACTCGTCGCTGGCGATCATGCCCGCCCACTGGCGTGACGACATCGCGCCCGTGCCGCTGTCGGTCAGCAGGTCGATCAACACCTGCTCGGCGCGGAGCAGGAACGGGTTGTGCCCGGCGGCGTCGAGCGCGGCGATGCGCTCGGCGGGCGTCGTGAAATGGATCGGCTCGACCGAGCGGATGCGGAACGGCTCGATGATCGTGCGAAACTGCGGCGGCTCGAAGGCAAACGATGCGCTCATGAAAAAGCCTCTTTATTCTTGTGGATACATGATGCGCGGGGATTGTAGCGCAGATGCGGGGCGGGGGAGTCGCGGGCATACATTCTGTGACGCCAACGGCATGTCCTACCAGATTGTCTGGATGTCCGATGAGGCGATTTTCGCATCCCGGCTGATGACCGGTACATTCAAGTGCAACGCCGTTGCTGCGATGATTCGATCTGGCATGTCGGGTATCTGGACAACACTGATGCGTGACAGCGCACGGGCAACATCGACATTCAGAATTGCCTCGGTTAACAAGTTGTCAGGATCATTCAGATTGGCTGCGACGAGGCTCAAGCTTTCTGCAGCAATGCGTCTCTTTTCGATGAGGTAGACCATCTCGACGAGCGAGATTGATGAGACGGCAACTTGGTTTCCTGAGTCATTGGCGCGGAAAATGAACTCTTTTGCACGCGAAGATAGTCGTGGGTCTCCGTAGAGATACCAGATGAGCGCATGAGTATCGATGACAGCCGCAAGCATCTAAATATCCTCACGCGGGAAATTCTTCCACATTTCAGCACGGGCTTCGTCAATTTCCTCAGCCGAAGGCGCAGAGCCAAACTCCGCCAGTATGCCATACAATGAGCGGCGCTTTGGCGGTTCTTGTGACTGAACATCGTTTTCAAGCGTGGCCGCTAGGTGCTCAATCAATCGTACCCGTTCGAGCGCCGAAAGTGATTCGGTCAGTTTGATTACCTGCGCCAGCGCGGGCGTGGTTGCGCTCACGGTCGTCTCCCTGCATGTCTATGCTGCGCTTATTGTAGCAAAAGAATGAGTGCCGGCGTTTAATGTCTCCTTAAACGCAAATTGCGCGGCTATTGCTTGCAATTCTGGCGATGAGTTGGTCTACTTTGCGTCCCATTCATGCAAAACTTCATCTCAGAGGCAGCATTGTATGATCAACATCTTCATTTCCTATCGTCACGATGATGTCCCGGAGACTGTACGCAGCCTAGACGACTATCTGTGTGCCCATTTTGATACGGACACCGTCAAGATCGACTATCGCTCGACCGAGCATGACATCAAACAGATGATGGATCACGTGCGCACATCCGATGTGCTGCTGGTCGTGATCGGGCGCAACTGGATCAATATTCTGGAAGAAAGACAGAACGATCCCGGCAATGACGACCACGTGCGCGATGAAATCTACACCGGTCTGACGACCGACGGCGTGCTCGTGATTCCGGTCATCGTTGACGATCTCAAGAAGCATCATCCCCCGGCACAGATGCTGCCCGACGAGATCAAGGCACTCTCCTACAAGAAAGAACATCTCGTGCGCGACGACTCGGCCCACTTCGAGAGTGATATGGCGGCGCTGGTCGCCCGGATCAAGGAGCGTCATGCCCGCCATGGCGGCGCACTGCGGGTTGCTGATAAGCTGCCTTCTGAGCTGTTGGAGAACCGGATCGCCAAGGCTAAGCAGCACGTTCGCATCATGTGCATCTGGTCATCACGCTGGTTCTCGCTGCGCGATTCCTTGCTCAAAGCCCTGCGCGATGGGGCGGTCGTCCAGATCCTGCTGCTTGATCCGGCGAACGAGGCGCTCTGCCGGCAACGCGATCGTGACTTGAACGAAGGCGCGGGCTTCACCAAGAGCCATATTGAGCAGAATATTCGGGAGCTGGGGTCGATTGTCGAACGGGCTGCCTACCTGGGGCTGGATCGCTCGCGCTTTCAGATCAAGCTCTACAGCGCGACGCCGTCACGCGTGCTGTATATGGCCGATGAAATGGTGCTGATCGGCTCGCACCCGGTCGGCCAGCTTTCAGCCAGCGCGCCGCACACGATTGTCTATGGCGCGAACACCGACCTGTTCCAGAACATGCAGCAGCACTTCGATAACTTGTGGGAGTCGGATGCGGCGGTCTGGCACCAGACGTAGGACGGCGCTGCGCTGCGATCGGTTGGGGCGGTTGGGTGAGGTTGCGCGCCGACCGGTCAACCGGTCGGCTAGGGTTAATCAAGCATACTCAAGATGCTGTCATACTACGCATATTGACAGTGAATGTAAGAGCAGGTGGAGAACAACGGTTAGCATTTTTCCGAAGCGCCTTCAGTGCGCTGGATGCCAGGTAGCCGACGGGTTGACCCGTCGGCGGACGAATCATGCGCCGCCCGTGTCCATATTCTCAAGCAGGGCGTACAGATGATTGTTCGCGTGGTGCTCGCGCTGCTTGACGATGTAGTTGATGACGAAGCCCGCCTGTTTCTCGCCAAAGGCGACAACGCCGTAGCTCTTTTGCCACGCAAATGTAGTCTCCAGATCCGGGAATGCGCCGTTGACTTCGTGTGACGAGATGCCTTTGACACGTCGCGCCCATTCGGCAACCGCTACGCGAGGTGAAATTTGCACCGCGACGTGAACGTGATCCGGCATCGCATAGATTGCGAGTATCGGGCTATGGAGTTCACGAGATTTCTGTTGAATGATGTCCTGAATGAGCGCTTGGCGCTGCGCATCAATGACGGCGGCGCGATGCTTCGTCGCCCAGACAACGTGGTAATAGCATTTTGCAAAGGGCATTGGATTGTCCGCGTGCGCGCCGACCGGTCAACCGGTCGGCTACATCTAATCAAGCATACTCAAGATGCTTCAATTCTAGCCCTTTTGATGATGTTTGTCCGTGCAGGTGGAGAACATCTGTCGGCATTCTCCCCAGCGCCTTCAGTGCGCTTGATTTCCCCTAGCCGACGAGTTGACTCGTCGGCGGGCTCGCGCACAGGCTGGCTTGAAAGGCCTTATGTTGGCGTGGTAACCACTACTCCCGAAAAACGTCACGTACCGGCAGACGAAAGCCCGGCAGCACGTCGCCGCCGTCGAGTGTGTCGTCGATTGTCCGCACGCGCACCGGCTTTCCCGGCTCATGCACGACGATCTCCATTGTGTCGGGATAGACCACCCACAGCAGCGTCCCGGCGGTGATATAGTTGCCGATTTTGATTGACAAACGCCGTGGGGAATCGGTCGGCGAAACCACCTCTACTGCCAGGTCGGGCGGGTTGGGATTGTAACCTTCTTTGACCAGTTCTGGTTGTCTCGCCTTGGAGATATACGCTACGTCGGGAGCATAACGTTCACCGGACACCATGTAACCACCAGCCTCCCCGGTCACGTGACCGGACTGGTTTGTCTCGCGCAGATGCAGTTTGATGTGAAAACTCAAGGTGGAGGCGATGGCTGATGAATAAGGATTGGACGGCACTTCGACAATCTCCCCACCGATGTATTCAAACAACCGATCCGCGTTTTCAGGCAGTCGGGTAATGGTGTCAAACTCCTCGACCGAGATAACCGTTCGTGTGGGCAGCGCCATCGTCATATCCCTTCGTCGCCTTCAGTATAGCAGGAATCGGAATCGTTGCTCAATCGACGGACAGCCCTCACCTCTTCCCCAAATACTCCCGCCTGAGCAGCCCGTACTGCTTGATGTCGACGAAGCGGCCATGCTCGAAGATGCTCTCGCGCCAGGTGCCTTCGTGCGTGAAGCCAACCTTCTCCAGCACGCGCTCGGAGGCGAGGTTGCCCGCCGTGCAGTCGGCCTGGACGCGGTGCAGATCGAGGTTGTCGAAGCACCAGCGCACGAGCGTGTGCGTCGCCTCGGTGACGTAGCCGCGTCCCCAGTACGCCCGGTTGAGATCGTAGCCGATGTCGACGCGGCGGTGCTCGCGCGACCAGAAGTGGAAGCCGATGGTGCCGATCAGCCGGTCATCGCCGCCCTTGAGCGTGATCGCCCAGCGCGCCGCCGCACGATTCAGAAAATGGCCGCTCATCCAGTCAATGAAAGCGACCGCCTCGTCGAGCGTCCCGCACGGCGGCTCCAGGATGATGTACTGCTGTACGTCGGGATGAGCGAACAGGTCGATCAGCGCCTGGGCGTCCGCGTGGGTGATGGCGCGCAGGCGCAGGCGCTCGGTTTCGAGGATCGGGAGATGCGAGAAGTCGAACAAGACGGCCATGGGGTTGCTCCTGGGTGATGGGCTTAGTCCCGCACGTGATACCCATTTTAGCGAGTGAGGGAGCTTTTTACAGGTTTGGACGGGTCATAGAAGGGCTGGCGGCAGCCTTGATAGGGTCTGATCACCTCTGAGCGTGGCTATGGAAGTGCTCCGCAGGTGGAACTATTGCGCGCGTTGGGCGTGATTGCAGCCCGCTTGAGCGGGCGCGGCCCTAGCCAGGGTATTTATGCCCTGGCGGTGTATGAAGACGGGCGAGACAGGTCTCGCCCGTACCAAGGTCGTCATCATCTGTCGTTCAAAAACCCAGCGCCCTCACTCTTGAACCCAGAACTGAGTGCCGAGCACCTTCTTCCCGTACTGTGAACCCAGTACCCAGCACAGTACCGAGTACGGAGTACCCACATCCCGCACCGTGAACCCAGTACTCCGAACTCAGAACCCAGTACTGAGCACTGAGTACCGAGCACCGAGCACCAACCGTCCTATTCCTCCAGCGTGCTCGTGTCGCCTTCGGGCAGGCCCTGCGCACGGGCACGCAGCACGCGGCGCATGATCTTGCCGCTGCGGGTCTTGGGCAGCACGTCCACGAACTCGATCTTGGCGGGCACGGCGATCGGGCCGATCTCGTGGCGGATGTGATCCTTGAGCGCGTCTTTGAGTTCCTCGCTCTTTTCGGCCCCGGCGCGCAGGATGCAGTAGGCGTAGATGATGTTGCCCTTGATCTCGTCCGGGATGCCGATGACGGCGGACTCGGCGACCGCCGGGTGGCTGACCAGGCCGCTCTCGACCTCCGCTGTGCCCAGACGATAGCCGCTGACCTTGATCACGTCGTCGTTGCGCCCGATGATCCAGATGTAGCCGTCGTCGTCCTTGCGCGCCGTGTCGCCGGTCAGATACCAGCCCTGCTTGTCATAAGCGCTCCAGTACTGATTGACGTAGCGCTCAGGATCGCCGTAGACCGTGCGCAGCATTCCCGGCCACGGCTGCTGAACGACGAGCACGCCGTCTACGCCCGCAGGCACAGGATTCCCGTGCTCATCGACCACATCGACCTTGATGCCGGGGAAGGGGCGGGTCGCTGTGCCGGGCTTGAGCGGCATGCTCGGCACCGGCGTGATCATGAAGCCGCCGGTTTCGGTCTGCCACCAGGTGTCCATGATCGGGCAGCGCTCTTTGCCGATGATGCGGTGATACCAGCGCCACGCCTCCGGATTGATCGGCTCGCCGACGGTGCCCAGGATGCGCAGGCTGCTCAGGTCGCGGCGGTTCGGCCAGTTGTCGCCGAAGCGCATCAGGCCGCGGATAGCTGTCGGCGCGGTGTAGAGGATGCTGACGCCGTAATCCTCCACGATCCGCCACCAGCGGTCGGGATAGGGATGGTTCGGCGCGCCCTCGTAGAGGATGCTGGTCGCGCCCAGGATCAGCGGCGCGTAGACGATGTAGCTGTGCCCGGTGATCCAGCCCGGATCGGCGGCGCACCAGTAGCGATCCTCGTCGGTGATGTCGAACACGCACGAGAGCGTCGTCGAGGTGTAGACCGCGTAGCCGCCGTGGGTATGCAGCACGCCCTTGGGCTTGCCGGTCGTGCCGCTGGTGTAGAGGATGAACAGCGGGTCTTCCGCGTCCATGACTTCGGTCTCGCAGTAAGGGCTGGCAATCGGCAGGCCCATCAGGTCGTGATACCAGTAGTCGCGTCCTTGTTCCATGGTGACTTCATGGCCGGTGCGCTTGACCACGATCACCGTCTCGACGATCGGTGAGCGGCGCACGGCCTCATCGACCACATCCTTGAGGCGGACGATATTGCCGCGCAGCCACGCGCCATCAGCCGTGACGAGCACCTTGCTCTGCGCATCCTCGATGCGGTCGGCCAGCGCCTGCTCACTGAAGCCGCCGTAGACGACGCTGTGGACCGCGCCAATCTTGGCGCAGGCCAGCATCGCGATCATGATCTCCGGGATGCGCCCCATGTAGATGGTCACGCGGTCGCCTTTGCGCACGCCCATGCTGCGCAGAACGTTGGCGAACTTGTTCGTCTCTTTCCACAGCCGCCAGTACGAGAGCGTGCATTTGTCGCCCGGCTCACCCTCCCAGATCAAGGCGAGCTTGTTCTTGCGCCAGGTCTTGACGTGCCGGTCGAGCGCGTTGGCGGCGATGTTGATCTTGCCGCCGACGAACCACTTGTAGAACGGCGCTCTGCTCTCGTCCAGCACCTTCTGCCAGGGCGTATACCAATCGAGATTGCTCGCCATCTTGCCCCAAAATGCTTCCAGATCGCGCTCGGCCTCGGCGTACATCGCCTCGTAGTCCGGCACACGCGCGCTCTTGATGATCTCCTCACTGGGGTAATACCACTCGTTCGTCGCAGGATTAATTGTTTGGTCGGTCATGATAAAAACGCTCTCCCTCATTCTCGGCGCGGACAGAGTTTAAGTGCGGGCGCGAATTATACCGCGCCAGACGCTTAAGCAAAGTCAAATCGAGTAAAGGTTGGCTTGAGTTTCGGGCGAATTTGTGCGGATGTTGTGCCGATTAATTCTTCGATTCTTTTAGCGGGACTAAACTTAAAAATGGAGAAGATCGGTCAAGTCAAATCAACGCTAAGCGAATTATCGATTCTGGCCTGTAATCATCACGTTGAGGACTTATCCATGAATGTCAATCGGAAACGAGCGAGAGAGCAATTAAGCATTGGTCAGGGTCTTGTGGAATATGCCTTGCTGCTCGCCTTCATCGGCCTGGCTGTCATTGGCATCACGCAAGTTCTGGAAGAGGCCACGGCCAACAAATTTGAAGATGTTAATTGTTTCTTGCAGCCTGGTGGCTTGTGCCCGCCGATTTGGGAGCCGGGCAGTTCCGCTGATCCGGGCGGAACCGGCATCCGGGGTGAAGCGCCCGGCACGATTGGTGGTACCGGTGGCACAGGTGGCACCGGCGGTACGGGTGGCACTGGCGGTACGGGTGGCACTGGCGGCACGGGTGGCACTGGTGGTACTGGCGGTACGGGCGGCACTGGCGGCACAGGTGGCACCGGCGGCACCGGCGGTACGGGTGGTACCGGCGGTACGGGTGGCACAGGCGCGACCTACGTGACAGGTGCGCTGTTGCGCCAGCAGTTCGACGGGATTGCCGGTAGCACGGTTGGTGATCTGACCGGGCACAGCGATTTCCCGGCAACGCCGACTGTCTGCGAAGTAGCGACCAGCTTTGAAGCGCCATCCAATATCGCTGACGACTACGGTGAGTGGATGCGTGGGTATCTGATTCCGCCGGCCAGCGGCGACTACACTTTCTGGATCGCCAGTGATGGCAACAGCGAGCTGTGGTTGAGCACGGATGCGAGCGAGAGCAACAAACAGCGCATCGCCAGGGTGCCCGATTGGACGAACCCTCGTGAATGGACGAAATACCCGGAACAGCAATCAGTGGCGATCACGCTGACGGCCGGGGTGGCCTACTATATTGAGGCGTTGATGAAAGAGGCCAGTGGCGACGACAATCTCGCGGTCGCGTGGCAAGGGCCAGGCGTGAGCAGTCGCGACGTCATTGCTGGTGACTATCTGTCAGCCGGCGGTCTGTACTGCACGATAGGTGGCCCCGAAGATCCGGGTGGCACGGGTGGTACGGGCGGCACGGGCGATCCGGGCGGCACGGGCGATCCGGGTGGCACGGGTGGCACGGGCGGTACTGGCGGTACAGGCGGCACTGGCGGTACGGGCGGCACAGGTGGTTACACGACCGGCTCCCTGCTGCGCGAACAGTACGATGGAATTGGCGGCAGCACGATTGACGATCTGACCGGGCACAGCAGTTTCCCGTTGTCACCGACCGTCTGCGCTACGGTCTCCAGCTTTGAAGCGCCGACCGACATTGCCGACAACTACGGCGTGCGGCTGCGCGGCTATCTGGTGCCCACGGTCAGCGGCAGCTACACCTTCTGGATTGCCGGCGACGACCAGAGCGAACTGTGGCTGAGCACGGATACCGATTCGGCCAACAAACAGCGCATCGCCAGCGTGCCCGATTGGACGAACCCGCGTGAGTGGACGAAATACAGCGAACAGCAGTCGGTGTCGATCACGCTGACAGCCGGGGTCGGCTATTACATCGAAGCGCTGATGAAAGAGTCCGGCGGCGGCGACAATCTCGCTGTTGCCTGGCAAGGCCCAGGCATGAGCAGCCGTGAAGTCATCCCCGGCAGCAATCTGGCCCACGATGGTATGTCCTGTTCGGGCGGTGGTGGTACGGGTGGCACTGGGACGGTTTACACGACCGGCGCGCTGCTGCGCGAAGAATACGACGGCATCCGCGGCACCAGCGTCAGCGATCTGACCGGGCATGCCAGTTTCCCGGACTCGCCGACCGTATGCGCCACGGTGTCCAGCTTTGAAGCGCCGACCGACATCGCCGAAAACTACGGGCAGCGCGTTCGCGGGTATCTGGTGCCGTCGCTCAGCGGCAGCTACACCTTCTGGATTGCAGGCGACGACAACAGCGAACTGTGGCTGAGCGCGGACGCAAATTCAGCCAACAAGCAATTGATCGCGCGCGTCCCCGGTTGGACTAATCCGCGTCAGTGGACGAAGTACGGCGAGCAGCAATCGGTGTCGATCATGCTGACTGCCGGGCAGGGCTACTACATCGAAGCGTTGATGAAAGAGTCCGGCGGCGGCGACAACCTCGCTGTTGCGTGGCAAGGCCCAGGCATGAGCAGCCGTGAAGTCATCCCCGGCGTCAACCTGTCACACGATGATATGACCTGTTCGGCGGGTGGCACGGGCGGCGGCACGCCGATCATCCCGTACAACACCGGCGTGATCCTGCGTGAACAGTACAACGGAATCACCGGCAGCAACGTCAGTGATCTGACGAGCAGCAGCCGCTTCCCAGCGTCGCCGAACGTGTGCGCTTCGGAGACGAGTTTCGAAGCGCCCTCCGGCATCGCCGACAATTACGGGCAGCGGATGCGTGGCTTGCTGATCCCCATCACCAGTGGTACGTATACCTTCTGGATCGCTGCGGACAATACGGCTGAGCTGTGGCTGAGCAGCGATACCAACTCGGCCAACAAGCAGTTGATCGCACGTGTCCCCGGCTGGACATCCTCCCGCCAGTGGACGAAATACACAGAACAGCAGTCGACTACGATCACGCTGACGGCCGGCCGGGCATACTATATCGAGGCGCTGATGAAAGAAGGTACCGGCGGCGATAACCTCGCGGTTGCGTGGCAAGGACCAGGCATGAGCGGCCCAACGGTCATTCCCGGTGCCAGTCTGTCCAGCGATGGTATGACGTGTACCGCCGTGACCACCACGATCTATACCACGGGGCAGATCGCCCGCCAGGTCTGGTGGTCGATCAGTGGCTCCGCCGTGTCCAATCTGACTGGCAACAGCCGCTACCCGGATTCGCCCGACGAGTGCTCGCTGTCGACAAGCTTCGAAGCGCCGAGCAACATCGGTAATAGCTACGGCGAACGGATGCGCGGCTTCCTGATCCCATCGGTCAGCGGCAGCTACACCTTCTGGATCGCCAGCAACAACGATGGTGAACTCTGGTTGAGCATCGATGAAAACCCGGCCAACCGGCAGCGCATCGCCTACGTCTCTGGTTATACGAACGTCCGGGAGTGGAACAAGTATAGCTCCCAGCGATCAGCATCGATCACGCTGAATGCGGGCCAGGCCTATTACATCGAGGCGCTCTTGAAGGAGGGTACCAATACCGACAACCTGGCGGTGGCGTGGCAGGGGCCTGGCATGAGCGGCCCAACGGTCATCCCTGGCAGCAATCTATCGGCGACAGGCATCGCCTGTCCGTAAGCTTCTCACACACAATGGAGCGGTTTGGCGTCGCCAAACCATCAGAAGCGGGTCACATGGCCCGCTTTTGATTTTGGCAGTTGCCGGGCCGTTGGTACGTGCGTTTGGGCCGCGCTTGGGGTAGAGTCCAGACAATGTCGGCACAGTTGGCGAGGTGCGGGAGGATGGGTGGCTCGATTCAACTTCTGACCGTGCGCGGTATTTCGATTCGGATGCACCTGACGTTTCCGCTGATCCTGATCTGGGCGATGCTTCAGTTCGGCGCGTTCAGCGGCCTGGGCTGGTCAGGCGCGCTGTTCGGCGCGCTGGCAACGCTGCTGCTGTTTGCCATCGTCGTGCTGCACGAACTGGGGCACAGCGTCGCCGCGCAGCATTACGGTGTGCCGGTCAACGAGATTGTCCTGCTGCCGATTGGCGGCGTCGCGCAGCTCAAGTACATCCCGGAAAAGCCGATCCAGGAATTCGTGATCGCCATCGCTGGCCCGGCGGTCAACATTGTGCTGGCGGTCATCCTGTACGTGCTCAACCGCGTCTTCGGCGTCGGCGGTACGCTCCAGGACCCCACGACGATGATCTTCGGCTTCGGCCAACTGAATGTCGATTCGATGTTCAACTATATTTTCACCGTCAACCTGTTCCTGGCGGGCTTCAACCTGATTCCGGCCTTCCCGATGGACGGCGGGCGTGTGCTGCGGGCGCTGCTGGCCTCGCGCATGGAGTATGGCCGCGCAACGGCGGTCGCGGTCAGCATCGGGCAGAGCCTCGCCTGGCTGATCGGTCTCTGGGGCTTCCTGAACGGCGGCTTCTTCCTGATTTTGATCGCGATTTTCATCTACATGGGCGCGGGCTATGAAGGCCAGTCGGTCGAGCTGCGCCGGGTGCTCGGCAAGCTCACCGTCCGGCAGGCGTATTCACGCCAGGCGCAGACACTCGCGCCGAACGCCAGCCTGCGCGACGCCATCGACCGCACGCTGCAATCGCTCCAGGCGGACTTCCCGATTTGCGATGGCGAGCGGCTCGTCGGCCTGCTGACCAACAAGCAGCTTGTCCAGGCGCTCGACCGCCATCCGCCAGAGACGCCGGTCTCCGCAATCATGACAAGGGACGTGCAGCCGGCCACACCGGGGGACTCGCTGTTCGACGTACAGCAGCGCATGACCGAGCAGCAGCTCGACGCCGTGCCCGTGGTCGAGGGCGGGCGCTTTGTCGGCCTGCTGACCCTGCGCGATGTCGGTGAGGTCTTCCGCATCGCTTCGACGCGCCCGGATCTGTTGACCGAGACGGCGCGCACGTAATCGCGGCGGGGGCGCGTCTGATGCAGCGTACCAGGGGCGCATCATGATGCGCCCCTACGAAACTCCGTTGATGGATTTGCTGTCATTTGTAGGGGCAATCCGGTGGATTGCCCGGGCGACCCAGCGGGTCGCCCCTACGACAAGATTGTCCTTTGTGGTATGCTATGAGCCACTGAGAACCACATAGGATCAATTATGGTCGAAATCACCCTGCGCGAGGTTACGCGCGACAACTGGCGACCTCTCGTCTTGCTCTCGCGCGCGCTGCCGCAAGATCAACAGCGTTATGTGGCGCACAATGCGATCTCGATGCTCGACGCGCACTATAGCGACGGCGCGTACACTCAGTTCGGCGTCTACGCGGGAGAGCAGCCGGTCGGCTACGTGCTCTACGGTCACGACAATGATTCGGCGCAGTGGTGGATCATCCGGGTGATGATCGCGCACGGCGAGCAGGGCAAAGGCTACGGGCGCGCCGCCATGCAGCAGGTGATCGAGCGGCTGCGGGCGACGCCCGGCTGCGACGCCATCTACATCAGCTTCGTGCCGGAAAATCAGGCCGCGCGGGCGCTCTACAGCAGCCTCGGCTTCGAGGACACCGGCGAAGTCGAGGATGGTGAGGCCGTCTACCGGCTGGCGCTAACGCCGTAGTGCAATCTCGCAAGGGATGACCTGAATATGTCCTCATCCCCACCCCTGAACCTGACGGTTCTTCCCCTCCCCATCGCGATGGGGAAGGGAACGAGGGGCGGGGAGTCGTGCCAAAACGCGACTCCGAGCTCGCCGTAAGCCTCAATCCGCGACGAAACCGACCTGCCTGTGCATTGAATTGCAGAACGGCTTGTCCGTGCTGTGTCCACAGCGGCAGAGCCAGGTTTCCTCCCCGGCGAAGATGACCTCGCCCGCGTCGTTCAGGATCGTCATGCTGCCACGGATGTAAAGCGGCCCGTTCGCCTCCGGCTCGATGTGCAGCTTGCCGCCGGTGACGGTCAGCGCCTGGCCGGGTTTGGCGGGGGGATCAGCCGCCTGGAAGCCGCTCTTGAGATGGGCGTTATCGCAGAACGGCTTGTTATCGGATGCACCGCAGCGGCAGAGCGTCACGCGCGTCTCGTCCGCGATCTCGACGTGCGCGCCGGAGATGTGCAGGTCGCCCCGGATCTCGATTGGCCCATCGACCCACAGGCGGATCGTGTTCGCGGTCGGTGTCGGCTCGCCCGCGCCGCCATCTTTGCGTTCGTAGTGGAGCGCGCCGGATGGGCACAGGTGGATGACCTCGGCGATCTGGTCGGCGGGTGCGCCGTTAGGGTCGATCCAGGGCGTGCGGCGGTTGTCGAAGACGGCGCGCAGGTGGTGCACGCATTCCTCGGCGTGGATGCAGCGCCGCGCGTTGTAGGCGATGTCGATGGTGTCGCTGCGGTAACGCCTGTCCATTGCGCTTCCGGTGTACTTCTTGTCGGCCATAGCGTGCTCCTGGGAACAGCAGGTTAGCGAATTAGCGTGTTAGTAGATTAGCAAATTCGCGCCGCTGGGGCGACGTATTTCGTGCGATGATGCTAGGGCGCGCTGGCGGCAGGCGTGGGTGTCGCGGTCACGGCTGCGATGGCGCACGCAGCGTCGGCAACGTCACACGGCGAGGGTGAGGTGCAGTGCGGCGCATTCTGATTCGTTTCTCCATCAGGGTCTGTGGGCAAATTGAGCATATTTGCGCTTTTGCCTATCTGAAACGGCCAGACCAGCATGATCGATTTTGATTTTGTCAAGGACTTCACTGACAACCTTTGCACACACTCCACGTCGGCCAGGACAAGAAGTAGGCAGTCAGCCGGCTGTCTGCGCCGGGAGCAACGATCTCAACCCGCATTACGTCGCTCTGATTCTCGTCGTCCACCATGAATATGAGACCGTATTGAGTGTAGACCATGACAATGGCGTCCCGGTGGGTGATGGATGTTGGCGCGCCATATGCCCGCACCACGTCCGCGACGGTGACGTTGCGCAACTCTACCGATATGCTATGGACAATGGCATCGACTAATCCGAGTCCCACCTTGACGCTGATGGCATTTGGGTCTTCTCTGACGTAAGGTTCGTGATTCAGCGGGCCGAAGCTGTAAACCGTGATAACGCCGCCGTAACCCAATTCTCCGACGGTGTAGGGCGCGTTCTTCTCACTCAGCAGCGCTTGCAGTGCCGCCTCAGTGCTGAGGCCGGGGATCAGGCCGTAATAGCAGCCGACGCCGCAGGCCAGGAGATGCAGCGGATCATTTGGGTTCTCGGTCTGGGCAGCGCTGGCGTCGGGTGTGGCAATGGCAGGCGTGGGAGTGGGCATGGTCAGTTCAAACGTTCGCAGGGGTATATCACCGCCAACGCTCACGGCGCGGCCATCGGGACGCCATGCTATCGAGTTCACACGGCCCGGCGTACGCTGCTCGAAGATGACCCGCTGCGTCACAATGTCCACGATACTGAAACCAAAATAGTCCGCCAGGGCAACGAACTGGCCGGTTGGATCAAGCGCCCAGTCTTCACTGCCACCCGCGAATGAGAGTGTTGTTTGCAGTGTATACGTCTGCGCATCCCACACTGCGTAGCCAACACTGCTGAGATACGTGAATATCCGGTTTCCGGTCGGACTCCAATGGACGCTCCAAGCGAAATCAGGATTGACCTCATTGTATGGGGGAAACGCAGCAATCTCTTCGCCTGTTGCCGCGTTCCAGACAATAGCTTGGTCAAAATTTCTAGCAATCCCCGCTATTCGATCCCCGGTCGGGCTCCATGTGAGCGAAGTGATGTAGCGGCTTTCCCTTCGGGTCTCGGCGACAAGTTGGCCGTTAGCCGCATTCCAGATCTGAACCTTTGCCGCAAAATCGGGCATGGAGTTTCCATGTGCCGTAGCGATGAGGCTGCCGTCCGGGCTGTAGGCAATGTCTTGCAGCCAACCCGCCGTCTCCAGGGTCAAAACAAGCGCCCCAGTTTGGACATCCCAGATTTCGACCTCCGGCTCAGAACCCGCGACTGCTAACGCTAACTGAGTGGGAATTTGGGGGTTCCAGGATACCGGCACAGAATCGTCGACTGGGTGTTGCCAAACTGGCTGATTGCTTTGACCATCGAAGACGCTCACGAAATCATCGTACGTGACCACAGCAAGGAGCGTGCCCATGTGATTCCAGCTTATGTGTCTGATGTGTGAATCTGTCTGAGCAGCTACCGGGACTTCCGTTTGGGCAGATACGATGTGGGAAAGTGCAAGCGATAAGAGTGTGAGCACCACGGCGCTACTTGCTGTGAGGAGTCTGCGCTTGAACATAAGTCACCATCCAGGACGCGTTACAGACGGAGTCGATTGTTCATACCCTCAGTCTACGCCTGGATCGTCCTGCGTGGGTGTGGCGGTGGCGAGGCAGCGCTCTACCGTCAGGTCGCCGCCGATTTTGCTTATGCGGTTGGTTTTGCGATACAGCGCACGACTCACCAGCTCCCGCTCGCGCCGCCGCCTTTGGAACTGCCGCCGCCGAATCTGCCACGACTGGACGAAGACGAGGACGATCCGCTCGAATGGGATGAGCCCCACGAGGAACTGTTTGAGCGGTCATCATCGTCATCGCTGCTGGATACACCGCCGAGCCAGCCCAACAAGCCGCCGCCGTCGTCGGTCTGGTGTTGCGCTTCCCACGCCTGCGGATCGCGCTCATAGTCCGCGCGTAGCTGGTCTTCGTCTGTCAAGGCGTTCAGGTTGTAGGGCGCGGGCGGCGGCGCATCGGCCGAGAAGTTGTTGATCCAGCGGATGAAGCGGGGGATGAGGATCACCAGCGCCAGCAGCACGGCGATCCCGACGAGGATCGCTTGCGGGTCGGCCAACGGCGAAGACTGCGTCGTCCCCTGCGTCCCGACGGGGAGATCGGCGGGCAGCGGTGGCAGCACGCCCGTGAATTCATTGATCAGCCCGCGCACGCCGTTGACGATGCCACCCTCGTAATCGCCGCGCCGGAAGGCGGGCAGGATGTTCTCGTCGAGGATGTCCTGGGCGTCGGCGTTGGCCGCCGTGTCATAGCCCGCGCCGAGTTCGACCCGCACCTTGCGCTCATCCGCGGCGACCAGCAGCAGCACACCGTTGTCGCGCGCCGCGTCGCCAATGCCCCAGGTGTTGAAGAGTCCGGTCGCGAAGCGTTCGAACGTGCTCGCGTTCGTGGTGTAGTCGTTGATCGAGCGGATCGTCACGACGCTGATCTCGACGCCGTGATCGGCCTCGGCGCTGGCGAGCTGCTCGCGCAGATACGCCTCGACATCAGCGCTGACGAGATCGGCATAGTCGTTGACGTAATTATCCTCTGGCTGTGGATAACCTGCCTGCGCGCTCGCCAGCGCAGCGGACAGCAGTACCAACACGAGCAGGCAAACTCTCACCAGTTGCGCGCGCATAGACTCACCCCTTTGCAGACCCGGACGCGATCATGCTCTGTCCATCATAGCAGCGATCCGATTTTTGCGTTGGCGCTCGACCTCACGTTTTCGCGGCACTGCCGGGCAAACATTCCGGCGAGAAATCGGGCGCGCCGTGGTATGTTCAAGAAGACGTATCTATTGCTGGCGTACATGGCTCGAAAGCAACTTCATCCCCACCCCTGAACCTGCGGTTCGTCCCCTCCCCATCGCGATGGGGAGAGGAATAAGGGGAGGGGACTTATTCAAACACAGTGCTTCGATCATGTCGCGCCAATACTCGTGAGCGAATCACCATGCGAATGACGCTCCTTCTTCGCCGCCTCCTCTATGCGCAGTCCGGCCTGCTCGGCTGGCTCATGCACGACGGCAAGCCGCAGCGACGACTCGCCGGGCTGCTGCTGCTGGCCGGGATCACCGCGGCGCTGCTGCTGCATCTGGCCGCCGGGTTTCACTTGCCGACGCCCTGGGACGACGAGATCCACTTCCTTGTGCCCGCGTGGAACCTGGCGCATGGCTTCGGGCTGGTCGCGCCGCAGCTCAACGCGCCGCAGGGGCTGTTCTGGATGCCGGATGGCTACGCGCTGTTCATGGGGCTGATCTATGCGCTCGCCCCCGCCTCGCTGGAGGTCGCGCGTTGGTTCAGCTTTGCCCTGGTCGTGGTCGTGGCTGTGGGCCTGCACCTGTTCCTGCGCGAGCTGCATGTGCCACCTGTGATCGCCGCGTTGATGCTGGCAATCTGGCTGGTAGCGCCGCGCGCGGTGGTGCTCGGCAACGTGGCGCGCATGGAGGCGCTGCTGCTGGCGCTGTTCGTGACCGCGCTGCTCCTCGCGGCGTCCGAACGCTGGGCGGTGGCGCTGGCGGTCGCGGCGCTCGGCACACTGGTACACCCGATTGGCATCCCGCTGTTCGGGATCATCGCCGTGGCTGCTGTGGCTTTCCGCAAGCGCCTGCTGCCGCATAGGGCGCTCGAATGGGCGCTGGTGATCGCCGTCGCGGCCATCCTGTTCGCCGAGGCCGCGCGCTTGATTGGCTTCCTGGATCTGGCGCGCGAGCAGTTAGCCTTTCAGTGGGGACGTAAATCGGAGCGCGCGGTCGGGCTGGCGGGCACGGGTGTGATCATCCTGGGGCTGAATGTGTTTTTCGCCGCGGCCTGCTGGTGGTTGTGGCGACGCCGCCGCAAAATGCCACTGCGCGACCGGCTGCCGCTGCTGGCGGTCTGGTTTCTCGCCGCCGGGTATTTCGCCATTCTGCTGCCCCTGGGCAACGAGATCTGGTACGAGGTCTACAGCATCGAACTGGCGAACGTACTCATGCTGGGTGGGCTGCTGGCGCTGCTGCGCTTTCTCGCTTCCAAGGAGGCGGCGCAGACCTACCGCAACGCCACGCTCAACCTGCTGGCGCTGGTCGCCATCGGTTTCGCCGCCGTGATCGGCAGTGTCAGCGCGGCGCGGATTGCGGAGGCGGTGGCGACGGGCGAACCGGCGTACTCGTTTTCAGGCATGACGCTGGCGGATTCCGACCGCGCCGAGTGGTTCGCATTCGTGGCGCAGGCGGAAGCCGAACTGACGCGGATCGATCAAGCGCTGGACGCCCCGGCGCTGGTACAGCTTGACCGCATGAGCAATATCGATCTGCTGCTGGTAGATCATCAATGGCAGCATCTGCGGCTGGTGCAGACGACGCCGGTCACGCCGATGGACGAGAACGCGCCCGTCAGCTTCGCGCTGTACACTGTGTATCCACCGCTGTGGCGGCAGCAGCAGGTCGAAGACAGGCTGCCGGACGCAGCTGAACTGGCGCGGGTCGTCTCTGACGATGGCGAGTTCGAACTGCGCATCTTCGATCTGCGCTCGCCGCCGGGCTGATCGCAGCCTGCGCTAGCGCAATATCAGGGCGCTGTAATTGAACGTTTCCTCTCCCCTTAATCCCCTCCTCATCGCAATGGGGAGGGGAAGAACCGTAAGGTTCAGGGGTGGGGATAATTGCGCAATTCAAGTAATTTACCCTGAACGTGCGCTAGACGCTCACCGGCAGCCCGGCCAGCGCCATGATGCGCAGGGCGTTGGTCGTCGGCGAGACGCCGGGACGCAGATGATAATCGAAGGTCAGTTCGCCGGACGCAACGCTATCTGAGAAGTGGTAGTTGATCAGGCCGGGCAGGCTGGCGAGTTCGAGATCGTGCGTCGTCACCAGGCCCAGCCCGTGCTCGCCGATCAGCGACGCGATGTAGGAGCGGCTGCCTTCGAGGCGTTCGCGGTTGTTCGTCCCCTTGAAAATCTCGTCGATCAGGAAGAACAGCGGCAGCGGATCGTCCGTGCGCAGCGCGTCGAGCAAACGCTTGAGGCGGCGCACTTCGGCGTAGAAGTACGAGTAGCCTTCGACCAGCGAGTCGCTGATCTGGATGCACGAGAACAGCCGGAACAGATCGCTGCTGAGGGACTCGGCGCAGACGACCGCGCCGATCCGCACCAGCACCAGATTGACGCCAACCGTGCGCAGGAAGACGCTCTTGCCGGACATATTCGAGCCGGTGATGAGTACGACCTGACCCAGCCCGCTGATCTGGAAGTCATTGCAGACACGCTGCTCATGCTCGATCAGCGGGTGGCCGAGCTGCTGCGCTGCGAAGCTGCCGGAGTTGAGCGCGATCATGGGGGTGTGATAGTCCGGGTTGAGATGCGCGAACGTGCGCAGCGCCGCCAGCGCCTCCAACTCGTGCCAGATGCCGAGCCAGAGCGGGACGAGGCGCGAGAGCTTGCGCCGCTCGACCGTCAGCCGGTAGGCGAAGTAGATGTCCCAGGGCATCATCGCATTGACCATGCCCCAAAGGATAGCGTTGGATTGCAGGGCGCCCGCGCCGATGATCCAGCGCAGACTGCGTAGTTGGCGCGCGGGGCGCTCTTCGCTCTGGAAGGGCGCGATCAACGCGGCCAGCGCCGGTTTGCCCGCCGTCCGTGTCCGCTCGAAGAAACCGAAGATGCCGCTCAGACTGTCGAACACGTCGCGCAGTCCCATCGCCAGATTCCAGAACGACATGACTGCACGCACTTTCGTCAGCGAGAGACCGGCATAGACGGCGAAACTGATGACGTAGTACGGCGGGATCAGCCCACGTGTGCTGAGTATGAACAGGGCGCCGGTGACGATGCAGAGCGACGCCAGCAGCACGACGAACCAGCCGGGGATGCGCTGCTCAGGCTCTAACGCCATCCAGTCGAGCAGGGGCTGGGTATCGAGCCGGGGTTCGCCGACGGCTGCCCCGCGCCCGACGTGCGCCAGCCGGTCGCAGAACTGCGGCGCTAGCTCCGCGATCAGGCGCTGGCGGGCGACGATCCGATCCGCGTCCGCCAGCGGGTCGAGCAGCCAGCCGCGCAGTTGGTCGCTTCCCTGGCGGGACGAGGCCGTATCGAGCAGGTGATGCAGCGACTGCTCACCGGTCAGATCCAGGTCGATGGCGAACGGATGATTCGCATCCGCATCGTAGCGCGGCGGGCGCGGGATGTGCTCCCAGTCGATGCGGGCGCGGGCGATATGTGTCTGCTTGATGCGCATCCAGGCGTGCTGGCGGCGCAGGTTGCGGCGCACGCGCCGGTGGATGACGACGAGAGCGATGAAGGCGATCACGCTGACCAGCAGCGCCACAAACAGCGCTTCCAGCGAGCTGCCTCTGGGTGCCATGATGGCAGCGACGCCCAAGACGACGACGGCCAGCCGCGCGTTGCTCAGCCGTCGGTCGATGCGTGAGAGCCGGTCGGCGCGCGCCGCCACCCGGTCGATGTTACGCTCATACAGCGCGATACGTTGTGCTCGTGTCGGCACGTGGTTAGGCCTGTTCTTGCTGCAATGCAATCTTCCGGCAAAGATGGTATCACAATTCGCGCGGGCGATCTTCGCGTAGCCCGTCCGGCGCAGGGCTGCTGCAAAGTCCTGAAGGACTGCTCGTTAGCCCTCATCCCCCAGCCCCTTCTCCCGAACGCTGCGCTGGGAGAAGGGAAAAAACGACTTTCAAGTCCCTCTTCTGAAAATACACCGAGGCGAGATTGTCTAGAAAGCACCGCCCGACCGTCGAACGGTCGGGCTGGCAGGGTAGGAAGCCACCTGGAAGGTGGCTGGTCAAACGGTCGCCCTCTGGCAGCCTGCTTCCAGCAGGCTTTGCCCGGTTAGCCAGTGGCTTCGAGCCACTGGCGGGCGTCGCTTACTATTTTCATCCCCTTTCATGCATTCTTTTGCACAGCAACTCTCATGGCCGCGCAGCGGCGATCGGGAGAGGGAGATAGGGTGAGGGCAAGCTGCAACATACCGACTTTGCAACACCCCTACCGTCTTGCGCACCCACCCTGCCCTTCACCTGATTGCCCGCCTCTCTCAGTGCCAGTACAATCCGTTCGTTGTCCGCCGGCGCGTTCGGCGGTGAAAGGGTTGAACTCCGCCCGCGGATACGGAGTAGTGAACGTGACAAGTAATTGATAGGGAGGAACGCGGGATGGCGCAGGGCACAGGCACAAAAGACGATCCATGGGTGCTGAAGACGCCGCCGGGAACATCTGACTACACGTTGTACAAGGACGAATCGCAGGACCCGCCGGTGTTGGTCTGCACGGTTGGCAAGACGACGCTGCTCTACAATCTGCGCTGCATCGAGGACCTGCACGCGATGCTCAAGGCGCATGGCGACTGGATGGAACTTGGCGGCGCCGATGAGCAGAAAGAGGCCAAAGCGGGCACGGTCGAGGCGTGGGGACGCTCACCCGACAATCCTGTCGGTGGCTGGTATGGCCTCAAGAAGGGGCTGCGTGGGCGCTTCGGCATGTACATCCCGCCGCTGCTCGAAGCCCTCGGCCTGGCCGAACTCGAACACAACCCGCGTAACAACCGGATGCGCGCGAGGTAGCACGGCGCTTAATGGCATGTCGCTGGATGATGACAGCTGGGGTCACGGCGTTACAATAGGCGCAAGAACCGCGACCGGGCATATGTAGATGCTCACACCACGGAGACTGATTGCAGCCTCGCCAGCGGTGACTTGCGACTACGCTAAAGAGGTGACTATGCGCGTCCCGATCCTCGATCTGGTCTACACCGATGTTCAGCTTGACGTACGCCAGCCGTATACCGATCCCTTGCGGCGCTTCAATGCCCTGGCGGGGACACTCTTCCTCGGCATGTTACACGCGGTTCCGTTCGGCGCGCTGGGGCTGCTCTTCGACCTGCGCCCGGCGCTGGAACTGCGCAACGACGGCAATACCGGGCTGATCGTGGCGCATGACGTGACGAGCATCCGCCTGGCTGACCGTCAGCCGGCGTCGCATGGCGCGCCGGAAACGATGCACGTCGGCAGCTCCCGCGTCGAGATCGTGCCGGACGGGCTGCGCGTGCGCATCAGCGAGAAGAGCAATCACTGCGACGTAATTGCGCAGCGGGTTGCATTTTACTGCGGCTTTGTCGATAACATCGGCGTGGCGGGCGGCAATTTGCACGGCTACCGCTCGTCGATGCCGGGCTGGACCTCCGACCTGGGCGTGCTGGCGGCCAGCTTCGCGCCGGGGGAATCAGGGTAAGGGGTGCTCAGTGCTCAGTACTCGGTACTCAGTTGTGAGTTCTGGGTTCCGAGTTCTAATGGAGTATCCGGTTAGGTTTGAACGGATCAGACTGATAGGTAGGGTTGGCACGGCGTTCGCCGACGGGTCAACCTGCGCGGGGCAGCTTTGCTGCCTTCGTCGGCGTATTACGCCGATCCCTGGTCACGGCTAGCAGGCATCAAGCACACTCAAGGTGCTATTCAGAATATACCCAAGACAACAGCCTAACGAAGCATCTTGAGTATGCTTGATTAGACCTAGCCGACCGATTGATCGGTCGGCGACGAAAGCAATCTAGCCCAACTACTGTCCAAGACATCCATCCTGTCATATCTATCTGTTTGATCCATGAGTTCAGGATTCAAGACGTGATGGCGACATGCGCCTGCGCATTTCCTGGGCAAGCAATCCAAAGGGCACGCTGTACGGGCGAGATATATGTCGCCCACAACAGAATCCCAATATGCTCTTGTACTGCTCGCCGCTCTATTTGAACTCCGCCTTGAGGTCAGGATCGCGGTAGAAGAAATAGGCGAGATAAGCGCTCACCAGCACCCAGACGAGATTGAAGATACCGCCGCCGGTCAGCAGGCCGATCAGCGAGGTGAAGGCGTTGACCAGAAAAGCGAGGACCGCGGCGTTGCGCCCCCACGCTAGGCGCTGGAACAGGCCAATCGCGGCCAGAATCAGCAGGGGGGCGGCGATCAGGCTCAAGATGCCCCAGATGATAGCGATGCCGCTGAAGGCCCCGGCTTCTGAGAGGGCGCGGGCAGCTTCATTCAGGTCCTGTTGATTCGCCCCGCTGTTTTCGGCAGCAGACTGCAATGCCGCCGAGCCGAAAATGCTCCCAAATCCGGCGAGCGCGCCGCCCGCGAACAGGGCGATGCCCCCGCACACGCTGAAGATGCCCGCCACCAGCATGTAGATGGCGACGTAACGCACCAATTGTGCGCGGTCGAAAGTGCGCATCCTTTCATTGACAGGCTTCAGCAGTTCGTCAAGACGCTCCAGGAAATCGTTCATGGTTTTTTGTGCTCCGCACGGGTATGAATGTCGCGTAATATTCACTCTAAGCACCATTGTTTCTGGCGTCAATAAGCGACATCGGTTTTGAACCATATCTGCGCGGACGAGTCATACTAGTGTCGGAATACGGTAAGTCTGAAGAAAGAGACGATTGGATGACGATGCGTTACAAACTGATGGGCAGAAGCGGCCTGCGCGTGAGCGAGTTGTGCCTGGGGACAATGACTTTTGGCGAGACGTGGGGTTGGGGTGCGTCGAAAGACGAGAGCCGGGCGCAGTTCGACCTGTTTGCTGACCACGGCGGCAATTTCATCGACACGTCGGTCAATTACACCGACGGCACCGCCGAGGAATTCCTGGGCGAGTTTCTGCGTGGACGGCGCGATCAATTCGTGGTCGCAACCAAGTACACGCTGACCAAACCCGACGCGCGCGACCCCAACAGCGGCGGCAACAGCCGCAAAAACATGCGCCAGTCGGTCGAGCGCAGCCTGCGCCGTCTGCAAACGGACTATCTCGACATCCTCTACCTGCATATGTGGGATCATTTCACGCCCTTGGAAGAGATTATGCGCGGGCTGGATGATCTCGTGCGCAGCGGCAAGGTCAACTACATCGCGATCTCGGATACGCCCGCCTACATCGTCTCTGCTGCCAACATGCTCAGTGAACTGCGCGGCTGGGCGCGCTTTATCGGCCTGCAAATCCCTTACGCGCTCAACGATCGCGGGCCGGAGCGTGAACTGCTGCCGGTGGCGAAGTACTGGGATATGGCGCTGCTGCCCTGGGGCATCATCGGCGGCGGCGTGCTGACCGGCAAGTACTCGGAAGAGTCGGATGAGCCGTCGCGTTATGACCGCAAGGAAACGGCGGCGCGCATCCAGAAGCGTGAACAGACCAGGAACATCATCGAGGCCGTGCGGCAGATCGCGGAGGAGGTCGGGCGCTCGCGGGCGCAGGTGGCGATCCAGTGGGTGCGCCAGCAGCAGGACAAGGCGCAGATCATCCCGATCATCGGCGCGCGCACGCGGGCGCAGCTCGAAGACAACCTCGGCGTGCTCGACTGGTCGCTGACGGACGCGCAGTTCAAGCGGCTGGACGATGTGAGCGCGATCTCGATGGATTTTCCGCACGGCTTCCTCGACGGCAATGAATACATCTACGGCGCGACCTTCGACCTGATCGACGATCATCGCGGGCGGCGGCGGTAAAAGGGGTGCTCAGTGCTCCGTTGGGTTCACAGTGCCCGGTGCGAAATATGCGTACTAGGTGCTAGGTACTCAGTACTCGGTTCTGAGTTCATATTTGGGTGCTCAGTGCTCGGTCTCTGGGGTCAGTGGGCGAGAAGATAGCGCCTTCAGTGCGCTTGATTTTGCCTAGCCGACCGACTTCAGCCGTCGGCGGACTCAGTTCTGGATTCACGGTGCGAAACATGGGTACTTGGCTCTGAGGACAACCAACAAGGCACAGTGTTTGTCTGTCCGAATAGCCAAAAGCCAACTGCCAATACCCAAAAGCCAAAAGCTCAATCATGCGAGGCAATGACGATGCAAGATCTGAGTGCATACCGAGTGCTGCTGCTGGAGACGTTCAAGCGCGATGGCAGCGGGGTGATCACGCCGGTCTGGTTCATCCAGGAAGGTGAGGTAATCTATGTCAGCACGCCGTCAGTGACCTGGAAGGCCAGGCGCTTGCGAGCAAACCCAAAGGCGCGGATCGCGGGTGCAGATGCCGCTGAGCAAGCGGCAACGGACTGGTTTGACGTCACCGGGCGCTTCGTTGAGGGCGCGGAGGCTCAGCGTATCTATGATGCTATCGACAAGCGTTATGGCGGCTACATGTCGCGCTTTGATGCTGAACATCAGTTTACGCGTGTTATTATCGCGCTCGATCCGGCGTGAAACGACATCCATAGTTGCAGATGAACAGCCATGTCCCAAGACATGATCACCCCGGCTGAAATCGAGACGTACCTGGCGACGCTGGCCGCCGTGCCGGGGCAGATCGCGGCGCTGGCGGCTGGCCTGGATGCGGAGCAGGTGCGCTGGAAGCCAGACAAGCGCGACTGGTCGCTGGCGGAGAATCTGGCGCATCTGCGCGGCTGTGCGGAGGTCTGGGGACACACCGTCTATGCGATGCTGTTGGACGACAACCCCACGCTGCCGCTGTTCTCCCCGCGCGACTGGGCCAAGACGATGCGCATGACGACGCTGGAATTCGGCGCGTCGCTGCAAGCCTACACCCTCCAGCGCGAGCAGCTGCTGCTGGTGCTGCGACCGCTGCCGGAAAAAGCGTGGGCGCGCTCGGCGGACATCGGCGGGAGACAGCACACGATCTTCAGCCAGGCGCGGCGGATGGCGCTGCACGAGCTTGAGCACATCGAGCAAATGACCGCGCTGGTCGAGCAGATGCCCTGACACAGCGCCAGATCACTCGCGCTCAGCGGCGAACCAGGCGATACTGGAAGCCTGCGGATGGTCGTGCGAACCGGTTATAGATGTAAGCCAGGGGGAACGCGATGATCAAAAACGTCTACGTCAGCTACACGCGGGAATTGGCGCAGTATGTGAAGGTCGCTAAGGAAGCAGTCGAAGGGCTGGGCCTGGAACCGCTGATTTTTGAAGAGTACGGCAAGAATTACCCCAATCTATCTCCCAACGAGATGATGCGCGAGCATCTGGGAATTGCCGACGCATTTGTCGGGATCTATGCGCGCCGCTACGGCGGCATTCCCTCGAAAGATTTCGAAGGCCAGCCCAACACGGAGGAAAAATCCTACATTGACCTGGAGTATTCCACTGCCTGCGCCCTGGGTATCCCCCGGCTGATCTTCCTGCTGCGCGATGATGTCGAATGGCCGGTGGAATGGGTTGAAGCTGAACCGAAGGCGTCGAAGCTGCGCGCGTTCATCACTCGCATCATGGATAACGAGCTCGTCACTTTCTACGACTCGTACAATGCGTTGATGATCAGTCTGCTCATGCGGTTGGGCAATCTGATCCGGATCACGCCAATGTTCGGTCATCCGTCGCCCGACGCGCAGTACCGGCGCGACATCTTCATGGTCATGCCGTTTGCCGAGACGTTCCGTCCCGTCTATGACGATCACATCAAGAAAGTGATCGAGGCGCGAGGATTATCCGTCAAACGAGGCGACGACTTCTTCGCCAATCACGCCATCATCCAGGATATATGGGCGGCGATTGCGCGCTGCCGCCTGGTCGTTGGCGACTGCACTGGGCAGAACCCGAACGTGTTCTACGAACTTGGGATTGCACACACCCTGGGCAAACCGACGGTGCTCATTTCACAGAAGATCGAGGACGTGCCGTTCGACGTGCGCCATCTGCGGCTGCTCAAGTATGAGAATACGCCGGCGGGCCTGGCGTCGCTGGAAGCAGAACTCGATGCCTGCCTGGAGACTGTGCTGAGGCTGCCGCCGCGCTGACGCATGTCGGCAGCGCCTCGGACACACACTCTTGCGAGTATCTTGCACACGCTCGCCGCGTGATGTTCGTCACTGCGTGCGGCCAGGGACTCTGCATATGATGATCATGAATGGCGCATCGCTCTCTTGAGCGAGGCTTTGTTTCGTTTGCAACAGACGCGCCCCCGTACAGCTTATGCCCCAAGGAGGCGATCATGCCCGACCCGGTCGTGACCGTTCACGATTTCACCAAGCGCTACGGCGATTTCACCGCCGTGGATGACATCAGCTTCGAAGTCCACCAAGGCGAAGTCTTCGCCCTGCTCGGCCCGAACGGCGCGGGCAAGACGACCACGCTCGAATGTCTGGAAGGGCTGCGCAAGCCCGACGGCGGCGTCTTAAGCGTCATGGGCGTCGATCCAACCCGCGAGCCGCGCAGGCTGCGCAACCTGATCGGCGTGCAGCTCCAGACCTCCGGGATGCCGGACAACATCACCGTCCGCGAAGCCATGAACCTGTTCAGCGCCTATCATCGCGTCGCGCCGCGCCTCGATCTGCTCGACCGCGTCGGGCTGGATGGCAAGCTATCGACGCAGTACGAAGCGCTCTCAGCCGGGCAGAAGCGCCGCCTGCAACTGGCGCTCGCCGTCGCCCATAATCCGCCGGTCGTCATCCTGGACGAGCCGACCGCCGGGCTGGATGTGCAGTCGCGTGTCGAGCTGCATTCGCTGATCAGCGAACTGCAAGGGCAGGGCGTGACGATCATCCTCTCCAGCCACGATATGGCCGAGGTCGAAAAGCTCGCCAACCGGATCGCCATCCTGCTGCATGGCAGGATCGTCGCCGCCGGCAGCCCGCGCGAACTGACCACGCATGGCGCTGGCCTGACCAAGATCTCAATCCAGACCGAGCGCGCGACCGTCTCCGAACTGACGACGCTGCCCGGCGTCACGCAGCGGAGTGCGCGCGACGGCTACGACATCTACTACAGCACCGACCCGGCGGCGACCGTGCTCACGCTGCTGGAACACGTAAAGAAGTATGGCGACACGCTCATCGATCTGCGTGTCGAACGACCGTCGCTTGAAGAACGCTTCCTGGAGATCACCGGCGGCAAGGAGGCCATATCATGACCGCGTTTGCGCATCACTTCTCATTCGAGTTCCGCGCGGGCTTACGCAATCGTGCCCTCGTGCTGCTGAATATCCTGTTACCGCTCGGCTTCTTCCTGCTCGGCGGTGCGCTCATGACCGGCGTCAATCCGACTTTCTACCAGACGCTGATCCCGGCGATGGTCTTCTTCGCGGTCCTTGTGAGCACCATGCTCGGTATGCCGGATGTGTTGGTGGCTGCACGCAACGCGGGCATCTTCCGCAGCTTCCACATCCACGGCATCCCTGAGCTGTCGATCCTGGCGATGCCGGCACTATCGACGCTGTTCCGCGTCGTCATCGTCGCGCTGATCATGGTGCTGCTGGCGCCGCCGCTGTTCGGCGCGGAAATGCCGGTCAATATCTGGGCGTTCATGCTCAGTTTCCTGCTGCTGGTGTTCGCCTGTCTCGGCCTGGGACTGCTGTTGGGCGTCGTCTCGCCAAACGCGAATGCGACGGTGATGATGGCGCAGGGGATCTTCGTGCCGTCAATGCTGATCGGCGGCCTGATGATGCCGACATCGTTGCTGCCGGATGCGCTGCGGAGCGTGTCGTGGCTGCTGCCGACCACGCACGCGATGAACATCGCCAACGCGCTCGCTTATGGCCGCGAGGCTGCGCTCAGCCCGTACATCTCGGCGCTGGCGCTCCTGGCGGGCGGCGTACTCGCGATCGGGCTGGCGGCGTACCTGTTCAGTTGGGATCAGCAGCACGAGACGCGGCGTGGCAGCCCGTGGCTAGGGTTGCTGGCGCTGCTGCCGTATGTGCTGGTCGTGCTGGCGCAGGCTGTGGGCGGCGGGTAGCGCTTGGTTGAGCGGCACGGCGAAATCTTTCGTGCAATGGCGGCCAAAAGCGTGGTCGCCAACCTAACCTTCTGCAGAATCATCCTCACCCGGGGAGACTTTGAGCAGTATCTCTTCGATGGCAGCCCGTAGATTTGCCAGGTCTTCGACAGCATCCCAAACAAAACGCAGCGCGATGATTTCGTAATTGTGCGCCAAGAAATCGCGAAAGTTGATCAGCTTTCGCCAGTCGATGTGCGGGTGCGCTGTGCGTAGTTCATCCGGCAGTCGTTTGCAGATTTCTCCGATCACCTCGTATGAGCGGATGACGGCTTTTTGCGTTTTCACGTCCTGCATGAAAGCTGCTTCGCCATCCGTGGTAAAGGTACGAATATCATCGAGTTCCTGAAGGATATCGCGTAAGTAGTCAACATTTGACTTGCTCATAACGGGACTGCATCCTTGCGCACCTGTGCTATGAAGCGCCGGTGACGTGGATGATCATCATCGGTAATCAGACTCACATCACAGCCGAGCAGGTCTTTCAGATCAAGCCACAAGCCGACCAGATCGAACATGCTGACGCCTGGGCGCGCGGAGACGAGCAGATCGATGTCGCTGTTCGGCGTGGCTTCTTGGCGTGCCACACTGCCAAAGACCCGGACGTTATACACCCCGTAGCGTTCGGCCAGGCGCAGGATGTCGTCGCGGCGAGCGCGCAAATCGTCCAGGTTGGGCACATTCCTGATCTGATCGGCCATTGTTTCAGAACCCCGAATAGTTGTTTCAATTATAGTCGCAATTGACCTTACTCTTGACCATCCGGCGACCTACCACCGGTACGCTTCACCGAGGAGCGCCGGGTCGATGCCGTCCACCGCGGCGATGGCGATCCGGATGGCGTGATCCTCGGCCTTGACCTTGGCCTCGTGTGAGACATTTTCCGCCTCGACACGCGCGGCGATCACGCCGCAGATGCAGGCCGCGCCCAGCCCGTAGACGTTCGCCATTTTGAACAGCGTGCCCGCTTCCATCTCGAAGTTGAGCACGCGCAGATGCTGGTACTCGTCAATCGCGCCGACGCGCTCGCGCAGCAGCTGCTTGTTGTACGAGGTGTCGGTGCGCTCCTGGCCTTCGTAGAAGGTGTCAACCGAGGCGGTGATGCCGACGTGCCAATCCGCGCCGATCGCACGCGCGGCGTTGACGAGCGCCAGCGTCCAGAACGGATTGGCCGCAGAGGGGTACTCGGCGGGGGCGATGTCGTGCGCCGCGCCCTGGCGGCAGAGCGCCGCGCGGGTGATGACCACGCTGCCAGAGAGCACGTGCGGCTGGATCGACCCGCAGGTGCCGATGCGGATGATGTGGCGGATACCGACCTGCGCCAGTTCGTTGGCGACGATGCTCAACGACGGCGCGCCCATGCCGCTGGTGGCCGAGACGATGCGCCTGCCGCCCGGCGTCGTCCCGATGTAGCTGTTCAGCCCGCGCACGACCGAGAGCGGCTTTTCCAGCGTCAGATACTGGGTGGCGATCTTCTCCGCGCGCACCGGATCGCCGCTCAGGAGGGCGATGTCGATGCCCGCGATGTCGTCCGCGCCGAAGCCGATGTGATACTTGATGTCGCTCATGATCTTCACTCGTGAATCAGGTTGTTAAGCGCTGTGAGCGTAACGACGTTTCGAGTCCTGCGCAAGAATGTGCGATGCGAGAGGGGTGAAGGATACGAACCGCGAAGACACGGAGGAGATCTGTAGAAAGGCCGCCGACGGGTCAACCCGTCGGCTAGGAGAAATCAAGCGCGCTAAAGGCGCTAGAGAATTTGCCGATCATGTCAGTCGTATCTATGTTTTCTATAAGTCAATCCTTGGCGTGCCGTTCTTGAGCCGCCCTCGGCGGCTTGATGCTACATAGCCGACTGGCTTCAGCCGTCGTCGGCGACTGCTCATCACTTTTTCTAGCGTCGTGAACCGTGTACTGTGAACCCAAAACTGAGCACCGAGTACCGAGCACCGAGTACCAAATTTTCCCCACTTGCCAATATTACGAGAACGCGGTAAAATCTGTTTTAGATTAGTCTAAACTAGCCCATAGGAAATCCACAATGCCTGATCCAGTTGTGGCCTTAACAGCCTTCATTGTCGTGCTGGTATTGCTCATCGCGCTGTTCGCGCCGGAGCGCGGGCTGGTCTGGCGCTGGCGCGAGATGGGGCGGCTGAACGAGCGCGTCTACATCGAAGATACGCTCAAACACATCTACAAATGCCAGATGAACGGACGCTCGCCGACGATTGAGAGCATCGCCGGGGCAGTGGACATCAACGCTGACCAGGCGGCGCACCTGATCGCGGTCATGACCGAGCGCGAGCTGGTCGTCATGACTGACGATCACCTGAAGCTGACGCCCGGCGGGGTCAACGCCGCGCTGCACGTCATCCGCGCGCACCGGCTGTGGGAACGCTTCCTGGCCGACGAAACCGGCCTGGAAGAGTCCGGCTGGCACCGGCTGGCGGATCGTTACGAACACGGGCGCAGTCCGGAAGAGCTGGGCGAGCTTGAACGCCAGCTCGGTTATCCGACGCACGACCCGCACGGCGACCCGATCCCGTCATCATCCGGCCAGTTCGTGCCGCATGGTGGGCAGCCGCTGCCGTCGATGCCGATCAACGTGCCGCTGCGCATCGTCCACCTGGAAGACGAGCCGGACGTGATCTACGCCCAGATCGTCGCCGAGGGCCTCGCGCCCGGCCAGCAGATTCGTATCATCTCGCAGACGCCACAGGCGATCCGCTTCTGGGCGGATGGCGACGAGCACGTGCTTGCGCCGGTCGTGGCCGGGAATATCTCGGTCGTGGTCGAGCAGGCGGCGGAAAAACCGCAGCCGGTCGCGCGCCTGAGCGATCTCAAACAAGGGGAGTCGGCGGTCGTGAGCGGCATCGCGCCCGCCTGCCGTGGAGCCGAACGGCGGCGTTTCCTTGACCTGGGCATCCTGAGCGGCACCAGGGTCAATGCCGAGTTCCTCAGCCCCAGCGGCGACCCGATGGCCTATCGCATTCGTGAAACCTTGATCGCCCTGCGCCGTGAGCAGGCCGATCTGATCTACATCCGCCGAGAGGAGGCAGCATCATGAGCAACCAACCTATCGCCAATCCACTACAACCCCAATCGGTGGCCGAAGCCTGCGCGACCTGCCCGGCGCACAGCCGCGCCAATCTGCTCCGGTTGGGCGTCGATATGACCGACTGGGATTACGTCGTCGCGCTGGCGGGCAACCCGAACACGGGCAAGAGCACCGTCTTTAACGCGCTGACCGGCCTGCGCCAGCACACCGGCAACTGGCCGGGAAAGACCGTCACACGCGCCGAGGGCGGCTTCCAGTTCGGCGGCCAGCGCTACAAGATCGTCGATCTGCCGGGGACGTACTCGCTGCTGGCGACCAGTGTCGATGAAGAGGTCGCACGCGATTTCATCCTCTTCGGCCAGCCGGACGTGACCGTGATCGTCGTCGACGCGACGCGGCTGGAACGCAATCTCAATCTCGTGCTGCAAGTGCTGGAGATCACCGAGCGCGCGGTCGTCTGCCTCAATCTGATCGACGAGGCGAAGCGGCACAAGCTCGAGGTCGATGAGCGGCGGCTGGCGCGCGATCTGGGTGTGCCGGTCGTGCCGACGGCGGCGCGCCAGCGTCAGGGGCTGCAAGAACTGCTCCAGGCAATTGACGACGTGGCGACGGGGCGCACGGTTTGCCGCCCGCACCGGCTCAAGGTGCAGTCGGACAAGCTCTCCTACGCGCTCGACCGGCTGGCGCGCGAGATCCAGGCGGCGTATCCGCAGCTTTCGAACGCGCGCTGGGTGGCGCTGCGCCTGCTCGACGGCGACGAGGCAATTGCCGACGCGCTCCGTCGCGGCGACCTCGGCGATCTCAACCGGGCGGTGGCGGCGGAACATGCCCAGAACATTATCCCACTGGTGGAGGTGGCGTCATGAGCGCGCAAACCGAACAACGCGAGAACATCATCAAACTGGCCGATCAACTGCGCTGGGAGGTTGGGCAAGGCTTCCATGAGCAACTGATGGAAGACCTGTACACCGATGCCGCGCGGCTGGCCGACCGTGCCGTCACGCGGCCTGACAGCAAAGAACGCTTCGATCTCGACCGCACGATTGACCGGCTGGTGACGAGCCGCGTGTGGGGCTTCCCCATGATGATCCTGCTGTTCGCGCTCGTCTTCTGGATCACGATCACGGGCGCGAATGTGCCGTCGGGCTTCCTGTCGTCGATCTTGATCGACCAGCTCCACCCGATCCTGAAGGGCGCGGCGGCGTCGATTGGGATGTCAGCCTTTCTGTCCGGCCTGCTGTTCGACGGCATGTATCTGGCGACGGCGTGGGTGATCAGCGTCATGCTGCCGCCGATGGCGATCTTCTTCCCGCTGTTCACGCTGCTGGAAGATTTCGGCTATCTGCCGCGCGTGGCCTTCAACCTGGACAACATCTTCAAGAAATCCGGCGCGCACGGCAAGCAGGCGCTGAGCATGATGATGGGCTTCGGCTGCAACGCCGCCGGGGTGGTGGCGACGCGCGTGATCGACAGCCCACGCGAACGGCTGATCGCGATCATCACCAACAACTTCGCGCTCTGCAACGGGCGCTGGCCGACGCAGATTCTGATCGCGACGGTCTTCATCGGTGCGCTCGTGCCACCGGCACTGGCCGGGTTGGTCTCGGCGCTGGCAGTGGTCGGCATCGCTGTGCTCGGCGTGCTGCTGACGTTCGCTGCGTCGTGGACGCTGTCGCACACGATCCTGCGCGGCGAAGTTTCGACCTTCAGCCTGGAACTGCCGCCCTACCGCCCGCCGCGTGTCTGGCAGACGATCTACACGTCGATGATCGACCGGACGATGTACGTGCTCTGGCGCGCGGTCGTCTTCGCGCTGCCCGCCGGGGCGATCATCTGGCTGAGCGCGAACGTCTCCATCGGCGGCGTCAGCGTGGCCGAGCACCTGATCAACTTCCTCAACCCGGTCGGCATCCTGATCGGCCTCAACGGTGTGATCCTGCTGGCCTACATCGTCGCCATCCCGGCCAACGAGATCGTCATCCCGACCGTGCTGATGCTGACGGTGCTCGTCACGGGCACGAGCAGCCAGGGCGCAGGCGCAGGCGTCATGTTCGAGATCGATTCGAACACCACGCTGCTGAACTTGCTGCACGCGGGCGGCTGGACGCTGCTGACGGCGATCAACCTGATGCTGTTCAGCCTGATCCACAATCCATGCAGCACGACGATCTACACGATCTACAAAGAGACGGGCAGCCTGAAGTGGACGGCGGTCGCGGCGCTGTCGCCGCTCGCGCTCGGCCTGATCGTGACGTTCGTGGTCGCGCAGGTCTGGCGGCTGTTCGGGGGGTAATCCCGCGGCAGCGACATCCATCGCGAAATAACGTGGGGGCGCATCACCGATGCGCCCTTTTTGCTGGAAGATGGCTGGTGCGGCTGAAAGGTGTCAGTTATTATTTGCGAAATCGGCGACTTTCAATTGGCCCTACCTAATATGCCGGAAAACAGCCCAAAGAAAAACACCCCAGACGTCGATGTGCGCATGATCCATCACGATCTGGCGGGCGCGCCGCGTCATGCGCTGCCGGAAGGCTATCACATGCGCTTCTATCGTGACGGCGACGTGGCGCCCTGGGTGCGCATCCAGCGCGCGGCGGATGCGTTATCGCAGGCAACGGCGGAGACCTTCGCGCAGTATATGCCGGGCGACGTCGCCCATCTCGCCCGGCGTGTCATGTTCCTGGTCGATCCGTCTGGCGCGGACATCGGCACGATCACGGCCTGGAACGGCGACGCCTTCGACGGGCGCGACATCGGCCTGGTGCATTGGGTGGCGATTGCTGCCTCGGCGCAGGGGCGCGGGCTGGCGAAGCCGATGCTCAGTGCCGTACTCGGCGTGCTGCGCGATCTTGGCTACAACGACGCCTGGCTGGATACGAATACACGGCGCATCCCGGCGCTCAATCTGTATCTGGCGTTCGGGTTTGCGCCGCATCCCCGCAGCGAAGCCGAGCGAGCGGCCTGGCGCGCCATCGCGCCGCTGCTCAAGTACCCGGTGGGGGTGTGATCGGGGTCGCCAGTACGACGCCCGACCGTCGAACGGTCGGGCTGGTGGAAATTGGGAAGCCATCTGGAAGATGGCTGGTTCCAACCAAGCATGATGCGGTCAAAACGGAAAAAATAAGCCGCATACCATGAGGCTTACCGGAAGTGCCAGCAAGATGCTTCGAAGCGAAGCTCCCCGCAGGGTGCATCTTGCGGTCCGTCATGGGCTAATGCTCGTCATCCACACGTTCCAAATGTGCATTGGTCGTGCCTTGGGCATGGTGCTCCTGCTGGCGCGTGATGTAGTCGATCACCTGATTCAGTTGTCGCGATCCAACCGTGAGCACGCCGTAGCTGCCTTGCCAGCGGAAGCGGGCACTGTCATCGGGAAAGGCTGTGTTGACGGCGCGTGACGATGCACCTTTGATCTCGCCGACCCATTTTGCAATCGCGATGGCGGGTGGGATCGCCGCCGCAACATGCACGTGATCCGGCATCCCATTCACCGCCAACGCCTCGCCGCCGAGATCGCCTGCCTTTGCACGGATCGCCTCGTAAATGATCTGCGCGTAGGGCGGTGTGATGAGCTCGGCTCGATACTTCGTCGCCCAGATGACGTGGTAATAGCAGATCCAGTAGGGCATTGCATCTTCTCACAGTCGTCGCGGGTGTGCATTCTTTGTCAAGTATGAAACCAGCCAGCCATCTTCCAGATGGCTTCCAAAATTGCCAGCAAGATGCTTCGAGCATCTTGCGCGTACTGGCGAGTGGGCCGGTTTTGCTCTCCCATCGGCGTTGATAGTATCATAGGCGAGTTCAACTTTCGGATTGATGTGTCTGTCTCGCTATCCTCGCCGGTGGTCAGCCCATGCGCGTGTTCATTAGCTACAGCCGCAAAGACGTGAATGCTGCGAACACCATAGCAGATGTGCTGCGCGCACGAGGTGTGGATGTCTTCATCGATTTTCAACGCTTGACCGCGCTCGACAATTTCCCTGAACGTCTCGCCCTTGAGATCGACGCGTGTGATGTGTTGGTGCTACTTCTCAGTGAACATGCAGCCGCATCGAAATGGGTCGTGCGTGAAGTGCAGTACGCCGATCATAAGTCCAAACCAATTGTCATCGCTCGCCTCGACTCGGTATCGCTGCCCCACGCCCTGTTCTTCCTCGCCTATCAGGATTACATTGATTGCACAGATTTCCTTGCCGATGATGTGTTTCAAGCGAAAACTGTTTCGGTCGTTGAACTTGCCTAATGATGCTCCAAATGCCCCGCCGCCAAACACGATGCTACCCTCTGTCACAATCCCTGCCGACGATGTGCTCTCCATCTTGCCACCTCCGTTCGCATGGTGTCCGATCCCCGCCGGGCAGGTCACGATCGAAGGCAAAACCTATGACGTGCCCGCTTTCGAGATGGCGAAGTACCCCGTCACAAACGCTCAATTCCGGGTCTTCATTGATGCGGACGACGGCTATCGTTATCCTGTGTGGTGGGAGTTTTCCGAGGAAGCGAAGGCCTGGCACAACAGAAACACACGGCCCCTGCCGACAGCCTTTGATGGTGAAGATCATCCGCGCGCAAACGTCTCGTGGTATGAGGCGATTGCCTTCTGTTGCTGGTTGGCTGCACGCCTACGTATCGAGCCTGAGCAACCCGCGATTTCATTGCCGACAGAGCTTCAATGGCAGTTGGCAGCCGTTGGCGATACTGGTTGGGATTATCCCTGGGGGCCAGTTTTTGATCTATTGCGCTGCAACAGCAGTGTGGGAGGCAAAAGCAATGGGACTTCACCAGTCTCTGCGTACGAAACTAAAGGAGACAGCCCATTTGGTGTCGTCGATATGACCGGCAATATCTGGGAATGGTGCCGAAATCTCCGCGACGATATTGCTTCAGACAATTTGCAAGGCCAAAAGCCACGTATGCTTCGTGGCGGATCATGGAGGAACAACAATTCACAGATTTTGCGGGCTGCCTATCGCGGCGACGGCGCTCCTTATTCCATGGGCTATGATTGGGGATTTCGAGTTGCCCGCACTATATGGAGCTGAAGCGTAATCTCCTTCACGCACTCCGCACCCATTCCCCAAAATCAGACTATAATGCTCCTATCACACCATCATCGCAGCCCATTGCCCGGTCTCAGCCCATGCGAAAGGCGTTGTGATGTTTGTACGCAATCCCATTCACTGCATAATTCCGCCGCATATGCTGCGCGAGATCGCCGAGCGCGGCACGCCCGCCCAGCGCGCCCAGGCGCTCCAGAACTTCAGCGTTTCGGCACAGATCCGCGGCCAGCGCACCGAACTGACCGGGATGCCGTCGGTCGCGCAGACACAGGCCGCCGCCGGAAAAGAGCGCATCGTCTACGACGCACAGCACGGCACGACGCTCCCCGGCGCGAAGGTGCGCGGCGAGGGCGATCCGCCGGTGACTGATGTCGCGGTCAACGAAGCCTACGACGGATCGGGCGCGACCTACGATCTATTCAAAGATGTTTACGGGCGCAATTCGATTGACGGCCAGGGGATGCGCCTCGATTCGACGGTGCATTACAGCACGAGCTTCGACAACGCCTTCTGGGACGGCCAGCAGATGGTCTACGGCGACGGCGACGAAGACCTGCCAGCGGCCGAGCGCATCTTCAACCGCTTCACCGCGGCCATCGACGTGATCGGGCACGAGCTGGCGCACGGCGTGACGCAGCACGAGGGCGGGATGCTCTACTATCTTCAGCCCGGTGCGCTCAACGAATCGATGAGTGACGTGTTCGGCTCGCTGGTCAAGCAGCGCACGCTCGGCCAGACAGCGGCAGACGCGGATTGGATCATCGGCGCGGGCCTGTTCACGGCCAACGTCAACGCGCAGGGCATTCGCTCGATGAAAGCGCCCGGCACAGCCTATGACGACCCGGTGCTCGGCAAAGATCCGCAGCCCGGCCACATGCGCGACTACCAGATTTACCCCTACGACAACGGCGGCGTCCACATCAACTCCGGCATTCCCAACCACGCCTTTTACGTCGTGGCGCGGGAAATCGGCGGCAACGCCTGGGAGAAGGCCGGGCAGATCTGGTATCGCGCCCTGCGCGATAAGCTCCAGTTCTGGTCGGATTTCCAGCACGCGGCGAACGTGACCTACAGCGCGGCGGGCGAACTCTACGGCGCTGGCAGCCTGGAGCAGCAGGCCGTCGTCACCGGTTGGCGCGAGGTTGGCATCACCGTCGAGACGGGCTTCGGCTGGCGGCAGATCCTCGCCTGGCTGATCGACCTGCTGACGGCGCTGCGCGGTGGCAGTAGCGTCGCACAGACGGCAGCACCGACGACGCGGGGCGGGCGATGAAGATCGCGTTCGAGCGCAGCGGCGGTTTTGCGGGGCTGCGTATCACCGTGACCATCGATACGGACACGCTGCCGCCGCATGAGGCCGCGCAACTGGAGAGTCTGGTCGAGGATGCAAAGTTCTTCGATCTTCCGGCGCGGCTGCGCTCATCCACAGGCGGCGCGGATCAGTTTCAGTATGTCGTGACCGTCGCGGATGGCGAGCGCCGCCATACCGTGCGGACGACCGACAGCGCCGCGCCGGAGACGCTGCAACCGCTGCTGCGCCGGCTGGTCATTCTGGCGCGGACTTCGCGGCGGGATGGGTGAGGGCGGCAGGCAGGCACGCCCATCCGCGCGATTAGTGATCCTCCTCATCTTGAGATTCGGCAAAGAATCTGCTATCTAGTGCAGCTTCGTGTCATCGTGGCTGGCTCTGCTCCGGATTCCAGCGTGCCTGCCCTGTGCGCTGCATCAGGCAAGCGCCCTGGTCTTACGGGCGGGAATGCAGCCGGGTGCAGGTGACACGCGCTGGTTGTTGGAGCAACGCTGTAACGTGAGACCGGGGACACATGGAAGTGGTGAGTGAGGGATGCAGAAGATGGTGTTGCTAGAGAACAAGGTTGCAGTCATTACCGGAGGCACACGCGGGCTGGGTCTGGGAATTGCGCAGACCTATGCAGCGGCGGGCGCTGCCGTCGTCATCGCCGGTCGTTCGAAGTCAACGCTGGACACTGCGATAGCGGAGCTAGAGGCAAACGGCGCGCGGGCGGCTGGAACGACGTGTGACGTGAGCGATCTAGAGCAAGTCGAGGCGTTAGGCGCGTTCGCGGTTGAGACCTTCGGCAAGATCGACATCTGGGTCAACAACGCGGGTTTATCTGCGCCCTATGGCCCAACCACAGCCATCCCAGCGAGCGCCTTCATGCGGGTGGTCAATACCAATATCGTCGGCGTCTATAACGGATCGATGGTGGCGCTGCGCCATATGCTGCCCAACCGCAGCGGCAAACTAATCAATCTCGTGGGCCGCGGCTCAAATGACAGGGACGGCGTGAAATTTCAAAATGCCTACGCGTCGAGCAAGGCTTGGGGGCGTAGTTTCACCCTGTCGCTGGCGCGCGAGAACGAAGACAGCGGCGTCGGGATCTTCGCCTTCAACCCTGGCCTGGTTGACACCGACATGCTGCGCCAGGTCGAAGTCGTGCCGGGCTTCGAGGAGCGCGTCAAGCCGCTGGAAACGGTCATGCGGCTCTGGGCGAACGAACCCGATCTACCTGCACAGAAAGCGCTCTGGCTGGCCTCCAGCGCAACCGACGGCAAAAGCGGTCTGCTGGTGAATGTCCTGACCGGGCAGCGTGTGATGGGCGGCCTGCTCCGCGAGGCGCTGCGGCGCATCACCGGGAAACCTGCGCCCGATATGTCGCTCGACATTCGCACACTGGCTCCGGAACGTCAGCAAAGCTAGTCGCGCAGATGCCCGCCTGGTGGCTGACTGCCAAGGAGTCCAGGGCAACACATTCTTGCAGCACGGCTTACCGGGCGCAACCATAGCCAGGGACTTGAGGCGCGGTGCTGAGTGCAAAACCACCACCGACGGGTCAACCTGCGCGGGGGCAGCTTTGCTGCCTTCAGTCGGCGAAGCTCGCCGACCCCTGAGCACAGCTAGCCGCAATCAAGCGCACTGAAGGCGCTTTCGGGACTCAGATCACCAGGAGCTGATTCCAAGCGCGAACCAAGAATCAAAATTGGAAGTGAAGCATCTTGAGTATGCTTGATTATCTTTAGCCAGTCGTTGACTGGTTGGCGATCAGCCAGCCAGATCACCCTCACCAGATTCGTTCCCATCCGCCGCATTCCGCGCTACACTATCCGGCTAACATTTCACCCGTTCAGCAGTGACCCCATCAGGAGCGAAGCCTCATGCCGTCCGATGTCAAAAAGATCGTGCTTGCCTATTCCGGCGGGCTGGATACATCCGTGATCCTCACGTGGCTCAAGAACGAGTACAACGCCGAGATCATCTGCTTCACCGCCGACCTGGGCCAGGAAGAAGAACTCGACGGCCTGGAGGAGAAGGCGCTCAAGACGGGCGCGAGCAAGCTCTACGTCCGCGACCTGCGCGAAGAATTCGTGACCGACTTCATTTTCCCGACGATGCAGGCGGGGGCGGTCTACGAGCGCGACTATCTGCTCGGCACGTCGTTCGCGCGCCCACTGATCGCCAAGCACTTGTGCGACATCGCCGACATCGAGGGCGCGGACGCCATCGCGCATGGCTGCACCGGCAAGGGCAACGATCAGGTGCGCTTTGAGGTCACGGCGATGGCGCTCAACCCGCGGCTCAAGGTGATCGCGCCCTGGCGCGAGTGGACTCTGCGCAGCCGTGAAGATCTGCTCGCTTACGCTGAAGAATTCCACGTGCCGGTCACGCATACGCTCAAGTCGATCTACAGCCGTGACCGCAACCTGTATCACCTGTCGCACGAGGGCGGCCCGCTGGAGAACCCGTGGCTGGAGCCGGAAGAAGCTATGTTCAAGCTGACGGTCGCGCCGGAGCAAGCGCCGGATACGCCGCGGTACGTCGAGATCGAGTTCGAGCGCGGCGTGCCGGTCGCGCTGGACGGCGTGCAGATGCCGCCGCTCGAACTGTTCTTGCAGCTCAACAAGATGGGCGCGGCGCACGGCATCGGGCGCGTCGATATGGTCGAGAACCGGCTGGTCGGCATGAAATCGCACGGTGTTTACGAGACGCCCGGCGGCACGATCCTGCGGCGCGCGCACGTCGCCATGGAGAGCATCTGCCTGGACAAGCAGACGCTGCATCTCAAAGACATGCTCGCGGTCAAGTATGCCGAGCTGGTCTACAACGGCCTGTGGTATACGCGCGTGCGCCAGGCGCTCGATGCGTTCGTCCAGGTCACGCAGGAAAATGTGACGGGCACCGCGCGGCTCAAGCTCTACAAGGGCAGTGTCACTATCGTCGGGCGCAAGAGCAAGTACAGCCTCTACCGCGAGGATTACGCTTCGTTCGGCGAGGAGAATGTCTACAACCAGGCCGACGCCGAGGGCTTCATCAAGATCTTCGGCCTGCCGGTCAAGATCGAGTCGCTCATGCAGCAGCAGGCCGAGGGCGGCCCCAAGCCGGATTACAGCAAGTTCAAACGGGATTGAAGCGGATCAAGACTTCGGAGGTCAAACATGCTCCCGGAAGGGATTGTCATGTGGCAGGGCTTGCATGAGCCGAGCATGGAACTGCTGCGTGTGACCCGGCATGGCGACATCACCCAGGTGGAGTCGTCGTTTGCCGGGGTCTATGAGGGCGCGCCGCTGCAGGCCGGGTATACCGTCGAACTGAATGCGCACGGCGGCATCCAGTCGGTGCGCTGGGGCGACCGCTGGCTGGCGCGGCGTGATGGACGATGGTATCTGGGTTATCTGCCCCTGGGCGCGGATTTTGATCTGTGCTGCACGATCGACATCCGGCAAACACCGTTCACGAACACGCTGGCGATCAAAGAACTGGAACTGGCCGTTGGCGAGACGAAAACGATCTGGGTGATCTTTCTCTATCTCAACGGCGGCGGCTTTGTGCCCCAGCAGCAGCAGTACACCCGGCTGTCTGAGCGGCGCTACCGCTTCGACAACCTCGACGGCGGTTTCGTTGCTGACATCGAGGTCGATGCAAACGATTTTGTAGTCGATTATCCTGAGCTGTTCCAGCAGGTGTACCCGTTGTCGCTGCACCATGAATGAAATGGAGTACAACCAATGACCCTATGGGGTGGGGCGTTCAAGCTGCCGCCGGACGAGAGCCTGCGGCGGCTCAACGACAGCATCGGCTACGACCGGCGCATGTACGCGCAGGACATCGCGGGCAGCATTGCCTATGCCGGGGCGCTCGTGCGCGCGGGGGTGATCAGCTACGAGGAAGCCGACGCCATCGTGCGCGGGCTGGAGCAGGTGCTCGAAGAGTTCAAGGCGGACATGTTCGTCTATAAAGAGGGCGACGAGGACATCCACACCGCCGTCGAGCGCCGCCTGACCGAGCTGATCGGCGAACCGGCGGGCAAGCTGCACACCGGACGCAGCCGCAATGATCAGGTCGCGACCGACTTCCGGCTGTGGGTGATGAATGCGCTCGACCGGCTGGATGCGCAGCTGGCCGCGCTGCAAACGGCGCTGATCGACCGCGCCGACGAGCACGCCGAGACGCTCATGCCCGGCTACACGCACTTTCAGCCAGCCCAGCCGATTGTGGCCGGGCACTGGCTGCTGAGCTACGTCTGGATGCTGGCGCGCGACCGGGCGCGGCTGGCGGATGCGCGGGCGCGGACGGCCGTGTCACCGCTGGGAAGCGGCCCACTGGCCGGGCATCCGTTCGGCATCGACCGGGCGACGCTGTCACAAGAATTGGGTTTCGCTTCGTGTAGTCAGAACAGCCTCGACGCGGTCAGTGACCGAGATTTCGCCGCCGAAGCGCTGTTCGCCTGTGCGCTGCTTGGCATCCATCTCAGCCGCCTGGGCGAGGACATCATCCTCTACAGCAACCCGGCGCTCAGCTTCATCACGCTCGACGACCGTTACAGCACGGGCAGCAGCATAATGCCGCAGAAGCGCAACGCCGACCCGATGGAGATCGCGCGCGGCAAGGCAGGACGGTTGATCGGCAATCTGACCGGGCTGCTGACGATGCTCAAAGGGCTGCCGAGCACCTACAACAAAGACCTGCAGGATGACAAGCAGCCAACTTTCGAGGCGTTCGATACGCTCGACCTGCTGCTGCCGGTGATCACAGCCATCGTCGCGACGCTGCAATTCAACACCGGCAAGATGCAGGCCGCGCTCGGCGATGACCTGCTGGCGACCGACCTGGCCGAGTATCTGGTGCGCAAGGGGATGCCGTTCCGCCAGGCGCATCACGTCGTCGGCACGGTCGTGCGCGAGGCCGCTGACACCGGTGTCAAGCTGTCAGCACTGCCGCTCGAACGCCTGCGCGAGCTGTCGCCGTTGTTTGGCGCGGACGTGGCGGCGGTCTTCAGCTTCGAGCGCTCCGTCGCCTCACGCGACGCCATCGGCGGGACCGCGCCGGACGCCGTCCGCAGGCAGATCGAAACAGCGCGCGCCTGGATAGCGAATCACAAAGGGTAAAGCGGGTGCTCGGTGCTCGGTACTCGGTGCTCGGATAGGTGATGAGGTGCGAGGTGATGAGTGACGAGGAATGAGTTTTGAACTATGCCGCACCCGGCGCATTCGACGAAACTTCGGCTGGTCGTCGGCGGGATTTGGGCACAGTGTCCAAACCTGGCTTTCCTAGATTTGCATAATATCGTGCTCGTGACATTCGTCACTAGACCTCACCAGACATCTGGAATACGCTGCGTAACAAACGACATATAATGAATCGGCTTTGCCGAGTTTTGTCGTCGCGCCGTTCGGCGTGGGAAACACATCGAGTCTTTCATTGACGATCATGGGCGCTATCCCGGACGAGGGATGGCGCTCATTTTGTTTCCGGTGGATCGGCACGCTGCCGCAGTGGGGGGATGGGCGGCGTGTTTTGAGCGGGTGTTGGTTCCTGTACAGCACAAACGGAGCCAGACCCTCGCCCGCGCAAGTAGTCTCCGTTTTTACTAAAAGGAAAAGATCATGAAATGCCGATTGGTGTTTGCTGCAAGCATCCTGCTGCTGGCGCTCGCCGTGCCGCTGGCGGCGCAGGAGGAAACGGACATCTCGGTGAATCTGATGCCGTATGAGGGCAACCCGATCCTCACCATCGATGAGGGAGCGGATTGGGAACGCGGTGGCATATGGCGACCGCGTGTAATCGCTCACGATGGGCTGCTGCACATGTTCTACCTGGGGTTTTTAGAGTACCAAGCTGCGGGAAGCGTCTGCTACGCAACCTCCGAAGATGGTGTGAACTGGACCAAACACGCGGACAACCCGGTCTTTATACCTGACGAGACCGTGGCTCCAAACGGCGTACAGGGATTCTCGGTGTTTCATGATGGGGAAAACTGGACACTGTACTTCATACCCTGGCGCGAGGGCTACCTATTTTACAATCTAGCGGATCACTTTTTGATGGCAACCGCGCCATCACCGACGGGCCCCTGGTCGATTGCTGAAGAACCCGTATTGAGCACTGAAAGCGCGCTTGAGTGGGACTACGGTGGGATCTGGCCACTGTCACTGCTGCATACCGCGGACGAATATGTCTTGTACTTCGAGACTATTACATATCCATACAATATCGGTATGGCAACGTCGCCTGACGGGATTGCCTGGACGAAATATGACGATCCTGCCACGGCAAGCGGGCGCTATGAGTTGACCGATCCTATCTTCCGACAGAATACTGACACGTCAGCCTGGGACAGCGGCTATGTGACCAACCCTGTTGTGCGACAAACGACCGACGGGTGGGAGATG
>JAHDWN010000032.1:70215-73152 GCA_023382675.1 Anaerolineae bacterium
CGGCAAGAGCCAGACGCCTGTTCGAGGCATTGGATATGCGACCAGTCCAGACGGAATTACCTGGACGCGCCGTGGCGATACACCGCTCCTTGCAGCACCCAGCAGAATGTTCTTACCGGAAGCCATCATCGAACTGAATGGCATTCACTATTTGTACTACGTCAATCAGATGGGCTGGTATCCGTCCTCGGTGACGATCGACGTCGCCATCATCAACTACGAGTGATGCGTTCGAGGTTCTACATCAAAGAGATCACTTACTGAAAGGACAAGATCATGAAACGTCACTTTGGATTGCTGATCGCAGTGCTCCTGCTACTGGCGCTCGCCGTGCCCCTGGCGGCGCAGGAGGAGGGGCCGCCGCAAGTGGGGCTGCGTCCCGACGCGCCGGAGTACGCGCTGCACGGGCCGTACTGGGTGGGAACCAGACATTTACCTGTTGCCAGCACATCTGTGCACCCAACCCGAGTCGAGGTCTGGTACCCGGCGCTGAATCCGGAAGGTTTGACGGAGGACATAACATTCCGAGAATTCGATCTTCCCATCATTGGCCACGCACTCCAGGACGCTGCCCCGGATGTGGAACACGGACCTTACCCGCTGGTGATTGTCGCCCATGGGCTGAATGGCAATCGCCAGGACTATCTCTACCTATGTGAACATTTGGCTTCGCATGGCTTCGTCGTTCTGGCAATTACCTACGCGGATGCCTGGGCAACGCCAGCTGAGACTCCGTTTACCCGAACCTCGATACATTACTCTCGCCCTCAAGATGTCACGTGGCAAATCGACTACGCTACCTCATTGAACGCTGCCCAAGGCGAATTACACGGGATGATTGATACGGAGAAGATTGCTGTAGTTGGTCATTCGATGGGCGGCTATACAGCACTCATGGCTGCTGGCGCTCAGCTGGACATTCAAGGCCAGACCAGTTGGTGCACAATGTATCCCGATGCAGTTACCGCTGAGGAAATTGGAAGTCTCAACATTTGTCGTGAACTTGAGGAAAACCTGAACCAGCTTGCCAGATCGGTCGGTCTCGAGACAGTGCCCGATGAGCTGTGGCCTTCCTGGGGCGACGAACGAGTTGATGCGATTGTGCCACTGGCACCTGCCGCCTTCGAATTTGGCTCTGAAAGCCTCCAGTCGGTGACGATTCCAACCATGGTTATGTATGGATCGGCGGACGATTTCGTGCTTTCCGATATACCACTCTACGAAACGTACGTTTATGAGGATCTGGGAAGTCCCGAGAAATTGCTTGTCGTCTTCGAGCACGCTGGCCACCAGATATACTACAACGACTGTGACGCCCAGCCCTGGCTTCTAGATCGAGGGCTATTCTGGGTGTGCCGCGATGACATCTGGGACTTCGATCGTGCGCACGACCTGATCAACCACTTCACGACGGCCTTCCTGCTCGACGTGCTCAAAGGCGATGAGGCTGCGCACGAAGCGCTTGCGCCGGATGCGGTCAGCTTCCCCGGTCTCACCTACGAGGCGGAGGGATTCTGAAAATCGAAGAATAATGGGGGGAGAGCTGTCCCTTCCCCAGGTCGAAATAGATCACTTACTGAAAGGACAAGATCATGAAACGTCACTATGGATTGCTGATCGCAGTGCTCCTGCTACTGGCGCTCGCATTGCCGCTGGCGGCGCAGGAGGAAGGTCCGCCGCAGGTGGGGCAACGTCCCGACGCGCCGGAATATGCACTGCATGGGCCGTACTGGGTGGGAACGATGCTTATTGAGGCGGAAACCGAGTTTCATCCCACAAAGATTCAGATTCTATATCCCGCCCTGAATCCGGATGGTGTAGAGGAAGAGGTAACCTACCCGCATGACTACTGGACTGACCAGGGCGATCTGCCAGTCTACGGACATGCAATTGAAGATGCTCCACCTGACGTTGAGCACGGTCCGTACCCGTTGGTGATTTTCGGACATGGACTCAATGCCGGGAGGTACGAGTCTACCTACCTGTACGAGCATCTAGCCTCGTATGGTTTCGTTGTCATGTCGATGGACTATGTTGACAATTTTGCTACGGCTGGCATGGTCCCGTTTGAGACGATTTTCTATACACGTCCACAGGATATCTCCTGGCAGATTTCGTATGCCAGTCAGCTTACAGATACGGGGGGGATGTTGCAGGATGCGATAGACCTTGAACGTGTCGCAGCCGTTGGGGTGTCGCAGGGCGGCTTGGCTGCACTCTCCGCCAGTGGTGCCAGGTTCAACTTCAATGCGTTCAGAACCGCCTGTAGTCAGAACCCACAAATTGGGCAATTAGCGCTTACACTTGGCGGTGGCAACCTTTGCACCGACCAGGCAGCGTTGGTGGATGGAGTCGAACACGGCATGGTGCCATTGGCGGGTCTTGATTCCGTGCCGGAAGGCATGTGGCCGTCATGGACCGAGGAACGTCTGGATGCCGCAGTTTATCTCGCACCGACCAGTATATTTTTTGGTCGCGACGGACTGCATAGCGTGCAACTTCCTACGCTGATGATAGGCGGTACGGTCGATGCCGGTGTCACGGGACCACCCGAAGTCAATTTCGTCCAGGCACATGATGCATTGGGTAGTTCGGAAAAAGCATTAGTGATGTTCTCCGATGCCGGGCACTTTATCTATGACGATGACTGTGCTGCCATGCCATGGGCATTTGACTTGGCGATCACCTGGTACTGCTCCGATCCGGTCTGGGACATGGATCGCGCCCACGACCTGATCAACCACTTCACGACCGCCTTCCTGCTCGACGTGCTCAAGGGCGACGAAGCTGCCCACGCTGCGCTCGCGCCGGATGCAGTCAGCTTCCCCGGCATCACGTATGAGGCGGAGGGATTCTGAAAATCGAAGACTAATGGGGGGATGGCTGTCCCTTCCCCAGGTCGAAATAGATCACTTACTGAAAGGACAAGATCATGAA
>JAHDWN010000033.1 GCA_023382675.1 Anaerolineae bacterium
GCATACTAACGCTACTAGCCAATTTGATCCGTTCAAACCTAACTGAATGATCCATGAGTTCTGGGTTCACGGTACACAGTTCACGGTGCGGAAGAGTTGGCGCGCAGTGCCACAGAGATATAGACAGTCACCCCACTCCAGGCACAATTGATCGGCATTACGCGCCCCGCATCCCTCATCACCTCGCCCCTCATCATCTCGTTACTCGTTACTCATTACCCATTCCTCATCACTCCTTTGACTGCACGTAGGAACAATGGGCTAGTCGCATCTCCACCACCTGTGACTCGCGCGTTGGGGCGAATTCAGGCACAATAAATTTGCCAAACACAGCCATGGAGATTTTTATGCGACGACTGTACACGTTTTTGTTCTTGCTGCCGCTGCTGCTGGCAGTGGCCGTTCAAGCGCAGCCCGTGACGACGCCGGAGCCGAATCCGAATGCCAATATCAGCTACCCGCTGCCGGTCTACCTGGTTAGTGGGCAGTTCGAGGTGCGCGGCACGGCCAACCTCGCTGGCATGACCGGCTACATCCTGGAATATCGCCGTCTGAACGACGATCTGAGCGAGGCGGACGAATCCGTGCCCTGGACGCCAGCCACGCTGACACAGCGCGTGCCGGTGGTCGATGGCGTGCTCGGCACGTGGGATACGACCGCGACCGACGATGGCGTCTACGAATTCCAGCTTGTGGTTGTCATGAGCCAGGGAGAGAACGTGACGGCGCGCGTCAGCCCGCTGCGTATCGAAAACGAGCCGCCGCCGTTTGTCGTGCGCCCGGCCGTGACCGTGGTTGCGCCGGTGGAGACCCAGGAACCCGCACCCATCACGGGCGGTTCGGGTGGCCCGGAGGTGATCGCGCGGGTGAATGCCAACGTGCGCTCCGGTGACAACACGGACTTCCCGACGATTGGTTCGCTGCCGGCGGGCCAGCGCGCGGCGATTGCCGGACGCAGCAATCGCGGTGATCGCTGGTTCTACATCCTGCTGCCGAACGGTCGGCGTGGCTGGATCGCGCCTTCGACGGTCGATGTGGCCGGGGATGCGAGCGGCGTGCCGATTGTGACGCCTGCGCCGGATGTGGCGACGAGCGCTCCCGCAGCCACCGCAGCGCCAACCGCAGGCGGCCTGCCCGACGCGACGATCAGCAGCGTGAGCTTCGATCGCGAACTGAAACAGGGTCAGGCATTCCAGATCATCGTGACGGTCTTCAATCCCAGCTCGGTAGCGCTGCCGGGCGTCTCTGTAGCCTGTAATTTCACGCCGATGAACAACCTGTTCAGCACCTCAATCGGCGGTTTGAACCCGGGGGCACAGATTAACGTCGCGATCACCGCGCAGCTTGACAGCGGCGGCGGTGGGAACGTGACGGCCAACTGCGCCGTCGACCTGAACAACGTCGTGGCCGAAAGCAACGAAGACAACAACTACTTCAACCTGACGGCCTTCCTGCAAACGCCGTAACGGTTGACCGTTCTGGGGCGCAGGCAACTGCGCCCCTTTTGTTTCCCCATGTTGCGCGGTGGTGCCCGAGGCGATCGCTCGACGGCTTCAATCTGCGTGGCTGACCCGAATGTGCAGCGGCCAATCGAGCATTGCTTCAGGCTCCGAGGGGCGGTAACTCCCACTGAGAGCCGACAGTTCATCTCCGTGCAAGACGAACACGATCGCATTGGCGCCTGCAAGCATTAAGCGGCCTTCCGGTTGTAGATGCGCATCGCAAACAGATAGGCGACGATCAGGATGCCCAGGCACCACGCCAGCGCGACCCAGATGTCATTGCCAACGGGCTGCCCTGCGAGCAGAGAGCGAATCGCTTCGACGATCGATGTCACCGGCTGATTCTCGGCAAAAGCACGAACGACTGGCGGCATTGACTCGGTGGGCACGAACGCAGAACTGATGAAAGGAAGGAAGATGAGCGGGTAGGAGAATGCGCCTGCACCGTCGACCGTCTTTGCGGACAATCCGGCAATCACCGCGATCCACGTCAAGGCCAGCGTAAACAAGGCGAGGATACCGGCCACAGCAAGCCATGACAACACCCCTGCCGAGGAGCGGAAACCCATGAGGAGCGCCACGAGGATGATGACGACGGCCGAGATCGCATTGGAGACCAGTGAGGTCAGCACATGTCCCCACAGCGGGGCTGAGTGCGCAATCGGCATCGAGTGGAACCGCTCGAAGATGCCTCGTTGCATATCTATGAACAGACGGTAAGCCGTGTAGGCGATGCCGCTTGCAATCGCAATCAGGAGGATGCCGGGCAGCAGGTAATTCACATAGTTGTCCGTGCCGGTTTGAATTGCACCGCCGAACACATAGACGAACAGCAGCATGAACGCGATCGGCATGATCGTGACTGTGATGATGGTGTCCATGCTGCGAAGAATGTGGCGCATCGAACGTCCAAGCATGACGCCGACATCACTGATGAAGTGAGTCCTGGCGGTATCCATTTACTTTGTCTCCTTTTTGCCAATGATGGCGAGGAATATCTCCTCCAGGGTCGGCTGCTTTTCTACGTACTCCACCCTGGCGGGCGGGAACATCTTCTTCAGTTCGGCGAGTGTGCCGTTGGCAATGATTGTCCCTTCATGCAGAATGGCAATTCGGTCGGCGAGTTGTTCGGCTTCGTCCAGATACTGTGTCGTCAGGAATACTGTCGTGCCATTTTGCGCGAGTTCTTTGACCGTCTTCCAGACCTCGAGGCGTGCTTCGGGGTCAAGCCCGGAAGTCGGCTCGTCCAAAAAAATGAGCTGTGGTGTCCCGACCAGGCTCATGGCGATGTCGAGCCTGCGGCGCATACCGCCCGAATAGGTGGAGACCCGTCGATCGGCAGCGTCGGTCAGGCCGAAGCGGCTCAGCAGATTATCCGCGACCTGGCGCGGATGCGTGAGGTGCCGCAGCCTGGCGATCATGATCAGGTTTTCTCGCCCGGTCAATATCTCGTCCACGGCGGCAAACTGCCCGGTCAGGCTGATGGATTGGCGCACACTGTCAGGCCTGGACGCGACATCGAATCCGTTGACGGCGGCGTTTCCGCCGTCCTGCTTGAGCAGCGTGGTCAGGATCTTGACAATCGTCGTCTTGCCTGCACCGTTGGTGCCGAGCAAGGCGAAGATGCTGCCTCTTCCCACCACAAAATCCACGCCTTTCAGAACATGAAGGTCCTTGTAGGACTTCTGCAGCCCCTTCACCTGGATTGCCTGATTTTGCATAGACTCACTCCTCACCGCTTGCGCCGCACTGTGCTACAATACGGTCAGCTTGAATATCCAGTAAACAACCTGGAAGATTGCTTGACACTCAAGCTATATTACTCACATTTATCTTGAAAGTCAAGTTAATTATGTTGTGAAGGAGAAATCAAACCAGCCAATGGGTTCACAGAACGAACAATCTGAGATTCTCGGACAACTTGTCAATGAGCTTCGCCAGTCCTATGGACTCGGGGCGTCCTTCTTTCGGGCAGCGGCGGCGCGACTCGAGATGACCGATACGGATATGCAAGTCTTCGACCTTCTGGAGACCACCGGTGAGGCTACCGCGGGTGAGCTTGCGAGTCTGATGGCGCTCTCAACCGGAACCTTCACCGCTATTCTCAAGCGTCTGGAAAAGGCCGGACTTGTGCGCCGGGAGCGCGATCCCAACGATGGTCGTCGCGTGATCGTGAAGCTCGCACAAGGCGCGGACGGTGCGCAGGAGATGGGATCTCTCTTTGCTGCCCTTGGGAACGATTGGGAGGAATTGGCGAACAGGTACGATGACGAGCACAGAGCTTTTCTGTTGGAGTTTCTTCAACGTAGTAACGCGATCGCCAGGGAAGAGATTTTGCGGTTGCGAGCGGTGTCAGCGGACAGCGAGGGCATGTTCTCTGCACCGTTGGCGGGTCTGGAACGCGCACAGCTCCTCGTCTCATCCGACAGCTTTGGGCTGAACTTGCGCGCTGGGAATATAGCGGATGCGCTCTATCAGGCACACTTCGAAGGACCCGTGCCCGATGTGAAGGTCAAAGATGGCGTGGTTACCATCCGCTATCCACGGCGCCTGTGGATTCCAAGCACGGAGAAGCGCGCAGCAGAGGTCACGCTCAGCACGGCAATCCCCTGGGTCGTTGTGATCCGGAGCGGCGGATCGGAAGTCACTGCTGATTTGAACGAGCTCGATCTCCTCGAAATGGAGGCCAGGGGAGCGGGAAGCATGTTCAATCTCGATCTCCCCGTGCCATCTGGCGTAGTCCCCATCCGGCTTGGGGGAAGTGGGTCTCAATTCAGCGTCCGGCGTCCCCCGGGTGTCGCTGCCCGAGTCCACATGAAAGGCTGGGGCTCTGGAGGCATCTTCGATGATCAAACGATCGGGGGCATGAGCAGCGACGTGCGGCTTCAAAGTCCCAACTACGAGAGCGCGGTCAGGCGCTACGACCTCGAAGTCTCTGGAACGGGGAGTATGTTCACCATCACCGCCGGTTGATGACGAACCAACCTACATCTCCAGCACGATCTTGCCGCGCAGGTGGCGGGTCTCGCTGAGTTCGTGGGCGTTGCGCGCCTCATGCAGCGGGAAGACCGCGTCGACCTCGACCTTGAGTTCGCCCGCGTCGATCAACTCGGCGATTTGCGCCTGTTGTTCCGCGCTCGTGTGGACGAGGATGCGGTGCAATTCAATTTTGCGCGCTTTGGCTAAGGCCGGTTCGATCTGTCCGGTGATGCCGACGAGTTTGCCGCCGGGACGGATGACCGCCAGCGAGCGCGTCTGTGTCTGCGTGCCGACGCAGTCGAACACGCAGTCAAGATCGCCGACGACTTTCTCGAAGTGCGTGGTGGTGTAATCGATCACCTCGGCTGCGCCGAGACTGCGCACGAACTCCGCATTGCGCGCCGATGCCGTACCGATCACATGCGCGCCGTGCATGCGGGCAAGCTGGACGCCGATGTGCCCGACGCCACCCGCCGCCGCATGGATAAGCAGCCGCTGCCCCGGCTGGAGATCGAGCGCATCGAACAGCGCCTGCCAGGCTGTCAGCGCGGCCAGGGGCACCGCCGCCGCCTGGACGTGTGTCAGCGTCTTCGGCTTCGGTGTGAGATGGGCGACGGGGGCGGCGACGTACTCGGCGTAGGCGCTGCCGAGTTCGGGGAAGCGTACCATGCCGAAGACTTCATCGCCCGGCTTGAACGCGGTCACGTCCGGCGCGATGGCCTCGACCGTGCCGGAGATGTCCCAGCCGAGGATGATCGGCAGTGGCTCACCCGCGCCGATGCGACTGCCACCGCTGCGCACCTTCCAATCGACCGGGTTGACGCCCGCCGCTTTGACGCGCACGAGCACTTCTCCGGCGGCAATTTCGGGCACAGGCGCCGACTCGTAAATGAGCACTTCCGGCCCGCCAAATTGATGAATTCGAACCGCCTTCATGTCAGCCATGATCTCAGAGCTTTCGTTGTGTGTGAGGGCCTGAATCACTGCCTCAGGGGACGACCAGTATGTGACGATTATACCTCCGCGTGCGCGAATCAAAACGGACGCCGTGAGAGCGCCCGTCTGTCAATTTGAAGTCGTTGCCGGGACGATTACCCCGCAGCTTCCATCAGCTTCTCTTTGCGCTTCTGCTCGCGCATGCGCAGTTCGTTGTTGAGGATGCGCTTGCGGGCACGCAGGTTGAGCGGCGTGACTTCGAGCAGCTCGTCTTCGGCGATGAACTCGATGTAGTCGTCGAGCGTCATCTGGCGGGCAGCCTTCAGGCGCTCATCTTCTGAGCGGTCGATGGTGCGCACGGCAGTGAGGTTCTTGGTCTTGCAGACATTGACGGCCAGATCTTCCGCGCGGATATGCTCGCCGACGACCATGCCCTCATAAACTTCCGTGCCCGGATCGATGAAGAATGCGCCGCGTGCCTGCGCCGCGACCATGGCGTAGGGCGTGGACAGACCATGCTCCCAGGCGACCAGGCTGCCGAACTGCCGCCCAGGGATCGACCCGGTCATCGGGTCGTAGCCGTGGAACAGGCTGTGGATCTGGCCCATGCCACTGGTGGTGGTCAGGAACTGTGTACGGAAGCCGAGCAGGCCGCGCGTCGGCACCACGTAATGCATGTAGGTCGTGCCGTTCTCGCTGCTCATGTCCGCCATCAGGCCGCGCCGCCCGCCGAGCATCTCGATCACCGAGCCGGTCAGGTGATCGGCGACCTCGATGTGGACGTCCTCATAGGGTTCGAGCATCTCGCCCGTGTCCGGGTCGCGGCGGTAGATGACCTCCGGCTTGCTGACTTCGAACTCGTAGCCTTCGCGGCGCATCGTCTCGATCAGGATGCCGAGATGCAACTCGCCACGCCCGCTGACGACGAACTTCTCCGGCGAGTCGCCATCCTGGACGCGGAGGGCGAGATTCGAGCGCGTTTCGTTGAACAGGCGCTCGCGCAGGCGGCGGGACGTGCCCCAGCCGGTCTTGCCCTCGCGCCCGGCGAACGGCGACGTGTTGACGCCGAAGGTCATGCGCACCGTCGGCTGCTCGACGTTGATTGACGGCAGCGGCTCAGTCACGGCGGGGTCGGCGATGGTGTCGCTGATGCCGATCTCGTCGAAACCGGCGAGTGCGACGATATCGCCCGCGTGGACTTCGGCAGCATCCTGACGGGCGAGGTTGGAGAAGGTGAACAGGTACTCGATCTTGCCGTTGACGCGCTGGCCATCGGAGGTGATGCGCACGACCGGCATGTTCTTGCGCAGCGTGCCGGAACGCAGCCGCCCGATGCCGATCTGGCCTTTGTAGTTGTCGTAGTCGATGGTCGTCACCAGCAGGCGCGCGGGTGCGTCGTCGTCGACTTCCGGCCCAGGCACTTCTTTGATGATCGTCTCGAACAGCGGCGTCAGATCGTCCGCCAGGGCATCCGGCGCATAACCGGCCTGGCCTTCCATGCCGATGGCATAGATGACCGGGAACTCCGCCTGTTCGTCGCTCGCGCCGAGTTCGATGAACAGGTCGAAGGTGGCGTTGAGCGCCTCGGCGGGCGCGGACTGTGGCCGATCCACCTTGTTGACGACGACAATCACGCGCAGGCCGAGTTCGAGCGCTTTGCGCAGGACGAAGCGCGTCTGCGGCATCGGGCCTTCAACGGCGTCAATCAGGAGCAGCGCGCCATCGACCATGTTGAGGACGCGCTCGACCTCGCCGCCGAAATCGGCGTGGCCGGGCGTATCGACGATGTTGATCTTGGTGTCATGCCAGCGGATGGCGGTGTTCTTCGCCAGGATGGTGATGCCGCGCTCGCGTTCGAGCGTGTTGCTATCGAGAATGCGCTCGCCAGCGGTGGCGGCGTTACGGAAGACGTGCGCCTGTTTGAGCATGCCGTCGACCAGTGTCGTCTTGCCATGATCGACGTGCGCGATAATCGCGATGTTGCGGATGTCGGAGCGTCTCTGCGCCACGAATGTGTCCCTCAATTGTCTCATGTCACGGGATGTTAGCGATCATTGTAGCAGGGGAATGCGCAGAATTGAACGGGCAAGACGCAAGGGGGTGTTTCGTAGGGACGCGCAAACGAAGTCACCGGGGGTAACGGCGCGTCCGGCGGGAACGAAATTGAATCGCAATGGCGCAAAGACGCAAAGGGGAGAATTGGCACCACGGAGGACACGGAGGGAATCCCGGTCGCCGACGGGTCAACCCGTCGGCTAGATCAAATCAAGCCTGCTAAAGAGGCTAAAATCCATGTCCGGCTACTTGTGGTGTTCAGCCGCGCGGCCTGAGCTAATCCGCTCACCCGCTAATCCGCTAATTTGCTTCTTCCCGCACACGACATACGCGCCGCTCGCGCGCAGGTGCAGACGACGCACGCCGCGCTCGCCCAGCGCCAGCCGGTAGAGCGCCTCGACGGCGCTCTGGAGCGCGTAGCCGACGCCGCGCAGATACCCCGGCGTGAGCACGTGCGTCAGCGCGGCGGGGATGATACCCCAGCCCGGCCAAAGATCGACGAGCTGCATGTCGTTGGCGCTGAGCAGCGCGTGCCAGCCATCCGGCGTCAGGTGGAAGTACGACGAGCCGTGCCACGCCTCCCAGAAGCTGGCGCTGCCCAGGAAGTAGCCGCCCGGCTGGCTGACGCGGGCGATCTCGTGCATGGCGAGGTAGGGGTTGTAGAGATGCTCGAAGACCGCCGTCGAGATCACCAGGTCGAAGGTGGCGTCGGCGAACGGCAGCCGGTGCGCATCGACCAGCATGTCCGCGCCGGGGGCGATCCAGTCGGTGGTGACGACGTGCTCGAAGCCGAGCGAACGCAGGTAGCGCCGGTTGCCGCCCTGGCCGCAGCCGAGATCGAGGATGCGCGCCGCCGCGCCGCGCTCGCGCCAGAGCTGCTGGCAGTAATACTGGATGCCCTTGTCGAGCTTGGTGCCGAACTGGCGGCGGACTTCCGCGCGGCTGAAGTGCGGGAAGTCTGCGTTGACCGCGCGGAAGTAGTCGCGGGCGACGGCCTCACGATCCAGCGGCGCGACCGGGATGCGGAACGTGTACGCCGCGTCTTGAGCGACGTCCAGCGCGCGGAAGTCGGGCCGCGCCGCGCCCTCCACGACGGTTGACGCGCTGGCGAAACCGCAGGCCGGGCAGCGCCAGCCCGCGCCCTCCGCGACCAGCTGCGTGCGATCCAGCGGGCAGACGAGCGCGTCAGTCCAGGGGGCGAGGGGTTCGGGCGTGGGGGTGGTCATGGGGCGGTCGCCTGCATTCGCGCGTGGATCGGGTAGATCGTGTCTTTGTCGTCGTGGGCATACGAGAAGAACAGGTGCGCCATCGTCCGCTCTCAAGGATGTTCGCTGGTCGTTAGGCGGCGGATTATAGCGCGGGCGGGCGCGGCGCGGCGACGTATAATGTCCGTGTTCAGCAGGCGCGGAGGACGTATGAACCGGACAGACAGGCTGCTTGCCATCGTGCTCGAACTCCAGGCGCGGCGACGGGTGCGCGCCGAAGACCTGGCCGCCACCTTCGAGATCAGCAGGCGCACGATCTATCGCGACATGCTGGCGCTGGCCGAGTCGGGCGTGCCGGTCGTCTCCATCCCCGGCCAGGGCTATTCGCTGGTCGAGGGTTACTTCCTGCCGCCGCTGACCTTCACCAGCGACGAGGCGATCATGCTGCTGCTGGGCAGCGATTTCGTCGCGCAGAACTTCGATGCGCAGTATCGCAGCGCGGCACAGTCGGCGGCGCATAAGATCGTGGCCGTGCTGCCAGAGCCTCTGCGGCGCGAGGTCGAATATCTCCAGAGCAGCATCCGCTTCATCGCCATCAACGGCCTGTCCGCGGCGGAAACGCTCCAGCAGCTCCGGCGGGCGATCATCCAGCACCGGACGCTGCGCTTCCGCTATCATGCGCGCCCGCGTGACGGCCGGCCGAGCGCCGCCAGCCTGCGCGAAGCCGACCCCTACGGCCTGGTTCACATCGGCGGCGCGTGGATGCTGATCGCCTACTGCCATCTGCGCCATGAGAACCGGCACTTCCGCCTGGATCGGATGGAGGAGGTTGTCATCCTGGACCAGGGCTTCACCCGCCCGCCAGACTTCAAGATGCAGCCCGGCAGCCAGGCGGATCGGACGGTGGTGGTGCGCGCGCTCATCGATCACGAGACGGCGCGCTGGGTGCGGGAAGCGCCCTCGTTCTTCCAGGTGGCGCAGGAGGATCATCCCGACGGCCTGCTCGTCACGCTACGGGTGCGCCAGCCGGGCGAGGTCTTGAACTGGCTGCTCAGTTGGGGGGCGCACGTCCGCGTGCTGGAGCCGGAGTCGCTGCGCGAGCTGATCGCGCGCGAGGCGCAGGCGCTGCTCGAAAACCACCGCCGCGAAGAATCGGCGGACTAAAACGCTGCTGACATAACGCTGTCACTCGGCTCTCTTATGATGACGCAGTAGCTTATCACCGAGAAGGAGAACCGAGCATGAACCTGAATTTCATCATCATCTACGTGCGCGACCTCGACCAGGCGAAGACGTTCTACACGCAGGCGCTGGGCCTGACCTACGTCGAGGCGCTCTCCAGCCCGACGTTCGCTACTGTGCGCACCGATGCCGGCGCGATGGTCGGCTTGCAGGATTCGACCGCCTCACGCCTGCCGGCGGGGCGCGAAGAACAGCCGGGCGGCGTTGAACTCTCGTTCGAAGTTGAAGATGTGGATGCCACCTGGCAGCGCTGGCAAGCGGCGGGCGTCGAGATGGTGACGGAGCCGATGGATCTGCCGTTCGGGCGTTACTACATGGCGAAAGATATGGAAGGCCACTATCTCTCGGCCTATCGTTTCAACAGCCGAGGCAGTTAGGCGCGGGTCGCAAATGCTCCTCCTCGGCGCGCGACACAGCCGAGGAGGAGCAAGACCAACGGATCGTTGTGCGCGAAGCGTACTATGGCCGACCGGGATTGCCCGAACCGCCACCCAAATCCGGGCCACGATTGGGTAGTTCGATGTCGTCGAGGTCGGGATAGTGGGTGCCGTTCGGGTTGTAAGGCGTACTGGTCATCGTCGTCCAGTCCGGTTCGAGCGCTTCACGCAGCCCGGTGAGGCAATCCTGGCGTGCCAGCTCCAGCCAGCCGCGCAAATAGCCGAGTTCGACATGGCTGATCGCATCGGCGGCGCGCTCCGGGTCGCCCGGATACTGCGCGAATTGGTCGAGAGCGCGGCCCAGCGCACCCTTGTTCTTATCAGCGACGTTGGGCAGGAAAGCGCCGCGAATGGCAAACGGCTCGCCGATCGGATAGCCCGCGGCTAATTTGATTCCCGTAATCGCTCCATACAGACTGCCGGCGTTTTCCGCCGTCGCCTCGATCTTTGGTCCCAACGCGCCTTCGATAGCATCGCGCTTCGCCTGTGTATTCATCCAGCAGAAGATTGGGTAGAGATCGGCCTCCTTGACGCCTTCCTTGGTTTTGAACCACTCCATGAACAGGTCGGTGAACAACTGGCGGAAGAAATAGCGCAAAGCCGCCACGGGTGACGCGCCGCCAAGGGCATCGACAAAGCGCGTCAAGCCCTGCTCATCGAGTGCGCGGCGGATGAGCATCGCCACCAGGCCATCGCCGACCGCGAGATCATTAAGCGCCAGCATCATGTCATCCAGGTTTATGATCTGCTGCAGGATCAGGCTCGCCGCGTCGATGACGAAGGCGGCATCGAGCGACGGTTGGCTGTCGTTCCACCAGCTCGTCCACAGCGACATGGCTGTCCGCTGCCAGGCGATCACGTCCGGCGCTTCTTCCGTCCCCTTGCGGAAAGGATTGGTGCCGAATTGTGCCGCTGCATCGGCAAACTCCTGGCCGAGCAGCACCATCGGCTGGAAGTAAACCGGTGATAGGGAACCAGGCGCTAACGAGTAGTGATCTGTGAGCAGCGCGCGTTCGACATCCTGCACCTTGTCCGGCTCAAGGTCGAGCATGAAGACTTTCGAGTCCAGGTCCAGCGCATCTTCAATCTTGTTGCTGAATAAACCCTTGAGATCGGTTGTGCGCAGCATGTTGAGGATGTGGTAGGCGGCTTCGTTCAGCGGTGCGTCGTTGTTGCCCGCTTTCTTGAGGGCGTCGGGCCAGTTGTCCAGGCTCTTCGCCAGTTTCTTCGCGTCCGCGCCGAGGAACATCAGCAGCCCGCCGACGACCGGCGCACCCAGGAGTGCCGTGCCGATGCCAGCGATCAGCCCGATGATGAGTGATGTGTTGCCGATCTGCTTGATGGCGTCGTCAAGATCATTGCCGAAGCTGCGCAGACTCTTCCGCACGTCCTTGGGCAGCTTCGCCTCAATCTCAGGTGACAGCCCTGATTGGGCTGCTTCGATCCATTCGAGCGGCATCGCAAATGTGTCCGGCGCGTCGGTCAGGCCGACAATGCTGCCGAGCGAGCTGCCTCCGGTGGATAGATTGCGGCGAAGCTGGTAGAACGCATTGCTCGAATAACGCCGCCCGAAGATCGTCGTCTGCGGCCCCATCTCCTTGCTTCTGGCGTGCGACCACCAGAAAGGCCAGCGCTTCGCCACACCGCCATAGACAATGTGGTTGATGCGCAGGCGGTCGAACAGCCGCTCCGTCGTCGAACGTTGAAAACCCGCGCCAATGTTCCATTCCGATGGATAGGTCCCCTGGAGCTTCAACTGCTGCACCAATGTGCCAAAGGCCTGCCACGACAACAGCTTGCAGGCGTATTCGAGCAGGGTGCTTTCCTCGTCATCGAGCGTGGTCGCCCAATCGCTGATGGGTGCGTGCTCCGGGCGGAAGGTGTCCCACCAGCGGTTGTAGTCGGTGATGCTCTGGTCTTTGTACGGAGCGATGTCGACCTTCAATTGGTACTGGCGTGTCAGGGAGCCGATGAATTCGAGTACACCGGCGCTGGTCGGCATCTTGCCGGTCTGCCACACCCCGTTCACCTTGCGCGCCGTTGGCACCTCGGCGGCTTTATCGTCACCCAAACTCGATTGACCTGTGACTTGATTGACCTCGACCGGTACGCGGTTAGCTGCTTTTGGCATAATGAAGCCCTCTTCCTTCTCTTTGCTCTATTGAATCGTGTTGACGCGCGTTGCAGCAGGCAGCGGAACCGCACGCACTATCTGTGGCTCGCTGCAAATACTATAGCCACCCGGCGCGACAAGACCGTGACAGAAACGTGACATTGATCGTCGCCAGGGGGCATCTCGCGATCACGGCCACAAGCAGCCAGCAGCGATCGCACGTCTACCTGTTCGTCCATAGACGTAAAAAGCGCGCTCACGTTCTACAGGATCGTGATGGTTGCACGGAGGTTGTCTTCTTTTCGGCCGCCTTTCGGCGAAAGCGCTGCGTTTGTAGATTGCGGAGTTTTCTCGCGCGTATATGCTTATGCACGCGAAGACCTGCTAAGGAGCACGCGCCATGCCCTATAAGCTCATCAAAGGCCAGTTCATCATCCACTACCCGGATCAGCCGCGTAACGGGCCGCAGCCGGACGGCGATACCGTCAAATTCCTGCCCGACAACCGCCTGCTGGTCGAAACCCTGCCGCGCGATTCCGGCGTCGGCCCGGACTTCAACCGCAGCGGCATCATCAGCCTGCGCTTCGAAGCGGTCGATGCGCTCGAACTCCATTTCGGCGGCTCGCACCAGAATATGCAGTGGGCGGAAGCCGCGCGCGATTTCCTGCTCGAACGGATGGGCTTTGGCCTGGTCACCTACTTCCCGGATAAGACTGCCGTCGTCCAATCGGTCGAACATCACCCGATCCCCGGCTACATTCTCGCCAGCAGCATCGAGGGCAACGGGCGCATCGTTTCGTTCGTCTACACCGGCAGCACGCCGGATGTCGATGGCGCGGACGTGTGGGTAGATGCGGCGCGTGTCGAGCAGAGTCTCAACGCCGACCTGCTGCGCGAGGGTCACGCCTACCCGGTCTTCTACAGCACACTGCCCGTCTCGCTGCGCGAAGCCTGCGCGCGTCTGTCTGTTGCGGCGCGGACGGCGGGCAAGGGCTTCTGGCCGTTCGAGACGATGACGCCCACGCACGCGGCGACCATCTTCAGTGTCGACGATGTCGAGCAGCTCGTGCTCTGGCCGAAGGTTGGACGCCGCCTGATCTCATTCTTCTCGGCGGGCAACCTGACGCTCAACGCCTTCGATGCCTGGCTGCGCGCCGACCCGATCAACCGCGACGACTACCTGATTTTGCCCGACCGCGAACTCGGCAACATGCACGACGTGGTCGAGATCGCCGGCGATACCATCCGCATGAAGTATCGCCCGGAAGACGTCATCATCCTGCCCGACGGCGCGAACGTGGTGGTGCCGCGTCCACAGCCGACCACGCCTGCGCCCTCGCTGGTGCGCGGAGACATCCGCATCATCGCGGCGCTGGTCAACCCCGAAGGCGGCGACCTGCGCAAAGAGACAATCACGATCCTCAACATGACGCCCAACGCGTTCGATCTCACCGGCTGGTCACTGGCCGACCGCAACAACCACCGCTTCGCCCTCGGCGGCACGCTCGACGCTGGCGCAGCGCTGCGCCTGGGGCCGATCCATCCGGTGCAGCTTGCCAACGACGGCGGCACGATCACGCTCTTCGACGCGGCGGATAAGCAGATCGATCAGGTGTCGTATCTCAAGCGCGACGCCGCCCGCTCCGGCTGGACGCTGGTCTTCTGATCGAGGACAAGCACCAGATTGCCCTGGGGACGACCCGCGGGGTCGTCCCTACAGTCACCGGCTCATGTGTGCCACCGCCGGTTAACCTCGTTCTTCGGGCGGGCGCACGATGCGATCTACCGACTGTTCGACCGCGCCAATCGAGCAGCTGCCTGACTGCGCGCGGCGCTCGCCGAACAGGTCGAACCCGCCAATCGGTGCTGCCGCGCAGATGGCGTCGTCACCGCCAAAGCGCGCCGGACTCCAGTCATAGGGAGCATAGCGGCCATCCAACCAGGGGTAGGCGACGATGATCGACGCACCACAGCTCGTGTCCGGGAACTGCACATTGTGTCCCTCGTCCATGAAGATGTCGCCTGTGCAGTTGCTGCCGCCGTTGGCAAAGACGAGCGAATTCGACAGCCGGATCGCGTAGTCTTCGGCGGTGACGCGCCCGGCGATCAGCATGCCGCGCCGGTTGACGATGCCGCCGCCGACGTTATCCGCGATGGTGCTGTTGACAATCTGCATGGCGTTGCCGAAGAGCACGGCATCGCGCGAGCCGTTGCGCGCGATCAGGCTGTTGGCGAGCCGCGACGGGTGCGGGGTGTCATTGCGCAGCACAATCGCGCCGCCGGTCTCGGTCGCTGTGTTACCCGCGAACAGGCTGGAAACCACGTCGATCCCGAATTCGCGCCCGGCAATCGCAGCACCTTCACGCGCCTGATTGCGCGAAAAGATGATGCCGCGCAGCGTCAGCGTGCCCAGGTTGGACTCGCTGCTGCCCGGCGCAAGGGCAATGGCACCGCCGAAATCCGCCGTATTCTCGCGGAAGCGCGAGTCTTCGATGTAGAGCGCCACGTTGGCGGCAGGTATCGCTCGCCGCAAGATGGCGCCGCCGTCGCGCCGGGCGGTGTTTCCCTCAAAGCGGCTGTGACGGATAGTGACGCTGCCCGCGCCGGTCAGGCTGAGCGCGCCGCCGAATGCCGCCTGATTATTGACGAAGACGGCATGTTCAATCGTCAGGCTGCCGGAATTCTCGATTGCGCCGCCCGCCACGAGCGACAGATTGCGTGAAAACTCGGAGTTGTCCCGGACAGTCAGCGTGCCCCGCACGTTGTTGAGGGCTGTGCCAAACAGGCCGCCCCCATTGCGGTGGAAGCGTGTCCGCTCAATCATAACGGCGCCGTCATAGTTGGTGAGGGCAGTGCGGGTATTTTCGCTAAACAGACTGTCGCGAACCGTCACCTGCCCATTAATGCTGATAATGGCATTTTCGTTGCCAGAGAATTCGCAGTTTTCGATCTGGATGGGCGCGCCGAACGGACTCTGGATCACACCGGCGTTGTAGACCAGATCCTCGGCTGTTCGCGGCTGGTTGCCGAGATTGAGCCGTATCGGCCCGGTGTAGCGCCCGCCCGTGATGCGCAGATTGCGCAGCGTCAAGCGCCCGCTCGCCAGCAGGCGAAACATGACGATGCTACTCTCGCCGTCGAGGGTGATCCGGTCGCCGCCATCGATGATGACATCGCGGCTGATCTCGTGTGTAAAGGTGATGCGGATGCGGGTTTGCGTACCGCAGTTGAAGCGGATCAGGCCGCCGGCATTCAGCGCCGAACTCAGATTCCAGCCCGTGCCCTCGCTGCTGTCATAGGCGCAGCGCGTCACGACGATGGCCGGCTGCGCATTCACGACGCCGATCCCTGTCAGGCCCATTATGATCAGAATGATGATCCAGCGCCGCATGGTTAATTCCCTCGCTGAATGGGATCGGGCGTGGTGTGCGCGTTGTTTGCGTCAGAGAAGTCGAGCTGGTAGCTCAGGCCGCTGATCGGACTGCGGAAATCGACGATGCTGCCGTTCGCCTGCATGATGTCGCCCTGAGCGAGATGCCAGCTCGTCCACTCATCGTAGTTCTGGCCGCCATATGAGCGGATCGCCCATTGGTCCTCGTCTTTCTCAGAGCGCGCCGGGTCAAACGTGATGACGGTTTGACCATCGGCAGCGGTGTAGCGCCCTTCGAGATTCGAATTGAAGATCGCGCCCGTATTGTTTGCCAGTACGGTCGTGCGGAAAGTATCGAAGCCAATCTGCATGTCGGCTGCGTCCCGGTCACCATCGCCATCGCGGTCGATCAGGGGCGCGTCGATTGCTTCCAACATGCCGGCGCGCCGATCTTGCGAGGTACAGAAAGCGCGCAGCGAGATTTCGCGTCTCAGCCAGGCGGCCTCCGCGCTCAGCCGCACTGATCGCTCAGCCGCTGCCTGGCGCTGCGCCAATGGCCCATACAACGACAGGTTGAGGGCGATGTTCGCCTCGGCTTCGCGCAGAGGCGCATCGCGCACGGCATCCGCCCACGCTTCATGCTCTGAATCGGTGCACGACTGCTGGTAGGTGACGCAGTAGTCGTCGTTGGTGCAGCTGGCACTGTAGACGGCGGCATAGAAATAGGGGCCGGGGTTCGCCATCCCGGCGTCGCCGGGCGGTCGATCCGTCAGCGCACAGGCTGCCGAGTTGATGAACGTCCAGTCGCCGCTCGTGACTTTGCAGGCGTCGTACAGGGAAGGAATGACCGGGTTCAAGCCGCAGGCGAAGCCTGGCGCGACGCAGGTGTTGCCGTCGTGCTCCTCGCCGCCCTCAAACCGGATCAGTTCGTTGCGCTCATCCAGTCCTGCGGTCGGGATCAGCACGGTCGGCAGCGCCACACCATAGTCTGGCGCTGCACCGCTGAAAGCCAGCCGGTTGGCCGGGCCGGTGCGTACACCACCCGCCGAGATTAAGAAGGACGGGTAGCTGGCGAAGATCTCGACGCCGACGTGATGCACCACCTGGAAGTAGGGCGCTGATTTATCGACCGCGACTTCAAGCGCGGCAGTCGGCATCCGGTAGTTGCTGACGGCAGCGTAGATCATTTCGAGCGCTCGCATTTCCTGTGCGCCTCGATCTTCCGGGGGCAGCAGATCGACCTGGCCGCTGAACATCATGAACGCATTGACCAGGTGATCCGCGCCGCCGCTCGCCTCGTACAGCCGTGTGCGATTGGTATTCTCCGCGCGCCGCCGAAAATCGACCACGCGCCGACCGACGTTCGTGCTCACCGCGTACTTACTCGCGAGATAATCGAGCACCATGCCCGCCGCACGCTGGACTTCGAGATCGGTCGCGTAATCGTAGAGATTGAGGATCGAATTGAAACTGTAGCGTTGATAGGGACGCGCGTTGTATTCCTCGAAATCGCTGGTCAGGAATTGCTGGAAGTGATCGAGGAACCACGCCTCAAGCCCGTTCACGTTGTTGCGCATCTGGTGCGGCACCTGCTGATTCTGGGTATCCAGATACTGGCTGCGTATCTGGTTGGTGAAATAGGCTGATGAGTTCATCATCAGCAGATGGTTCTCCGTCTCCGGAATGCGGCACGGCGGCAGTAAGCTCGTGATCGGCAGCGCGGCGCAGCCGGCGAAGACGATCAGCGGGTCGTCGGCAAGCACCGCGCCGGCCGCGATCACCCCGGTGGCCACCGCCGCCGCGGCCACGACCTCTGGCACGCCCGCAGCGACTGCCGCGGCGATAATGCCGGAGACCAGTGCGGATGCGATGGAAAGCGCGATCACGGACAAGAGGAAAGGGATCAGGATGTTCTGGACGAACCAGCCGATCCCGTTGCCGATCGCATTTCCGGCGTCTTCGAGTGCGTCCTCGGCATCACTGGCGAAGGTGTAGTGTTCGGCGCGTGACTCCGGCGGGCCAACGTCACGCTGCGTGTTGCCGCATTCGTAGATGGAGTAGCTTTCGTTCACCGGCCCGCCGTCCAGTGTCATGAGTTCATCGCGGACGTGCGCCAGGGTTCCGGGGTTCAAGATGCTTTCATGAGCGCCGCGCGGGTGAACATTGAGCACACGGCTCAGATTGCGCAGGGTCACGTCGTACTCGCCGTGCACCTTGCCCTCAACCAGAGCATAGCAGGGCAGGTCGGATGATCCCGCCTGTCCGACGACGCGCATCGCCATCAGCGCCTCGTTCACCTGATCGCGCAGATGAGTAGCAAGGTCAGGGTCATCATTGTTACAAGGGGTGCGTTCCAGAACGACGTTCTGGCGGAAGAGTTCGACACCCTCGCTCAATTGGTAGTACTTGAAGATTTTGGCGATGATGACTGCCGTCAGTTCTTCGCCGTGGAACCCGTCTTGGGGCGTGTTGGGATCGCGGAATTCGCGCACCCAGCCGTTGAACGGGTCGTCCATGCCGCAGGCCGCCGCATCGATTACGACCTGAGCACGCTGCCCAAATTGTGCCTCACGCTGGTCAATGCTTTGCGGCGGGGGGATCTGGCTGAAATCGAGCAGCATATCGGCTGCTTGCGCCCGCGCGACGTGTACGCGCCAGAGATCGACCAGAGGATGAGTGACGACGACCAGCAACAGCAGCAGACTAACCCAGGTGGATTTCCGCATCATCGTCCCCCCTTGACCGATGACTGACCCCGCGTAGACGAGTTGAGTGTATGTCCGCTCTCGATCTATTGTCAACCACTGCGCTTCGCCCTGGTCGATCCGCCGCGACGCTGCCTTCTGCCAGCGCACGTTTGCCCTACCGCTGGCGGGCTTGCTCTTGACCGCGCAGGGCGAGACGGCTATGCTGCCATGATTCTGATCTGCTGCCTTCGAGTCAGGATGAAATCATCACCATGACCATGAAACAAGCTCTGCTGGAAAAGCTGAAATCGCGCCAGGCTCGCATCGGTATCGTCGGCCTGGGCTACGTCGGGCTGCCGCTGGCCGTCGAGTTTGCCGAGACCGGCTTCGAGGTGATCGGCCTGGACGTGACCTCCGCCAAAGTCGAGAGCATCAACCGGGGCGAAAGCTACATCCCGGACATCCCGACCGCGCGCATGCAGCCGCTGGTCGAGGCGGGCAGGCTGCGGGCGACGACCGCGTATGCCGACCTGAGCAGCGTCGATGCGCTGAGCATCTGCGTGCCGACGCCGCTGCGCAAGACCAAAGACCCGGACATGTCCTACGTGATCGAATCGGTCAGCGGCGTGGCCGAGGTCGCCCACAAGGGCATGCTGATCGTGCTGGAGAGCACGACCTACCCCGGCACGACCGAAGAACTGATCGTGCCCCGGCTGACCGAGAAGGGCTTCACGCCCGGCGAGGACATCTTCATCGCCTTCTCGCCGGAGCGCATCGACCCCGGCAACCAGGTCTACGGCGTGCGCAATACGCCGAAGGTCGTTGGCGGTGTGACGGCCAACTGCGGCGAGGTCGTCGCGGCCTATTACGGCGCGGCGGTCGATCAGATCGTGCCGGTGTCCTCGCCGACGACCGCCGAGATGGTCAAGCTGCTGGAGAACACCTTCCGCGCGGTCAACATCGGCCTCGTCAACGAGGTCGCGCTGATGTGCGACAAGCTCGGCATCGACACCTGGGAGGTGATCGACGCGGCCCGGAGCAAGCCGTTCGGCTTCATGGCCTTCTACCCCGGCCCTGGCCTGGGCGGCCACTGCATCCCGATTGATCCGCACTACCTGAGCTGGAAGCTGAAGACGCTCAACTACACCGCGCGCTTCATCGAGCTGGCGAGCGAGATCAACACGTCGATGCCGATCTACGTCGTGACCAAGGTGGCGGACGCGCTCAACGACGACGGTAAGGCTGTGCGTGGATCGCGCGTGCTGGTGCTGGGCGCGGCCTACAAGCGCGACGTGGATGACGTGCGCGAAAGCCCGGCGCTGGATGTGATCCAGCTCTTGCAGCAGAAGGGCGCGGACGTGGTCTATCACGATCCGTATGTGCCGGTGATCAAGCTGCACAACGGCGTGCGGATGCAGTCCACCACGTTCTCTGACGATCTGGTTGCGGTTGTGGACTGCGTGGTCGTGGTGACAGATCACACGAGCTACGATTGGGCGGGCATCGCCGGGCGCGCGCGGCTGATCGTGGACACGCGCCACGCTGTGCCGCGCAATGGCGCCAGCGCGCGGATTGTGAGCATCTAGCCGTTAGCCCTTGGCCTTTAGCTGTTAGCTGGATGGCGGCGGTTGTCAATTGGGTGATGTCTGGCAGTCGCCGCCGGGCAGGTGTGGATGAGCCGTACATCCATTCACAGCCTGAAAGGAGAAAGCGGATGAACTTGACGGATGATTTGGTGATTGTTCCAGCCCGATCCGAGAACTTCAAGAAGATGTTCCTCAGTGGCTTCTGGAGTTGTGTCGAAATCTCAGAGGCTCGCAAAGATCACTTGCGTTACATCGCCTGTTATCAGGTAAAGCCGATAGCAGCAATAACCGCCTACGCACGCATTGAAAGCATGAAATCGAATCCCAACGAGCCGCACAAATACGACATTCTCTTTGCAAAGCCCACGATGCTGACCAAACCCATTCCTTTGGGGAAGCGCCCATTTGGTCAAGGACGACGTTATGCAAGTCTACAGCGGTTGTTGAACAGCAAGACAGTAGATGACCTGTTCGATTGACATGAAATAGACTAACCATGGATTGGCGAAAGCTGACCGCCGAAAGCCAGCTGCCAATACCCAACCTCCAACAGCCCTAGACCACCCGCGTCGTTACCGAGAGCACGCCGAGATCGTCCATCGTCACGCGGATGGCGTCGCCGGGCTGGAGCGTGAACTCTGGCGGCGGGACGATGCCCGTGCCGGTCAGCAGGACGACGCCATCTTCGTGGATGCCGCAGCGCCCCAGGTGATCGATCAGGCTGGGCAGCGTGCGCAGGATGGCGCTCGTGTTGGCCTCGCCCTCGTAGACCAAATCGCCCGCGCGCGTGATCTTGATCCGCATCGTCAGTTCCGGGAAAGCGCGCAGCCGTCCCAGCCGCCAGCCAGGGCCGAGCGCACACGCGCCGGTATAACTCGTCGCCTGCGCCAGATAGAGCGGGTTCTCGCTGGCGATGTCACGCGCCGTCATGGCGAGGCCGATGCTCACGCCGACGACTTCGAGCGCCGGGTTGAGCAGCAGCGCCATCTCCGGCGTGGCGATGGTGTTGCGCGAGTCGCGGCGGATGCCGGCCGTGCCGTACGGCGAGACGACTCGATGAGCGGCGGCGCGGTAGAACAGGGCGGGGCGCTCGGCATGCTGTGCGCGCGCATAGAGCGCCGGATCGCTGAGCAGGAAGCTGCCGGGGTCGGGCAGGCGGCGGTAGTTGAAGGCCGCGCCCCAGACTTCTTGTAGATCGACCGGCGGCAGCAGCGCGGGCAGATTCTCCATTGGCGGCGCATCGACGACCGAGGCGAGGAAGACGCGCTTACTCTCACGCGCGACGTGCTCCAACTCGTCGATGGCCGTCTGCGGGCGTCCGGCGCTGGCGCGCAGCCACACGGCGAGATCGGCGGCGGTCTCGCTCACGTCGTAGAGCGTGTCGTCCAGACGGACGCCGAGACGCACGCCGCGCACGGGATCGAGAAAGCGCATGAGCATGGGCACGGCAGAATACTCCGGGTTTGTGTGCGCGCTGGTAATGTGAGCATTGAACCACATATCGGCGCGGCTTGGCAAGGCGGGAGGGAGAGAGGGTGCTCGGTGCTCGGTAAAGGCGGTTCTGAGTTCTGGGTACTGGGTTCAGGGTGCGGGGAGAAGGTGACGAGGCATGAGGTGATGAGGGCGAGCGCAAGGGGCGGTCGGCAGTCGGCTTTCAGCGAAGGTGCTAATGTGCTAACGTGCTAATCCGCTCTTCGCGCCGTCAGCAGCAGCGGCCTGACGGACTCCAGCGAGACATTGACCCGTGATTCGATCATCAGCTCATCTTCAGCAAAATGGAAGTGGAGCGTGTGGAAGAAGGGGGTCTCATACAGGCGGACGATCATGGTAAAAGTATCTTCGGCTGTCCATGCCCCGCTGGTGGCAACCGGCGTGCGACCAGACAACCACGGGCGATTGAACAGGCTGTTCTCACCGCGCTGCCACAGGCCATACCCGCAGGCAATCGTTGCGTCGCCTGCCGCTGTTCGAACGCTCACAACGCAGCCAGCGGTGGTGAAGTCCAGAGCGATGGTTTCGATCTGCAACGCATTCGTGTCAACCGCATACGTCTGACCGGACACCCGTGACGCCGTCGGTGCTGTCGCCTGTCCTTGCACTGGAACGTGGCTCAGACTGGACAACTTATTTGCCAGGGCTTCGTGGGCTGCGGGGTTGTCGGGCAGCGAGCCGGGCCGCAGCGCCGGAAGCAGGATGTTCCACACCAGATCCAGCGGCCCCTGCATGGCCAGGGCGTCGATGCCGCCGGTAATGGCGAGTACGGCATCCTGTTCGGGCATGACGACGCAGTACTGGCCAAACACGCCGTCACCCCGGTAAGCGCCGTGACGGCAGCGCCAGAATTGATAGCCGTAACCCTGGGTCCAATCGGTGTGCGTACCATCCCTGTTCGAAACCTGAGCGGCAGTTGCTGCCTCGACCCACGCTTGAGGCAGAAGCTGCGCGCCCTGCCACAGCCCTTTTTGCAGGTAGAGTTGGCCGAAACGGGCGATGTCTTCGGTTTTCGTGCTCAGTCCAATGCCGCCCAGCGCGATCCCCTGCGGCGACTCTTGCCAGGTGGCATCCTCAATTCCGAGCGGCTCAAACAGTCGCGGTTCGAGATAATCCATGAGTTTCATGCCCGTCGTTGTCTGCACGATAGCAGACAGCATGTACGTTGCGCCGGTGTTGTAGAGGAAGTGCGTTCCCGGCTCGCGGCGCATGGGCACACTGAAGAAACTCCTGATCCAGTTGTCGTCCGGGCGACCAGCCATTTGCGGCCAGGTATCAATCGTGTGGCCGGTGGTCATGGACAGCAGATGGCGCACGCGCATCGCCGCCAGATAGTCGCTCACCCGTGCGGGCGCCTGTTCCGGGAAGAAGGACAGCACGGTATCGTCGATGGAAAAGCGACCTTCGGCCAGCGCCAGGCCCACGGCGGTCGACGTGAAACTCTTGCTGAGCGAAAACAGCATGTGGCGATGCTCGCGCCCATACGGCGACCACCAGCCCTCGGCAATCACGCTGCCGTGGCGCAGCAGCATGACGCTGTGGATTTCGCGCTGCCGGCTTTCCAGCGCTTCGACAAACTGAAGCACGGCGTCGGAGGCGATGCCCTGACGTTCAGGCGCGGTGCGTGGTAGTTCATGCCTGACTGTGGAAGCCATGGGTGGGACTCCGTGTGAATGAGGCTGAGCCACTCGTGATTATACGACGGCCTCGACAATCTGTGACCCGTTGGATTTCAATCGCGTTGGCTGAACCTGGGGCACGTGGGAGCGCTATTGGGGGAGATTGTAGAGAAACACAGGTAGCCAGAAGCCAGTCAGCTTCCTGACCTTGCCAGCCGGGGATTCGACACGACGACGGTCTGACGCCGGATGCTCGAAGTAAGCTGCGGACGGTGGGCACGATAGGGCGGCGTGGCCGGTGCGACGGGGAATGATCAATGCCCTTGAAGGATGTTCGTGGCAGCCTGAAAGCGCGTTCAGCCAGCCACCTTCAGGTGGCTTGCAAACACACCAGCCAGACCATTCGATGGTCTGGCGATGCTCGCTCCTTCGCTCTGTCTGCGCTTTAACGTTCACCAGCCAGGGCGTCGAATCCCCGGCTGGCTGCATGAACGATGTGAGGTTATCTACCCGCAGGCATCGCCGCCGGGGCCGCCGAAGAAGAAGTACGTGCCCCAGTTGCCGCCGCTGCTGGCGGGTGTGATGTCAATCGTGTAACAGTCCGGGTTCGGCTCGATCTCGAACAGATTAGCCCAGACGCCGACGCCGTCGTCCTCATCGCGCGGGATATAGAAGATCGTGTTCTGATAGGCTGCGCGCTGCCAGCCCTGATTGCTGAACGCGCCGCTGCCCATCTGCGGCATATTGCCCGACCCCGTGACCTCGCCGCCATAGGTGATCTCGGATGCGGAGCGTGAAAGCTGGCCGGTGCCAAACAGCGTCCCTGGATAGTAGCCGACCGCTTCATACGCCCCCGGCCCGCGCAGGAACAGCCACCAGTTGCCCCGGAAATACTTCCACTGCATCTCGAAGCCCCACTGCGTGCCGCCGGTGCTGCTGTAGGCGCTCCACGGCCCGCCGATGTACCAGTGATTGTTGATCTGCACGAAGGCAGCGCAGTCGAGGTTGTAACACTTCTTCTTCTGGTAGTTGTCCGCGGTGTAGAAGATGAACAGGCGCGCCCGGTTATCGCCGTACTTCTGGTGATAAAGCTGCCAGCCGCCTTCGACCGTTTGCAGCCCGTCACCTTCGCCGCCCGCGTACCACTGCTGGGACAGCGAAAAATCACTGTCGTTCGGCACGTTCGGATTCCACAGGTTGAGCCACGAATTGCCGCCGAAATTGGTCACGTTCTGGCGCGCCGCGGCGTACATATGATCCGGGTTGTCGCCTTCCGGCAGTTGCTCACCCTGCGGATATTGGCCGCCGCCGTTGACATCTTTGCCGAAGAAGGCGTCCAGGGTTGCGAAGCGCGTCAACGTCTCCAGCGTCAGCCGCGCCATCGGGATCGTGCCGTCATCGCAGCTCACCGGGTTGCCATAGGCGTCGGTCAGCCCCATGACCAGCGGCGACTCCACGCTTTCGGCGCTGCCTGGGGCTTCGCCCTCGGTGCCTTCTTCGGAGAAGCGCGAACCGGTCGGCGCATCGCGGGTGACTTCAAGATCCTGCAAGCGCACTGACGGCTGCGATTCGATGGTGATGCAATCGACGTACTGATCTTCATAGACGAAACTGCTGACCTGGACCACGCCGTCGTACATCGTCAGGATGTGCTGGCGCATCTCCTCGAAAGCGTCGGCATCGCGCACCGCCGCGCCGTCGCGCTGGGCATACTCGTCGAAGGTCGCGTCGCGCACGCTCTGCAGGAAGTCGTCGAACGAGATGAAGCCGCCGGGGGTGTCTGTGGGCGGGGTCGGGGTATCCGTCGGTGGGGTCGGCGTATTGGTCGGCGGGACGGGCGTTGGCGTCGGGGTACAGGCGACGGCCAACCACAACAGGCAGACAATGAACACTACACGTAACCGCATGCTAGGCCACCTTTTCACACATAGGGGGACTTCCGTCAGCGCGGGTAGCTGCCTGCGCTCTTGCCGAGAAAGTCCCCAAGCGTCTGAAAGCGTGTCAGCTCTGCCAGCGTGATCCGCCGCATCGGGATGCTGCCTTCCGGGCAGCCATCCTCAGCGGCAGGCGCTGAGATCTGCGCTTCCACCTCTTTAATGCAGTCAAAGACGTCATTGTCTACCAACAGGCTGCGAACGGCGCGCAGACAGGCGTAGCGTTGGAGGATATGCTGCTGCATGGCTTGGAAAGCCTCAGCATCCACCACGCGCACGCCAGGGCGTCCGGCGTAATCGTCAAAACGGGCCGCGCGCGTCTGCGCCAGGAATGCCTCAAACGGCAGTGCCGTATCCATGCTTGTGCTCGCTGCGATGCCTCACCGAACCAGCCGCTTCTCGGCCAGGATGCGCGTCATCTGCTCCAGATGCAGCGCGTCGTGCTGGGTCGTCAGGAACAACTGGTCGAGCAGCGTTAAGTGACCGCGCCTGGGGTGCAGCGCTGGGCGCTCCCAATCCGTCTCGGTGCGCGCCTGCCAATAGGCAAGGCAGTCCGCGCGCTCTTGCTGCCATTGCGCGAGCAGCGTCCGCCAGGGACGGTGGTTGTAGTCGTGCTCGCGCGCCAGCGCATCCGGATCGGGGAAGGGGAGATCGGGCATGTCTTGCTCGACGGTCAGGCGGGCGCGCTGGAAGATGACCGTCTCGAAGTCGCGCAGGTGACCGAGGACTTCGACCGCCGTCCAGCCGTCGCCGCCGTCCCGAAAGGTCGTCAGCGCATCCGGGTCTGCCGCGCTCAGGATCGACTCGACGGTTTTGAGCGTGTAGCCCATGATGTTGTATTGCCAGCCGCGCACGGTTTCGATCAACATGATTGTGCTCCTTTATCGCTTTGCGCATGATTATGCGCTGCGCGCGCGGATGATCAAGCGCCGGGTAGGGTCACGGTGTGGCAGCGGCGGGCAAATCTGGTAGACTGCGCCTCCCACAAGTCGAGAGGCACTGAACATGACTCCGCGACGTGTTATCCGCAGCTACATGATCATCGCCGCCATCTACACCCTGTCCGCATCGCTGATCTGGAGCGTCAACACCCTGTTTCTGCTCAAGGCCGGGCTGACGATTGCTGAGGTTTTCATTGCCAACGCAGCGTTCACTGCCGGGATGGTCATCTTCGAGATCCCGACTGGCGTGCTGGCGGACACGGCGGGTCGGCGCGCCTCGTTCTTGCTCAGCGTGCTCGTGCTGTCGGCCTCGACGCTCGCTTATCTTGGCGTGAGCCAGACGGGCGGCGGTGTGCTGGCTTTCAGTATCGTCTCGATCTTCCTCGGCCTCGGCTTCACCTTCTACTCCGGCGCGGTCGAGGCGTGGCTGGTCGACGCGCTCAAAGCGACCGGCTACCAGGGTGGCCTGGACTCCGTCTTCTCGCGCGGGGCGATGGTGACGGGCGCGGCCATGCTGATCGGCTCGGTCGGCGGCGGCTTTCTGGGCAACGTCGATCTGGTGCTGCCGTTCATCGGGCGGGCGGCGCTGCTGCTGCTCGCCTTCGTCGTCGCCTATTTCACGATGCACGATCTCGGCTACACGCCACGCGCACTCAAGCTGGCGCGCATCCCGGCGGAGATGCGGACGGTGGCCGACGCCAGCGTCACCTATGGCTGGCGGCAGTCGAATCTGCGCTTGCTGATGCTCGCCGGCGCGATCCAGAGCGGCTTCATCATGTGGGCGTTTTATGCCTGGCAGCCCTATTTCCTGGAGTTGTTCGGCGACCCGAACGCGGTCTACATCGCCGGGATCATCACGGCGCTGCTCTCGCTGGCGACCATCGCCGGTAACTGGCTGGTCGAACGGTTGACGCGGCGCGATGGCAAGCGGACGACTATCATCATCGCAGCGGTGGCGGTGTTCATCCTCTGCATGATCGGCGTAGGGCTGACGAGTTCGTTCTATCTGGCGGTGACGTTGTTCCTGATCGCGATGGGCACAACGGGCATCAGCCAACCCGTGCGCCAGAGCTACATCCATCAACTCGCGCCGTCCGAGCAGCGGGCGACGATTGTCTCGGTCGATTCGATGTTCGCCAGTGGCGGTGGTATCGTCAGCCAGGTGGCGCTGGGGCAGGTGGCGCAGACGGGCGGCATCGCGCAGGGGTACGTCATCGGCGGCATCTTCTCGGCGCTGTGCCTGCCGCTGCTGCTGCTGCTCCGTCGGCGGCCCAGCCCGGCGGATGTTATTGTCGGGCGCGCTTCGCTTCAGGGTGGTCAGGCCGGGCAGGGCTTGCCAGCCAACACGTGTGTCGATTGCACGCCGCAGCATCCGGTAGTGGATGCGTCGGCGGGGTCGTGAGCATGGATCAAAAAGGGTCTTTGTCCGGTTTGCGCCGTCAAAGACCCTTCTGCTTTGGGACTAATCCCACTATGCCTGGTCATCGGTCAGCCAGTAGTCACCGCCGCCGCGCTCACGGCGCATGTAGCCGAAGTCGACCAGATTGCGGCGCAGCAGGGCGTAATCCGGGTGCACCTGGGTCAGAATGGCGTTGACCTCGCGCTCGTTGTAGCGGACGCCGGCTTCGAACCTGGTCGCCAGCCAGCGCAGGATGATGTTCCACTTCTTGTCCTTGCTCGGTATCTGGATCAGCTTGCCCTGCTGCGTGTAATCGTGCAGGACTTTCTTGTCCGCCGCATCCCAGTCGAGCGCGTCGATCCAGGCGTCGCGTTCGCGCGCTGCTGCGGCTGCGACCGGCTGTTCGATCTCTGCGACGTGCTGGCGAAAGCGCTTCAGCCCGGCGTCCGACGTGCGGTAAAAGCGCTGGTTGCCCGCCATCCGCAGGTTGACGAGACCGACCTCGCGCAGCTTGCTCAGATGATGGGAGACGGTCGGCTCAGACAGGCCGAGCGCCGCCGCCAGATCGCCGACGTTGAATTCTTGCGCGTGCAGCAGCCCGATCATGGTCAGGCGCTGTTCATCTGCCAGCGCCTTGAGCATGGCGAGCAGATCGCGCTGTTGTGCCGCATCCATGATGCGTGCCTCCTCGATACGATGAATAAATTTGATGTACATCAAATTAGATAATAGTCTAAATTTGATATGAGGTCAAGAGTGTTGTTATGAACCCCAGAGGTCGCAGAGATCACAGAGAGGGGGATTTTGAACCGCAAAGTCGCAAAGGACGCAAAGGTTATTCCGTTTGGCTACACAACTAATGGAAAACTGGAATCGGATTGATAGGTTCAATACTTTGACGGGCTGTTTTTCGCAGCGCCTTCAGTGCGCTTGATTTTGCGTAGCCGACGGGTTGACCCGTCGGCGACCGAAAGCACAATTCATATCAATCGGAAATCGTTTCTCCATCAGCCCTGGCGCTAGCGGCTCCTGAGCGCCCACGAGCTGAGCGCGGCCAGCATCGCCAGCAGCACCAGCACAGGCGCGATGCCGATGGCCGTCTGGATGCCGCTCATGTCCGCCACTGAGCCGAGGATGATCGGCGCGACGAAAATGGCGCTGCCGGAGGCAAACGACATGCGCGCGCTGGCGAGGTCGGAGTGGGCGGGCGCGCTGTTGACGCCGATGACGAGCGCCAGCGGGTAGAAATTGGCGATACCCAGCCCGGCCAGGATGTAGCCCGCGAACATCAGTTCGCGCGCCGGGGCGAGCCAGAAGATCGTCAGGCCGAAGATGGCGAGCGCCTGGCTGAACACGATCAGCCGGATCGGGTCGATGCGCCCGGAGAGGCGGCTGCCGACGATGCGCCCGGTCATCATCATCAGGAAGAAGACGCCGAGCAGCGCCGAGGCATCCGTCGTTGAGACACCCGCCGCCGCTTCCAGGAACTCGCCGCTCCAGAAGATCGTCGCCCATTCCGTGCTGACGCCGAAGAAGGCTGCGAACCAGATCAGCCAGAAGGTGCGCGGCAGCCTGGTCGGGGACGCAGACACCGGATCGCTCTCGGCGTTCTGCGCGCGGGGCAGTGGCAGCGCACGCCCAAATCCGTACAAGCCGCCGAAGACCACCATGCCCGCGATCAACCCGGCGCGCCAGCCCAGGTTGACTGCCTCTGCCGCGCTGACAGCGAACGGTGCGAGCGCGGCGAACAAGACGGCGGCGACGTTACTCTCGGTCAGGGCGACAGCGCGCCGCTCGCCGTGGTGATCGCTGAGGGCGGACTGGATGACGACCAGCGTGAACGAGCCGATCAGCCCCATGATCAGCGTCGCGGCCAGGGTAACAGGGGCACTGCGCCCGGCGATCAGGATCAGCGCGCCGAGCGCCATGCCCGCCCCGCCGATCCAAAGCACGCGCGGGCGGCCCCAGCGGGCGGTCGCGCGCTCGCCGAGCAGACCCGCGCTCATCATCCCGGCGGCGAAGGCGGTTGCGTGCAGGCCGCGCACAGAGAACGAGAGCGCGATCTCATCGCCCAGGAAGTTGAGCGCCGGGCTGACAATTGCCTGCATGTAGGCGTAGTATGAGAGCAGGGCGTAGAGCAGCCAGGTCAGGCGGTCGCGGCGGAAAACGATGGTGTCCATGGTCGGGTTCGTTCGGGTGAGTCAGGTTGTGGGATGATCATAGCGCGCGCCGTGCGTCGTGAGAAGCGTCTGCGCGGCGGCGACGACCGCTTCACGCAGCGAGTCCGGCGCGACGATCTCCGCCTGCGCGCCCAGCCCGAAGACGAGCATCTTCGCCAGCTCAATCGACTCCAGCTTGAACGCGACCGTTGACCAGCCCGCGTGCGTATCCACGATCTCGTAGCGTCCCGGTGTCAGCCAACGCACGAGATCCAGCCGGCTGTCGTGGATGCGCAGCGTGAAGGCGTATTCCGCCAGCGTATTGATGAACGCCTGCCCGTGTGTGTGCCAGTAGCGTTCGAGATCGAAATCCGCCGCGCGCGTGAAGTGCGCCGCTGTCAGCGTGACCTGGCGGAAGCGTGAGACGCGGTACGTCCTGAAAGCGTCATCGCGCCGGGCGACGAGATACCACAGGCTCGACTTGGCGACCAGGCTGTACGGTTCGAGCGTGCGCTCGGCCACCGCACCGTCACGCGTCTCATAGACGACCTCGACCCGGCGATCTTCGTAGACCGCGCGCTGGAGATCGGCCAGGCAGGCGGTCGGCTGCGTGTCGTGCCACCACCAGAGCGGATCGATCAGGATGCGCTGGCGGATGTAATCGACCGACGGCTGGTGCTGCACGGGCACGGAGGCGAGCAGCTTGAGCAGGCTGCCCTCCGCCGCATCGCCGAGGCCAACATCGTGCAGGAGCCGGGCGTTGCTGCCGAGGAACAGGCTTTGCACCTCGGCTTCTTTCAGACCGGTGAGCGTGGTGCGGTAGCCCTCGTCGAGCGCGATGCCACCCTCGTGGCCACCTTGCGCATAGATCGGGATGCCCGCAAACGAGAGCGCTTCGACATCGCGCAGGATCGTTCGCCGCGAGACGCCGAGTTCAGCCGCCAGGGCTGCGGCGGTCAATCTGCCCCGCGCTTGCAGCAGCATGACGATGGATAACAGCCGATCTGCGCGCATGTGGACTCCTGTGAATCTTGGGTGACAAAGGGTGTCACCCTTGCCAGTTTACCATGAGATTATGACCATCGACACGAGGAGGACAGCATGACGCAGACGACAACCGGCACGATTGAGACGGGCAGCGGCAAACTCTATTACGAAATGGCGGGGCAGGGCGAGACGCTCGTGCTGATCCATGCGGGATTTGTCGACAGCCGCATGTGGGATGATCAATGGGCGGCGCTCGCCGAGCGCTACCGCGTCGTCCGCTTCGACATGCGCGGCTTCGGGCGATCTGACGCGGCGACAGCGCCCACGCCCCGGCGACACGATCTGCTGGCGGTCTTCGATCAGCTTGGCATCGCGCGGGCGACGCTGATCGGCTGTTCGCTCGGCGGCGAGGTCGCGCTCGATTTCGCGCTGGAGCAGCCGGAGCGCGTCGCGGCGCTGATCCTCGTCTCGGCTGTGCCGGGCGGCTTCCAGTTGGAGGGCGATCCGCCGCCACACATGCTCGACATGATCGGCGCAATGCAGGCGGGTGATCTGGAACGCGCGGGCGATCTTCAGGTGCGCCTCTGGGTCGATGGCATGTTTCGCCAGCCGGAGGCAGTCGATGCGGCGGTGCGGGTGCAGGCGCGCGAGATGTGCCGTATCCCGCTGGCGCAGCACACCTGGCCGATCATGGACATGCAGCCAGCGCAGCCGCTCGATCCGCCCGCCGTCGAACGGCTGGAGACATTGGATCTGCCGGTGCTGATCATCGACGGCGCGCTCGATCATCCGGAGGTGCTGCGCGCGGGTGACGTGATGGCGGCGCGCATCCCCAACGCGCGCAAGGTCGTCATCCCCGGCGGCGCGCACGTGGTCAGCATGGAGCAGCCGGGGGCGTTTAATGCGTCAGTGGAAAGCTGGCTGGCGGCGGTTTAGCCTTTAGCTGTTAGCCGATAGCCGATAGCCTTTAGCCGGACAGGTAGCAGGTATCGGTTGTCGGCATGGTTTTGTGTTGGCGTCGCCAACCAGTCAACTGGTTGGCTAAAGGTAATCAAGCATACTCAAGATGCTCATTTCCAACTCACGAGAAACGCAATGCGAGTAGGCGTAATCGGCGCTGCCGGCTGCGCTTTTCAGCCGCTTCAGCAGGCTTGATGTGGCTTAGCCGACGGGTTGACCCGTCGGCGCAGTCTCGTGCGAGACTGTGCATCACCGCAATGTACGTCAGCCTATCAAGAAACGAGCCAAAGGCTAACAGCCAATAGCCAAAGGCTATCAGCTACAGCCCTAGCGCCGGGAAGACCTCGTTCGTGAGCAGCGCGATCGTATCCGGGGCGTGTTGGCCCTGAACCTGGATCATGAAGTAGTCGACCCCGAGTTCGATGAAGGCGCGGATCTGCGCGATGACCGTGGCAGGATCGCCGCAGAGCGAGTTACGACGCGTCCACTTGCCATTGCTGAACGCCTCGGCCTCGGCTTCGGTTTTGGCGACGGCCAGCCGCCCGAACCAGGTCTTGCGCAGGTCGTCATACTCGCGCTGGATGGTGTTGCAGTGTTTGCGCAGCACGGCCAGCCGGTCGGCGTAGACCTCGACCGGCGCATCGGGCAGGCTCCACCAATCGGCGAAGCGCGCCGCCAGCATCATCGTCTTGTCGCCGCCGCCACCGACCATGATCGGCGGCGCGGGGTCAGGCCGCGGCACGCAGTAGGCATTCTCAATCTGGTAGTGCTTGCCGTGATAGCTGACCGGGCCGTCCTTAGTCCACAGCCGGGTCATGATCTCCAGCGTATCTTCCAACTGCTCGATGCGGATACCTGCGCGCGGGAACTCGTAGCCGTAGGCGCGGTACTCGTCTTCTTTCCAGCCCGCGCCGATGCCCATGACGAAGCGCCCGCCGCTCAAGTGCTGGAGGGTCGCGCCCATCTTGGCCGTCAGCGCCGGGTTGCGGTAGCTCTGGCCGAGCACGATTGGCCCGACCTGATACTCGTGGTAACGCGCTGCGAGGGTGGTCACCAGCGTCCAACACTCGTGCACAGGGTCCTCGTTCCGCATGAAATGATCCGTCACCCACAAGCCGCGGATGTGCGGTGCGAGGTGCAGCAGCAGGATATCCAGGTTGGCCATGTAGCTACTGATGCTGTGATCTTTTTCGGGGACTCTGGGGAGAACAATGCCAAACTCGACCGGCATGGGGGACTCCTGGGAAATAGCAGGTCAGCAAATTAGCGCATGAGCAGATTAGCGAATGAGCACGTGAGTGCTTGTGTATGGTCGCTAAGGCAGCTACAGACTGTCGATATTGAATGTGTCCCCTCCCCATAATCCCCTCCCCATTGCGATGGGGAGGGGAAGAACCACAGGTTCAGGGGTGGGGATGAAGAGACGCCTCAAGCGATTTGCTCTGTATCTGCGCTAAGGATAGCGTGTCGCGGGGCGGATGGCGAATTGTATACGCAGCCCGGCCAGCGAAAAAAACGCGCCGGGGCTGCGGGCCACCGGCGCTGGAGCGGATAAGAATTGTGCGTGTGCTTACATCGCCGTTCGGCGGCGCAGTGGCCGCGCGATCATCCATTCGGCGCTGTCCAGCCTGCGCAGGACACGCAGCCGGATATGATCCGTCCATTTGTGCGGATGCGCGCGTGCATCACGCTGAGCTTCCCGTGCCGTCTGCACGAGCCGTTGATGCGCAGCTTCTTCCAGCCGTGCCTGCATATTCGCTCTGGCGTACCAATTCTCAGGGTCGAACATACGCTTCCCACACCTGTGCCAAATAACCTCGGCCAGACCCGCACGGTGGGGGTGCATGTGTGTCGGAACTACGGCTTGCATCCCCACGCTGGTGGCAGGTTTGCTATCTCTATTATACAACAGTGCGCGTGTGGCAGGCGGACAAAAAAGCACGCCGGAGTTGAGGGCCTCCGGCGCTGTGGTATACAAGATTGTGCGTGCCGTCACATCGCATTTCTGCGTCGCAGCGCCCGTGGGATCATCCATTCGGATGGGTTTAGCCTGCGCAGGATTCGCAGCCGTATATGGTCGGTCCACCTGTGCGGATGCTCGCGCTGATCGCGCTCTGCTTCCCGTGCCGTTTGCACGAGTCGCTGATGCTCAGCGTCATGCAGTTGCCTCTTCACCTTCGCTCTGGCATCGTCCCAATTCACTGAGTCAATCATACGTTTCCTACACCTGTGCCAAATGACCTCGGCCAGACCCGCACGGTGGGGTGCGTTTGTGTAGGAAATTCGGCTTGCATCCCCACGCTGATGGCGGGTTTGCCACCTTCATTATACAGCATTGTGCATGTGGCAGGAGTGTTGACCTGGAGGTGGTAGTAGTATATACTCCGTATAGTAGTTAGATTTAGAACTACTATCGGCACGGGGGGACACATGGATCTGCTGACGGCACTGACTCAGATTGGCTTCACCGAATACGAGGCCAAGGTTTATCTCGCGCTCCTGAGTGACAGCCCGGCGACCGGCTACCAGGTGAGCAAGACCTCCGGCGTGCCGCGGTCGATGGTCTATGAAGCGCTGAGCCGCTTGCACAGCCGGGGCGCAGTGCTGGAGAGCCTGGAAGACCGCGCGGCGATCTATCGCCCCCTGCCGCCCGAAATGCTCCTGGAACGCCTGCACGAAGAACATCTCACGCTGATCACCGGCCTGCGGGTGGGACTGCAAAAGCTCTACACCACGCCGAGCGAAGAGCGGGTCTGGTCGCTGAATGGCCGCCGCCCGATGCTGACCTATGCCGCGCAGATGATCCGCCAGGCGCAGACGGAAGCCTATCTGGTGCTGACGGACGAGGATCTGGACGGGCTGCGGCACGCGATGGTCGCGGCCAATGAGCGCGGCGTCGCCATCCATGCGCTGCTGATGGGGCAGGGCAGGCTTGACTTCGGCGAGATCGCCTACCATCCGCCGCTCGAAAGCGAACTGCACGGCCTGACCGGGATGCTGATGGTGGTCGTCGATGACGACGAGGCGCTGATCGCCGGCAAGGATCACGATCTGGCGACGATCACCCGGCACGCGCATCTGGTCGGGATCGCGCGCCAGTTCGTCTGGATGGAGTTCTTCACCCAACGTATCTATGCCCGGCTTGGCCCAGACCTCCTGGCGAAACTTGACCCTCAAGACCGGCAGATTTTTGAGAGCCTTGCTGCTCTGAAGGACGCTCACCATGGAAAACAGAACAGGGATAAGACATAGCATTATTGAACTGGAGCAGATCTCCAAGCGCTATCGAATGGGCGACGTCGGAGTCGCCGCGTTGGACAACGTCTCGCTTTGCGTGGCCCCCGGTGAATTCCTGGTCGTCCTGGGGCCATCGGGCAGCGGCAAGACGACGCTCCTCAACCTGATTGGCGCGCTCGATACTGCCTCCTCCGGTGACATCTGCATCGCCGGGCAGAACATCACCCGCATGAACCGCGCGCAGCGTTTCCGCTACCGCCGCGAAATGGTCAGCTTCATCTTTCAGTCTTTTAATCTCTTTCCGGGGTTGTCTGCCCTGGATAACGTGCAGTTCGGCGTGGAATCGGCGGAACGAAAGCCGAACGGCATGACCGCCAGAGAGATGCTTGAGCGCGTCGGGCTGGATCACCGGCTGCATCACTTTCCGCACCAACTCTCCGGCGGCGAACAGCAGCGCGTCGCCATCGCCCGTGCCCTGGCTACGGGCAACCCGATCCTGCTGGCGGATGAGCCGACGGGCGAACTGGACTTCAAGACCGGCATTCAGATCCTTGAACTGCTGCATGAACAATCGCACCTGGACAAGACGGTCATTATCGTCACCCACAATCGTGAGATTGCGCGGGTGGCTGATCGCGTGGTCGAACTCAGCAGCGGGCACATTGTTCGCGATGGCGTGCCAGACAATCACAAGACCGCCATCGCCGACTTGAGCTGGGAGGAGGCCCGCGATGAAACGATGGCTATTGTGGATGCGCTGGTCTTGGCGAGACTTGCGTCTGCGATGGCTGCAGGTCGTGGCGATTGCGCTGATCATCGCGCTCGGCACCGGCATCTACAGCGGACTCATCAGCACGTCCCCCTGGCGGCAGCAGTCGAATGATGCCAGCTATGCCCTGCTGAACATGTACGACCTGCGCCTATCGTTGACGCAGGGCAGCTATCTCGACCAGACCGAACTGCTGAATGCTGTCAGCAGCATCGATCATGCCGATTGGATCACGGCGACCGAGCCGCGCCTGATTCTGCCGACGCTGGTGGATGCGTCATCAGCGGCGCAGTCTGTCATTGTGCCGGGGCGGTTGATCGGCACAGACACCGGCAGCGCTCAGACTCGCGTGAACGATCTCTACATCACCGGCGGGCATGGCCTGGAAGGCGAGCCTGCCGACGCGCCGGTGGCGGTGCTGGAGCACAAGTTCGCGGCCTTTTATGAACTGCCGCCGCAGGGCGACATCCGCCTGAGCGGGGACAGGTCGCTGCGCTACGTGGGCACGGGCCTGTCGCCTGAGTATTTCGTCGTCTTCACCGACGAAGGCGGAATGATGGCGGAGGCCAACTTCGCCGTCGTCTTCTTATCGCTACAGACCGCCCAGACGCTCGTCGAGCGACCCGGCATGGTCAACGACGTGCTGTTCACGCTGGCTGCCGACGCCGATAGTGACACTCTGCGCGCGGAGTTGGCCGTGGCCGTAGACGAGCTTGCTAACGTGGGTGCGTCGTTCATGGTGCCGCAAGATGACCCGGCGTACAACATGCTCTACGAAGATATCGCCAAGGACGAGTTGTTCTGGCGCGCGATGGCGTATCTGTTCCTGGCGGGCGCGGTCTTTGGCGCGTTCAACCTGGCGACGCGCCTGGTCGAGGCCCAGCGCCGCGAAATCGGCATTCAGATGGCGCTGGGCGTCATGCCGCGCTGGATCGCCATCCGCCCGCTGCTGGTCGCCGTGCAGATCGCGGTGTTGGGAGTCGTGTTCGGGTTGATCATCGGCGTGTTCGTTGGCGATGCGTTTGGCGATTTGCTGCAGACGATGATGCCGCTGCCGATATCTCTCCAGCCATTTCAGCCGCGCATCTTTCTAGAGGCGGCGGCACTGGGTATCGCGCTGCCGCTGCTGGCGACGCTGTTTCCGGTGCTGCGTGCCCTGCGCGTCGAGCCGGTGGACGCCATCCGGACCGGCCATCTGGTCGCTAAGGGCGGCGGGTTCGCGCCGCTGCTGGCGCGCCGTGCATCAAGCCGGGTGCTGACGTGGATGCCGCTGCGTAATCTGCTCTGTGCGCCGCGCCGCGCCCTGCTGACGCTACTCGGCATTGCCGCGGCGATCACGCTGCTGGTGCTGATCATGGGCATGTTGGACTCGTTTGCAGTCACGCTCGATCAGGCGCGCGTCGAACTACTCCAGGCCAACCCTGAGCGGATGCTGGTGCAGCTCAATTTCTTCTACCCGGAGAACTCGCCGATTATCGCCAACATCAGCCAATCGCCCGTCGTCAGCGGCGCGGATGCGTCGCTGAAGCTGGGTGGCTACATGATCCATGACGATACAACGGTCGAGACACTGCTGGACATGGTGGACATGACGAGCACGCTCTGGCGTCCGTCGCTCGCCAGCGGTTCCTATCCGGGAGAGCGTCCGGGCGTGCTGATCTCGGCGATTGCGGCGCGCGATCTGGGCGTACAGCCGGGCGACACGATCACCCTGCGCCATCCCCAGCGCACGGGCCTGCTCTCTTACGGCTGGGCCGAAAGCGAAGTCGAAGTCAGCGGGATTCATCCACTGCCGCTGCGCTTCCAGACGTACATGGACTTCCGTCAGGCGGAAATGATGGGGCTGGCCGGGCTGGTGAATGCCTTACAGGTGACGCCCGCGCCGGGCGTGACACAGGATCAGGTGCAGCAGGCATTGTTCGATCAGTTCGGCGTGGCATCCGTGCAGCCGGTGTCAGCCGTCATTCGCGTGTTCGAAGACCTGATCGGCGAGTTTGTCGCCATCTTCTCCGTGATGCAGGTGGCAGCCGTCATCCTCGCTGTCCTGATCGCCTACAACTCGACGAGTATCAACATCGACGAGCGCAGGCGCGATATGGCGACGATGTTCGCCTTTGGCACACGGGTGCGCACCGCGCTTCGCGTCGAGATCGTTGAGCATCTGCTGACGAGTATTTTCGGGACGGCGCTAGGGTGTGTCCTGGGCTTCGCCTTCCTCGTCGTCTTGCTGACGCAGGTGTTCGACGTCGTCATCCCCGACATCGAGATGACGATCACCGTGCAGCCGCTGACGCTGCTCGTGGCGCTGGTGATCGGCGTGCTCGTAGCCGTGCTGACGCCGATCCTGAACCTGCGCAAGTTGATCGGGATGGACATCCCCTCCACGCTGCGCGTGATGGAGTAGGCACGAGATCAAATCAGTTTGAGGTGAGTCCAATGTAGGCAGCGATCAGGAGACAAGCTCATGACACCAGAATCGACATTTCGGATCTTGTTCTGGGTTTTATTCGGCGGCGTGCTCTTGATGCGCGTCTACTTCATCGTGCAGATGCGCCGGTTGGGGCAGGCCGTCATGCCCGACCAGAAGGCCGTTGAGACTGAGGGGCGGCGCTTGTTCGCGTTCCGGCTGGCATCGTGGTTCCTGATGATCGCCTTGCTCGTCTCGTATGCGCTCAATCTGTCGTGGCTGGAGACATTCCGCATCGCCTTCCCGGATTGGCTGCGTTGGGCCGGTTTCGCGCTGGGTGTCATCAGCATTCTGTTCTGGACGTGGACGCAGATCACGCTGGGCCGGGAGTGGTCGCCACAACTGCGTCTGCGGCAGGCGCATCACCTGATCACGAGCGGGCCTTACGCGCGCATTCGGCATCCAATGTACACCGGCATTCTCGGATTCGGCGTCGGGCTGGCGCTGGTTTCCTCCAACTGGGTGTTTGTGGCGCTGGTTTTTTTGGTGATTGTCGGGCTGGCGCTGCGGATTCCTCAAGAGGAGAAGATGCTGCTGGCGGAATTTGGCGACGAATACCGGATCTACATGCGCCGCACGGGGCGCTGGTTCCCGGCATAGCTCAAATCCCCGCGGGGACTGACGAAGCAAAGGATAGACCATGAATACGTCCACAACTCACAATTCGACACCGGGAGCGCCCGCGGCTGACATTGATAAGAGGCGGGTCGTTCTCCTCTTCTTGCTTGTCGTGCTGCTGCCGCTGCTGCTGTTCGTCACAGCTGGACGCGTGGATTGGTGGCAAGGCTGGGTGTACACCATCCTGATGACAGCGTCGACCCTTATCAGCCGGCTGATCCTGTTCCTCAAGAATCCGGCGTTGATGCAGGAACGTGTCCGCTTCACCGAGTCCGAAGGGATCAAGGAGTGGGACAAGTCGCTTGTGGTGTTGATCGCTCTCGGTATGCCGGTTCTGTTCATGCTCGTGGCCGGTCTTGACAAGCGCTATGGCTGGTCGCCGGACGTGGTGCTCTGGTTGCAGCTCGTCTCGATCCTGATCATTGTCCTTGGCTGGTCGCTGGCGACGTGGGCGCTGTTAGTGAATGCCTTCTTTTCGTCGGTGGTGCGCATCCAGACCGACCGAGGGCACACGGTCGCGACATCAGGCCCCTATCGTTTTGTGCGCCATCCGGCGTATATTGGCGGGATCGTGGCGTGGCTGGTGTCCCCTCTGTTGGTGGGTTCGCTCTGGGCGTACATCCCGGCGGGGACGATTGTTGTGCTCTACATCGTGCGCACGGCGCTGGAAGATCGAACACTGCAAGCGGAGCTGCCGGGCTATGAAGACTATGCACAGCGCGTGCGCTACCGGCTGCTGCCAGGGGTGTGGTAGGGCGGCGCACGACTGTTTCCATGGAGGCCGAACATGTCCGAGATCAGCCTGCAAGACCTGCGCGGTGTGGCCGAGACGCTGCTCATCCCGCTCTACGTTCGCGCGCTGGAGTCACAGCGCCCCGACGCGCTGATGAAGGACGAGAAAGCCGTGGCGTTGGTCACACGGATGAGCCATGACTTCGACCGGATCAGGCAGATCCCGATCAACGCGTTTCAAAAGGTGATGCGGATCATGCTCACCCGCGAAATGGATCGCTATGCGCGCGCTTTCCTCAGCCGTCATCCGGAGGCGGTTGTGGTTCACATCGGCTGCGGCCTCGACTCGCGCTTCGAGCGGGTGGACAACGGCCGAGTAGAGTGGTTTGACCTGGATCTGCCGGATGTCGTTGATTTGCGCCGGAGCGTCATCGGTGACGAAAGGGAACGCTACCACCTGCTGGGCTGCTCGGTGCTCGATAGTGCCTGGCTGGAAGCGGTGCAGGCGCATCCTCAGCGCCCCTTGCTGTTTCTGGCCGAAACCGTCTTCGTCTACTTCACAGAAGCGCAGGTCAAGGCGCTGGTGCTGACACTGCGTGACCGTTTCTCAGGTGCAGAGCTGGTCTTCGATGGCTGGTCACCCTTGCTTGTCTGGGTGGGGAATCGCCATTTCTCCGGCTCCTACTCCAAGTTCGCTGGCCTGCTGCACTGGGGCGTCTGGCGCGGGCGGCGGCTCGAAAGCTGGGGCGACGGCATCCGCCTGCTTGATGAGTGGGGCTTCTTCGACCGGCCTGAGCCGCGGCTGGCGCGCATTCGCTGGCTGCGCCACCTCAAATTCCTGACGCAGCGTATCTACCACTTCCAGCTTGGAAAGGCGGCCTGAAACGGATGGCTTACGGCTGCTTTGCCAAGATCGGGCGCATGATGACGACATAGCTCGAACGTGAACTTTGCGCTGACCTGGAATAAGGTCAAGGAGCGAGACGATGTCCCAGACGATGCCCGGTTCGACTGATGAGACGCGACCGCCGCTGGATATCTATGGCTACAACTGCATCGCCCGTCACATCGGCATGGTGATTTTCATCTGTCTGCCGCTGTTTATCGGCGCGGGCACGTACCAGTGGGATTGGGCCTGGTTCTACGCTGCCATCAACCTGATCGGCTGGATCGTGCTCAGCCTGATCCTCGTGCGTGAGAATCCCGGCCTGCTGAACGAGCGCGGCAGGCGGGTGAAGGACATGGTCGGGACGAAGCGCTGGGATTGGGTCATCATGTACAGCTATTCCCTGCTGCTGATAGTGATGCCGCTGGTCGCCGGGTTCGATTATCGCTACGGCTGGACGTCGCCTGTGCCGCTGTGGGCCAGGGCTGCCGGCGTGATCGTGCTCATCGTCAGCTTCATCCCGCTCACCTGGTCGATGGCCGTCAACCACTATTTTTCGGCCACGGTGCGCATCCGGACCGACCGGGGGCATCATGTGGAGACGTCCGGGCCATATCGCATTGTCCGCCATCCGGGCTATGTGGCCATAATCTTGCAGTTCATCGCCGTGCCCCTGATCGTAGGCAGCGGCGCGGCGTGGATTCCGGCGCTGCTGGGCGTGCTGCTCTTTTTCGTCCGCACCGCACTCGAAGATCAGACGCTGCAAGCTGAGCTGCCGGGCTACCGCGAGTATGCCGAGCAGGTGCGCTACCGGCTGCTGCCGGGCGTGTGGTGAGGGAGATGCCCAAATAGCCGTACTACTGTCCGTGAACAGCTTTCACGACTGGCGCATAATCTCCAATTTCTGTATGCGTGCCGCGCGCACGAGCTTTATTGCCGTTCGATGCAGGAAAGTGCCATACTTGTCCCGATGTGCGCATGAATCCTGCGCATAGTCTGGATGTTCGTGGTTTGCCCAACACCGGTAAGTGACCATCGCAATGACGATACCGAAGTATCATTTGGATAATGTTTTTGATCCCCGACAAGCGCATCCGGGCGATGCACACAGTATCCTCATGCGCCTGATTCCTGCTCGAAGCCGCGTGCTAGAGTTGGGCTGCTCGTCGGGCTATCTTTCTGGGTATATGGAACAGTCTCTAGGCTGCCGCGTGACTGGGCTGGAACTCGATCCCGATGCGGTCAACATTGCGGCGCTGCGTTGCTCAGAAGTGTATGCGGTCAATCTCGATGATGGGGACGCTCTGGAGGTTGCTCGTGCGAGTGCGCCGTATGATGTCTTGTTGGCACCGGCTGTGCTGGAGCACCTCAAGCATCCCGAACGCCTGCTGCAACACGCCAGGGATCTGCTGATACCAAACGCACGCGTGATCATCTCGCTGCCCAACATCGCGCATTGGAGTATGCGATTGAAACTGCTGACCGGGCATTTCGATTACGAAGAGTACGGGATCATGGATCGGACGCACGTCCATTTCTACACCGTGCGAACGGGCCGGGAACTCTTAGAAAAGCAAGGGTATGGCGTCGATGACTTGTTCATCGCTGGGAGCTGGCTGCAAAATCAGCTTCACCATATTACCGCGCTGCTCAAACAGCCGCCTCCGGCTCCTGTTCTGCCGGGACTGCTGGCATACGAGCTTATCTACACTGCCCATCCGCAAGCGAAATAAGCCGTGTACGCTCATGGCGACGCGAAGCCTGCCCAGGCGCTAGCAAGCTATCAGGTTCGCCACCGGCACGAGCGCGTAACGCGCACTGTAGCGCCCAAACAACATACCCTGCTCACTCTGCTGCCTCCAGAGCAGGGGGATAGCGATCCACTGAATGGCAACGAAGAAGATCGGCAGGAGAGCAGTTCTGAGGGTGGTTCTTGACAGCAGTTTTGATGACATCCGAGGCACTGTTGTTGCAAAGCTTCTGATTTCAGTCTTGGACATGGCGGTCTCTGCCCCAGGGAGTGAGAATAATCTCAAAGCGCTTCCCATTCAAGATGGCTTTTTCGCGTTGATCCATCTTCGATCTGCCTGATTCACTGCTCCCGATTCGCTATAATATCCACACGATTGCTCAGTGGAGACATGCCCCATGCGCCCGATGCCCAAAATTACCCGCGTCGTTTCGCAGAAGGAGAGCGAGGCGCTGGTCACGCGGCTGACCTCGTGCCTGCCCGCCGCCACCTTCGAGATGGAGACGTTCTGCCGCCTGGCCGGGATCACCGCCAGCCGCAATATTCCTTCGGCGGCGGTCGAGGTCAAATACCGCCCGCAGATGCTCATCAACCCGGACTTCGTCGAGAAATACTGCAAGCGCGACGAGCACCTGTTCCTGCTCGTCATGCACGAGCTGTGGCACGTGATCCTGGCGCATACGCGGCTGTACCCACGGGCGACGCTGGCGCACAACATCGCCTTCGACGCCATCATCAACGCCGGGCTGGCGCGCCAGTTCATGGGGCCGGAGTATCGCGGCTTCTTCGATGCGCTCAACCCGGCGGACAATTTTCCCGGCGTGCTGCTGCGCCCGCCGGTCGGCTGGCCGGAGAATCCAGTCTATCCTGACGTGGGGCCGCCGGGCACGCGCCGTGTCCTCGAACGGCTGTATCCGCCCAAGGGCAAGGGACGCATCGCCGCGCCGCTCTACGAGGAGATCCTGCGCCTGCTCAAGGAAGACATCCAGCAGAAGATGGAGCGGGGCGAACTGGTTGTCGAGCCAGTCTTGATCGGCGATCACAGCCCGGAGGAGGGCAGCGCGGGCGCGCTCGACGATCCGTTCATGAGCGACGTGATGCGCCGGGTCGTCTCATCGTGGCCGTCGCCGCCGTTCGCCACCCGCAAGCGCGGTGACGGCGCGCAGTTCACCGACTGGTACAGCGCTATCGGCCCATCGACCGAAGATGCGCGGCGTGCATTCTCGCGCGTGTTGCAGCGCGCCCTCGGCCCGCGCACCGGACGCCAGCGCCGCCGGGCGCGCGTGCTCATCCCCAGCATGAGCGGCCTGAACGTCATGCCCAACGCTCGCGACCGCCTGATCCCGGCGCGGCGGCGGCTCGGCGTGCAGGGGGTGCTCTACGGCCAGCCCGGGTTGATCCGTGCCCGCGCGCCGGAGAAACCCGCCAAAGCGCACATCTACCTGGATGTCAGCGGCTCGATGAATAACCTGCTGCCGCATCTGTTCGGCCTGCTCATCCCGTATGCCGTGCGCGGCGACGCGATCATCTACCAGTTTTCGAACAAGGTGGAGAGCGTGCCGCTCGATCAACTGCGCAAGGGGCAGGTGCGCTCGACGATGGGCACGGACATCAACTGCGTGGTGCGCCACCTGCTGGAGACGAAGCCGTTCACGCACAAGGCGCTCGTCCTGACCGATGGCTACACCGGCAGACCGCACCCGGAATATGTCCGCGAACTCAAGGCGCGTGGCATTCGCATCCACGTCGTCATGCCTGCGGAGAGCGCCAACCGCGCCGATCTGGAGGAGATCGCGCGCAGCTTCACCATCCTGCCACGCTACACGGCGGCCCCGTCGCCCTGGCGCGTCGGGCGGTGAGGAGCATCGCCGGACGATGAATCGCCCGGCTGAGGGGAAAAGCCCGCTGAAGGGGCTACAGGGGATGTGTAAAGGCGATGGCATGAGCAGGATCATTAGCGCCTTCAGTGCGCTTTAAGAACTCAGCCGGTTTGCTTCAGCATCCGGCGCCCCAGCAGAGGAATTCCAGTGCCCTTTGTACGCTGTTTCTATCACGTGATATGGGCGACAAAACACCGAGCGCCGCTGATCACACCGGATGTTGAGCGTGTTCTGTTTCAGACTGTCCGCGAAAAGACGCAGATGTTGGGCTGTCCGATCCTGGCGATGGAAGCAGTTGAAGACCATATTCATGTCGCAGTCGCGATTGTGCCCAGGATTGCGGTTGCAGAGTGGGTACGACAGGTGAAAGGGTTATCATCTCGCCAGATCAACGCGCTTTTTCCGGATCGTGAGCCGCGGTTTTCCTGGCAGGAAAGCTACGGCGTGCTCACCTTTGGCGCAAAGAACCTTGAATTCGTCGTCGAGTATGTGAACCGACAAAAAGCGCATCATGCCGCGAATACACTCGTGAGGTATCTGGAGCAGGTCGACTCGTGAGCTTCGCCGAGGAGCCTGAGAATACGCTGGCTATATCGGTGGTGCAGATGGAGCGCCTTCAGTGCCCTTTGATCCTTCAGCCGGTATGCTTCAGCATCCGGCAGCGCAAGAGGGAGTTTTCATCACATGACCACACCCTACACGATCACGCGCACGCTGGAGCGCGGTATCGAGCGCATCACCTACACACCGCACGAACGCCGCTACGAGACGCCGATCCTGATGCAGCACGGCATGTGGCACGGCGCATGGTGCTGGCAGGGCTGGCAGGCGCTGTTCGCCGCGTGGGGCTGGCAGACGATCAGCATCAGCCTGCCAGGGCACGGCGGCTCGCCCGTCCAGCGGCCTGTGCGCTGGTGTACGCTCGATTACTATCTGCGCTTCTTGCGCGCCGAGATTGAGCAGACGCAGCCCGCGCCGGTCGTGATGGGGCACAGCATGGGCGGCGCGCTCATCCAGTGGTATCTCAAACACGCAGGCGATAACCTGCCCGCCTACGTGCTGGTCGCGCCGTGGGTCGCGCACAATGCGTTTGCCGATGGCCTGCCGCTGTTCCTCAAGCTCGATCTGCCGGGCGTGCTGCTGTGCTTCCTGACGCTCGATGCGACGCCCTACATCCGCACACCGGAACGCGCCGCCCGGATGCTGAACGCTGGCGAGTCGATCCTGTCGCCGCAAGAACTGCATGAAAAACTCGGCCCAGAGTCGGCGCTGGTGATGATCCAGCACAACACGCCTTTCTGGCAGCCGGTCGCGCGCGGGGCAGTCCGTTCGCCGATGCTCTGGCTGGCGGGCGAGCGCGATGCCGTCGTCTCGGTCGAAGGCCTGCGCAACTCAGCGGGCTACTACGGCAAAGACTTCGTCGTCATTCCCGGCGCGGCACACAACCTCATGCACCAGCGCAATCAGGCCGAGACTGCACAGACGATTCACGACTGGCTGGTCGCCCAGGGGATCGGCTGACATGCCCGACCGCTACGCCGGACTCGAAAAGCGCATCGCTGCCTGGGCACAGGCACAGGATGACATTCGCGCCGTCGTCGTCGTCGGCTCGCGGGCGCGCGACGATCAAACGGCTGATGAGCACTCCGATCTCGACTTGTGTCTGTTCACGACCGCGCGTGAGCACTATGCCCGATCTGATGGCTGGCTGGCGACGTTCGGATCGTTCTGGTTGGCGGTGCTCGAAACTACCGGTTATGGCGACCCGGAATGGCTGGTCATCTATGACAGCGACGCCAAGGCCGATTTTGCGCTGCTGTCCGCCGACCCTACCGTGCCTTCGCTGGCGGCGCAGATCCGCCGCCTGCCGCATCATAACGTCTTTGCGCGCGGCCTGCGTGTGCTGGTCGATAAATACCCGCAGCGTGAGCCTATCGATCTCCCCGTCAGACTTGAGCCGCTGCCGGATGCGGAGCTTCTCGCGACGCACGTGCGGGCGTTCTTGCTGGCGTGTACGCGCGCGGCGAAGTTCATCGACCGTGGCGATCTCTGGCGGGCGCAGGCCGTCATCAGCCGGACGCTGCACGACCAGGTGCTGACGATGATGGCCTGGCACGCGCGCAGCTTGCACGGCGATCATGAGACGTGGTACGGCGGTCGTTATGTTGAGCGCTGGGCGGATGCGCGCGCCATTGCCGCGCTGTCGGGGCTGTTCCCGGCCTATGGACATGGCGCCTTGCGCACGGCGGTGCTCGCGCATCTAACGCTGATGCGCTGGCTGGCGGAGGAGACAGCGGCGCGCCTGGGTTGTGCCTTCCCGGCGGCGATCTACGACCGCGCCGTGCGCTGGATCGAAGCGCTGCACGCCGCGCGCTGAGGCTGCTCTCTCCGCCTGAGAAAAATCAGGCCAGCGACGTCTGGAACGACTCGATCTCGGCGATTTCGTCGGCGCTCAGACGGAAGTCCATTGCGCCGATGATGCCATCGACCTGGCCGGGATTACGCAAGCCGACGATGGCCCCGGTCACTTCCGGGCGGCGCAGTGTCCAGGCGATGGCCGTCTCGCCCGCGCTGCGCCCGTGCCGCGCGCCGATCTCCACCAGCTTGTCGGCCAGTTTGAGATTGCGCGAAAGCTGTGGCTCCTGGAACTCACCTTCACGCCGCCGCCAGTCGTCCGCGGCCAGACTGTTCATGCGTGCGTGGCTGAACTTGCCGGTCAACAGGCCGGATTGCATCGGCGAGTAAACGATCACGCCAATGTTGTGCTGGCCGCAGTAAGGCAGAATCGATTGTTCGACGTTGCGTTTGATGAGCGAGTAGGGCGGTTGCAGCGACGTGATCGGTGCGATGGCACGGGCGCGATCCATCTGGCTGACGCTGAAATTCGAGACGCCGATCCAGCGCACCTTGCCTTCCTGCTTGAGCTTCGCCAGTTCTGTCCAGCCTTCCTCGATATCCGGGTCTGGATCAGGCCAGTGTATCTGGTAGAGGTCGATCACGTCAGTCTGCAGGCGGCGCAGGCTGGCTTCGATCTCAGCGCGGATCGACTCTTGCTTGAGGCGGCCAAACGGATTGCCGTTTTCATCCCAAACCGTCTGGCACTTGGTGAAGACGTAGGGGCGCTTGCTCACGCCTTTGAGCGCGCGCGCGACGACCTCTTCCGAATGGCCGAGGCCGTAAGCCGCCGCCGTGTCGATCCAGTTGATGCCGAGGTCGAGCGCGTGGTGGATCGCCGCGACGGAGTCGTCGTCGTCCTGCGTGCCCCAGCCGTACCTCCACGGGCCGCCAATGGCCCATGCCCCAAAGCCGATAGGCGTGATGTGCATATCGGAATTGCCGAGTTGGCGAGTCTCCATAATTCGTCTCCTTGTTGGTTGTGTGCAACGTTTGCGGGGAGGGTTTGGAGTATAGCGCAGGCATTTGCTGTTGCCCAATGGAAATGTCGGGCGTGCAGGACGAACAGACAGGATAATTGTCCCTGCCTGGCGGCTAGAGCCGTCACAGTTAGTACATAAGCTGGTCAAGAAAAGACGGGCAGACAAACGCAAATATACAAACATATATTATTCATGTATGTTAAATCAGCGGTCGGTTAATTCGAAACGTAAAAAACTTGTCGGTTTCTGAGAGTCGACTATATACTGGAACAACCTGTGCCACCGTCAACCTAAGCTATTATTATATGTTGCGAACTCACCACCTAAAATCGCTTGTTTTGTTTCTTGGGGTCATCGTAGTCGTTAGCGTTGCTTTCCCCATCGTCGGCGTTCGGGCACAAGCAGATGGCCTGGCAGCGACGCTGGAAGTGCTGGCGTCGGGGGTCGAGGTGCGCCGTGTCGATACATCCAACTGGATTTCTGTCGCCGTCGAATCGATTGTCGGCACTGGCGACGCGATCCGCACGGATGCCAGCGGGCGGGCGCGGATCACCTTCTTTGCCGATGGCACCGACGTTGAACTGACGCCCAATACCGAATTCCGCATCACCGCTTTTCGTGGAAATGAAGATGACTTCACACTTGAGCTCGAAGTCTTCGTCGGCGAAACCTTGCAGCGCCTGGGGCGCGCCTTAGGCGCAGACTCGCGCTACGAGATTCAGACGCCGGTGATGACGCTGGCCGCGCGCGGAACCGTCTTCGCTGTTCGCTCCGAGGACAGTGGCCGCACGGGGATGCTCGTCTATGAGGGCGAGGTCGCCGCGACTGCGGATGAGGCGACGAAATCCGTGCCGCAAGACTTCGGCATTCGTGCTGATGACGACACCGGCCTGAGCGATGTCGTGCGCGCCAGCACCTTCGATGAATTGTACGCCGCGCTCGACGGCTGCGTCGCCAGTATTTCCAGTGTCGATGATATCAGCTACAACGTGCGTGTGCAACCCAGCGCCGCTGCGCCGCGCGTCGGTACGCTCTTCCCCGGCGATGTCACGCGCGTCTTCGGCGTGAACGAGAGCGGCGGCTGGTATCGCGTCGCTTTCCGCGATGGCTTCGGCTGGATTCAGACATCGACGCTGGTTGTTAGCGATGATTGCGCAGGTCTGCGCAGCTTTGCCGACAACGCCGGGCCGGAAGATGTCACCCGCTATTCATCGCTTGGCGATATTATCTCTTTGGACGATCTCGTGAGTCCGCCGGCCCCATCGCCGACGCCAGACGGGTCCGGGTAATCGACGCATGAAGTTGCAGCATAGTTCACCATATCTTCGTCGAGGATTCGTGAATGGGATCGTCGTCGGCGCGGTCGTACTCCTCGTGTATGTGCTCGGACTGTTTCGCGACCTGCGTTTGCGCGCGCCGGACGCTCTGTTCGTCGACACCAGTGTGTCGGATTCGGTCGTTCTGGTCGCCATCGATGATGCCAGCCTGGCCGCATATGGTCGATCGCCGGCGGAATGGTCGCGCGCGCTCCACGCGGTTGCGGTCGAACGGCTGGCTGCCGCCGGGGCACGGGTCATCGCTTTTGAACTACTCATGCCGGAAGCGACCGTCGCTGATCGCATCCTGAGCGATGCCATCGAAAGCGCGCGCACGACCGGCGAGCGCACGCGCTTCGTATTTGCCGCAGCCGGGGTCGGCGCGCCGCGCGCCGCCGTGACGCCGGCAGGCGTTCGGGCAATCAAGTTCCAGACACAGCTCGTGCCCACTCAGGTGCTGGCTGATGTCACTGATTACATTGGCGACACGAGCATCGTGGCCGATCCTGATGGAGTCGTGCGCCACCAGTCGACCTTCACGATCATCAATGGGCAACTCCATCCGTCGTTCAGCGTTGCCGCCTATCTTGCCTACCTGCGCATCCCGGCGGCAGATTTCGAGCAGGTGCTGCGTGCCGAGGGCGACAGCTTGTTCATCACCGCCGACCGGCAGGTTGCGGTCGATAGCTTCGGCCAGTGGCGACAGAACTTCCAGAATGAGCCCGGCGCTGGCTTCCCGATCATCTCTTTCCGCGATCTCATCGATGCCGACCCAGATCTGAGCAGCGTGCGCGACAAAGTCGTCATTGTCGGCCTGTTGAACGCGACCGGCGCGACCGATACGTTCTGGTCACCGGTGACGCGCAACAGCCACGAGATGGCGGGCGTCGAGATTCTGGCGCAGGCCATCGACAGCCTGATCGGCAATACCGCACTGGCCGCGCAGTCGCCGCCGCCGGTTATGGCGATGATCCTGGTGCTGGCATTCGGCTCGGCGCTTGTCTACGAACACATGCGCACCTTCTTGAAACCGGTCGCCATCGTCGGGCTGGTGCTGCTGTTCGCTTTCATCGTGTCATACGTCTTCGCCAGAGACCGGATCATCGTTGATGTATTCGATGGTCTGCTGGCGCTGGTCGCGCCGGGTGTCCTCAGCATCGGCATGGCCGTGCGCCGCCAGTACAACCGCCGCCAGACGGCGGAAATGACCGCGCACAATCTGAACCGTGAGAAGCAGCGCCTGGAAAAGCTGCGCTTTGGCCTGCCGGTCAGCGTCGCGATTCTCGATCCGAAAGGGCAGGTGCTGCGCACCAATCAGGCCTTTGACGCGCTGCTGTCGCCGCTCGCGCAGCGCAGCGTGTGGGCGCATTTCGCCGCGCGCCTGGGGCAGTCTGGCCTGGACGACGAAACGGCCAAGAAGCTTCAGATGTCGCTCGACGGCGGCAAACGCTATGCGGGCGAAATCAGCCTGGAATCGAAGACGTACAACCTGACAACGACCTGGTTCGAGGATCTTCAGCAGTGGGTTGTCGTTCTGGCGGACGTGACAACGCTGGCCGAACTGAACCAGATCAAGCGCCAGATGCTGCTGATGATCTCGCACGACCTGCGCAATCCACTGTCTTCCGTCAACGTCCAGGTTCACCACCTGCGCAAGCTGGCGCTTGGCGGCAATCAGGACGCCACCAAGCCAATCGACAACATTGAAAAAGCGTCGCGGCTGATGCAGGCAATCTTGAACGATGTCATCGACCTGGAGCAGATCCGCTCGCTCGAATTTCCGCGCACTGCTGTCGATATGAGCAAGGTGATCCGTGATATTGCCGACCGGTATCGGGATGACTGTAATGCCAAGGGGCAGACGCTGACCCTCGATCTGGAAGCCGATGCGCCACCTGTCTATGCGCACGAGGGGCAAATCAGCCAGGTGGTCGCCAATCTTGTCAGCAATGCCGTCAAATACACGCCTGACAAAGGGACGATCACCGTTCGTTTGTACTCAGAGTCGCCCACAGTCGTCCGGATCGCGGTGCAGGATACCGGCATCGGCATCCCCGCCGAGGAGCAAAGCAAGCTGTTCGCGGAGTTCTACCGCGTGCGCACGCGGGCCACGAGCGACATCGCGGGGACAGGCCTCGGCCTGAGCATTGTCAAGTCGGTGGTCGATAGGCATGGCGGACGCGTCTGGTTCGAAAGCGTCGAGGGGCAGGGGACGACCTTCTATGTCGAACTGCCGGCGCTGATGGCGGAAACGGTCGCAAACTAACGGGTATCCAGTTAGATTAAAAGGAGCGCATTCGCTGGTAGTGCTGGCACACTCTTTGCCGACGGGTCAACCCGTCCGCTAGGCGAAATCAAGCATACTGAAGATGCTTCGTCATACTCATATTGCATGTGGTATGTCTAGTAAGCGCCTTGAGTGTGCTGGATGTGACCTAGCCGACCGTTTGAACGGTCGGCGACGCAGAAGTCCATCATAGTCACGTCAGAAACTCGCCCACTATCGTCTATGGTCATGTGCTCCACAAACTTTGCGGTGTCGTTGTTTTCGTGGCTGATTGTCAGCCGGATTGATGAGAATAGAGGAACCGAACGACTCACGATGCGACGATACATATGAACCGCCTTCCGACTTTCCAACGCCTGTCTCGACCCGGCAGCGCACTCCTGCTCGCTGCTCTGCTGCTCGCCGGGGAATGGGCGGCGCACGCGCAGGATGGCTACGCCGCCAGCGTCCGCATTGTCAATCCGGGCGTGAGCTTTCAACTGGCTGGCACTGAAGCGATCTTTATGCTGCCTGAGGATGCTGTGCTGCCGATGGCGACCGGCGACGTGCTGGAGACGGATCGCACCGGGCGCGTGCTGGTCGAATTCGCCAATGATCTGCAACTGCTGCTGCTGCCGAGCAGCCGGCTGTCCGTGCTCGACAGCCAGCGCGGGGAGGATGGTCAATACGAGCTGCGCCTGCGCATTGACGGGCACAGCGTCCAGCGCCTCGGCACGGCGGATGCGGAAACCATCCAATTGACGATTGACACGGAGTGGGGGGACGTGCGGGCGTCGGCTGGTTGGTTCGCCTTGTGGAGCGATCTGGAACGCTCGACTGTGATCACCGTTGCCGAGGGTAACGTCGATTTTGCGCCCAACTGGGGTGCGCCGCTGTACTCAGCCGGGACTGCCGAGGGCATCGTCATCGAACTGGATAGCGCCCGCGTTATCGACCTGACTCCACCCTACAACGGTGCGCGCATGATCGGCCTGGCCTCGACCTGTGAGGGGCGGGTGAACGCGGCGGGCGGCGTGCTCAACATCCGCGCGGGCACGGGCGTCGGCTACTCCGTCATCGGCGATGTGTTCAACGGGGCGCGGGTGCGCGTCATCGGTGTGACAGAGGACGGCGTCTGGTATCGCATCCAACGCTTCAGCGGCTTTGGCTGGATGCTCACGTCCGGCGCGCAGGCGGACTGTCCCGATCTGCCGGTGTACCCCAACCTCTCCGGCGAGAACAACCGCGAGTTGTTCAACGTCGAGCAGGCGGAACTCGATCTGCTCGAACCGTTCTACGGCCAGTTCGACGACGACGTCTGGTTCTATCGCTGGCGGCAAGCGGAGGGGTAGAGCGGACAGATTCTTGTACGCGGACGAACACAGGGCGCGCCTACGATTCCGCCGCCAGACGCGCCGCCGCTGCCCGGTCGATTTTGCCGCTGGCCGTCAATGGCAGCGCCACGACGAAGCGCCAGACGCGCGGCACTTTGTAGCCCGCCAGCCGCTCCCGCGCATACGCATCCAGCGCCTTGATCATCGCCGCTTGTTCCGCCTCTCTTTCAACTGGGGGTGAGGTGACGATCACTGCTGCCACCTGCTGACCCCATTCCGCGCTCGGCACGCCAACGACGCACACGTCCACCACCGAGGGATGCTCGCGCAGCACGCGCTCGACCTCCGCCGGGTAGACGTTCTCACCGCCGGTCACGATCAGATCGCTGCGGCGGCTGACGACGAACAGATCGCCGTCGGCATCGACGTAGCCGAGGTCGCCGGTGGGGAAGCCGTCCTGATAGGGCAGGCGTTCGGGCGTGCCCCACTGCGTCAGCGGGATGTCCGGCACGGGGTCGCCCAGGTAGCCGAGCATGACGTTCGGCCCCTGGATGATGATCTCGCCGACTTCACCGGGCGGCAGCGTGCGCCCCTCCGCATCGACAATCCGCACGCGCATGAAGGGCAGCGGACGCCCGACCGTGCCTGGCTTGGCACGTGCCTGATCGGGCAGGCCGGTGCAGACCTGCGATGCGGCCTCGGTCAGGCCGTAGGTCGTCGCGACCGGGATGCCGCGTGCCTGCGCCGCCGCCAGCAGATCCGCCGAGGCCGCCGCGCCGCCAAGGAGCACGAGGCGAACGGACGGGGGAAAGGGCGTGCTCGGTGCTCGGTGCTCGGTGCTCGGAATGGTAGGTTCTGAGTTCTGAGTTCTGGGTTCTGAGTACTCAGTACTGGGTACTCGGTACTTGGCACCGGGTTCTGGGTACTCAGTACTGGGTGCTCGGTGCTCGGTGCTCGGATTGGCGGGTTCTGAGTTCTGGGTACTGGGTTCTGGGTACTCAGCACTTGGTACTCGGTACTGAGTACTGAGCACTGAGTACTGAGTACTAAGTACTCGATAGAGCATCGTTGGGACAACGGAGACGAGCGTTGCCTGATGCTGTGCCGCCGCCGCGATCAGCGCGTCCGGTGTGAAGCGATCCATGACGATGACGGCGGCGCGGCACAGGCAGGCGCGCACGAGCATCGACAGCCCACCGACGTGATACAGCGGCAGTGTCAGCAGCCAGCGGTCGCCCGGCGGGTTGCCCAGCCGCAGTGTCGAGGCCATGGCTGCGTAGTAGAGGTTGTTGAAGGTTAGCTGCGCGCCCTTGGGCGTGCCGCTCGTCCCGCTGGTGAAGAGGATCGCGGCGACGTCCAGGCGCGTGAATTCGGGCGATGGGCTGTCGGCGGTCACAGGTTGGTGGCTGGCGATGGGCAGCGATCCCATGTCGATGAAGTCGATCCGGCTGGCATTGCGGTCAGGCGGCTCGATGGTGAAGGGCTGCGCGGGGAGGCTGGTGAAATACTCCGCTGGCAGCGAGGCGTCCAGTACCACAATCTTGCACCGCGCCCGCTGCACCTGATCGGCGACTTCGCCCGCTGTGAGGCGCAGGTTCAGCGGCACTACAGTCGCACCGCGCCGCCAGATGCCCCAGACGAGCGCCGCGTACTCGAAGCAGTTCGGCAGCAGCACGCCGACACGGTCGCCGCGCTCGACTCCGGCTGCGCCCAGGCTGTCCGCCATCGTGCCCGCGTGAGCGCTGAGTTCGGCGTATGTCCACGTGTTGTCGCCTTGGAGCAGGGCGGGCGCGTCCGGCGTCTCCTGCGCGGCGGTCACGAGCCAATCGGGTTGTGTAAAGCCTTTGGGCATCGTCAGTTCTCGTACAAATATCGCTATAATATACCCAAGCATAGTATGCAGGGATGGCAGATATAACTGCTCCGGCGCAAGAGCGCATCACCCAGGCGGAATTCAATCGACTTCTGGCGCTGCCCGAAAACCAGGATCGTCATCTGGAACTTTGGAATGGGGAGATCATCGAAACCACGCCGAGACGCTTTCACGCCATCATTCAAAATCTGTTCGCGGCATTGTTTTACAACTATCTGCAAAAGAACCCGATTGGGACTTCCTACACAGAGTTTCAGATCCAGCTTGAGAACGAAGACTACGCACCCATCCCGGATGTCTGCATTGTCTTGAAGGAACGCGACGAACTTTCTGCAAACGACTTTTTGCGCGTGATGCCCGATGTTGTGGTCGAAATCCAATCGCCAGATCAATCTGATAGATTTATGCAGGAAAAAGCGGACTACTATCTGCAGCGTGGCTGTCGCATGGTCATCCTTGTGTATGAGAAACCCGTGGTCGAAGTCCTGACGCCGACGACACGAGACCTGCTTCTGCCGGGCGATACGCTCAGCGGCGGCGATGTGCTGCCAGATTTCAGCCTTGAGGTCGCTCGTATCTTCCCTGATTGAACCGTGTGTTCGATTACAACCGACCGTCGGGCAGTCGCCCGGCCTTCAACGCCTCGATCTGTGCGGCGGTGAACGGCGGCTCGAATAGATCAGCCGACTCATGATAGCAGCGAAACATGTCGATGATGAAGTGCAGTCGGTCGGGTAGCCGTGACCAATCGACCGCGCCGCTGCCCTGCGTGCTGTCCAGCGTGGGGTCGATCTGTTCGAGCAGTGCGCGCAGGTCGGGCAGATCGAGGTGCTGGAGCGAAGCGGGAAATTCGGCGGGCACGTCATCGCCCAGGCGCAGATGGACGCCATGGGGCAGGCCGATGGTCATGACATACTCGGTGATCAGCAGGCGCGTTCGGCGGCGTGCTTCCGCCAGCAGCGCCTCGAGCGCCTGATCCAGCGGGCTGGGGCGGCCGAACAGCCGCAGCAGGAACAGACGGACGCGCGCGAGCCAGGTGCGGCGCGGAAACAGCGCCTTGATCAGACGCAGCCGGAACGGCCCGCGATCGACAAACGCCGCGTTCAGCGCTTCGGCGATCTCCGGCTGGAGGCGTGTCTGCTCGTGATAGCCGATCTCGATGTTGGCGAGCAGCATCAGCTCGGCGCGCTGCTTGGCGTTGCTCGCGAACAGCGCCTGATAGTAGCGGGTGAAGGCGCGCCGCAAGTAGTCCTGCCCGTCCGGTGGCTCGCCGGGGCGCAGACCTGCGCAAAAGCGCGCCAGATTGTCCGCGTCGAAGGCAGTATCGCCCAGACACATCTCAAAAAAGCGGGCGAATTCGCGGCCAATCTCTTCGTAGACCTTCTTGTTGCCGCGCCCAACGGCGGCGCTGGCACGGTCGAACGCGGCCAGCGGATTGAGCACGTCGGCGAGCGTTTCCTCAACCTCGGCCTCGTCCGCTTCCGAGCCGAGCGCCTGTGCCGAAGCGACGATGTCCTGTTCCGCCTGGGCGGTGGCAGGCGCGGATAGCACGATGCTTTCGAGCGTGCGCGCCACGTCTTCTTTGCGGATCGTCTGCCCGGCCTGTTTGGATGCCCACGTAGCGAAGGTACACCAGTTGGCGTTCACCCCTGTGCGCGCCGTCATGACGACCGCCAGCTCGTGATAGCACTGGGTGATCAGCAGGTTGCGGATCACCGGGTCAGGCAAGACGGCGATGTGCTCGACATCGGCGACCGTCGGAATGGGATCGACTGGGGGGAGTTGGTTCATAGGTGTTCGTCACCTGCGGCGGGCGAATCCACGAAATGAGTACGCGTTTCATCTTACAATGATAACCAACTACGCCGACTATCCGTCGAGTGAAGATGCGCGCCTCATCGATCAGGCGTGAGGGTGCGACGCCGAAATGTGCTAAAGATCATGTGTTCTGCTGCCATTGGTAAATACCCTTTCAGGTCGCTCAATCTTAAGATCATCAATGACATCGTGAACAGGGGGGTGTTGGACTACGCGTGTTGATCACGGTAGAAGGAGGAGAACATGGCGACCGCTCGCCAACCATCCGTCAGCGCCCTCAACGTGGCCCTCTGCCGCGCCGTTGCTGCCCACGAAACCCGCGACGACATTCGCGGGCCGGATCACCTGGCCGAGGTCTTCCTCGACGAAGCCGGGCGGCAGTCTTTGACTAATCCCGCGGTCTATCCGCTGATCTTGCATAAGCTGGAGGCGGCCTCGCCCGGCGGCTACGAGTATTTTATCGCCCGCACGGCCTATCTGGATGCCGTTGTTGAAGATGCCCTGCGCAGCCATGTCCCACAGCTCGTCTTCCTGGGCGCGGGCTATGACACGCGCGCCTGCCGCTTCGCCGATCTGCTCGGCAGCACGCGCGTCTTCGAACTGGATGAGGCGGCCACGCAGACGCACAAACGCGCCATGCTCGAAGCGGCCAAGGTCGCCAGCCCGCCGCCGTTGACCTACGTCACCATCGACTTCACGACCGAAAGCCTGGCGGACAAACTGGCCGAGGCAGGCTATCGCGAGGATCTGCAGACGCTGTTCGTCCTGGAGGGCGTCACCTACTATCTGCCGCCGCGCACGGTCGATGAGATGTTCGATTTCGTCCGCCGCCACGCCGCGCGGGGGAGCCGCATCGCCTTCGACTACATGCTGCCCGCGGATCAGCTTGAGGGGCGGCACGGCGCGCAGCAATCGCGCGCAGCCATGCAGGCAATGTACGCCGACGAGCCGCTGCACTTCGACATGGACGAACTCCAGGTGTTTGGCTATCTGGCGACGCGCGGCTTCGAGCTGGTCGAACACCTGACGGCGGAGGACATGCAGAAGCGCTATCTGACGCTCAAGGATGGCACACCCGCCGGGCAGATCCTGGATTTGTTCCGCCTCGTGCTGGCGCAGGTGAAGGTGGGGTAGCGGGGTGTCGGATTAGCGGATTAGCGGATCAGCTTTGGGGCCAGTGCGGAGGCGGGTTGCGTCAGTGCTGGCTCAGTTCAAATCTACCCGTTGACCGGGTCTCATCATCAAAGTGTTGTGTCTGTTCGACTGAGGGAAGACTTATGTATACGCCGAGGCAGGGACGCATGACGCGGATGGAGTTCCACCGTCTGGCGGCGCGTCCCGATAATGCGGATCGGGCCCTTGAGCTATTCAATGGTGTCGTTTGCTGCCGGGAGTTCAGCGCGAGTCGTGCGTATGCCGCGTCGGTGGCCTGCGCAGCACTCGGCAGGTACGTCGAAGAGCGCGCGGTTGGGTGTGTCTTCTCCCGGCTGAGCATCGAGATTCCCGGTGAACCCTACTTCATGTTCGCGCCCGACGTCAGCTTCGTCAGTTTTGAGCGGGGCGCGGTCTTCGGCTGGGATATGCCGCTGCTCTACATGCCGGATCTGGTCGTCGAAATCCAGTCGCCCGATCAATCCGACAAGTTCATGCGCGATAAGGCCGATTACTACCTCAAGCACGGCTGCCGCCGCGTCATCCTCGTCTACGCCAAGCGGATTGTCGAGGTGCTGACGCCCGATGACCGCCAACTGCTGACGGTCGATGACACACTCACCGGCGGCGACGTGCTGCCCGGCTTCAGCGTCGAGGTCGCGAAGCTGTTTCCGGAGCTGGAGTGAGGGTGTGCGGCCCTATTCGTCGCGCGGCTTGAGCTTGCCCGCGTAGTAGTCGGCAAGCGCGGCTCGTGCGGCTGGGTGGTCGGGGAATTTACGCAGCGCACGGGCAGCGAAATGGCGGACAAACCTCACCGGATCACGCAGTGTGTCAATGAGCGCTGGGACAGCGCGAGTATCGCTCAACTGGCCGAGCGCCTCAGCTGTGCTACGGCGGACACTCGCCTCCTGATCACGCAGGGTTTTCATCAGCGGTGGGACGGCGCGAGCATCGCGCAACCGGCCTAGTGCATCGACTGCGCTTCTTCGAACGGAGAAATCCTTGTCTTGTAAGACATCGATTAGCGATTCAGCGGCACTCGCATCGCCCAAATGACCCAACGCACGGGCGGAGCTGCTGCGAACAAGGGCGCGTGGGTCCTGCAAGCTGTCGAGGAGCGGAAGGACGGCAAGAGCATTGCCCAGTCTTCCCAGTGCACGGGCAGCATAGCTGCAGACACGTGTCTCCTGATCGCGCAGGCTTTCGATTAGTTGCGGGAAGGCGCGTTCATCACCTATCTTGCCGAGTGCATCCACGGCATCACGCCTTACAAGCCAATGATGATCCTGCGCGCTGTCGATCAGTGGAAGGACGGCGCGCGTATCGCCTAGCTTGCCGAGCATTTGGGCGGCACTGCGGCGGACACTCGCCTCTGGGTCGCGTAGTGCCTCGTTAAGCGGTAGGACGACGCGCGCATCGCGCAACAGTCCTAGCGAGTTGACAGTGCTGCCCCGCACACGCGCATTCGAGTCACGCAGAGCATCGATGAGCGGTGACATGGCGCGTACGTCGCCCAACTGGCCGAGCGCAATGGCAGAGCTACGGCGGAGATCCTCATCCGGGTCACGCAAGGCGGCTGTTGCTGTCAAGAACGTCAACATATCGCGCAGGAGAAGATGAAGGAATCGCCAGCTTAGTGCGCGGTTTCCATCCCGCCGAGTAACAGGCTCATCGCCAGCGCTCCGCAGTAGGTCGAGCCGCTGCGCCATAGCCGTGACAGCTTTGATGTCGCTACCGCCAATGTCAGCCTCCACAATGCGCGTATGATCATCTCTTTTACCGTCACTTATTGCCCTCACCACCGCCAACCCCAGCCGGTGTTTCAATTGTGCTGCAGTGTACGGCAGCGGATCGTCCGGCGTGCGCTTCTGCTCGTGCTGCCAGCGTTTGTCGATGAAGGCATCCCAGATGCGGTCATTCAGGTCGCCTGCATCCAGGCCGCCCAAGGCACGCACCGATTCTGGCGCATCTTCGAAAGCGACACGGACGAGCGCCAGCAACAGCGGCGTGCGCAGCGCGTCCTTCAGGTCGGCGTCGGCGCAGATGACCTCCCACAGGCCTACGACTTCGGTCAGATACATCTGCATCTGTGCATCGTCAAGCCGTTCCAGGCGGACGGCGCAATTCAAGCTGGCCTGGGTGCCGATCTGGCGGTATTCCTCGACGCGGCTGCTCAAGATGATCTTGCCAGTGGTGGACAGGGCTTTCAAGAAGCGCTCGCGCGGGTCATACTGTTCCCCGTCCGGCTTGTCGGGATTGACAGGGCGGCGGCTGCCGAGTTCGTCCAGGCCGTCGAGCAGGAGCAGCGATTGTCCGCCTTCGATCAAGTTCTGCAGCGCAGCAGCGTCCAGGCTGTGAATAGCCGCCAGCCACTCATGCAGCGGCGTCTGTGCGTACGAATCCCAGCCGGAGATGCGCGCGAAGATCGGCAGCGGTTGGGATGGATCGCTCAGGCGGGCGGCGGCGGTATCGCGGGCGAAGGCCAGCAGGGTGGTCGTCTTGCCCGCGCCTGGCTCGCCCAGCAGCAGTACGCGGCCAGCGCAGTGGGCATGGTTGTAGGCGTCGCGCAGCGAGTCAAAGGCTTCTGGCGTTGGGTCGGGCGCGGGCGTTTCGCGCAACGTGTAGGGAATGTACTTGGGATTGAGCTGGCGTGTCTTGCATTGGACATCGCCGACCGTCTCGACCGCGCGCAGCGTGATCGTTTCATCGGAGAAGACCGACGCGCGAATCGAATCGACCACATCGGCGTAGAGCGCCTCCAGGTAGGGCTTGTAGGGATCAGGCTGCTGTGCGGGCGCGCTGACCGTCTGGCTGCTGGCGACAGCCTCGCCGCTCAGCCAATGGCATAGGGTGTCGAAGGCGGCATCCCAGCCCTTGAAGAAGTCGATCCAGGTGTTCGTGAAGACCTGGATCGGCGGCGGCACATCGGCAAAGCGCGCGACCAGGATCGGCTTCTTGAGGTAGCTGGCGTAGGCGATTTCGCGGCGGACAAAGCTGTCGTCGCGTAGGGTGTCCGGCGTGACGCAGACGATCACATGGCTCGCCGCTTGCAGCGCCTTTTCGATCTCAGCGGTGAAGTCCTGCGCCGGGTCGATGCCGCGCAGATCGCGCCACACGGCGTAGAGCGGCCTGAGGGCGGCATCCAGCGGCGCTGCGCCGAGGTCGGCATCCTTGCGGGCGTAGCTGATGAAGACGGACGCGGCCATGCGCTCTCCGGGGCTGGGTGGATCAATCGTGTTGCGTAGATGGTAACACGAATCGCGCGGTTGCCCAGCAGTCGAAGGGTATGGATTGACACGCCGGACGCCAAGAATGGCGTCCCTACCATTGCCTGCCTGTTGCGTTGCTCGCCAAGAATGGCGCTCTTACGGTGATCGCTGCGCGCGCCTCATCACCTCGTTCCTCGTCACCTCATCACCTATCCCTGAGCACCGAGTACCGAGCACTGAGTACCGAATTTCGAACCCCGCGCTTCCTCACGGTCGCCACGGATACTTGCGGTAGTTCGGCTTGCGCTTCTGGACGTAGGCGTTGCGGCCTTCCTGGCCTTCCTCGGTCATGTAGAAGAGCAGCGTGGCATCGCCCGCCAGCTGCTGGATGCCCGTCTGCCCGTCCACGTCAGCGTTCATCGACGCCTTGAGGATGCGGATCGCCAGCGGCGAGTGCTGCAGTATCTCGCGCGCCCACTGAACGCCCTCGACCTCCAGCTCCTCCAGTGGCACGACGGTATTGACCAGCCCCATGTCGAGCGCCTGCTGTGCGTCATACTGGCGGCAGAGATACCAGATCTCGCGCGCCTTCTTCTGGCCGACGATCCGGCTCAGATAGCTGCTGCCGTAGCCGCCGTCGAAGCTGCCGACGCGCGGGCCGGTCTGGCCGAAGACGGCCGTGTCCGCCGCAATCGTCAGGTCGCAGATCACGTGCAGCACGTGCCCGCCGCCGATGGCATAGCCCGGCACGAGCGCGATCACGACCTTGGGGATGGTGCGGATGATGCGCTGGAGCGGCAGCACGTTCAGCCGCGCGACCTTATCGCTGCCGACGTAGCCGGCGTCGCCGCGCACCTTTTGATCGCCGCCGCTGCAGAACGCCCACTTGCCATCCCTGGCCGGGCCATTGCCCGTCAGCAGGATGACGCCGATGTCGGGATCATCCCACACGTCCATGAACGCCTCGGTCATCTGCTGGATCGTGTCCGGCGTGAAGGCGTTGCGCACGTCCGGGCGGTTGAAGGCGATACGCGCGATGCCCTCGGTCTTGTGGTAGGTGATCTCGCTGTAGGGCTTGACTTCGTGCCACTCTGCGCCGGGCTTGACGTGGCGCGGGGTAGTGGTTTCGCTCATGTTGGTGTGCTCCTCAATTGATGAATATGTAATGGGAACCACAGAGACGCAGAGGCCACAGAGGGGGATTTGTCTCTGTGCTCTCTGTGTCTCTGCGGTTCAATGCTCTGCCTGGTCTTTCATCGGCGGATCAAGATTCTTCAGCGCTTCCGCCACCTGATCCATGATCGCTTTGCGGCGGCGGGCGTCTTCTTCGGCGTCGGTGATGACCTCGACGATGCTCGACCTGCCGCGCGCCAGCGCTGCCCCGAAGGCCGCGCGGAAGCCGTCACGGTCACGGGCTTGCGCATAGTCAAAATCGAACTGCGCGGCGGTGTGTTCGAAGGTCATCCCGTGCGGCGTGAGGAACAGGTCGGTGAACTCTGGCTCGAAGGCTTCGTTGTTGATCGGCAGGCGGCGGAAGATCTGCCCGCCGTTGTTGTTGAGCAGGACGATGACGAGGTTGCGGATGCCGTTGCGCTTCGCCGCCAGCAGGGCGTTCATGTCGTGGTAGAAGGCGAGGTCGCCGGTGATGAGCACCGTCGGCGTGTCTGGATCGGCAGCCGCCACGCCGAGCGCGCTGCTGATCGTGCCGTCGATGCCGCTCGCGCCGCGATTGCAGAAGACACGAAAGTCTTTCTTTAGATGAGCAAAGCCAAATTGGTCGAGATGTCTCACGGCCAGACTGTTCGCGACGAACACATTGCCCGTTTCCAACAGCGTCACCGTGTCCGAGACGGCTGCGCCATCAAACCAGCCAACCTCGTTCACGGCCCGATTGAACACCCGCTCACTGGTCATGTCGGCGCTTGCGAATAGATCATACCACGCCACATCTCGGCGACGATTCGTGTACCAGACTTTTAGAATCTGCTCAACCACCACGACAGGGTCAGCCTGAATAAACCAGTCAATCCGATGCTCAAAATCCGTCCAACTGCCGTCGCCGCTGATGACGATTCGATGCTCGGGTTGAATCGCATTCAAATAGTCGAGCAGCGTCTGCGATGTGGGCATCGCGCCGAAGTGCAGCACGACTTGCGGATGTGGCCACTGCCGCGCCATCGGCAAGAAAAAGTCATAATCCGCGATCACGTTCGATTGGTCAGGATAGTAATGTGGACTTGCCTGTCCGTCTGCAAAGAGAATCGCTCCGCCCATCGCAAGATTGTCCACCATGCCGCCGAATTCGCCCCAGGGTGTGCGCGGCCCGCACACAATCAACACGCGCTCGCTGCGCTTAAACAGCTTCTTGAGCCGATTCATCTGTTCGCGTGTCGGCATCATCACGCTGCGTTCGATCTGCGTGTGCGGGGCGGGGTGATCGGCGGTGGGTAGGGGCGCATCATGATGCGCCCCTACGCCGGTATTCATCGGGGTTTGGGGTGAGGGCATCCACCATTCGATCTCGCGGCCTTCGCCGTTGACCTCGGTCGGTTCGAGCGGCTTGCGGAACGGGAAGTTGAGATGCACCGCGCCCTTGGGCAGCCCATTCGCCAGTGCGTAGGCGCGGTCGGCCAGGGTGCGCAGGTTGCGCAGCGCGACCTCCGGCGGGTTGGCTTCCGGCAGCGCCACATCATACGCCCATAGGACGTGATCGCCGTAGAGCTTGACCTGATCGACCGTCTGGTTCGCGCCGCTGTCGCGCAGCTCATGTGGCCGATCCGCCGTCAGCACAAGCAGTGGCACGTGGGCGTAGTGCGCCTCGACCACCGCCGGGTAGAAGTTGGCCGCCGCCGTGCCCGACGAGCAGACAACCGCCGCCGGGGCATCGTGCACCAGCCCCAGGCCGAGCGCCATGAAGGCCGCGCCGCGCTCGTCGATGTGCGACCAGACGCGGATCGCCGGGTGACGCGCGAAGGCCATCGTCAGCGGTGTGCTGCGGCTGCCGGGCGCGATCACCACGTCGCGCAGTCCGGCGCGCGCCAGCTCGTCCACAAATGTATACGTCCAGACGTAGTTGCGGTTGGGGGCGTGGATGGTGGTTCTGGGTTGTGGGTTCTGAGTTCTGGGTTCGCGGTTCATGGTTCACAGTTCACAGTGCGAATACAGGTGATGAGCATTGAGGAACGAGTCATGAGGGTAACCAGCCTATGTTTCGCACCTCGCATCGTTTTTCAGCGCCTTTTGATCTTTCGCATATTAGTCTGGTAACGACCCCCGCCAGGGCATCAATACCCTGGCTAAGGCTGCGTCCCGTAAACGGGACTGATTCCGCTTGCGCAGCCCGGTTCACCGGGCGCAACCTTAGCCGGATGGTTGACCATCCGGCGGGCTTGATTTGGTCTAGCCGACGAGACTCATCGGCGGGCAGCGTGCCCAATGTGCCGCTCAATTTCACCCTCTCAGATCGCATCGAATGCGTCTTTGAACTCAGAACTCGGAACTCAGAACCCCTCTGGCTGACTGAGCACCGAGCGCTGAGTTCTGAGCACCTGCATTTGCCAATCCCAGCGCGCCGAGCAGCGGCTTGAACTTGAGCGCCGTCTCGTCCCACTCTTTGGCCGGGATGCTGTCGCCGACGATGCCCGCGCCCGCGTACAGACGCACGCGCTCGCCCAGCGCCACCGCCGAGCGGATCGCGACCGCGAATTCGCCGCCGCCCTCGCCATCCAGCCAGCCGACCGGCGCGCCATACCAGCCGCGCGCCAGCGGTTCGATCTCGGCGATGGTGGCGACCGCCGCCGCCTGTGGATCGCCGCCCAGGGCCGGGGTCGGGTGCATCCGCTCGACAAACTGGAGCACGTGCGCGCTGGTTTTGAGCGTCGCCCGCACCGGCGTGTACAGGTGCTGGATGTTCTTGAGCTTGACGACCTGCGGCTCAGTGCCGACCATCAGCGCCCGCGTGATCGGCGTCAGTGTCGCGCGCAGCCAATCGACCACCAGCGCGTGTTCGTGGCGGTCTTTCGGGCTGGCGAGCAGCTCCGCGGCCAGGCGGTCGTCTGCTTCCGGCGTCGCCCCGCGCGCGGCTGATCCTGCCAGGGCGTTGGTGAACAACTCGCCGCCTTCGAGGCGCACGAGCAGTTCCGGCGTCGCGCCGAAGAAGGCTGCGCCCGGCTCCGGCTCGAACAGGAAGCGATAGGCCGTCGGGTAGCTGCGTTCGAGTTCGGCCAGCGCTGCCAGCGTGTTGACCCGGCTGCTGAAGTCCATCTCCAGCGCGCGCGCCAGCACCACCTTGCGCAGCTTGCCCGCGTGGATCAGGCCGACCGCGTGCTCGACCTGGCTCATCCACGTCGAGCGGTCGGTGCGCTCGATCACGGCGTCGGGCAGCAGTTCGCGCGCGGGCGCTGGCGTTGGGCTGTTCGCCATCTGCGCTGTTAGGTGCGCGATCTCCGCACGCAGCGCGTTCAGTCGTGCTTCAGGATCGCCCGTGCCGTAATCGCAGATCGTCAGCCAGTGAAAGCCGCCGACGCGCGTCAGCAAATAGCGCGGCAGGATGAAACGCGCCGCCCCGAACGCTGACCACAGCGGATCATCGTTGCCCTGCGGCGTGAAGCTGAAACCGCCGAACCAGCGCAGTCGCACCTCGTCCGGCGCATCCGTGTCGATGATCGCGCGTCCGTAAACTTCGCTGATGGCGCGGCGGATGGCCGTGAAGCGCTCACGGCCTGTGGCGCTCACATCCATCGCCATGCCCGCGCCGGCGAAGGCGCTGGCATACTGCCCGCGCTGCCAGAAGACGCGCGCCTGGCCGTCGAACACGCGCAGAAACGCATCCGGCGAGTCGATCTCGACGGCGCGTGTCACCGCGATCAGTTTGTTGTAGCCGTTGGTGGAGATGTGACCGTTCTGCATCATCATGGCCTCCGTGCGGCGGATTACGGGTTGTCTTCAAAGCCGACGCTGCGCAGCAGGAGCGGCAGCAGCGTGGACATGATCCGGTCGGGCTGCGGCTGGCCGGTGTAGACCCAGCGGATCACGACCTCATTAATTGCGCCCATCCAGGCGTGCGAGACGAGCTGCGTATCGACCGGCGCGATGTCGCCGACCTCGACCGCCTGATCGAGATAGTGCTGGATCATCAGGGCGAAGCGCTGGTGGACTTCCAGCCGCTTCTCTTCGAAGGCGCTGCCCAGCCCGACGGCCTGTACCAGCAGCACCTTGGCCGGGGCGCGGTACTTGCCGAACGTGCCCATGACCGCTTCCAGCGCCAGCCGCACCCGCCCGATACCGGCGGCTTCCTTGGCGACCGACTCGTGGACGTTGCGTTCGAGCACGTCGGCGAACTTATCGACCAGCGCCAGAAACAGCCGCTGCTTGTTCGGGAAATGGAAGTAGACCGAGCCTTTCGACGAGCCGGAGGCATCGACGATCTCGTCCACGCTGGCGTCGTGATAGCCTTTGCGGGCGAAGATGTCGAGCGCGGCATCCAGGATGCGCCCGCGTGTCTGTTCCGGGTCGCGTGGGGAAGGAGTTGAGTCATTCATGGGGCGTCTCATTCGTTTGGAACATGGTGCTCGGTGCTCAGTTCTGGGTTCACGGTACACGGTTCACTGTTCACAAGAAGGGTACTCGGTACTTGGTACTGAGTTCTGGGCTCTGAGTTCATGGAGGCACCTTTTTTCTCTGCCTGAACGCAAAAGATCAAAACCCAATACCCAAAGGCCAATACCCAAAAGCCGACCGCCGAAAGCTGACAGCCAACCGCTAGCCGATCAAACCGACCAGTCAGTCTAATGTGAAGTTTATCACAAGGTGGCGCGAATCTCCATGAACGTTTGATAAATTCAGAATGAATTGAACGATAGCCGAGCGGGTATCACGGCTGCTGCCGCGGCACGTGATGTCCGGCGTTCCGGCGTCGAATGCGACGCATCAATGGTATGGCTGCGGCGGGCACGTGTGCCAGGCGGACAATCTCCGCCCTGTTTGCATTTTTGTGTTCCACCCGGCTATATACAGCCCTGGCTAAGCCTGCTAGAGTCAGGTCGAATGCTCACCTCCGGTTGGAGAATCCTCGAATTGGCTTCATTGACTCACGCGCTGCGCGAACGCAGTGCTCGCCTGCATCTGCCGCTGCCGCTGCCCGTCATCCTGGCCCTGGCATCGGTCTATCTGATCTGGGGCACGACCTACTATGCCATCAAGATCGGGCTGGAATCGTTCCCGCCGCTGCTGATGGGCGGCGGACGGTTTATCGTCGCCGGTGCGCTGCTCATGACCTTTCTGCGGCTGCGCGGCGCGCCGCTGCCGACGTTCGCGCAGTGGCGTTTTGCGTTCGCTTTTGGCTTCCTGTTCATCGCGTTAGGCAACGGCGGTGTCACCTTCGCCGAGCAGTACGTGGCGACGAGCGCCGCGGCGATGACCAGCGCTACCGTGCCGCTGTGGGCGACGCTGTGGATGCGGCTGCGCGGGCTGCGTCCAACCCGGCGTGAGTGGCTCGGCGTCCTGATCGGCTTCGGCGGCATCATTCTGCTCAATCTGAATGGGCAATTGGCGGCGCAACCGGTCGGGCTGCTGGCGCTGATGCTGGCCGCGTTCGGCACGTCGTTCGGTGCTGTCTGGAAGGGCGATGCGCAGACCGCGCCGGGGCTGATGGGCGCGGCGGCGGAGATGCTGTGTGCCGGTGTCATCCTCACGGCGGCGGGGGTGCTGCGCGGCGAGCAAATTACCCACATGCCATCGCTGCCATCGCTGCTGGCGGTAATCTATCTGCTCATATTCGGCTCCTTCATCGGTTACGGGCGCTTCTCGTACCTGACCAAGCATGTCAAGCCGACGCTGGCGACCAGCCACACCTACGTCAACCCGGTCGTCGCCGTGCTCATCGGCGTGACCATCGCCGGCGAAACGCTCGGCCAGTTTGGCCTGCCCGCCATGCTCCTGATCATCGGCGGTGTGCTCCTGATCGTCACGGGGCGGGGACGTTAGCGCGTGCGTCCTCGTGGCTATATACAGGTGCTGTGACGCCTGCTAGAGTCATAGGATCGCTATCTGTCGTCTGGAGAAGCTATCGTGACCTCGCTCGTGCAAGCCCTGCGCCAGCGCCGCGCCAGGCTTGAGCTGCCCACGCCCGTCCTGATCGCCTTGCTCGCCATCTACATCATCTGGGGTTCAACCTACTTTGCTATCCGCATCGGCCTGGAGTCGTTTCCGCCACTGCTGATGGGCGGAATCCGCTTTCTCGCGGCGGGCGCGGTTATGCTGACCGCGCTGCGCCTACGCGGCGCGCCGCTGCCGACCTGGCGCGAGTGGGGCTGGGCGCTCGTCTTCGGCGTGCTCATTCTGGCGGTGGGTAACGGCGGACTCACGCTGGCGGAACAGACCGTCTCGTCCGGCACGTCGGCACTGATCATTGCCACCGTCCCGCTGTGGGCGTCGATCTGGGTCAGCCTGCGCGGCAAGCGCCCGACCGGACGCGAATGGTTCGGCGTCGCGCTCGGCTTCTTCGGCATCCTTCTGCTCAACCTTGACGGCGAATTCTCCGCCAATCCGCTGGGCTTCATCTATTTGCTGATCTCCGCCATCGGCTGGTCGTATGGCTCGGTCTGGAAGCGTGACGTGCGCACCGCTCCCGGCCTGATGGCCTCCGGCGCCGAGATGTTGTGCGCGGGGATGGTCTTGACGCTGGCGGGTTTCGTGAATGGCGAGCGGATCACGGACGCGCCATCGCTGGAATCGGTGCTGGCCGTGCTCCACCTGCTCGTCTTCGGCGCGCTGGTCGGCTATTCGGCCTACAGCTACCTGCTGCGGACGGTCTCGCCGGCGCTGGCGACCAGCTACGCCTACGTCAACCCGGTGATCGCCGTCCTCATCGGCGTGCTGCTGGGCGGCGAGACGCTCGGCCGCTTCGGCCTGTTGGCGATGGTCTTCATCGTCGGCGGCGTGGTGCTGATCTTGACCGGGCGGAAGTGAGGTGAGCCGAAAGCCCTTGGCTTTTCGCCGTTAGCCGGAAAGGGGCGGTTGGGTATTGGCTTTTGGCTATTGGCGGTCGGCTTTTGGCTAATCTGCTAATCCGCCAATTCGCTAACCCGCTGTCCAAATTCCCCCTTTGCAAACAGCTTAATGTGTGTGATAATGTTACTCGATAGGATGCGACTTAAGTTCACTCGCAAATTCTGCCTCGTCATCGACTTCTGCACAGTTTGCCGCGTCAACTGACCTCCTCCATCAATCATCAGCTTCTACCTTCTAGGAGACTGCCTCATGGCAAAGAAATTGTACGTCGGCAATCTGTCTTACAACACGACCCAGGAACAGCTTCAAACGCTGTTTTCTCAGATGGGCGAAGTTACTGACGTTGCCATCATCACCGACCGGGACACGGGCCGCTCGAAGGGCTTCGCGTTCGTCGAGATGGCGACCGACGAAGCTGCTCAGGAAGCGATCAAGCGCCTGAACGGCTCGACGCTCGACAGCCGCACGCTCACCGTCAACGAAGCGCGTCCGCGCGAAGAGCGTTCGAACAGCTATGGCGGCGGTGGCCGCCGCAATCGCTATTAAGTCGCTGACCGACTTAGGCTATGAACACCGCCTGCGCCTCTGGCCGGGCGGTGTTTTTGATTAAGACGCCATTGGCTTTCGCCGGTCAGCTTTCGGCTAATCCGCTTAGTCGCTAATTTGCCAACCAGCTTCCGGCCACAGGCTAACGGCCAAAAGTTAAAAGCTATCGGCTGCCGGGACTTATTGGTAGTGGACATTTCTGCCAATTTGTGCGATGATGTGCGCGATAGAGTGTGACCCCCTGGGAACAGGTTATCTGCAAATTCTGCTCGTCTTGGACTCCACGCAGTTTGCCACGTTAACTTTCAACTCTCTATCAAATCGCATTTCTACGTTTTTGGGGAGTTTGCCAGATGGCAAAGAAACTGTACGTTGGCAACCTGTCGTACAGCACGACGCAGGAACAGATTCATGAACTGTTCTCTCAGGTGGGCGAAGTCGTTGACGTCGCGATCATCATCGACCGTGACAGCGGTCGTTCCAAGGGCTTCGGGTTCGTCGAAATGGCGACCGACGAAGCTGCTCAGGAAGCGATCCGTCGCTACAATGGCTCGACGCTCGACAGCCGCACGTTGACCGTCAACGAGGCGCGCCCGCGTGAAGAGCGCCCGCGCTATGGCGGCGGCGGCAACCGCCACGACCGCTACTAGCGGTTCGCGTCCGGATACCGGGCAATCAAAACGCCGTGTGAGCGCTGCTCGCACGGCGTTTTTTATTGTCAAGACGCGGCGCAGCTGCGCGGCTATTGTTCCAGTGGGTTGACCAGCAGTTCGACCTGAATCGTCATCATGCCGAGCATCAATTCGTCACCGTGGCGCAGGGTGTACGGCTGGCCTGGCTCACAGAAACGCCCGTTGAGGTGCGTGGCGTTCATGCTGTGATTGTCGATGACAACTACGGTGTTACCTTCGAGGCTCATCGTCAGGTGGCCGCGCGAGACGCCCAGCTCCTCTGCCCGGAACGGCGAGAGATCGATGTTCGGCAGCAGGTTGTTCTCCGGGTCGCGGCGTCCTAACAACACCTGTCCGCTGAGATCGAAAATCAACTGCATATCGACCTGCTTGATATTGAGCGCAATGCGCCAGGGCCGCATCGCCCCCAGGTCGAGGGTATCGGTTTCGCGCTTCCTGGTGGCCTTGGGTGGCAGCTTGCTGGTTGGCAGTTTGCCGGTCTGCATCAGCGGTTCGACGTGATTGTCGTTCTTTTTCGACTGCATAAGCATGCACGTTTTCTCGTGAATTCATCCCTGACATTGATCCAGCATACCACAAAGCGTGTGCGATCTCATGCCGATGATTCCTTGAGAGCTTTTTCAGGGGACGACACTTTTAAGCAAAGGAGTGTCTGGGACGAGATAGAGTTCCAG